>JAGZJZ010000005.1 GCA_018365455.1 Clostridiales bacterium
CCATAACAACATTTTAAATCAAAAACAGGAGGGACACAACACTTTTCATTACTTGTTTGTGCCTGAGCGAAGCGAAAGGAATGATAAAAAATATGAATATGATTATGGATAACATTGGGATTTTCATCGTGGTGGCTGTGGTATTGATTTTAATTATTTTAATACTGGTAACCGGATATGTAAAGGCTCCGCCGGATACCGCATTTATTATTTCCGGACTTCGGAAAAAGATTATTATTGGTAAAGCCAGTATTAAGATTCCCGTATTGGAGAGACTTGATAAATTAAGCTTAAAACTGATTCCAATCGATGTGAAGACTTCCAGTTCTGTTCCTACCGCAGACTACATTAATATTCAGGTAGATGCAGCGGTAAACGTTAAAATAAGCAGCGAAAATCAGCGGCTGGGACTGGCGGCTGAAAACTTCCTGAATCAGAATACCCAGTACATAGCACAGGTAGCAAGAGAAGTTCTGGAAGGTAATATGCGTGAGATTGTAGGCAGAATGAGGCTTGAGGAAATGGTGGGTGACAGACAGAAGTTTGCGAATCTGGTCAAAGAAAATGCAGAGCCTGATCTGGCAGCCATGGGGCTTGACATCGTAAGCTTTAACGTACAGAATTTCACGGATAATAATGGAGTTATTGATGATCTTGGTATAGATAATATTTCCCAGATCAAGAAAAAAGCTGCGATAGCAAAAGCAGAGGCTGAAAAAGAAATAGCGGTTGCGAAAGCGGAAGCAGACAAACAGGCAAATGATGCAAAAATTAATTCAGACCGTGAAATTGCCATTAAAAATAATGAACTTGACATACAGAAATCAGCGCTGCAGAAAAATGCGGATACAAAACGTGCAGAAGCGGATGCCGCTTATGAGATTCAAAAAGAGCAGCAGAGGAAAACAATTGGTGTAACGGCAGCCGATGCAGATATTGCAAAAGAAGAAAAAGTGATTCTATTAAAACAAAAAGAAGCAGAGGTAATGGAACAGTCCCTGGATGCACAGATCAGGAAAAAGGCGGAGGCGGACAGATACGAACGCCAGCAGAAAGCAGAAGCCGAATTGTTTGAACGTCAAAAAGAAGCAGAAGCAAAGAAGTTCGAGGTGCAAAAGGAAGCAGAAGCGCAAAAGTCAAAGGCTGAAGCTGACCGTTATTCCAGGGAGCAGGAAGCCCAGGGTATTCAAAGGGTTGGAGAAGCAGAGGCAGAGGCAATCCGGGCAAAAGGGCTTGCAGAAGCGGAAGCCATGGAAAAACGTGCAGAGGCTTATCAGAAATATAACAATGCGGCTATGGCACAGATGCTGATCCAGGTGCTTCCTGAAATTGCAGGTAAAATTGCAGAACCCCTGAGCCAGATTGACAAGATCACAATCATTGGTGGAGGCGAAGGCAGTGGAATTGACCCGGTTGCCGGAAATGTTCCCGCAGTTATGGCAAAGCTTTTTGAATCCATGAAAGAGACAGTTGGCATTGACCTGGGTGAAATCATGAGAGCCGATACCTACGATGCCAAGGTAAACCGCAATATCACAGTAGAGGGATTGGACAAGGCGGATGATATACAGCGGGCGCAGGCAGAAGCAGCTGTGGTAAGTGAAGCGATGAAATAAGTATGGAACAGAAAGCATTCCATACTTTCTGATTGAAGCAGTACCGCAGACTCGTCTGCGGTATGCAGGGGTATAAGTATGGAACAGAAAGCGTTCCATACTTTCTGATTGAAGCAGTACCGCAGACCTGTCTGCGGTATGCAGGGGTATAAATATGGAACAAAAAGCGTTCCATACTTTCTATTGAAGCAGTACCGCAGACTCGTCTGCGGTATGCAGGGGTATAGGTATGGAACAAAAGTACTAATGATCGGTAGTATCTCTACGCACAAGTACCGGAGGTATTTTTTTATGAACCGGTTCTGAAGAAATGTTAGGTCGTCGTTTTTTGCGCTCGGACATCTGGGAAACCAGCAGTTTTACCGCTTCCTGGGCCAGCAGACTGATCTGCTGGCCTACTGTTGTGATAGGGATAATCGCTTCTTTGGAAATCGGAGAATCATCAAATCCTACAATCCGGTAATCGCTGCCCAGAGAGCCTTTCTGGCGAATGATAATATTGAGCAGCACATTGGCATGGGTATCGTTGGGCATAAAGATGCCCTTTTTTTGATTGGGATACCGTTTCTCTAGGTCTTCATAAATCTCTGTCAACTTCTGATTGCTGGCTTCAAAAGTTGATCCCAGATCGCAGTAAATTACTTCAAACGGGATATTCTCTTCCCCGCATATATCCTGAAATCCTTTAATCCGCCCGTACGCTGGTGTATAACAGGGCACATCATTGTTGATATGAATTAAGACACTGCATTGATTTTTAATCAGGAGGCTGGTAGCCTGGACAGCGCCCATATAGTTATCCGTGTTAATGCTGGAAATATACTTATCTTCCCGTTCGATAGCAACAATCGGGATGCGGTAATCCGCCAGCTCTTTTGAGGGAATGGTGTGGCTTAAGACAATCAGGCCTTCAATCTGGTACGCCATCAATTCTTTGATGTAATTACGTTCCACTTCCGCATCATCATTGCCTACAAACACCAGGAACTTATAGCCGTATTCCTGATAAGAAGAGAGAATCTGATTCAGCATTTCCGAATAGTAGTGCAGATACAGGTTTGGGATAATTATGCCTACAAACTCAGTACTTCCGCTTGCCAGTATCCGGGCAACTTTATTTTCTTTATAATCAAGAGCCACCAGAGCATCTGCAATTATTTTCTGGTTCTCTTCTGTCAGAGAGTCCGGGTTATTAAAATACCTGGAAATGGTTGTTTTTGAAAAGTTTGTATAAACTGCAATATCATGAAAAGTTACTTTATTTTTTTTACCCATAGCAGCTCCTTTGTCGGTACATGTTTCTGATAGAAATTTGGCACATTCAGGTTACATAGCCCGCTATGCGCCCATTATCCGGGGCAAATCTCCCGCGAACCGGAACGCGCAGCTGTCAGAAAGCAATTTCCAAACACGCCCTGGCAAAAGTATAACAAAAATACCTTCCTGAGGCAATGTCAAATTAGCAATGGATGAAAGTAACCGGTTATTTTTGTGAATATCTTACAAAATAATACTGACAATTCAAGACAGTATTCACAAAAATGGAAAAAGGAATTGACGCTAATATGGAGTTGTGATACTCTTAAAACAGATAAAGTAACCGGTAACTTAACCGGTAACATTACCGGTTACAAAACAATGGTTTGTGAAGTAAAGGAGGAGCGCATGAGAAAGTCATGGAAATATGCGGCAGTATTTTTCCTTGCCGCCAGCTGCCTGGCAGGGTGCGGGCAAAAAGAGATAAAGCCAGGCGATATTGCCGGATATGAGGAAGGAGAGAGTTACCTTTCCATATGGGTACATACAATTGAGGATACTCCCGAAGGAGATGCCTATGCAGAGTCAGTGAGAAGATTTAATGAAAAGTATGACGGCAAATATTTTGCAGATATTGAGTTCATTCCCAGAAATGACAGTGGAGGCGGATATTCCGATAAGGTAAATGCATCTGTGATGTCCGGAGGGCTGCCGGATGTGCTTACGGTGGATGGTCCCAATGTAGCGGCTTATGCTGCAAACGGCATAATCCAGCCATTGTCCAAGCTTCGGGAAGAGGAAAGGGCAGTCTATCTGGATTCTATACTTGAGCAGGGAACCTATAACGATGAGCTGTATACGCTGGGCGCAATGGAATCCAGTGTAGGGCTGTATTACAACAAGGATATTCTGGAAAATGCCGGAATTGATATTCCTTCCGGGGATGATCCCTGGACCTGGGATGAGTTTTTGGACATTTGTAAAAAACTTGATCCGGTCATGAAAGAAAAGAACGGGTACTGTCTGGATATGACATTCCCCGTTGGAGAAGCAAGCATTTATTATTATGCTCCTTTCTTTTGGGCAAATGGAGGAGACTTTGTGAGTGGGGACGGTCTGAGTGTGGATGGCATATTCAATTCTGATGCGAATGTAGAAGCAGTGAATTTCTTCCGTGGGCTAGTGGAGAATGACTACATGTCTAAAACCCCCATTGATAAACTGTTTGAAACAGGTCGTGCGGCATTTAAGTTTGACGGGGCATGGGAAGTGAACACGGTCTATGAGAACTATCCGGATATCAAACTGGGAGTGGCACCTTATATTGTGGGAGAAAACTGGGATGGGGGAAGGTATACGCCTACAGGTTCCTGGGCATATGCAGCATCAGCTTCTACCCATAATCTGGAAGGTGCTACAGAACTGGTAAAATGGATGAGCGGGGTGGAAAGCGGCATAATCCTTCATGAACAGACAAAAGGGCTGCCGTCCACTTATGGGGCATTTGACCAGATATCTCTTTTTTCGGAAGATGAGAATTATAAGGCGCTGTATGAGCAGTTGAATAAATATGGACATCCAAGACCCAAAACGCCGGTATATCCACAGGTTAGTACTTCTTTTCAACAGGTCCTGGAAGGGGCAGCGCTGAATGGAAAAGATGCCAGAGGAGAACTGGATAAATCTATAGAAAGGATTGACGCCAAATTAAAGCGTTATACAAGAGAATGATGAAAAGAAAAAAATCTAATTCGATGTTAGGAATGGCATTTTTTGGTCCGGCATTGGTACTGCTAACGATCTTTTTGTTTCTCCCCATGCTGTTGACACTGGTTTTCAGCTTTACGGATTATTTTGCTTTGAATCCGGATCTTACTCATTTTGTGGGACTGGAAAACTATCTTACGATCTTTAAGGATGAACTGTTTGTAAAGGCTTTCGTAAATACCGTGAAGTTTGTATTTATAATTGTGCCGCTGCAGGGAGGCGGAGCGCTTATTCTGGCGCTTCTGATTAACAAAGTAACCCATTGTAAAAAGTATTTTAAAGTAGCATTTTTTATACCTGTTGTCATGTCCCTTGCGGTTGTTTCCACTTTGTGGATGCAGATCTATAATCCGGAGGGAATTCTTAATACGATACTGGTGAACTTGGGCCTATCCGCACAGCCTTTTATTTACAGCGATAAACAGGCACTTCCGTCTATTGCATTTATGAGTATCTGGCAGGGTGTGGGATATCAGATGATTATTTTTCTGGGCGGGCTGCAGGCGATTAATCCGGGACTTTACGAAGCGGCTGAAATGGATCATGCCAGCGGATGGCAGAAATTCAGGGATATTACCCTGCCGGAATTAAAGCCCATTTGTATATTTGTATTTATCACTATCACCATCGGTGCTTTTAAAATGATTGTCCAGCCGATGGTTATGACAGGAGGCGGGCCTTCCCACTCTACTTATACGCTGGTTTACGATATCTATGAAACCGGTACGGTGAACTGGGAAATGGGACTTGCTTCAACCATGGCAATTGTGTTTGTGATATTTGTGGTCATACTGACCATTGTGCAGACGATCTTAACGAGAGATAAGGAGGAGAAACATGTTAACAAAAAAACAAAAATCAATTAATTGGTTACTGGTTATCCTGATGCTTATTTTATCAGTCTTCTTCTTATTTCCGGTGGTCTGGATGCTGGCAAATTCATTTAAACCGGATGCTGCCATTGCAGCGGATATGAATGCCATGTCTGCGTTTATTCCGCCGGCACCAGGCAGCAGCTTTTTTGACAACTATATATCCATTATCACCAATACTTCTTTTCTGCGCTATATGGGAAACACGCTGTTTTACGCTGCGGTTCTCATCGTACTGGGAATTATTGTAAACGGCCTGGCAGGATATGCCCTTGCGAAAATAGATTTTCCCTTCCGGGAGCGATGGGTGCTGGTTATAATGATGCTGATGATTATTCCGACAGAGACGATTATTACCATACACTTTTTGATAATCGCAAAAACGGGGCTGCTGAATACGGTGATTGGTTATATTCTGCCTATGATCGTAAACCCATTCAATATTTTTCTGTTCCGCCAGGTTTTTTTAAGCCTGCCGGATGACGTTTATGAAGCGGCACAGCTTGATTTCTGCAGTCCGGTGAAGTATTTCTTTACGATGGTTCTTCCCATGTCGAAAACAGTTGTGGCTACAGTCAGTGTTTTTACGTTTCTGAACGTTTGGAATGACTATCTCTGGCCGTCCCTGGTATTCACTTCCAGTGATCTGCTTACGGCACAGATCGGATTAAATTCCATCACAGCCAATGAAAATACAACCATGGGGCAGACTCTGGCAGTCATCACCCTGATTACGATACCGGTCATTATTATATATTCCTGTTTCTCCAAACAGATTGTAGAAGGAGTTACACACACAGGCACGAAGGAAGGATGATAGTATGAGCTTTATTGAATTAAAAAATATAAATAAAAAATATGCAAATACGGATAAGAATGCGGTTTCCAATTTTAATTTGGAAATTAAAGAGAAGGAATTTATTGCATTTGTGGGACCGTCCGGCTGCGGAAAGTCCACAACACTGCGTATGATTGCGGGATTTGAAGATATCTCACAGGGAGAATTGTTTATCGATGGAAAAAAGGTAAATGAAACAGCGCCAAGAGACCGGGGAATTGCCATGGTATTTCAGAATTATGCTCTTTATCCCCATATGACCGTGGAGAAAAATATCGGGTACGGTTTAAAGAATATGAAAGTGCCATCCGATGAAATCAAAAGAAAAGTAGACTGGGCAATTGATATACTGGGACTGGAAGAGTACCGGTACCGAAAACCGAAGAATCTTTCCGGCGGCCAGCGGCAGAGGGTTGCATTGGGCAGGGCGATTGTGAAGAATCAGAAAGTATTTCTTATGGATGAGCCGCTATCCAACCTGGATGCCAAGCTGCGCGTGAGTATGCGAAATGAAATCAGCAAGCTTCACCGCACGCTGGGCACGACCACCATTTATGTAACCCATGATCAAATCGAAGCGATGACCATGGCGGACCGTATTGTAATCATGAAGGACGGTGTTATCCAGCAGGTAGGTGCTCCAATGGAATTATATGAGCACCCCGTGAATAAATTTGTAGCGGGCTTCATCGGATCTCCTCAGATGAATTTCTATGAAGTGCTTGTAAACGGGAATATAGTGGAATTCAAAGGTGATAAAAAGAAGATCACGCTCCCGGAGGGTGTTTTAAAAAAATTGAACGGAAAGCAGGGCGATATGATTCTGGGGATCCGCGGTGAGGATATTAAACTGGATCCGCACAATCTGGAGATCTACAAATCGGATATACAGACTGCTGTCGTAGAAAATAAAGAAGTCATGGGTAATGAAAATAATCTTTATTTCAGTTTTGGCGGAATAACCACTGTTGCACGGGTTTCTAAATATGAGGTCAGCAGTATCGGAGAAAAGATTTCCTTTGTACTGGAACCTACAAAATTTCATTTCTTTGATAAACAGACAGAAGAAAAATATTAATATGAATCAGGGAGGTTTCTATGACGGAACATCAATTACACTTGAGGGCACCGGGGAACTGGATCAATGATCCCAATGGTTTTATCTATTATAAAGGAAAATATCATTTGTTTTACCAGTACTTTCCTTATGCGCCGGCATGGGCAACCATGCACTGGGGCCATGCAATTAGTTCAGACCTGGTGAACTGGACACATCAGGAGATTGCCCTTTACCCAAGTAAATACTGGGATAAAAATGGATGCTTTTCCGGAAGTGCGGTGCAGGAGAATGGAAAGCTTTATATTTATTACACCGGTGTGCGTTATGAAGAGATTACAAAGGAGGATATCCATCACTGTGTGAATGAACAATTTGAGTCTTCCCAGATGATGATCACATCCAATGATGGGATTCACTTTGACAATTTCAAAGATAAAAAGCTGATAATTCCTCCCATTGTGGATGCTTCCCTTGGGCATCGTACACATACAAGGGATCCTAAGGTATGGAAAAGCGGAGATTATTACTATATGGTTCTTGGAAGTACACTGGACGAGAAAAAAGGAATTCTGCTGTTTTACAGAAGCAGTGACAAAGAAAACTGGGAATATCTGAACAGTTACGAATCGGAAGATCCTTCTTTTGGCTGGATGTGGGAATGTCCGGATCTGTATCAGACCGAAGAGGGCTGGGTGGTTTGTCTGTCTCCCATGGGATTTTTAAAGGATGGTGATAAGGAACAGAACCATGCCATATGTGCAGAAGCAGAATTTGACGAACAGACAGGAACCCTGAAAATGGCAGAAACGTATCAGTTTGCAGACTATGGGCTGGATCTCTATGCACCTCAGAGTACGCTAGACGAAGAAGGGCGCAGAGTTGTCGTCGGATGGATGAGAATGCCCAGACCGGTTTCGGATGAAAAGCCCTGGATCGGAATGATGTGCACGCCCCGGGTAGCAGAACTCAGAGACCACCACATCTATTATCGGATGCATCCAAATGTGGAAAAAGCATTTACAAAGGAAATATCCCGGGTTGAAGAACTGGAAGCGGGAAAACCATACCAGTTAAAGATTGCGCTGGATGATGGGGAGTCACTATCTCTGGGCGGTTATGAGATTTACAGAAAGGGAAATAAAATCGGTACAAACCGGGAAAAAGTTTACGAGGGAATCACAAACTGCAGGCTTTCCTTTGAAACCCCGGAACTAAGAGAGAATGCCCGGCTGAATATTCTTGTTGACCGGAATTTAGTGGAGGTCTATGTAAATGACGGGGAGTATGTAATCAGCAATGTAGTATATGATTTAAAGGAAGATATTTCACTGCCTGAGGGTAAGAAATTCATTCTGAAACAGATGTGTAATTAACCAAATAAGTATAAGAGACAGCCTGACGGGGAAACCTTGCAGGCTGTTGTGCCGCATTCTGCCAGAAGTCAAAAACTCCACTGCAAGCAACGTTGTTTTTGTTCTCCGCTCCGATCCGGTTGTTGCTGAACGAATGTCCACTGGACGTTCAGCAACCTTCGCGGCAGTCGCCAAATGGACCCGCCAGAGTGTCCGTTTGGCGACTGCCCACGGGAATCAAACTGACAGCACTGCCTATTTGGTTTTAAAACCCTACACTATGACACCAGAGTTTTCTAATATGTTATAAAAAGTATGACCCGAGCAATCAATGAGTGTCTGTGAAAGGAGAACAATTAATATGAATATCAGAATCAAAGGTGCGCGTCAGAATAATTTAAAAAATATCAGCGTGGAGATTCCTAAAAATAAGCTGATTGTGTTTACAGGGCTGTCCGGCAGCGGAAAATCTACGCTGGCGATGGAGACCCTTCAGCGGGAATGCCAAAGACAATATATGGAGTCTATGGGCATGACAATGGAGATCGGTTCCAAACCCATGGTAGACGATATCCAAGGCCTATCCCCGGCTATTTCCATCAATCAGAAAAATACCAATCGCAATCCCCGTTCCACGGTGGGCACGGTTACAGAGATTTCCCCTTATCTCAGGGTGCTGTTTTCTAAAATAGGTGAAAGGCATTGTAAACACTGCGGCAAAATGGTAGTGCCGGATTTTGGAAAAGAGACGGGAGATATCTATGCAGAACTTCCGGATCAGGGGGAAGATGCAGCAGAGATGTATGAGCAGATGATGTCTTGCCCCCATTGCGGCAAAAATATCACAGAGCTTACGGCGAGCCATTTTTCATTTAATAAGCCCTCCGGAGCATGTCCCGCCTGCAAAGGCATGGGCGTGGCAAGCATACCCGATATACAACTTCTAATTAATAAAACAAAGAGTATAAAAGAGTTTGCCATCCATGGATGGGATCAGGTATATATTGACCGGTACGGGGCATCCATTGCCAATGCAGCAAGATATTATGGATTTGAGTTTGACCTCTCAGCACCAATTTCAGATTATTGTGAGCCGGCAATGGATTTGTTGCTTTACGGTGCCCTGAGTAAAGAATTTACCCGGCATTTTCCTGACAAAAAACCGCCGAAAACAGTCCCGGAGGGGCGATATGAGGGGGTCATTACGAATATGATGCGCCGCTATGAGGAAAAGAGCTCCTATAGTGCAAAGCAGCGCTTTGAAAAGTATTTGATACAGCAGGAGTGTCCGGAGTGCGGAGGTATTCGTTTTAGAAAAGACATACTGGATGTCCGGGTTGCCGGTGTGAATATTAAGGAGGCACTTTCCATGCCCCTTACGGATGTATTGGACTGGCTCAATGAGCTTGAATGTAAACTTACACCGGATGCCAGAGGGGTTGTGGGGCAGGTATTGGATAATCTGGAGCGCCGCATAAAACGTATCATTGAGGCAGGGGCGGGATATCTGACACTGGACCAGCCCGGCGTATCCCTCTCGGCTGGGGAGGCCCAGAGAATTAAGCTCGCTTCTGTCCTGGGAAGCAGCCTGACGGGGGTACTTTATGTATTGGATGAGCCATCCACGGGGCTTCACAACAGGGATACTTCTAAAATTATTGATGTTTTAATTCGGCTGAGGGATATGGGCAATACGGTGATTGTTATTGAACATAACCTTAAGATCATACAGGCGGCAGATTATATCATCGACTTTGGACCGGGGGCCGGAAGAGACGGAGGCCGGATTGTTGCGGCCGGAAAGGTATCGGATATAATTAATTGTCCGGAATCGATTACCGGTAAATACTTAAGCGGAAAAGGATTTACCGGAAAATATCTGAAGTCTGACGGCAACGGAAAAAGTCTGGTGATCCGACATGCAAATACAAATAATCTGAAAGACTTGTGCACAGAAATCCCATTGGGGAAGTTTATTACCGTGACAGGCGTATCAGGTGCAGGTAAGTCCAGTCTGGTATTCGGGGAAGTGGCAGAAGCAGCAGATGCTTATTTCCACCAGCCCGGAAGTATGCATTGTGGGAATGTCAGCGGTTTTGAACATTTAGACGATGTGATTACGATTAATCAGACATCCATCGGAAGATCTCCCCGTTCCAATGCGGCGACTTATACGGATATTTTTTCTGACATAAGGAATTTGTATGCCGGTATTGCTAGGAAAGAAAACATGGGATTACAGGCAAAACACTTTTCCTATAATGTTCCAGGTGGGCGGTGCGAACATTGTCAAGGTGCCGGAAAGCTGTCAGTATCCATGAATTTTCTGCCGGATGTGGAAGTGGTCTGCCCGGTTTGCAGAGGGAAAAGGTATCAAAAACCCGTTTTAAATGTAAGATACAAAGGGTATAATATTGCTGAGGTGCTGGAGCTGAGTATTGATGAGGCTGCGGTATTGTTTGAACAGGAAAATGATATATTGAAAAAGCTAAAAGTTCTCCAGGAAGTTGGACTTGGTTATCTTGGACTGGGACAATCTGCAGTGACGCTTTCCGGCGGTGAAGCCCAGCGGTTAAAACTGGCAAAAGAATTGTGCAAACAGACAGGCGGACTGATATTATATCTGTTTGACGAACCCACCTGCGGACTACATCCTCAGGATACGGAGCGTTTGATCGAAGTATTCAGAAAGCTGGTTCAAATGGGCGGCAGCGTGATTGCAGCAGAACATAATCCCCAGGTGATCCGATCTTCCGACTGGGTGCTGGATCTTGGTCCGGAGGGAGGTAGTTATGGCGGACAGATTGTTGCTCAGGGAACGCCGGAGGAGGTAAAGAAGCATCCGGTTTCCGCTACCGGGAGCGTTTTGGCACAATTATGAGCTGTTAGCTATGAAGCTTGCGTTTCGGTACGCTCTCCTTTACACTAGAAAGCCGAAAGCCGAAAGCCGGCAGTCGCCAAATGAACGCGCCAGCGTGTCCGTTTGGCTCGTTGCCCGCGGGAATAAATGTATTTGCTTGCTGAAGGAATCAGCCGTAATATGAAGAAATAGAATGGAGGTGTAGGAAAATGAACACATACAAGACTGCGGATATCGCCAGAATGTTTGATATACATGTAAATACTGTGCGCCTATACGAGAAATGCAGACTGATTCCACAACCGGAAAGATTAAGCAATGGTTACCGTGTGTTTACGGATCTGCATGTGGAGCAGTTCAAATTAGCCAGAGCTGCGCTTCAGACGGAGATGCTGCAGAATGGTTTACGTAAAAAGGCGGTTGACATAATAAAAACTTCCGCGGCTGGTGATTATGAGAAAGCGGAGGAATTAACCCGTCACTATATAGACCAGGTGGAAATAGAGATCAGTAATGCCGAAGAAGCAATTCAGATTACCCATAAGTTATTATCCAGTATGGAAACGGAACCGAATAACAAGGATTTTTTGTTAACAAGAAAGGACACGGCACATTATCTTCATGTTACGATTGATACTTTGCGAAATTGGGAACTAAATGGACTTTTTACCGTTAAACGGCTGAAAAATGGATATCGTGTATACTCGGCAGATGATTTGCAGCGTCTAAAAATAATCCGTTCTCTCCGCTGTGCCAATTATTCCCTTTCTTCTATATTAAGAATGCTAAATGCGCTGTCAATAGATCCGGGGACAAATATCCGGGAAATCATTAATACCCCAAAGCAGGATGATGATATCATAACTGCATGTGATAAACTCCTTACATCTTTGCAGGAGGCAAAAGAAAATGCGTTATTTGCAGCGGGACAGATCGAGATAATGAAAAGAATGGCAGGGACAGTATAGAAGTAAAGGTCCAACGAAAGTTCTAAGGAAAGTTTAAATGAGAGTTCAGATGAAAAAGTACTTGACTTAAAGCAGACTTTAAGTGCTAATCTATAGAAAAACAGACTTGTGCTCTATCCAGAAACGATAGAGCACTTGTATAAACATAGGAAAAAGAAGAAAGGCATACTGCATACATGGATAAACTTGAATTATTGAAGAATAGGCTGATAGAACTAAATAAAGTGGCAATTGCATATTCCGGAGGCGTAGACTCTAATTTTCTGGTGTCAGTAGCCAGAGAAACCCTGGGAAAAAATAATGTCCTTGCAGTATTGTGCAGCGGAGCCATGCTTGCACAAGGGGATTATGAAGAAGCGGTTCAACTGCTGGAAGACAGGGATGTGCAGTATGAAATTCTTGCTATGGATGTTTTCACAGTGCCTGAATTTGCCGGTAACGATAAGAAAAGGTGCTATTTTTGCAAAAAGAATTTAATGTCAAAAATTATGGAAACGGCAAAAACACATGGTTATGAAGTAGTGTTGGATGGAAAGAATCTGGATGATGCAAAGGTATACCGCCCGGGGGCTGCTGCTGCCGAAGAACTGGGAATCTGTTCACTTTTATATGAGTGTGGATTTTCTAAACAGGATATCAGGAATGCGAGCAGGGAACTTGGGATTATTACCTGGAATAAACCCTCTAATGCTTGTCTGGCATCACGTTTTCCCTATGGAACCCGATTGACTCCTGAAAAATTAAAACAGGCAGAGGATGCGGAACGCTGTCTGAAGGAACTTGGTATTTTTTCTGGCAGGATTCGGGTACACGACAGAATTGCCCGGGTTGAGGTTGGAAAAGAGGATTTTCAATGTCTTTTGGAAAATACGGACTTTGTAAGCAAAGTTAAGGCGTGTGGATTTGATTATGTCACTTTGGATTTGGAAGGCTTCCGCAGCGGAAGTTTTGATGTATAACAAAAAGCATAAAAAATTTATTCGAATAGCTTAGAAAAGCTGCGAGGGAATGTTTCGGATACATGTGAGTGGAAAGTTGGTGGAGACGTGGAAGTAAAAGAAATATTAGAAAAGTTAAATGCTCATGAAATTTCTGTTGCCGAAGCAGAAAATAGGATGAAAGCAGAAACTTTTGATGACCTGGGATATGCGATGATTGATTATCAGAGAAAGATCAGGACGGGTGTTTCCGAGGTGATCTACTGTGAAGGAAAAACCAGGGAACAGGTTGCTGGAATCGTGGAAAATATGATTTCACATCAGGTTATGAACATACTTGGCACGAGATGTTCTGCAGAAAAATATGAGGCAGTTAAAAAGATATGCCCGGAAATAGAATATGAAGCAGATGCCCGGATTATCCAGTATAATCGGGAACCTGTAGCTATGAATAAAGGGATTGTGGCAGTGGCATGTGCAGGAACATCTGATCTGCCGGTTGCCAGGGAGGCTGCCATTACAGCACGTTTTCTGGGAAACCACGTAGAAGAAATCTACGATGTGGGCGTCGCAGGGATACACAGGCTTTTGTCAAAACTGGACGTGATAACCAGAGCGAATGTGGTAATCGCAGTTGCCGGAATGGAAGGGGCGCTTGCTTCTGTTGTGGGTGGATTGACGGATAAACCTGTTATTGCGGTGCCTACGTCTGTGGGATACGGAGCAAACTTCGGCGGTGTTGCGCCTCTGCTGGCGATGCTGAACAGCTGTGCCAGCGGAATCAGCGTGGTTAATATAGATAATGGTTTCGGAGCAGGCTATATGGCACACAGTATAAATAGTCTGGGAGGAAAAGAATAAATGCAGAAGAAAAAAATATTGTTCTTCGACTGTTTTTCAGGAATTAGCGGAGATATGACTCTTGGAGCACTGCTGGATCTGGGGCTGGACCGGCAGACTTTTCTGAATGAATTGGAAAAGTTACATGTGGACGGATATAAGATCAGTTTCGATAAAGCGGTAAAAAACGGGATTACAGGTAATTATGTGAAAGTACATCTGGCGGATGGATGTTATGGTGAAGAAGAACATGATGGAGGACGCGAACACCATGGAGTGCATCATCATGCTGGAGAGCATAAATCCTATGGAGCGGATAACCATGATGGAGAACGCGAACACTTTGAAGGACATAATCATCATGGAGAGCATACCCGTCATTTAGAATATGAGAGCCATGGAGAACATTTACATCAAATACCTCATGAACATCACCATGATTCCAAGGAGCATTTTCATGAACATCGAAACTTAACAGACATTAACCGCATAATTGATGCAAGCGGGATTGCGCCAGGAGCAAAGGATCTGGCAAAGCGTATTTTTCTGCGTGTGGCAAAGGCGGAAGGAAAAGTACATAACAGGAAACTGGAAGAAGTGCATTTTCACGAAGTAGGGGCAGTGGATTCTATAGTGGACATTGTTGGAACCGCAATTTTAATGGATATGCTCCGCCCGGATATGGTGTGTGCTTCTGTAATTCAGGACGGCAGAGGATTTGTGAAGTGCCAGCATGGAAAACTGGCGGTTCCGGTACCGGCTGTTTCTGAGATTTTTGCAGACAGTGGTGCGGTAACCAGACAGATAGACATTGAAACAGAATTGGTAACACCTACCGGTGCTGCAATCATCGCAGAACTGGCATCTTCTTATGGTAATATGCCAGAAATGAACGTCCGAAAGATCGGATGGGGTGCGGGGACGAAAGATTTAGAGATTCCCAATCTTCTTAAAGTCAGCCTGGGCGAATATGTGGAATCAGACGTGGATTTTACGGATAAAGAGGATCCGGTAATGGTTCTGGAAACCAATCTGGATGACTGCACCGGAGAACACCTGGGGTACGTCATGGAGCGGCTTTTTGAACAGGGGGCATTGGATGTGTTTTTTACACCAATATTTATGAAGAAAAACAGGCCGGCATACCGAATGACTGTAATTTGTACACCGGTTGATATGAGAAAAATGGAAGAATTAATCTTTAGGCATACTACAACGATTGGTTTGCGCAAAAGATTGGAGAACCGCACTGTTTTGCCAAGGAAAAAAGATGTACTTCATACAAAATATGGGGAGCTGGAAGTAAAAATAGCTGCAGTCGGTACTGAAGAAAGAATATACCCGGAGTATGAAAGTGCAAAGAAACTGGCAACGCAGCATGGGGTGCCGTTAAATGAAATATACCGGTGCACCTGTGGGGATACAAAATGAGGAAACTGTAGATCTAATATAAAATAGGAGGATTCCGTAATGAGTGAGAAATTTTTAGGATCAGAGATTAAAAAATTGGGGTTTGGAATGATGCGTCTTCCAATGCTGGAGGATAACACCATTGATGTGGAGCAGACGAAAAAAATGGTAGACCTGTATATGGAAAAAGGATTTACATATTTTGATACAGCGTATCCATATCTGGATGGACATTCCGAGGAAGCAGTTAAAGCTTCGTTAACCAGCAGATACCCCAGGGACAGCTACCAGCTCGCTACAAAGCTTCCCGTTTGGCTGGTAAATGCAAAAGAAGATGTGGCTAAAATCTTTAACACCCAGTTAGAACGTACCGGTGCAGGCTATTTTGATTTCTATCTGCTGCATGCAATTGACCGGAATAAGGCATTAAAGTACGATGAATATGACACCTGGGAATTTATGAAAGAACAAAAAGAAAAAGGTCTGATTAAACATTATGGATTTTCTTTCCATGATACAGCTGACTGTCTGGATGAAATACTGCAAAAACATCCGGATGCAGAATTTGTACAGCTTCAGATTAATTATTGTGATTGGGATGACAGCATTATACAGGCAAAGAAATGTTATGATGTGGCAAGAAAACATAACAAGCCGGTAATCATTATGGAGCCGGTTAAAGGCGGAACACTGGCAGCATTGACACCTGAACTGGATGAAATATTTAAAAAAGCAAGGCCGGATCATTCCGTTGCATCCTGGGCACTGCGTTTTGCGGCCTCCCTGGAAGGCGTCATCACAGTTTTAAGCGGAATGTCAAATATGGAACAGATGGAAGATAATTTAAGCTTCATGGCAGAGTTTGAAAAAATCACAGATGAAGATCAGAAGGTCATTGATGATGTTACTGACAAGCTTAAAAATATGCCGCTTATTCCATGTACAAACTGCCAGTATTGTATGGAAGTCTGTCCACAGCAGATTCCGATTCCGGAAATCTTCAAGGCAATGAACAAAAATGCTACCTTTAAAAATCTGGAAGATGCAAAAAATGAATATGGCTTTGTAACAGGCGGCTGCAGTAAGGCATCGGATTGCCTGCAATGCGGAGCTTGTGAGGCTCAGTGCCCGCAGCATATTGAAATAATAACAGAACTTCAGAATGCAGCTCAAATGTTTGAGTAAAGGCGTTTGAGTAAAGTACGAAAAAAACTATTGACAATCCGGGAGCATCAAAGTTATAATAAAAAATATCAGAAATGCATATATTATAAAATGACAAATGCAGTGATGAGGAGGAGTACATACTCACCGAAGTTCCAGAGAAAAGATGGTTGGTGCGAATCTTTAACAAGGAAGTATGGAAGTAGCCTTTGAGCAGTGGACTGAACAGGATTACCTAAGTAGGCTTCAACGGAATTTTCCACCGTTACAGGGAAAGCAGTATCGATTTTTCCGTACTGAAATGAGAAGTTATCATGTCAGTAGAGGATTATCCGTATTGACAGAGTGCAAAGATTATTCTTTGAATTTAGGTGGTAACACGGATCACAGCGTATTCGCCCTAAGCTAATTTTATTAGCTTAGGGTTTTTTTATTCCCGCGAGCAGCGACAGGAGCGGAAGCGGAGAACAATAATGGATTTTGTAAAGGAGGAAATACAATGGAAAGAAAAGGAACGCAGGCTTTTATTGAAGCATTAAAACGGGAAGGAGTTGATCTGTTATTTGGTTATCCGGGCGGTTATGCAATTGATATTTTTGATGCCCTTTATGACCAGAATGACATTGAAGTAATTCTTCCAAGACATGAGCAGGGGCTGATCCATGCCGCAGATGGTTATGCAAGGTCTACGGGAAAGGTTGGAGTATGCCTGGTTACCAGCGGTCCGGGGGCTACAAATCTGGTTACTGGTATTGCTACGGCGAACTATGACAGTGTGCCGCTGGTATGCTTTACCGGCCAGGTACCCACCCATTTAATTGGAAATGATGCTTTTCAGGAAGTTGATATCGTAGGAATAACCAGAAGTATCTGCAAATATGCGGTAACGGTTCGGGAAAGAAAGGATCTGGTACGGATTATAAAAGAGGCTTTTTATATAGCAAGAACCGGAAAACCGGGGCCGGTAGTGGTGGATTTTCCAAAGGATATTCAAAATGAGCTGTTCCAGGACAATTTTGATGAGCCGGTTTCGATCAGGGGATATAAGCCCAATTTAACCGTTCACAAAGGACAGATTAAAAAGGCGCTGGAGATGTTAAAAAGTGCCGAAAGGCCAGTATTTTTAATTGGCGGCGGAGTTCCGATTGCAGGTGCGCAAAAGGCATTGAAAGAATTGGTGGAAAAGGTTCATGTTCCGGTAATTACGACGATAATGGGGAAGGGCTCCATTCCCACGGATCATGACTACTACGTTGGAAATATCGGAATGCACGGCTCCTACGCTTCCAATATGGCAATCAGTGAGTGCGATCTGTTATTCTCCATTGGAACCCGTTTCAATGACCGGATTACAGGGAAGATCAGTGAGTTTGCACCGGAAGCGACAATTATCCATGTGGATATAGAAGCGGCTTCCATTTCCAGAAATATTCACGTGGATGTTCCTATCGTTGCAGATGCCAGATTAGCAATGGAAGCGATGCTGGAAAAAGCTGAGGATTGCGAAAGAACAGCTTGGACAGCACGAATCCGGGAATGGAAAGAAGCTTATCCCATTGCCAGAAGTGTGCACAAAGGATTGTCACCGGATAAGATCTTAGATGTTATGAATAAGCAGTGCAGAGATGGAATCGTGGTAACAGATGTTGGACAGCACCAGATGTGGGTAACGCAGTTTCTGGAAATGAACGAACAGACGAAGCTTTTAACCTCCGGTGGATTAGGCACTATGGGATACGGGCTGCCCGCAGCAATAGGGGCGAAGCTTGGGAACCCGGACAGACAGGTAATCTGTGTGTCAGGAGATGGCGGCATTCAGATGAATATACAGGAACTGGCGACTGCAGTAACCTGTGAAATACCCCTTACCATCTGCATTTTCAACAACAGTTATCTGGGAATGGTACGCCAGTGGCAGCAGTTATTTTATGACAAACGCTATGCAAGTACCTGCATGAAACGAAGAAGAAGCTGTGGAAGCAGCTGTGAGGGCTGCAAGACAAACGGATGTCCCGTATACTCACCGGATTTTGTTAAACTGGCGGACAGTTACGGTGCAAAAGGAATCCGTGTATTTGATGAGAATGATATCGTGGCAGCATTTATTGAGGCGGAAAAAAACAGGAACAGTCCTACTATAATAGAATTTATTATTGAGCGGGATGAGCTGGTACTCCCTATGGTACCCGGTGGAAATGCAATTCACGATATGGTAATGGAATGTTAAAGGAGGAAAATTTAAATGAAAAAAAGATGGATATCCTTATATGTGGAAAATGATGTAGGTGTGCTGGCAAGAATATCAGGGCTGTTTTCCGGAAAATCTTATAATCTGCACAGCCTCACGGTGGGGGAAACGGAAGATAATACCGTATCCAGAATGACCATCTGCGTAGACAGCAACGATGCGACCTTCGAGCAGATTAAGAAACAGCTGAACCGGTGTGTAGAGGTTATTAAAGTTGTTGATTTTACAAATGTTCCCATTCATATGAAGGAACTGATGTACCTGAAAATCCATACAGCCAGTGAGCAGGACAAAAATGAAGTCTTTCGCATGGCGGAAGTCTTCGGCGTGAAGGTAGTGGACATAAATAAAGACCGTCTGGTTCTGGAATGTGTGCAGACGGAGGAACGAAATAACGATCTGGTAAAACTTGCCGCTAAAGAGTTTTCTGCAATTGAAGTAGTGCGTGGCGGCAGCGTGGCAATTGAATCTATCAGTATTACGGAGAGGTAGAACAATTTTCAAACATAATCAAGCTTATAAATGAAATGGGAATCGGTGGGCAGTCTTTTACAGATGCCTACCGTTCCCGTTTTTTAAGTTGCAGGGCATTTCAGGATGAAGGTTGATCCGCCGCCTGGGGTGTCTTCTATTATCAGGAATGACTTTCAGGTTGAGAAATATAAAGAGGAAAAATGATTATTGTTGACAGGAAGCCCTAAACAATATATAATGACGTTTATATAAAGAATATTATATAAAATAAATTATATAAAAGCGGTTATATAAGCTGGTTTGCCGGATGGGATGGTTCTATACATTATTTATCTGAGAACAAAATACTGCCAGAGGAGGAAAACATGCCAAAACAGAGAATAACAAAAGAAATGATACTGGATACAGCTCTTACACTAACCAGAGAGCAGGGCTTTGAACATGTCATAACAAAAGAGATTGCAGAGAGGATCGGCTGTTCGGTACAGCCAATCTATAGTTATTACAGAAATATGGAGGAATTAAAACGAGATCTGTTTCATAGAGCGGTGCTGTTTTACGGTGACTTTATTACCAGAACTGCCCGGGTGGAGAAATCCTTTCGGAGTGTGGGTTATGCCCAGATTCAATTCGCCAGGGAGGAGCCGCATTTATTTTGGCTGCTGTTTATGATGAAACAGGATAGTCTGAACAGCTTTGAGGATATTTATGAAAAACGCAGTAATAAAAAGGTTACGGAGCAAATTGCAGAGGTATATCAGATCACGCAGGATCAAGCAAAAGGACTGCACCTTAATATGCTGATCTATACCCATGGAATTTCTTCTATGTTAGTAACGAATTCGGTTCAGCTGGAGGATGTGGAGATACACAGCATGCTGGATGCCGCTTTTGATGCATTTTTAGGAAAGATTAGATATAAAACAGTGTCAGAAAAGGAGAAGGATTATGAGTAAAATAGTCGTAATATATCAGTCTAAATATGGAGCTGTTAAAAAATATGCAGAATGGATTGCAGATGCTCTGCATGGGGATATATTTGAAAAGGGGAAGATGTCAGCAGAAAAAATGATGGAATATGATACCATTATCTATGGCGGCGGAATTTATGCCGGAGGTATCGCAGGAATTTCACTGATTGGAAAAAATTATGAGAAGATAAAAGAGAAAAAGATTGTTCTGTTTACCTGTGGTCTTGCGAATACCAATATTGAGGAGAATGTAAAACATATTCGGCAGGAGATGAAGAAATCTTTACAGGAAGAACTGATGAACCAGGCGGTGATCTATCATTTTCGGGGAAATATGGATTATAGCAAATTGACAACGGTACATAAAATCATGATGAAGATGATGAATAATATGATTGCAAAAAAAACGGAAAGCGAGAAGACAGCAGAAGACAGAGAGTTTCTGGCAACTTACGGAAAAACTGTGGATTTTACAGATCAGAGCAGTATTGGGGAATTGGTGGAGCAGGTTCGTAAATGGGCTTAATATAATGAAAAAGTGGGATGCAGTTTAGGCATCCCACTTCTACATTGTTTATATATCATTCATTTTCCAGGCCGCTGTGAAAGGAACGGTTACCGATATTGGCAAGGAGACGCTCCTGGCTGCCAGGTATGCTGCTAATTTTGTGTTCCAGCAGAATTAATGTTTTATGATATGCACTGAGGGCTTTATTAAAAAGATCTTCTACGGAATCCTGGGAAATCAGACTGGTGTCCCAGGGATTTTCCCAGGATTCCTTATGTTCATTCAGAACTTTGGCTTTGTCCATCTCATGGGGTGTCTGTATCATGGGTGAGAGCCATTCATATCCAAAAGTGTGGGTCTCAAACCAGCGGTAAAACTTCTTTTTCAGACCGGTAGAATCATGGAGCAGAGAGGTTCCGATCCGCATACAGGATATGGCGTGTGAGATATTTTTGGGGGAATAGTTCTGTTTGTAGACCTTTCGGGAAACCTGGCTGATCAGAGACGATATGGCAGTCTGTTCAGCATTTGAAAGGGCAATGGTACGGGACTGATAAAATTGGCCTGGCTTCAATCCTTTTTTCTTCTCCAGATATAAAATATCAAAGCAGGATTCCAGTTCGAAATGCCTTGCATAATACTGGTTATCGTTTTTTTCACCTGTCCGGTAATCGGTTCTGGCATATACAAAAGGATGAAACAGTCCATCCAAAGTGTAATGACCGAGAAATCCTGCTAAATAAGCTGTTATAATATTTTTTTCTTCTTCCTCTTTCAGATGTTCCCGATAATCCAACATTGTCTGAAAGAGTTCCTTTGCGTGTTCTTCATGCATAACCCCGCCGATATTCTCTTTTTTCAGGTAAGATACCGGATAGTAAAAGAATATATCCGGACCCTGAAGTCCAAGACAGTATGCGGCAGTATGGTCATGAATGGTAGTTTGCAGGATGCCCGGGGAAAGCATCCCATAAGTTTCCACTCCAAATAGGTAATGTAAAGTAAATCCTGGCATATTTCAATCTCCTTTGATCTGTTTCTGGTTTTAATAAGATCTTAGTCTTATCATTGCCCAAAATCAATACTTTAAGAGAAATCTTATGATTTTCTTCACATTTTTATATTCTATATTTCTTCAGAAGCCCTCGGGTTTATGGAAATTCATCCCCGTCATCTGCACGCCCGGCTGACGTATACGTGATCAATGATGCCATAGTCTTTTGCCTTCTCTGCGCTCATAAAATTATCCCGGTCTGTGTCATGTTCAATTTCGTCTATGGTGTGTCCTGTATTTTCAGCCAGGATTCGGTTCAGGCGCCGTTTACTATTCTGCATATAGTCCGAAAGGATTTTAATGTCACTTGTCTGGCCCTTAATACCTCCTGAGGAAGGCTGATGTATCATAATCTCAGAATTTGGCAGGGCAAAGCGCTTGCCCTTTGCGCCGCCCGCCAATAAAAATGCACCAAAGCTTGCGGCAAGACCGATACAGATGGTGGAAACATCACATTTAATATAATTCATGGTATCGTAGATGGCAAATCCCGCAGATACGGAACCGCCCGGGCTGTTTATATAGAGCTGGATATCCTTATTCGGATCCTGCCCCTCCAGGTACAATAGCTGACTGGTGATCAGGCTGGCGGAAGCATCGGTGACTTCTTCACCCAGAAATATAATACGGTCATTCAAAAGACGGGAATAAATGTCAAAGCTCCGTTCACCATGGCTGGTCTGTTCCACTACATAGGGTATAATCATGCTGCAATCCTCCTTAACTGTGCCATCTGCATACAATAGTTTGTAATTGTTCTGCATCCTTGAGAGGTATTGGTGGCAAATACATGAATTGCAGGACAAATTTCGTGGATGAGTACAAATGGTTCCTGTCTGGGGGTAAAGAAGCGAAGGCTGCGGCAAGTCTGGGGTGTACATTGGTAAAACTGACGGAATGCCAGTGTAAAAGCCTGCTGGGAATCATAGCAGGCTTTACTGGATATCTCTGAAATGGGGATTTCAGTCTCTGCCAAAAGTCTGGCAGCCTCAGTCAGTCTGCGTCTCTGGATATATTTGTGCATCGTGCAGCCCACCACACTGGAAAATATGCGGTTCAGGTAGTATTTTGAATAATTCATATTCTGCGCTATATCGTCAAGTAGGATCTTCTCCTGCAGATGGGATTCAATATAGGATACAATTTCCATAACGATATCGTTTTTTTCACTCATAGTAATGCCCCCCTTCGTGATGGCTATGATTTATAATTATAGCAGATATGATCTGGGGTGTCTTAATAAAAAGTGCTCACTTTTAGGTCTGAACATATTTGAAGGCAATTCCAAATCAAACTCTAAAAACGTACCGTAAAAATAATCTCTTCATTCTGAATCCTGCAGCTGCATGCAAATCCCTGCTTCTGGGCAGCGGCACTTACTATAGACAGGCCCAGTCCGGTGCCGGACAATTCCTTATTCCGGGATTTTTCAGCTACGTAGAAAGGATCCCATATGCGTTCTAAAAGGATGTTGTGATTGGGTGCTACGCCGTTGGAGATCTCAAACACATACCTGCTGCATTCCTCATACAGACGGATTTTTATATTTCCGTCATAGGTATATTTCACAGCGTTGGAGATCAGGTTGGATAATATAGCAGTCATTCCTTCGGGACTTGCGCTTATTACGGCATCAGGCAGAATTTCTGTCTGAAGGTTGATCTGTCTGTTCTCCAGTTCTAACTGATATTCTTCTGCCATCTCAGTGAGGATGCTGCTGACTGCCACAGGTTCTTTGGGATATTCTTTTTGCCGGATACGGGATAAGTCAAGCAGACCTTCGATGAGCCGCTCCATTTTTTCATTCTGCCGGATCACAGTATCCAGGAAAGTACCATCGTCAATGCCATCTTTTATACCGCAGGTATATGCCTTAATCAGGGCAACCGGTGTCTTCAGGTCATGGGAGACGTTTCCAAGAAGTGCTTCCATCTGTCGGTTCTTTTCAATAAGCGCGTCCTGGGACTCTTTTAATTTGCGGCTCATATCATTGATGCTGCAGGCAAGGTCTTCCAGCTCGTCATTCGTTTTGATTTCAATTTGGCTGAATTTTTGGTTGGAGATATCTTTTGTCAGCGCACTGATTCCCGAAAGGGGAGTGGTTATTTTTTTTACCAGAAAATAGATGAGAATCATCATAATGATAACAGCTGCAAGAAATATACACAGGGTAATGACGTTGATCAGGGATACGATCTCGCTGATATTTGGGATAATGATGGCAACGCCTGCAAATGTTTCATTTAAATTCAGATACTCAACCAGTATACTGTAATGTAATTTTGCCTGGTTGTAGATTCTCAGCTGTCTTCCCTTTGCCATTGTATTCAGATAATCCTGGTCCCATAGCCAGTAGCGGTCTAATCCCAGGCCTTTATCAAGGAAGGCGCTGCGCAGCCGTTCGTTTAATACATCGATATCAGTGGTATTGTCTACCCTTGCAATCACCACGTCCCTGGATTCTTCCATTTCGGCAATTGCTTCGTCCAAAGAATCTGCACTGTTTATAAGGGCATCGCATATTTCATTCATCTCGGCTTTTCTCTCATATAAATAATATCTTCCGATAAACTGAGAATTAACAACAACTGATATGAAGACAACTACAACCAGTACTGCTGAAATACTTAGTAAAAACTTTTTCGCCAATTTACTCATTTGGATTCTCCAACATGTATCCGATACCGATGTGGGTCGTGATATATTTTTCTCCTATTTTATGGCGCAGCCTGCGGATATGGGTATCCAAAGTGCGTTCATCACCATAGTAATCCATTCCCCAGACGCTGGAAAGCAGTTGTTCCCTGGACAATATCATACCCTGGTTCAGGAAGAAGGTGTAAAGTAGATCGTATTCTTTTTTGGTAAGCTTTATTTCTTCCTGCAGGATTTTCACAATATTGGTGTCAGGATTTAGTGTCAGGCTGCCACAGGTAAGCAGTTTCCCTAACTGAAATAGTTTCTCGATCCGAAGGAGCAGGATCCTTGGTTCAAAGGGTTTGCGGATATAGTCATCTGCTCCGTAAGTAAGTCCGGCAATTTCATCGGTAATATCACCTTTCGCAGTGAGCATTATTATCCGGATCGGCATATGGTATTCCCGGACAGCCTTACATAGGGCAAGCCCATCCATAGCAGGCATCATCCAGTCAGAGATTAATAAATCAAATTTTTCTGCACACAGCAGATCAAAAGCAGTCCGCCCATCGGAAACGGCAGAAACTTCATGTCCCGCTCCGGTTAGATAGAGCTTTATTATTTTCTGCATATCTTTTTCGTCTTCAGCAATTAAAATTTTCATAGTGGCTGCCTTTCGAATTTATATTTTTGCATTATTTTTTATTTATATTCCAATGTTGAATACCGCAATTTCAGGAGGCACCATAAACCGTACCGGAATGTGTGAAGTCCCAATGCCGGTATTAACATAAAGCTTCATGTTAGTACTGAGGTCATAAAATCCCGATGTGTATTTTTCCGCAAGTGCTGTGGAGGGACTTTCGATAAACGGAAGCTTCACTTGGCCTCCGTGACTGTGTCCTGCCAACAGCAGATTGGCGGAATCAGTTTCAAAGTGATCTGCAATATCCGGTTCATGAAGCAGAATAATCCGATAGTCAGGATCATTTTCTATATGGCGGAAAGTGGCTGAAATGTCTGGAAATCCAAGCAGGGCATCATCCAGGCCTCCGATAAACAATTCCTGTCCCTTTGAGGTAGTAATGGTGATACCTTCATTTTTCAGGAGAGTAAATCCGGAGTCTGACATGATGTCGGCATAAACCCGTGAGGCACCGCCGCCGTAGTCGCGATTCCCCCAGACGGCATATTTCCCATAGGCAGCATCCAGGGAGGACAGTGCCTGTGTGACAGCTTCTACCGCATTATATTTTGAAAAGTTGTCAAATAAGTCACCGGTAAAGACAATAATATCCGGGGAGAGATCATTTACCTTGTCCACCAGTTTTGCCAGATTATGTTCTGTGTAGTAAGCGTTTACCTGGATGTCTGATAGCTGAACCACCCGGATGACCTGGGTGATTTTTCTGTCCGGGGCATTCAGGTCATAATAATGTGTAAACATCATTGAGGGCTCTATCTGAAAAGCATACCCCGTAAGCAATGCAGCAGTTAAAATAAGGCAAAGTATAAAAATCAGTGTATTTCGTATAAGTTTCATATTCACATGGTCCTTTCTTATGGGTGAGCCATCATTATAAAAAGTCCATGTTACAGGTATGTGAAATTATTTCTTATTCTATTATTATATCCGTGAATTCTTGAAATGCAATGAAAAATTAAAAAAACGTATGATCAGGGAACTTCAGGCAAAAATTCGATGAAAATAGTAAAAAATTGGTAATATTTCTATTAGCTGTGATAACCAGGTCAAAAATGTGATGAAAGGGGATAGATAATCGCATTCATTTAAAAACCTGCCCAATTTATAATAAACAAAAGAGTAATAAGGAGGAGGATTTATATGAAGTTCAGGACAAAAAAACTAGTAGCACTTCTAACGGCATCCTGTATGTGCTTAGCGACACCGCTGAGTGCTGCGGCAGAAACCGGGACAGGGGGCGGGGTTGCAAAAGAACAGGAAGAATATTCCATAGGGGAAGAGACACCAGGGCTTATGACCGAAGCAAATACTGCAGGAGAGCGGGATACAGTACAGACAGAAGCAACACAGACGGAACATGAGCAGACAGATGAACTGCAGACAGAAAATGTGAAATCGGATGAATTGCGATCAGATAAAGCGCAAACAGAGGAAGTATTGACAGAAGAAGATATGACAGAAGAATCCCCAGGGCAAGATCTGCAGGAAGAAGGGACAAATAGAGCAGCTGATGCTCACCGGAAGGCAAGGGTTGCTGAAATAAAGGAAGACCAGCAGGATGCAGCGTTCCGGACAGCCTATCTGTCAGACCTGCAATGGAAGTCTGAAAATCATTCAGTGGACAGCGACAAGCCAACCCAGAAGGACAAATCCTTTGAAGGCGGAAAAATTACTTTAAAGGTGGATGGAGCGGTTACCGAATTTGACAAAGGGATCGGAACTCAGACAGACTCCACTATTGTGTACGATCTGGAAGGAAAGGGATATACAAGGTTTGAATCATATGTTGGTGTAGATTATAGCCAAAAGGATAATATTCCGGGTGAAGTATGTGACGTGAAATTTCGGGTAAAGATTGATGATCAGGTTGTATCAGAAACAGGAGTACTGGACCCGCTTTCCAATGCGGTTAAGATTTCAGTGGATATTCCGGATACGGCAAAGACGTTGACACTGTACGCAGATAAAGTTACAGAGACCTGGTCTGATCATGCTAATTGGGCAGATTCAAAATTTTACCAGGTATTACCGGAACCTGAGAATGTTGCATTGAATAAAACGGTAGTGGCAAAGAAGACGGCAGATAATTCGGCAGCTCCGGTTAATCCGGATGCAACAGTTAACAGTTCTAAGGCTGTTGACGGTGTAATAGACAGCTCCAGTTATTTTGACTTTGGAGACCAGGCAGACAGCGGAGCAGTGAGACAGTCTCTCTATATGCAGGTTGATTTAAAGGGGAGCTATTTACTTTCCGATATTCAGATGTGGAGATACTGGAAAGATGGCAGAACTTATGCAGCTACTGCCATTGCTGTATCTGAGAATGAGAACTTTGAAAATGCTAAGGTAATTTACAACTCGGATACTACGGGTGAGATACATAACCTGGGTGCCGGAAGTGATTCTCTTTATGCGGAATCGGAAGAAGGAAAGACATTTACGGTACCGGAAAACACAAAAGCCAGGTATATCAGAGTCTATACATATGGTGTTAACGGTACACCTGGGGTGACGAACCACATTGTGGAATTAAAGGTGAATGCTTATGTATTTGGCGATGAAATCCAACCGGAAAAGCCGGATGACAGCAAGATCTTTCCAAATGCAGTTAATCCGCTGAAGCTGCAGGGGCCGGGGACGAATGGCCAGGTAACCCATCCGGATGTTACTGTATTTGATGAGCCATGGAACGGATATAAATATTGGATGGCATATACCCCGAATAAACCGGGAAGTTCTTATTTTGAAAATCCTTGTATTGCAGCATCCAATGATGGAGTGAACTGGGAGTTTCCGGCGCAGAATCCGGTACAGCCTCGTTATGACAGTGAAATTGAAAATCAAAATGAACACAACTGTGATACGGACATTGTATATGATCCGGTAAATGACAGGTTGATTATGTTCTGGGAATGGGCCCAGGATGAGGCTGTAAATGGAAAGACACATCGTTCGGAGATCAGATACCGCGTTTCTTATGACGGGGTTCACTGGGGGATCGAAGATGAGAATGGTAATCTGCAGACCGGACCAACGGATCATGGCTGTGCGATTGCATCGGAAGGGGAACGGTATTCAGACTTATCTCCGACTGTTGTTTATGATAAGACAGAAAAAATTTACAAGATGTGGGCAAACGATGCCGGAGATGTAGGATATGAGAATAAACAGAACAACAAAGTATGGTACCGCACATCCCGGGACGGTATCAGCAACTGGTCCGATAAGACATATGTTGAAAATTTTCTGGGGGTAAATGAAGACGGGCTGCAGATGTATCCATGGCATCAGGATATTCAATGGGTAGAGGAATTCCAGGAATATTGGGCATTACAGCAGGCATTCCCGGCAGGCAGCGGACCGGATAACTCTTCCCTGCGCTTCTCCAAATCAAAAGACGGCATTCACTGGGAGCCGGTATCAGAAAAAGCTTTAATTACGGTAGGGGCGCCCGGAACCTGGGACGCAGGACAGATTTATCGTTCTACTTTCTGGTATGAGCCAGGCGGAGCAAAAGGAAACGGTACCTTCCATATCTGGTATGCCGCCCTGGCTGAAGGCCAGTCCCATTGGGATATTGGGTATACTTCTGCAAATTATGCTGACGCCATGTACAAATTAACAGGTACAAGGCCGGAAGTAGAAAAAAGAATAGAGGTGAATAATGAAAATCCCCTGCTTATCATGCCGTTGTACGGAAAGTCTTACAGTGAATCGGGAAGCACTCTGGACTGGGGCGATGATCTGGTTTCCCGATGGAAACAGGTTCCGGAAGATTTAAAAGACAATGCGGTCATTGAACTTCATCTGGGCGGCAAAATTGGCTTAAATGAAAGTGATTCCCACACGGCAAAAGCGTTTTATGAGCAGCAGCTGGCAATTGCCCAGGAAAATCATATTCCGGTGTTGATGGTGGCAGCAACAGCAGGCCAGCAGAATTACTGGACTGGAACAGCCAATCTGGATCCGGAATGGATCGACCAGATGTTCAAACAGCACAGTGTATTGAAAGGAATCATGTCCACGGAAAATTATTGGACTGACTACAACAAGGTAGCTACGATGGGGGCTGATTATCTGCGTGTAGCAGCTGAAAACGGCGGTTATTTCGTCTGGAGTGAGCATCAGGAAGGTGTTATTGAAAATGTAATAGCAAATGAGAAGTTTAATGCAGCATTGAAGCGCTACGGTAATAATTTTATTTTCACCTGGAAGAACACGCCGGCTAATACCAACTCTAATGCAGGTACAGCCAGCTATATGCAGGGACTCTGGCTGACCGGAATATGTGCACAGTGGGGCGGACTGGCGGATACCTGGAAATGGTATGAAAAAGGATTTGGCAAATTATTTGATGGCCAGTATTCTTATAATCCAGGAGGGGAAGAAGCGAGACCGGTTGCAACCGAACCGGAAGCACTGCTTGGTATTGAAATGATGAGTATCTATACAAATGGAGGATGTGTCTACAATTTTGAGCATCCGGCGTATGTATATGGTTCTTATAATCAAAATTCACCTTGTTTTGAAAATGTAGTTGCAGAGTTTATGCGATATGCAATCAAAAATCCGGCACCAAGTAAAGAGGAAGTGCTAGCAGATACGAAGACAGCGTTCTATGGCAGATTAAGTACGTTAAAGAATGCAGGAAACTTATTGCAAAAAGGTGTGAACTGGGAAGATGCTACACTTCCAACCCAGACCACGGGACGTTATGGGTTAATACCGGCTGTTCCGGAAGCAGTAGATGAAGAAACAGTGAAAGCAGTATTCGGGGATATTGAGATATTGAATCAATCCAGTGCACAGCTTGCCAATAAAGATACGAAAAAAGCATACTTTGAAGAAAAATATCCGCAACAGTATACCGGAACGGCTTTTGGACAGCTTGTAAATGATACCTGGTATCTATACAACAGTAATGTAAATGTGGATGGAACACAAAATGCAAATCTACCGCTGGAAGGTGAAAAATCTGTTGATGTAACCATGACACCGCATACTTTTGTAATCCTGGATGATCAGGAGGGTGAGCTTCAGATCAAGCTGAACAATTATCGTGTTGATAAAGACAGCATCTGGGAGGGGTACGGAACCACAGTGACGGACCGCTGGGATACAGATCACAATACCAAGCTTCAGGATTGGGTCCGGGATGAGTATATTCCTAATCCCGATGATAATACTTTCCGCGATACTACTTTTGAACTGGTTGGACTTAAAAATGAACCGGAAGTAAATGTGACCGACGGTCTAAAAGGCCAGTATCAGGAGCCTGTTGTAGAATATCATGCAGCAACAGGTACCGCTATGATCACCGTTTCCGGTAATGGCTGGGTAGATCTGACAATTGATACAAATACGGCAGAAGTACCAAAAGTTGATAAAGGGAAGTTAAATGCTAAAATCGCAGAAGCGAAAGGGATCAAACAGGGGAATTATACGGAGGAATCATACAAAGCCCTGCAAAATGAAATAGCAACTTCCCAGGCTGTATCTGATAAAGCAGATGCGGCACAGGAGGAGGTCAATGAACAGTTACGCCGGTTAGAAAGTGCGATAGCTGGTTTAAAAGAAAAACCAAAGCCGGCAGTGGTATCCAAGACCGTATTATATGCAAAGATAGCAGAGGCGAAAGGGATTAAACAGGGGAACTATACAGAGGAATCATACAAAGCCCTGCAAAGCGAAATCGGAAAAGCCCAGGCGGTAGCAGATAAAACAGATACCACACAGCAGCAGGTAAATGATCAGGTGGCAGCATTAACCAATGCAATGAAGAATTTAAAACTGGACGCAGCTAAAATAGCGGCAGAATCTGCCAAGAGAGTAGCATCAGCTAAAGTCTCTGTAAAAGCAGTCTCTTATAAAGCCAAAGAAATAAAGTTATCCTGGAAAAAGGTAGCGGATGCGGATGGCTATTTAATCCGGGGAAAAAGCGGCAAAAAATGGAGTATGGAGAAGAACATTAAGAACAACGGCACAACCACTTATACTTATAAAAAGGGTACACCCGGTACGAAATATACATTTGAAGTCAAAGCTTATAAGATCGTAAATGGGAAGACCATCTACAGTAAATACAGTACCGCCACTAAAAAAGTTGTACCCCAAACGGTATCTGCAAAGGCAAAGACTTCGAAAAATAAAATCATATTAAGCTGGAACAAAGTGTCAGGAGCATCCGGATATATTGTTATGAAGAGAAACGGAAAGAAGTGGGAAAAGGCTGCCCAGGTAAGTGGCAAGACACTGAAGTTCACCGATAAAAAGGTAAAGAAAGGAAAAATGTATACTTATAAAGTGAAGGCTTACAAAACTTATAAAGGTGAAAAAGTTTTTGGAAGTTATAGTAAGTCTGTAAAAATCAAAGTGAAATAAAAATCTCTGTAGATTTTTTGACCAAATGCCGTCCTTTTTATGGAAATTAGTCAAAAATAAGCAATATTTTTATAATTATTTTAATATACGGGTGTCGCAGTAAAAAAATAGTAAGAAATGAATGACTTTGTTTATTGTAAGAAAATATGCTGCATGATAGGATTTTGACATAGGGTAGTGCGGAAAAATTTTACAGAAGATAAAAGCAAAGGGAGGTGTCTGACACTAACGCGACAACCCGTAAAAATGAAAAAGATTGGGAGGTAACAAAATGAAAAGTAAGAAATTAATATCAATGAAGCGTATTATGGCGTGGATTCTGACTTTGTGTATGATATTAACGGCAGTGCAGATTCCGATTGATGTACAGGCTGCTGTACCAGAAGAAAATGCAGCTCTGGGAAAATCAGTTTCATTACATAAAAGTGATGGTACTGATCTGCCGGATGATTATCGCAATCCCGACAGACCGGCTGCAATGGCAGTAGATGGTATTATTGATGCTACTGGAGAGGCCAACTATTGTGAGCTTGGAAAAGATGGGGATAAAACAGCTATGTATCTGCAGATAGACCTCGGAGGTCTGTATGATTTAAGCAGAGTAAATATGTGGAGATACTGGAAAGACGGAAGAACTTACGATGCAACAGTAATTACTACGTCTGAGAGTGGTGATTTTACGGATGCAGCAGTTATATATAACTCTGACAAGTCAAATGTGCATGGATTTGGAGGGGGAAGGGATGACCGATACGCTGAAACTGCATCAGGACATGAATTTACTGTACCAGACGGCACAAAGGCACAGGCAGTACGTGTATATGTATTTGGCAGTATGAGCGGTACTACAAACCACATCAATGAAGTGCAGGTTTGGGGAACAGCGGATTCAGGCAACCCGGAAGCAGGCACATATACTGTAACGATTCCAACGGGCAGCGGATATCAGGTTATCCCATTTGAAAATGATCCTACCACAGTGGAAGAAGGTGGTTCCTTCCGTTTCCAGGTGCTCATTGATACAGAAAGCGGTTACAGTGCAACCAGTGCAGTTAAAGCAAATGGGGTAGAACTGGAAGCAGTTGACACTGTTTATACCATTGAAAATATTACGGAGAATCAGTCCATTACCGTTGAAGGCGTACATAAAGCACAGTATGAAGTGACATTTCCGGAAAATCCCCAGGGATATAGTGTAGAAATACAGAATGGTGGAAGCACAACGGTAGACTATAATGGTTCCATCAGCTTTAAGCTGATTTTAGATGAAGCATATGATGAATCCGTACCGGTTGTAAAGGCAAACGGCGGCACAGCTTTGGAAAAAGATGAGCTTGGGGTATATACAATAGCTAATATTCAGGATGACCTTGTAATTACTGTTGAGGGAATCCAGGAAAATACTGTTGTAAAGACAAAAACAATTTATCTGTCTGATATCGACTGGAAGAGTGCAACAAATGCAGTCGGTGCAACGGGCGAAAAAGATACACCAACAAAGGATCTAAACCATGGACAGGGACCGATAAAACTATTAGTTGGCGGAATAGAAAAAATTTATGACAAAGGAATTGGAGTTCAGACAGATTCTGCTATCATTTACGATATTGAAGACAGAGGATATACATCATTCCGCACAGTGGCAGGTGTAGATCATTCCGTAGCAGGGTATGTAGGCGGAGAAGGATGTGACATTCAGTTCAAAGTATATCTCGATGGCGCAGCAGTGTTTGACAGCGGCATAGTGGATGCATCTGATGAAGCACAGGAAGTTAATATTCCTTTAACACCGGAGAATAAAGAATTAAAGTTAGAAGCTAAAATGGTTGCCGAACCATATAACGACTGGGGCAACTGGGCAGATGCCAGCTTTGAAATGGCTTATCCCGACCCAACGAATATTGCTTTAAATAAAACAGTTACGGTTAAGAAAACAGCGGATAACTCAGACTCCGAAGTAAATTCAGGCAGACCGACAACAATGGCAGTAGATGGTATTATAGGACCAACATCAGATGCGAACTATTGTGATTTTGGTCAGGATGGAGATGGCACTTCCCGTTATCTGCAGGTTGATTTAGGTGATGTCTATGAACTTACCCAGATGAATATGTGGAGATACTGGGGAGATTCCAGAGTATATAATGGTACCGTGATAGCAGTTTCTGAAAATGCAGACTTTAGCAATCCAACCATTATTTATAATTCAGACAAGGCAGACAAACACGGGCTGGGTGCAGGCAGTGATGACACTTACGGAGAAACCCAGAACGGAAAATCATTTACAGTTCCCGATGGAACTATGGGACGATATGTCCGTGTATATATGGCTGGTTCAAACAAAGGAACCACAAACCATATCGTAGAATTACAGGTAATGGGCTATTATTTCAGCACAGAACCCAAACCATATGAGGCAAATGCTTTTGAAAATGCAGAAGTATATTTAGATATGCCAACTCATTTCCAGGATCTGGATTCCAATAAGAATGCCAACGGTACCTTAAAGCACATTGGCGGACAGGTGACACATCCTGATATCCAGGTATTTGACCAGCCATGGAACGGTTATAAATACTGGATGATTTACACACCTAACACAATGATTACTTCACAGTATGAAAATCCATACATTGTAGCATCAGAAGATGGACAGACCTGGGTAGAACCGGAAGGAATTTCCAATCCAATAGAACCGGAACCGCCATCAACCAGATATCATAACTGTGATGCTGATCTGTTATATGATTCCGTTAATGACCGTTTACTAGCTTACTGGAACTGGGCAGATGACGGCGGCGGTGTTGATGACGATTTAAAAGACCAGAACTGCCAGATCCGTCTGAGAATTTCTTATGATGGAATTAACTGGGGAGTTCCTTATGACAAAGACGGCAATATTGCCACAACAGTTGATACCGTAGCAAGAATGGAAACCGGAGATACTGATTTCATTCCGGCAATCAGCGAAACAGACCGTTATGGAATGCTTTCCCCTACCTTTACCTATGACGAATTCCGCGGCATATATGTAATGTGGGCACAGAATTCCGGTGACGGCGGATACAACCAGTCCGGAAAATTCATCGATATGAGATGGTCAGAAGATGGAATTAACTGGTCTGAGCCACAAAAAGTAAAGAACTTCCTTGGGAAAGATGAGAATGGCAGACAGCTTTGGCCATGGCATCAGGATATTCAATATATACCGGAGTTACAGGAATATTGGGGACTGTCCCAGTGCTTCTCCACATCCAATCCCGATGGATCCGTATTATACCTGACCAAGTCCAGAGACGGAATCAACTGGGAGCAGGCAGGAACACAGCCGGTATTAAGGGCAGGAAAATCGGGTACCTGGGATGATTTCCAGATATACCGTTCTACGTTCTATTACGACAACCAGTCAGGCAGCCCAACAGGAGGAAAATTCAGAATCTGGTACAGCGCATTGCAGGCTAACACATCCGGAAAAACCGTAATGGCTCCTGATGGAACGATTTCCCTTAAGGTAGGCACTGACGACACCAGAATCTGGCGTATCGGTTATACAGAAAATGACTACATGGAAGTCATGAAAGCGCTGACTCAGGACAAAAACTATGAAGAAGCGGAATTAGTTAATGCATCATCCTTAAATCTGTCTATGGATAAAACTAGTATTTCTGTGGGTGAAGAAGCAACCGTCAGCACTGCTTTTGTACCTGAAAATGCCACAGACAGGATTGTAAAATATACATCTAAAAATCCGGATATTGCAACGATAGATGCAATGGGCATTATTACAGGTGTTAAAAATGGAACTGCAACGATCGCAGCGGAAACACAATCTGGTGCAAAAGGTGAATTATCCGTAACCGTAGGGGAACTTCAGAGAGGAGAAATCCGCTATGAGGTCAGCAATGATCATCCTATGTATCTGGAAAATTACTATTGGAGTGATGATGCACCGAGAAAAGACGGATTAGACGCAAATAAGAACTATTATGGGGATGAACGTGTTGATAGTCCGGTAATGCTGTATAATACCGTTCCGGAAGAATTAAGGGACAATACCGTGATTCTGTTAATTGCAGAGAGAAGCTTAAACAGCACCGATGCAGTAAGAGAATGGATTAAAAAGAATGTAGAGTTATGTAATGAAAATAAAATCCCATGTGCCGTTCAGATTGCAAATGGAGAAACAAATGTAAATACCACTATTCCATTATCATTCTGGAATGAACTGGCAAATAACAATGAATATCTGGTTGGATTTAATGCAGCCGAAATGTATAACCGATTTGCAGGGGACAACCGCAGCTATGTTATGGATATGATCCGTTTAGGCGTATCCCACGGTGTATGCATGATGTGGACCGATACCAATATCTTTGGTACAAACGGCGTGCTGTATGACTGGCTGACACAGGATGACAAACTGTCTGGTCTGATGCGGGAATACAAAGAGTACATCTCCCTGATGACAAAAGAGTCTTACGGAAGTGAGGCAGCAAATACAGATGCTTTGTTTAAAGGATTGTGGATGACAGATTACTGCGAAAACTGGGGAATCGCTTCTGACTGGTGGCATTGGCAGTTAGACAGCAACGGTGCACTTTTTGACGCAGGCAGCGGCGGAGATGCATGGAAACAGTGTCTTACATGGCCGGAAAATATGTATACCCAGGATGTTGTGCGTGCAGTGAGCCAGGGAGCAACCTGCTTTAAATCAGAAGCACAGTGGTATTCTAATGCGACAAAAGGCATGCGTACCCCGACTTACCAGTATTCCATGATTCCGTTCCTTAAGAAACTGGTAAACAAAGAAGTGAAAATTCCAACAAAAGAAGAGATGCTGGAAAGAACAAAAGCAATTGTGGTAGGAGCAGAAAACTGGAATAACTTCAATTTTGATACAACTTATTCCAATCTGTATCCAAAGACCGGACAATATGGAATCGTACCTTATGTACCATCAAACTGTCCCGAAGAAGAACTGGCAGGCTATGATCTGGTAGTAAAGGAAAACCTTGGCAAAGCAGGTCTGAAATCTGCACTGGATGCAGTATACCCGGTTCAGAAATCAGAAGGAACCGCATATTGTGAAACCTTTGGAGATACCTGGTACTGGATGAATTCCTCTGAAGATAAAAACGTGAACCAGTACACGGAATTTACAACGGCAATCAATGGCAGCGAATCAGTGAAGATAGCCGGAGAACCACACGTATTTGGTATTATAAAAGAAAAACCAGAAGCTTTAAATGTGTACTTAAGCAACTACCGTCTGGATAAAACAGAGCTCTGGGATGGTACAATCCCTGGAGGATTAAGCGATCAGGGATGCTATAATTATGTATGGCAGATGTGCGAGCGCATGAAGAACGGCACAGGGCTTGATACACAGCTTCGTGATACCGTTATTACTGTTAAAAATGCAGTAGAGCCTAAAGTAAACTTTGTAACAGTATCTCCGGCAGACAGAAGTTTTGCAGAAGATAATTATGTAAGACCATACAAATACACAGTTGCACAAAAAGAAGGAACAACCGATGAATGGGTGATTACCGTCAGCCACAACGGTATTGTGGAATTCAATATTGTGACAGGTGATGATAAAGTACCGGCAACAAGTGTTGAATTATCAACGGATAAAGTTGATGTAATCCGTAACCGGACAGCAGTTGTAAAAGCAACGGTATTGCCACAGAATGCAGGTAACAAGCAGTTAACATGGTCAATCGCAAATCCTGAGATTGCTTCCGTAGATAACAAAGGAACCGTAACGGGACTGAAAGAAGGAAAAACCGTATTACGTGCATCTATTTCGGACAGCGTATACAAGGAATGTGAAGTAAATGTTATCGACCGTAAGGTAACAGCAGTAAACTTAAACAAAACAGAGCTGTCTCTTAATGCAGGAGATTCTGCAAAACTGGAAGCAGCCTTAGCACCGGCAGATCCATCCGACAGCAGCATTACCTGGACTTCTTCAAATGAAAATGTTGCAACGGTTGCATCAAATGGTACCGTAACAGCACATAAAGCAGGTGTGGCTCAGATCATTGCCCAGTCTGCATACCAGGCTAAGGGAATCGCAACCGTGACTGTAAATTATGCACCTTCTGTAAAATTAGACCGTACAGGAATGACGGCTTCTGCAAACAGCGAACAGTCAAAATCAGGAGGAGAAGGACCGGCTTCCAATGTACTGGATGGAAAGCAGGATACTTTATGGCATACAAACTGGACAGATACTCCTGACTTACATCCGCACTGGATTAAAGTTGACTTAAACGGAACAAAGACAATTAATAAATTTGCTTACACACCAAGAACCGGAGCATCTAACGGAACGATTTATAAGTATGTTCTGATTATCACCGATCCGGAAGGAAATGAAAAGCAGGTGGCAAAGGGCGTATGGGCAGCAAATGCAGATGTAAAATATGCAGAATTTGATGCGGTAGAAGCTACGGCTATTAAACTGCAGGTAGACGGCAACGATGCTACGGCATCAAAAGGCGGTTATGGTTCCGCAGCAGAAATCAATATTTTTGAAGTGGCACAGAAGCCTTCCGCAAATGAACTTGCAGAAAATATTAAAATAATTGCTCCGGTAAAACCAGAAGATACAAAAGTATCTGTTCCGGTAATTAATGGATATGATATTACAATCAGTAATTCCAGCAATCCGGAAGTAATTGGTATCGATGGCGGCATCATCAGACCGGAAAACGATACGGTAGTAACATTAACATTAAAAGTAAAAGAAACAGATTCCAAGGCTGTAAAGGCAGCAGGAACTGAAGCAACCACAAATGTGGACGTTCTGGTTACAGGCACAAAATCGGCAGACGTAGAGGCAGAAAGCGTTACGTTAGATAAGACATCAGCTGATTTAACAGTTGGAGAAGAACTCTTATTAAATGCGGTTGTGAAGCCAGACAATACAACAAATAAGGCAGTAACCTGGAGTTCCGATAAGCCGGCAGTGGCAACTGTAGAAAATGGCAAAGTAAAAGCCATTGCAGCCGGAGAAGCTCGGATTACAGCAGCAACTGCAAATGGAAAGACCGCAGTCTGCAGCGTTACGGTAAAGGCAGAAGACGAACCGGAAGTAATTCTCCCGACAGAAGTGCGCTTAAACATTCCATCAGCAGAATTTACAGTAGGTGACCAGCTTCAGTTAACTGCTTCTGTACTGCCGGCAAATGCAGCAGATAAGTCAATTACCTGGAAATCAGACAAACCGGATGTGGCAACTGTGGAAAATGGCTGGGTAAAAGGTATTGCAACAGGAACTGCTAAGATTACGGCAACATCAGTTAATGGAAAAACGGCTGTATGTGTGATTACAGTCAAAGCACAGCCACAGAATTTACCAACTGGTGTTTCATTGAACAAGAAAACAGCAAGTGTCAACCTGAATAAGACACTTACACTTTCTGCGGTAGTACAGCCTTCCAATGCGGATAATAAGACCGTTAAATGGGCATCCGACAATTCGTATGTTGCAACAGTAGAGAACGGCATCGTGAAAGCAGTTAATGCAGGAACAGCCAGAATCACTGCAACTACCGTAAACGGACATAAGGCAACCTGTACGATAACCGTACCGGGAACAAAGATTTCCAAGGCAAAAGTAAGCCTTGCTTCATCGAAAAACCATACAGGTAAGGCGTTAAAACCATCTGTAAAAGTTACTTATGGTAAAAAGACATTAAAGAAAAATACAGATTATTCCGTATCTTACAAAAATAATATCAATCCTGGTACCGCTTCGGTTACAATTACGGGCAAGGGTAAATATTATGGAACCATCCAGAAAACTTTTGCAATCAAGGCAGCAGAAGGAAAGACATACACGGTTGGAAAAGGGAAATATAAGGTTACAGATGCATCAGCAAAGAACAGAACAGTAACCTTTATGGCTCCTGTAAAGAAGACCTACAGCTCATTCAGTGTACCTTCTAAGGTTAAGATCGGGAATGATACTTACAAAGTAACGGCTGTTGCCAAAAATGCATTCAGGAAGAATACAAAGCTTACAAGCGTAACGATTGGTTCGAATGTAAAAACAATAGGTTCTTATGCATTTTATGGTGTTTCCCAATTAAAGAGCATTACCATAAAATCAGCCAAATTAACAAGCGCAGGCAAGAATGTATTTAAGAAAACAAATGCCAAAATGACCGTAAAGGTTCCCAAAACAAAATTAGCAGACTATAAGAAGCTGTTAAAAGGAAAAGGATTATCCAGTAAGGCAAAAATTCAGAAACAGTAATAACAGTAGGATCCCCGCTGCATTTTGCAGCGGGGATTTATTGAAAATTACGTTTTTTTGACTGGCATAACCGAACAAATCAGATATAGTAAAAAATTCATCATTTTTAATAAATCTGCATTTTTCAGGTAAAAAAATTGATGTAATTAGAGAGTTATGCTTATTCAAATCATTCATGAAAAATGGTAAATTATGATTATCAAGAAAACAGAAACAAATAAAAAATATTTATATAGTATAAGGAGGAAATTAGTATGAATTTGAAAAAGGTTATGGCGGTGACGCTGGCTGGGGCGATGGGTGCTTCCATGATATTGGCAGGCTGTGGAGGTTCCGGAGAAACCGCGACAACAAAGTCGGAGACTAAAGCAGAAACAGAGTCAAAGGCGGCTGAAACCACAGAAGAAGCAGCAAAGGAAACTGCAGGAGAAACAACTGCTGAAACAACGGGTGAGACAAAGGAAGCAGGCACAAATGCAGACCTTCCCACAATTACTTTTACACATGGTTACTATCAGAGCGAATCAGAATGGGCAGCAGCAGCTGAGATGAGAGCTATTTACCAGGAATTTGCGGATGCTCATAAAAATGAATATAACTTTGTAATAAAGGCAGATGAGTCAGGGGCAGAAGGTATTTACAATACCGCTTTGAATGACATCAGTGCCGGAAACTTTTACGACATAGCAGACTTCGGCGGCTGGGATATTACAGAAGTTGCAGCCGGAGCAGATATGATTCTGGATTTAAAACCATATTTAGATGAAAACCAGGACTTCAAAGATGGCGTTGGTGTCTGCTACGATCAGAATCTCACAGAAGACGGCAAGATCTATTCCGTTCGTGAGCAGATCGAAGGTGTGGGATTCTGGTATAATGAAAAATTATTTAATGATGCCGGAGCTGATACACCGGACAAATGGCAGACCTGGGATGACTTCAATACAGCAGTTGATAAATTAGTGGATAAAGGAACTACTCCATTTGGATTAAACGCTGGATGGCCTACAAACATTCTCTTGGCAAGTAATTTACAGAGAAGCGAAGACTCCAGAAACTTCTATGCAGAAAGCAAGGGCGTAGAAAGCTTTGACAACGATGCATTTAAAGGATCTTTAGAATTTATCCAGAAAGATGCACTTCAGAAAATCGATGCAGCTAACTTCGGACCTGGCGGAGATGATGATGAAGCTTACCGTTCAGATTTCTTTGCAGGAAAAACAGCAATGTTATTCAATGGTGTATGGGATGCAGGCGGATCTGTAGATTGTGAAGCTGGTGCAGAAAACATCAAACCGGCAGTATTCCCTACAGACGAAGCTGGGAAAAAAGCAGCACTTATGTCAGGCGGATGCGGATTTGTTGTATCCAATAAGTTAGATGAAGTACAGACAAAAGCATGTATCGATTTCATTAAATACATGACCAGCCCTGAAGTAGCAAGCAGAATTATCGAAAAAGGTATTGGTATGGCACCAAGCACAAAAGTAGATTATGAAGCATTGTTAAATAAAGTAACAGCACCGGAAGCAAAACTTTTAGTAGAAGCTTGCCAGCTTTGCCAGAGTGCAGATTACCAGGCACTTGGACTTGGCAATAACTTTGGTGATGCAGAAGGCGAAATCCAGGCAAAATATGCAGGATTAAAAGATGATTCTAAAACAGTAGACGGCGTGGTTGGGGAATTAAATGATTTCTTAGCAGCAGCAGAATAATGATATAGAAATATGGGCTGTTGTACGGTCAGTCATGATTGTACAGCAGCCCATCCTAAAGTCACACGTTCAAGCATTGAAAACCAGAATAAAGGTGGGAACAGCATGCAAAAAAGAAAATCTATTTTTACGAAAAAAAATGGCTTTATACTAGCCTTTTTGCTTCCGGGTGTCCTGTTATTTGCAGTAATATATGCATATCCGCTGGTTAATATTTTTGTTACATCCTTTTCAAAATGGAATTACAAGAATTTTACCAATCCGGAGTTCTTAGGATGGGGACACTTATTTGACAACTATATTAAACTATTTACCGTGGATACAAACTTTAAGGTAGCACTGATCAATACGTTAAAATGGGTTGTACTCACAATGGTAGTGCAGATTCCGTTTACCCTTCTGGTAGCGCTTGTTCTCGCCAGAAAGCCAAAAGGATGGCGATTTACAAGAAATGCATTTATTATACCAAATATTATTTCAACAGCGGCAATCGGGTTAATCTTTCTGAATATCTACAGCCCGTCCAGGGGTATTATTACAGAGATCTGCAACTGGATCAGCCCGGGTTCCAATATCAGTGTTCTGGCAAATGAGAAATACGCATTCTGGGGTGTAACTTTTGCATTTATCCTGTTCGGTGGATCTTCCTGTCTGCTTTTGCTGACCCAGATCTTCTCGATTGATTCTTCTCTGTTTGAAGCAGCCCGGGTAGATGGGGCGTCCAAGACCCAGATTGATCTGAAAATTACACTTCCGCTGCTTCGGCCCATGCTTGGAACAGTAGCGATTATGGCTGCTAACTATGGTTTGGTGCTCTATAATGAAATTGCGTTAATCAGCGGCGGCGGTCCGGATAATGCTACATACAGTTTAAGCTATTATATTTATAAAACGGCACTTGGAAGTACAAAACTGAATTTTGCAAGAGGAAATACGGCAGGTGTCATTCAGTTTATACTGGGAATTGTTCTGGTGGGGCTTATCAACCGGGGATTCCGAACCAGTGAAGTTGATTAGAAAGGAGGAGAGAAGATGAACAAAAAAAGCAAACAGCCATTTCAATTAAAGAATCTGCTGGGTTCTGTTGGAACATATTTTATAATAGCCGTAGTTTTGTTTATTTCCATTTACCCGATTCTCTGGGTATTTTTATCCTCCTTTAAACGGAACCCGGGAGGTCTGGCACTGCCTACAGAATGGATATTTGATGGCTACATTACCATTTTCACTCAATTAAATATACAGACTTACTTTTTTAACAGTTTTTTGATAACCGTCATTTCTACACTGATCAGTATTACGGTAGTTGGAATGTCAGCATATATTTCCGCCAGAATGCAGTTTAAGTTAAAAGGTGCAATTACGGCAATGTTTACAACCACATTATTTATTCCCCAGATCTCAATCAGTTTTCCTATTTACCAGCTGCTGAATAATATGGGACTGAAGGATTCCAGGCTTGGCGTAATCTTCGTTTACTCAGGACTTGGAATTGCAATTACCTTTTTTATCATCAGAAGTTATTTTCTTACCATTCCAAAGGAAATGGAAGAAGCGGCTAAAATGGATGGATGCGGTTATGTAGGAACCTTTTTTAAGATTATTGTACCAATTGCAAAACCGGGACTTGCGACTGCAGGTATCATGGCGTTTTTAAATAACTGGAATGAATTTTACTTTGCATCGATCCTGCTGAAAAGTAAGGATAAAATGACAATACCGGCATTGCTGGGACAGTTTACAACAGCCTATTCAAAAAATCTAAACGGGATGTTTTCCGCCATTATCGTGGCGGTGGTACCAACAATTATTATATTCTGCTGTTTGTCTGAGACTTTTGTGAAATCTCTGACAGCGGGAGCAGTCAAAGGCTAAGGAGGAAGCATGGGACTTATAGAAGAAAGAGAAGAACGGACAAAATGGTTTATGCAGGATAGATTCGGAATGTTCATACACTGGGGACTATATGCAATACCCGGAAGAGGGGAATGGGTTCACAGTGATGAGCAGATTACCCAGAGTGTATATCAGAAATATTTCGATGAATGGAATCCAAAGCGGTATGATCCGGTAAAATGGGCAAAGCTTGCAAAAGCGGCAGGGATGAAATATGCAGTACTGACTACGAAGCATCATGAAGGTTTCTGCCTCTTTGACAGCGCCTACACGGAATATAAGAGCACTAATACAAAGTGCGGCAGGGATCTGGTAAGAGAATATGTGGATGCGTTCCGGGCAGAAGGAATAAAGATCGGCTTTTACTACTCCCTTCTTGACTGGCATCATCCGGATTACCCTGCGTATGGAGACATGTATCATCCGGACAGGGCAAATGAGTCCTATAAAGGCAAAGAACATCATTTTGATCATTATCTGACTTATATGCATAATCAAGTGCGGGAACTGATGACAAACTACGGAAAGATTGATTTATTATGGTTTGATTTCTCTTATGAAGGACACATGGGAGAAGAGTGGAAGGGAACGGAACTGGTTCATATGGTTCGGGAGCTTCAGCCGGAGATTATCATGAATGGAAGGCTGGAAGCAAATGGGGAAAGTTATGGTTCTGTTATGACTGACGAACCCAATATTTTTTCCGGAGACTTTGCCTGCCCCGAGATGATTATTCCGCCATACGGACTGCGGACGCCATCCGGAAGGGAAATTCCATGGGAAGCATGTTTTACACTGAATAATAACTGGGGTTACACACCCAACGACAAGCATTATAAGAACTCTGCCCAGATTATTAAAAAGCTTGTGGAGTGTACCAGTAAAAACGGAAATATGATTGTGAATATATCTCCGGATGCAATGGGTGAAATACCGAAAAAGCAAGTACAAATCCTGGAAGAAGTGGGCGAATGGATGAAAGAAAATTCGGAGAGCATTTACGGCTGCCGGATGTCTGAATTCGAAAAGCCCGAATGGGGACGCTACACACAAAACGGGAATAAACTGTATGCACATATTATGGAAGAAAGCATAGGGGCGATCTGCCTGCCGGGCGTAAAGGGCAGGATAAAAAAAGCAAGAAGGCTGTCTGACGGATATGAAATGCTGCTTTTAACCCCATGGGTAGCAAAGGAATTTCCGGATTGTGAATTTGTAAATTATGGAACTCCGGATTGCTTTTCTTTCACGGTGGATCCCACGCCGGATACGGTAATTGAACTGGAGTTAAACGAAGAATAGCAGGGCAGGAGGTTGGTCCGATGAAATATTATATAGGCATTGACGGAGGCGGAACGAAGACAGAGTTTCTCCTGGCAGATGAAAATAATAAAATTCTCTCACGCACATTACGGGGAAGCGCATCTTATATGCAGATTGGGGAAGACGGTCTGATCATGCTCCTGGAAGAAGGAATCGAAAGCCTGGTTAAGCCTTTGAAGACGGAGGCGGAAGCTGAATTCTATACCTGCTTTGGAATGCCGTTATATGGGGAACACCGGGACAGAGACAGGAAAATCATCAAAACAATGGATGAAAAGCTTGGGCGGTATCGGATAAAAGCGGTTAACGATGTGGAAGCAGGATGGGCGGGAAGCCTTAAAATGGAACCTGGAATTAATATTGTGGCAGGAACCGGTTCGATTGCTTTTGGGAAAAACCAAAGCGGAGAAAGTGCGAAAGCGGGTGGCTGGAGTGAGTTCTTTTCAGATGAAGGCTCCTGTTACTGGCTGGGAAGAAAAGCAATGGAATGTTTTTCAAAAGAAGCGGACGGACGTTTCCGAAAAGGTGCTTTATATGAAATTATGAAAGAGAAGTTTCAGTTGGAAAATGACTATGATCTGATCGGAATACTGGAACAGGATTATATTCCTTACCGGGACCGTGTTGCATCGCTTCAGATCTGTCTGAAGGATGCTGCAATGGAAGGGGATATGGAAGCTGTCCGCTTATATGAACATGCGGCGCATGAACTGATGCTGATTGTGAAAAGCGTGCATGAAAAGCTGAAGATGGGTAAAGGGTGCAAGGTATCCTACTCCGGCGGCTTGTTTCGGACGGAAGACCTGATATTAAAACCTTTTGCACGATTTCTGAAACCGCTGGATGTCACCCTGGTAGCGCCGAAACAGACACCGGCAGAGGGCGCATTGCTGCTGGCAAAATATTATGAGAATAGATAATCGGAGGAGATTAACATGTATTTAACAGAACAGGAAATTATGGAGCAGCATATTGCTCTTAATAAAACTTATGACTATATGATGGAAAAAAAAGCTGAGATCAAAAACTTCTTTTCAGAGCATCCGTCCAGAAAATTTGTCTTTTTCGGCTGCGGCTCAAGCTATATGCTGGCGAAATCCGGGCAGCAGCTCATCTGCTCCTGTAAAGGGAGCAGTGCCAATGCCATTGCAGGCGGAGATTATCTGGTAAATCCGGATTTTTATGAAGCGTGCATCCAAGACAGTATTATAGTGACACTGTCCAGATCCGGGCAGACAACGGAAATTGTAAGGGATGTGCAGTATATCAAAGAACATTACGGGAATCCGGTTATTTCTTTGTCCATGAAGGATGAGAACGATATTATGCCTTACAGCGAACTGGATATTACGATGGATTGGTGCTATGACAAAAGTGTATGCCAGACCAGAACGGTTACAAATTTATACACAGCAATGCTGATGCTCACCGCTTTTTACAATGAAGATGAAGAATTATCAGCATCTGTAAAAGCTGCTGTGGAATGCAACCAGGAGTATAAGGAAATGTACCGCGGCGTATTGGCGGATATTTCGAAAAAGGACTGGAGTAATGCCATTGTACTGGCAGACGGTGCACCCATTGGTATTGCAGAGGAAGGTGCACTGGCATTTACGGAGATTTCTATGCTTCCGGGACAGTGTTTCCATCTGCTGGATTACCGCCACGGTCCCATGGTATTAAATGGAGAAAAGACGCTGACGGTGATCTTGGTTCAGCCAAATGAAGAGCGGCTGCAAAAAGATATGATCGAAGATCTGAAATCTCACGGAGGTACCATTGTTACGGTATCAAAATATGAAGGAAATGAATTTGGCGTAAATGCAAATATCTGCCTGAAAGGGATTGAACGTTTTGAGGCATGGGGAATTCCATTTATTTATGTATGCCAGATGGCAGCATATGAAAAATCCATTCTTTTGGGAAGAAATCCGGACCAGCCCACAGGACTTGATGCATTTATCACATTAAAGAGTGTCTGAAAAAATATTTCTGTAATCGATCTTACAGAAAGCAATGATAAGACACATTTGAAATAAAAGGAGGCTGGAAATATCAATGAAGAAAATAACATTTATCGGAGCAGGCAGCTTTGATTTTACCAGGGAGCTGGTGAGGGATGTACTGACCTATGATGCTTTTAAAGATGCATGTATCTGCCTGATGGATATAGATGAAGAAAAGTTAGGATTTATTAAAAAAGCATGTGATAAAATTAAAGAAGCAGGGAATTATCCGGCAACGATTATTGCAACCACAGACCGTAAGGACGCTTTAAAGGATGCAGACGGAGTTGTGATCACAGTACTGACTGCCGGACCGGATATTTTCCGTACAGACATTGAGATTCCTAAAAAATATGGAGTTGACATCTGCGTAGGCGATACCAGAGGACCTGCCGGGATATTCCGTTTTTTACGGTCTGCACCGGTACTTCTGGATATCTGCAGGGATATAGAGCGGATCTGCCCGGATGCTTATGTGCTTAATTATACAAATCCAATGGCGCTCAACTGCCGTTATCTTCAGGAAATGACCAAAGTAAAGATAACAGGGCTGTGTCACAGCGTACAGCATACGGCAAAAATGCTGGCGGACTGGATTGGAGCAGATATAAAAGATGTGGATTATCTCTGTGCCGGAATTAATCATCAGGCATTTTACCTGAAATATGAATGGAATGGGGAAGATGCATATCCTCTAATTAAAAAGGCAGTGGAAAAAGAAGCAATTTATAACGAGGAACAGGTAAGAAATCAGTTATTTTTACATTTGGATTATTATCCCACAGAGAGCAGCGGACATAATTCCGAATATTATCCGTGGTTTCGGAAACGTCCGGACCTGATAGAAAAATACTGCACACATTCCACCGGATGGAACCCGGGAGCCCATGCCTATATACTGAATGAATACTTCAGAAGACAGAATGAATGGAAAAAGGATATTCAGGAATGGCTGGAAAAGGATGAGGTGGAATTAGAACGGGGGCAGGAATATGCAGCGTGCATCTTTAACGCATTATTTGGGGACGGAACCGTATTTCACTTTAATGGCAATGTGAGAAATGAAAAATATATTGAAAATCTCCCGGATGGCTGCTGCGTAGAAGTGCCGGTAACGGTAGAGCCGAATGGTTTTACCATCCATCCGGTAGGAAAATTACCGGATCAGCTGGCAGTGATGACCAACACTTCTGCAAGAAGTGAGGAACTGGCAATCAAAGGCTGTATCAATGGGGATAAGAGAGCTGTTTATCATGCCATTTTATTTGATCCGTTAACGGCATCCGTTCTCAGCATGGATGAAATCCAGAGCATGGTGGATGAGATGTTTGAAGCAAATAAGCAGTATTTACCGCAGTTTTAAGTTTATATGTAATGAAAAATATGTATAGAATCAATTAGCAGACAGAATTTTGACAGCCGGCAAATTTTTTTTGCCGGCTGAAATTTTACTATTGATTTTTCAAATACTTTATGTTACAATAAATTATCAAATCTTACAGCCGATTCGGCTAATTTCCAATTCATTTAAGAGAATCGCATATGTATTATCAGAATGTTTCTTTTGTACGGCATTTATTCTTTTTGATACCTGTTTTTTATTTTATTCAGCTTTCGGTATCCTGAAGATATCTAATTGTGCTTTTTATGAGGCTTCTTTTGCATGGCGGTCTTGTGCATAAGGAGGAACAATGTCCAGAAAAAGAGATATTACGACGAAAAATTTTTTATCAGATCCGGTTATTTTCTGTGATCTGTACAATGGAGCGTTATTTGGAGGAGAACAAATTTTAAGACCTGATGAGTTAAAGCAGCTAAATGGGGAGACAGCATTGCTGGTTCCGGACAAACAGGGGAAGAAAAAGACAGAGAACAGATTCCGGGACTTGGTATTCGAAGCAAAAATCGGTGGGAGGATAGCAGTTCTGGCATGTGAAGTTCAGGATAAGATCCATTTTTCCATGCCGGTAAGGGGAATGCTCTATGATGCATTAAACTATAGTGAACAAGTAAAGAATCATATGAAAAAACATCGGGCGCTGCAGGATTTAAAATCGGGAAGTGAATTTCTCTCCGGTATGAAGATGGGAGAAAAAATTTATCCGGTCTATACGATGATATTTTATTATGGGGAGGAAGCATGGAATCAGAACCTGGAACTGCATCAGATGCTTGATATACCGGATCAATTGCAAAAGTTCTGGCATTTATTACAGGACTATCATATTAATCTGGTCCATGCCGGAAATGTAAATCCACAAAATTTCCGGACGGGGCTCAGAGAAGTATTTGAAATCCTGAGATTTGCGGGTGAGGAAGAGAAACTGAGATCATATCTTCAACATCATACAGAGAAATTTTCTAATCTGGATGAAGATACATACGATATGGTATTTCTGTTTTTAGGTGAAAAGAAACTGGCAGGCAAAGATAAAGAAAAATTTAAAACGGAGCAGGGAGGATATAATATGTGTACAGCGTTAAAAGAGTTAGAAGCAAGAGGTGAAAAAACAGGCATGAACAGATTAAACCAATTGTATCGAATCTTAATCTGTAACGACGATCTGGAGTTAATGAAACTGGCAGCGCAAAATGATTCTGTGCTGGATGAGCTGTTTCTGAAGTATGGAATCTGACGGAAATGAATTTTCAAACACGCTCTAATATCCAATAGGCTTTTCAGACTATTTTCAGATTCTCCTTCTATAAAAAATTGCAGGAACTAAAGAAACATTATATAATAATTGTAATGTATGTGACGGAAAGCGAGGAAGTGAATTGCGAATACTGATTGTAGAAGATGAAGTCCGGCTGGCAGAGGCTCTCGGGCAGATTATGGAAGAAGCAAAATATATTACCGATGTAGTTTATGATGGAAATGATGGTCTGGCATATGCACTTAGCGGACAGTATGACGTCATAGTTTTAGATGTTATGCTTCCGGGACTCAATGGTTTTGAAATTGTAAAGGAGATGCGGGCGAAAAAAATAGCAACTCCTGTTATTATGCTGACTGCCCGGGATGATGTGCGGGATAAGATTACGGGACTTGACAGAGGAGCGGATGACTATATGACGAAACCATTTGTTCCGGAAGAATTACTTGCACGGATCAGGGCATTGTCAAGGCGCCAGGGTGAGGTGCTTCTGGAAGAAATTTGTTTTTCGGATCTGACGCTGGTACTCTCAGCCAATGATTTGTGGTGTAATGGAAAGTCAGTACACCTTGGGTTCAAAGAGTTTGAGATTATGAAAATCCTGATGTCTAATCCAAGAATTATTACTTCCAAAGAGATTTTAATTACAAAAGTCTGGGGAACAGAATCTGATGTGGAGGAAAATAGTGTGGAGGCCTATATTTCGTTCTTACGTAAAAAGATGTGTTTTCTGGGCTCTAAGGTGGGTATCGGAACGGTGCGTAAGGTGGGATACCGCCTGGAGGAACATAGAGAATGATCAAAAAGCTGCGAAAGAAGTTTATTTTAATAAATATGTCTTTTGTTACACTGATTTTGGTGGCTGTCCTGGTGGCCATTGGTTTTACCAATTACCAGAAATATCAAAGGGACAGCCGCATGGCATTAAATTATGCCTTAGAGGATATCGGCGGGAATCTAAAACCCAGGGTGGATTTCAGACCTGGAAGACAAGCAGGTCCGATGATTATGGGACCCGCATTTGTGGTGGAATTAAATGAAAACGGGGAGATTGAAAATATCAATGACAGCAGTATAAGAATCACCGGGGATTCCGCCAGAGAAGCAGTAGAAGCGGCACAAAAAGACGGACGTGAAAGGGGATTCCTTATAAACCAGCAGCTTCGTTATGAACGGCGGGAGCAGGTTCATGGTGAAAAGATTGCATTTGTGGACTGCAGCCGGGAAATCAATGGTATGAGGAATCTGCTTCTGGTATCGGCGCTGATTTTAGCCGGCGGTCTTGCGGCCTTCTTTCTAATCAGTCTGTTTCTTGCAAAGTGGGCATTGACACCGGTAGAAAAAGCCTGGCAGCAGCAGAGACAGTTTATTGCAGATGCTTCCCATGAATTAAAGACCCCCCTTACCGTTATACTGGCGAATCTGAATATATTGTCGGCACACCGGGAGGACCGGATCAGGGATCAGGAGCGGTGGCTGGAAAATACTAAGAAAGAGGCATCCCGGATGAAAGAATTGTTAAATGACCTGCTTTTTCTTGCCCGATCCGATATGGCACAGACACCGAAGGTATTTGCAGAATTTGATTTAAGCAATACGCTCTGGAGCTGCATTCTGCCATTTGAATCGCTGGCATATGAACGGAGTGTGGAATTAGAGGAAGAGATTACACCGGGGATTCATATCATAGGCGATGAAGGGCAGATCAAACAGCTGATTGCTATTTTACTGGACAACGCCTGTAAATATGTGAAAAAAAACGGCAGAATCAGTGTGTGTCTGGAAAAGAAACAGGATAAAGTTTATCTGAAGGTTAACAATACCGGTGATGTGATTCCAAAAGAAGATCTGGAACATATATTTGAACGTTTTTACCGTTCAGATAAGTCAAGAGCGAGGAAACAAGGGGGATACGGACTGGGACTTTCTATTGCTCAGACAATTGCGGAAAATCACCATGGAAGGATTCAGGCGGAGAGCCTGGAAACTACGGGAACTAGTTTCACAATTATCTTATAGACAGACATTGGTTCAAAAATAAAAGATAAGTTCTGTAAGGGCTTCTGGTATGTGGCATTGCTTTTGAGCCTATTTGGAAAAACCTCTGTTAGATATGTACAAAATTTACATGTAATTATTGTGAATATAATGGAAAAATACAAAAAAGGTTGACTTTTATCTTTACAGAGCGTATTCTTAAGTCAGATTAACAAAAACGTTTTCGGGAAAGAAAGCGGAGGGTGATAGTATGGCAGCATCAATTAAAGACGTGGCAAAAATAGCAGGAGTCTCCGTCGGTACAGTATCCAGGGCATTAAATGGATATACGGATGTCAGTGAAAAGACAAGGAAAAGAATCAAAGATATTTCAGCAGAGCTTGGTTACACACCAAATGTAAGTGCCAAGAATCTTTCTTCCAAAAATAATAAAAATGTTGCTATGATAGCTTCCGGGTTATTGGACGAGAAGCAGACAGATGATTTTACTATGGCTCTTATTAAAGGGGCATATACGTATATGAATCAGCATCAGTTATCCATTGCAACTTATGCTATTAGCTCAGAAGATCAAAAGATAAAAGGGTTTGAAGAGTTTTGCAGGGAATTCAGTTTATCAGGAGCGCTATTATTCGGATTAAAAGTCACGGATAAATATGTGGAAAACATTTGTGATTCCAAGATACCTTGTGTCACGGTAGATATCCGGGTGGAAGGGGAGCAGATCGGAAGTGTGATCACGGATGATGAAAAAGCATTTGAGGAAATAACCCAGTACGTAATAGACAGAAATCATAAAAGGCTGATACTGGTGTACGGCAGAAAACAGGCAATGGTAGCTAAGCTGCGTTATCGTGGATTTTGTAAAGCACTTAAGAAAAATAATATGGATATTCGGGAAGTTCCCGTTCTGGATTCTAATTTTATCGAGACTCAGGCATATGAGAAAACGAAAGAATTGTTATTAAAGAAAGGGAAGGAGGCAGGAACGGTATTTCTCTGTATGAGTGATATCACAGCCTTTGGAGTTGCAAGGGCAATTCGTGACTGCGGATACAGCGTACCGGAAGACTTTTCTGTTACAGGCTATGATGGGATCAGTTTTGGAAGATATGTGGAGCCCAAAATTACAACCATCGATCAGAATGTAATGCAGAAAGGCTATGAAGCCGGAAAATTATTGGATCTTATTTTAAAAGGCAATGCAACAGAAAAAACCGTAACGGTGCCGCATTCACTATTGGAGCGGGAGAGTGTCAGAAGACTTAAAAAATAAAATAGACATGGATTTTCACATCGGTTATGTATATGCAGATAGGTAAAAGCAGATTTTTAAAGTAGGTAATAGAAATGCCTGCTTTTTAAATATAAATTTACAAAAACGTTTTTGGAAAAATGCAATAAAATGCAACTGAATGTAATGGAATGAAAGAAACATTTAAGGAGGAAAAAGGTATGGAATTCAAAAAAGTAATCTCGGTAATAACTGCAGCAGCTCTTGTTTTGGGAATGTCAGGATGTGGTGGAAGTACAGGTAAACCGGAGGAATCCGGAAAAGCACAGGAAAGTAAAACTGCGTCAAGTGAAGTGGTGGAAGTCACTATTCCTACTTATCTGGCAGGAGAGAATGTAGGAGCAAAGTTTTTTCTGCCGGAAGTAGAACGGTTTAATAAAAAATATGAAGGAAAATATAAGATTAACATTGAGGAGGTACCCCAGGCATCTTATGCAGAAAAGATTAAACAGCTGGCACAGCAAAAGAAGCTTCCGGCATTGATACATTCAGCCGGGTCAGGCGGAATCGATGTGCAGTGGTTCAAAGATGTGGCGGTAGCCAATGATATGGCATATGATTTAAGTGAATTTTTGGACAGCCATCCGGATACAAAAAAGAACTTGGTACCGGAATCAGTCGATTATTGCACGGTGGATGGGAAAGTAGTCTGTATGCCAATTGCAGTTCTGAAGCCGGTAGGACTATTTTATAACAGCAGTTTATACAAGGGAGAGAAAGATATAAAGGATATGTCTATGGAAGAATTTCTGGCGTCACTGGGAGAAAATAAGTTTGCATTTCAGACTGCGGATAATGGATGGACAACAGGGCTGCTGCTTTCAGCACTGGTAGCCAGTCAGGAAGGCGGCATAGAACTAATTCAAAAGTATGCAGATGATAAACTATATGACTATACAGATCCGGCTATTCTTAATGCAGTAACTGAATTGCAGAAACTGTTCCAGACAAATGCTGCTTCTAATTCTATTGGTGCGGCGTATGCGGATGCCGCAAATGCATTTATGAGTAATAATGCTGCCATTATCTGTAACGGTTCCTGGATGTCCTCAGAATTCGAGGAAGCATCCAAAGACAAATGGAGCAACGGATTTGACGGTGCAAATGTAAAAGCAACAATCTATCCTGGGGACGTTGCGCTGGTAAATCCGAGGATCTATGGAGAATTCTGGGTGGCGAATACAGCATCTGAGGAAGAAAAAGAACTGGCATGTGCATTTTTGGAATTCCGGGATTCCCAGGAAGAGATTGAAGCGTTGATGCTGGCAGAAGGAGGCGTGGCACCTTCGATTACATATTCAGAAGAGTTCAAGAAAAAACAGGAAGAAACACCGATTTTATCCCAGCTATCTGCAAGTATTACCGACAATACAAAGTATGCGGTATCACTCTATGATGTTATGCCCTCTTCCGTTGCTGATATTGAATTTGGCAAATTACTGCCTAAATTAGCGGATCAGTCTCTAACACCGGAACAGTTTTGCCGGGAATTAACGAAGAAAGCAGAAGAGGCCAAGTAGACAGCAGCATAAAATCAGGGTAGGAGGAGAAGCATCCAATGAAAAAAGTACAGGTCAGTAAATTGGAAAAAAGAAATTATAAATGGATTTACTTATTTTTATTACCTTCAATTCTTATATTTTTGTTTTTTTATCTTTCGCCCATCGTAACGGTATTTGTAACTTCCTTTACAAAGTGGGATGGTTTTAACAGCCCTGTATTTACCGGATTGGATAATTACAAGCAGATGATTGGTAGTGATACTTTCCGGATTGCATTAAAAAATCTGCTGCTCTGGTCAATTATAGCCGGTACAATGCATGTGGGGTTTGGCGTTCTGGTAGCATTTATCCTTTTCCAAAAGCCTTTTGGCTGGAAGATAACCAGAACTGTGTTCATGATTCCAAATGTTATATCCGCTGCAGCGTGGGCATTGATCTATAAGTTTATCTTTAATAACGATATGGGTATTTTAAATAATATCATCCGTAAATTTGATCCCGACTTTGGGGTGCAGTGGTTTTATCAGTCACCCTATGCCTTTTGGGCGGTAACATTAACCTGGCTGTTTTATGCGGTAATCGTAACCCTTGTCGTATTAAATGACTTAATGGCAATACCTGAGGAATTGAACGAGGCAGCCCGGGTAGACGGAGCTTCCAAATGGCAGATCATTACCAGAATTCATCTGCCCCTTTGCCGCAATGCGATAGGAACGGGAATCATCTGCTCCATTACTTCACGAATAGCCATGTATGAACAGATCGCCCTGACAACGGCGGGAGGACCGGGGGATGACACCATGAATCTTCCCATTATATTAGTAAAATCAATCAGCGATATGAAATATGGTTATGCCAATGCCAACGGTGTGGTCATGTTTTTATTGGGACTATTGATACTGGCGTTGGTAAACAGGGCATTTCACATGAATGAAAGCGCATATTAAGGAGGGAAATCATGAAACAGGTAAAAAAAGTTCTTGTAAAAATATTTGAATATGGAATATTGATTTTTACAATCATCGTTTCTGTATTTCCGATCATATGGGTTATTATGTCTGCATTTAAAACCAATGCACAGATCCTGGGGAGTCCCTTTTCCCTGCCCACCAGTATTAGCTTTGACGCATTTAGCTATTTATTTGAAAAATATAATTTCTTAAGATATGCGTTAAACTCACTGTTGATCTGTATAACTTCAACCGGTTTATCCCTTATTATTTTTGCTATGGGAGGATATGTAATTGCTAAATATAAATTCCCCGGGAGAAATTTTATTTTTGCCCTGTTTACCATTACCTTATTGGTACCGGCCCAGTCCAAGGCACAGCCGATCTTTTCTTTGATCATGAATTTAAACTTATACGACAATATTTGGGGAGTAGCTCTGGTGTACCTCTCAGCCGGACTTGCCATGTCTATGTTTATATTAAAATCTACGTTTATGTCAATTCCGAAGTCTCTGGATGAAGCAGCAGCGATTGAGGGGGCCGGATTCTTCACCGTATTCTGGAGAATTAATCTGCCGCTGGCTAAAAGCGGGCTGGCGACGGCAGGAATATTGATGTTCTTAAATAACTGGAATGAGTATTTTTATGCTTCCCTGCTTACTTCCTCGGATTTAAACAGGACCTTACCCCTGGCACTGCAGTTTTTCAACGAAGCATTCTCTTATGATTATACCAAGCTCTTTGCCGCACTTACGGTAGTTGTGCTCCCGGGAATTATTCTTTATGCATTTGCGCAGGAACAGGTACAGGAGAGTATTGCGGCATCCGGGGTGAAAGGATGATCAGACAAATAAGCAATACCAAATGAGCAATACCAAATATGCAATACCAAATAAGTAATACTAAATAAGTAAGCCAATACAAATACAGGAGACAGACAACTTATGAAATTCGATATCAATACAGTACCATTCAGCTGCTACGGATCTTATCTGGCATTTTCTTACCCAAGAGATGGGGAAGGCATTTATCAGGATCATCTGGCGCTGCGCATCCTTTATGGCATGTTTAATGAACAGGAGACATACCCCATTGTGATGCTGAATCAGGAGGGGGAGCCGGTTGTAGGCGACATAGAAGCCACGCCTGCCCAGCTAAAGGTAAGCGCCGGCGGCAAGGGCTATCAAATGTGTTTTCAAAATGAAGATACCGTACATGTAAAAGGCAGTACGGGTATTATGATTACAAAGACGAAAATGTTCGGTTTAATGTGTGACCGTGTTATGCACCATGAAACAGGCAGCTGGGAAATAGCTGGAAATGATGCATCTGTTATTATTGAAATGATCAGGGGATGTATCAGTGATGATTCCGTGTGGTCCGAGGAAGGTACAAGATGTGAAAACATAAAAGTGCTGATCCATCCCGATGATACAGGTGAATTCCAACTGAAATTAACGCTGGCAGGATTAAGTTACCGCAAACCGGAGCCTCTAACTTATGAAGAGAATCTGCAGAATGCAGAAGAGACATTCGAAGATTTTAAAAAGCATTTTCATACAGGCATTGATAAGTACAAGGAATCTATGGAATTGGCTGCATATATCAGCTGGCACAGTGTCGTTAAGCAGGAAGGATATGTGAAATATCCGGTAATGTTAATGACAAAAAATAAAATGAATATGGTTTGGAGCTGGGATTATACATTCAATGCCCTTGCCATGATGGATAAAGATCCAAATCTTGCGTATGACCAATTTCTGGCGATAGCCGAAATGCAGGAAAAGGATGGTTCCTACCCGGATGCATTTCATGCAAGAGCATATGTATGTACCTTTGTAAAGCCTCCGGTTCAGGGATTTATCCTGAAAAAAATGTTCAAAATTCAAAAACCCGGAATGGATACCATTGCAAAAATTTATGATTCTGTTGTCCGGTTTACAAGATGGTGGTTTGAATACAGAGGTACAGTAGACGGCATTCCGGTCTACCATCATGGAAATGATTCAGGATGGGACAACAGCACCGCTTTTCGCCTTGGAGTGCCGGTAAAATCGCCTGACCTTTCGGCGTGGCTGATTATACAGATGGATTTTCTGGCGGATACCGCAAAAGAATTAGGACGAATGGAGGAAGCAGATGCATGGAAGAAAAGAAGTGAAGAGTTGCTGGATAAAATGTTAACCCTTTTTGTGGAACATAATCATATGAAAGCGATCAAAGTACCGGAAAATAAAACCGTGGAATGCGATTCCCTTTTGCTGTATGTGCCGCTGATACTTGGGGAAAAGCTTCCATCTGAGATACGGGAAAGAATGCTGGAAGAACTTCTGAAAGAAAAGAATTTTATAACAGACTACGGCATAGCATCAGAACCGATTGACAGTCCCTATTTTGTGGAAGACGGATACTGGAGGGGGGCAATATGGCCGCCAACTGCCTATATCATGACGGAAGCCCTAATGGAAAATGGACGAAAAGAAGAGGCAATATTAAATGCAAGAAGATTTTGTGATATGTGTGCATCAGAGGGATTTTTTGAGAACTACAGTGCCATTGACGGACATGGTCTAAGAGATTCCGGGTTTACCTGGACGGCAAGTGTATTTATGATCTTGATCAGAGATTATCTGGATCTTTAACTGTCAGGTCATCCCACAATAGAGTCATAGGGAAAAAGTATCTCCATGACTCTATTTTTATTTGGATGTGATAGTAAAATTCTGACTTAATTAACCATAGCCATTGCACATTTTTCCCATTTTACTAGATTCTCCGGGTTATGCCCAATTGTACTAATGTCTTTTAAGATTAATTCATAAGAACAGTTATTTTTTGAGCATGCCCCTGTTAAGTGAGCCAGTTCTTTTTGTATCACTTGTAAATCCAATTGTGAAGAAGCAACGTTAGAAGGACTTGGTTTTGCAGATAGTACGTATTTACGCTGAATTATTTCAGCAGCAATATCAATATCTGCCCAAGGTGAGATAGATATTTTTCTGAGATTTGGTATCTGTTCTACAAGATCTATTTTGGTATGAAGCGGTTCACAGCATCCATAATAGTTTAAGCCAAAAGGTGCAAGGGAGCGTATCATATAATTAATATCAAATTCTTTATGCATATCAGGTGACGCACTTGCAAATATCTGAGCCGCTCCACGTCCCCACACATCACGGGCTCGAACATGATCTGGATCAAAGTCTTTTTTGGGAAGATCTGATGTAAGAGCGGAAGTACAGTGTATGGAAAGCTGTGAAGGTTCGAAGAGGTTCAATTCCTCATATTGGCGTATGGTATCCAAAGCAATGGATGTCATTTTCTCAATAATTGCATGCATAAATTCAGGTCTTTCCAGAAGATCCATCAGAAGATTTGCAGCACCCCGGTAGCGTACAATATCGTCCCAAGGGACTACATGATACTCCAGACCCTGTATGCGGACAGGAAGCGTGTCTTGGAACACATCAGATAATAAGTCAAATTGTCTGATGGTCTCTCTGTAATCATAGGTAATGACAGGAGAATGAAGACGTTCCAACTGATCCACCGTTTCCAGATGATCAAAATATTCATGAGATACAATCTGGTTTTCTAATTCTGTGGCAATGGTATGTTCTTCCACATCTATGCCAATACCGCTGGAGTGTACAATTTTAGGAACTGAAAAATAATCAGGAAGTATCATATCTCCCGGAAAATGATTCCATTGGTATAGGATCTGACGGAGGGTGCGTTCTACAGAACGCAGATAGGGGTCTGTGCAGGAAAGTTTCAGCGCATTCTCATGGTTAAATTCGTTCCAGGGAACCTCGTTTATCAATACAATGGGACGTATGGGGGTCAGATCATTAACGGCAGTATGTAGTTTTTTCCTCTTTTCATTTACTGGATCAGCCATAGATTCTGCATATTGTTTGCCAAGCTCCTGTAAAATATAAATATCTTTATTCATTTCAAAAACTCCTTTCTACTAGATTTAGGTATCATCAAAGGTGATTTCTGAAAATCAGAAACTATTTTCAGAATTTAATTGGGAAAAGGTTATCTGTTTATCCAGAGCACCGTCAAAAATAATCATTCCATTTGACAACCGCAGAGTATAATGTATGATTTCCGGCTGCGGATATAACGTAATGCAGCAGGTTTTAGAAGTAATTACAACAGCTGAAATAATCCCTTCCGTCAGTGTGAAATGGTCCATGATAATCATTTCATTAGATGCAATAAGCTGCTTGTTATTCCTGTTGAGCATGAAACCATTTTTCGTACACAGATCATAGGAACTGCTGCCGACAAGAAAGCCTTCAATTGTGGAAGCGGGTGCATAAAAATTGCCAAATCTTATTCCGCCGTAAGGATGGACATAAATCAGTTCGCACATGGGAAGATAGGCGAGAAGTGCTCCCCAGGTATAAAATGGGTCTGCATTAAATTTGTCATCCCCGTCCCCGGTAATACAATTATAGTTCTCGTGTATATGACTTTCTTCATTCCACTCATTCATAAATAACTTCAGGCTTTTATCCGCAAACAGATAAGCAATGCGGTTAAATTCTTCCAGACAACTGTATTGTTTCAATCCCTCATATACGAGGAAATTCATGGGTCCCCAGATTCTGCCGCGCCAATAGTCCTGATCTGAAAAAGCGGAACAGCTTTTTGAAATACTGGGTATGACATATGTTCCCCAGAATTCGTTTTCATTTAGCAAGTGACCGTTTACCATTGCCTTCGCCTGTCCGGCAGACGGGATTCCAGCCAGCAGAGGATAAAAGTTAGTAGGGGAGAAACGATAATCTTTCTCACCGTTCCAATGAAGATTACAATACATTCCTGCATTGGGATCATACATTTTTTGGTTCATTATTTCTTTCATGCGTTCAAATTCAGCTTGATATAACTTTTCTTCGGTTAGGCGGCCGCAAACCCGGCTTATGAATGCAAGACATTTACAATCAAGAGCATAAAGGGAATTCAGCCCCACATCCGCAAGTTCCATCGTATTTGTTTTTTCGTTAAATACTACTTGATCATACATGGGACTATTGTCCAGACCAGATTCAAACATAGCACATGCCATGGTATTGCCATTATCAAAATACCCCTGTTCCGTTCCGCTCGGATTCGGATTCGATCCCCATTCTAATAACCCGTCATGATTCCCGTCCCGGTTTTCAAACCACCATTTATTCCAGCGAACCAGGGGTTCGTAATACCTTTCCAAAAGATTCTTATCCTGGAACTGCTGATAAAGCTTCAAAATGCAATAGGAGCCAACCGGGGGCTGGGAACGATCCGGACTGCCGCCTCTTTCGGAGCCGAAGTTCGGGATCATGCCATCTGATGTCATTTCCTGAAAGATAGCATCAATCTGCCAGCGTGGAAATTTTCGGCTGTATGTGGCACCCATCAGAGCAGAAAAGAAAGTATCCCATTCAAAAAGGACATAAGAGCCGAATCCTTTTCCGTTCTGTACACACCAGGCTCTGGATACCGGCGAGCAGATTCGTTCTTTTACGTGGTCATAGATGGTATTCCAACCCATCCCCTTTTGTAATGCGTCTGATACGCCGTCAAGCCACCCTCCAGAATGCGCAGAACTGGAGATACATTGCCTGCGTGCAGCATCCAGATGGAGGGCAATTAAATCGGGGTCGGTATTCATATTACAAGTGATATAAAATACTTGGTTTGATTCAACCAGTATTCCAGGCAGACTGGTATTGACTTTTACATGAGAAATAAAAGCAGCATTGGTCTTAATCATATAGTCCTTATTTTCGCTTCTGATGGAAAGGCCATCTTGTAATACTTCTACAGATCCTTTGTGCATCCACAATATAGATGCACAAAGAAAGAAGTAAATTTTTTCTTTCTTTTGCAGCGGTGTAACCCGGTAGGCAAAACAATCACCTGTTGATACGAATTCCAGACGGAAAGAAAAGTCCTGATAATTTAGATCAATATCAAAATAACTTCCGTCTTCTGCATGCAAACCAAAGCGTTTCACATTTTTATACATGTTCCCTTCATCCGCCTGATTCCTCCAAAGCATGCGATCCAGTAGAAATTTTTGTGTGCAGTCATAAATTCCGATGCGGACACTTGCCATATCGGGAAGATGGAGCACGGAGTTTAATTCTCCGGCACAATAGGTATTCCACATAGTTTTTCTCCTTTTTTCGTTTATTCCCGCGGGCAACGAGCCAAACGGACACGCTGGCGCGTCCATTTGGCGACTGCCGCGAGGGTTGCTGAACGTCCAGTGGACGTTCGTTTAGCAACGACCGGAGCGGAAGCGGAGAACAAATACCCCGCTGGTGTACTCTGATTGACTCCAGTATAAATCAAGAGTTGAAAAGAAGTGACGAAAAATTTGAACTGGTACCAGGAATAATTTATGCAATTTATATATATGGTAAAAGCTTACTTTTGTTTTTTAGTACATATATGCTATAATAACGGCAATTATAGGAATAAGATTGGAGGAAGACGGATGGGTGCAGCTATAAAGAGATGCTTTAAAAAAGCAGTGGACTGGTACTGGATATTAAGCTTGAAACGGAAAGTAGTTTTTTTATTCGCCATGGTTTTTCTATTGGTCTTTTCCATTTGTTTTATTGGATTCCGGCTTGTGACCAACTTTAATTATCAGGAAGAATTAAAAAATCATGCACTCAGCAGAAATCTTCAGGTAGAAGAGAGTCTGAAACAATATATGAAAAACCTGGATTTTACCGCTTATACAACCATGTATAGTAACTGGGCTCAGAATATATTAAAAGCTGACTATAGTCCTAATGATAAGGAACAGCAGATCCAATTGGAGGGAGCTACTCATTTCTTAAGTAATATATCACAGATGAACAAAGATATAGGAGTTGCAATATATGGGAATAATGGTGTATTTGTGATGACAGGCAAAGAAAAATTTGACCCCTATTATAAAATTGAAGATGAGACATGGCTTAATATTCTGAAACGTGATAGTAAGTACTATCAGTGGCAGGACCATTGCGGTTATTTGGAGTCACCCGGGCAGAAAAATATTCTGTCACTTTATTATACTATCAGGGATTATCATACATTTGATCATATTGGATATATCATATTTTACATACCTACTGAGCAGTGGGATTTTTTAAAAGTGGAGTCGCCCTATAACGACTGCATTCTAATAAAAAATGAGAGTGGTAACCAGGTAGAAAGTAATTTTACAAAGAATAATGTAACAGCTTTAGGCGGTATTTTTGAAAAGCTGGATGGTTTTAAGCCTGGAGAAACCATTGCCAGAAACAATGAAAAGCAGTACTGCGCTGTCTCCTATGGGAAATCAACAGTAACCGGTTGGAAAACTTATGTCTTTTCTTTTCATTCCGATAAAGATAATACTATTGTGGAACAGTTTGGCTTTTGGGCACTGGTCATTGTGCCGCTGGGTCTGTTGATATTTTTCATAGCAGTCTATTTTTCAAATTATCTGTCGCAACCAATTATCCGGTGTAAAAATGCTATTTTAGAGATACGGAATAATAAATTTGGAGTAACAATTGACAATCACTATCAGGATGAAATCGGAGAATTGATCAGTGGATTTAATGATATGTCTGTAGCTATGGAAAGTCTTATTTCCCAAAATAAAACGATGGAAGTACTGGAACGGGAATCCGAGTTTGAGATGCTGCAACAGAAGATTAATCCACATTTTCTCTATAATACGCTGGAGATCATTAATGGATTGATTCTGGAGGATAGGAGTCTGCAGGCAGTGACGGTATGTGAGACCCTGGGGAAAATGTTCCGATATAATCTGGGGGATGACGCCCGGATATGTCTGCGGGATGAATATGAATACATTCATCAGTATCTTACTATTATTTATTATAAAATACCGGATCTGGAGTTCTACGAAGAAATAGATGAACATGTACTTGACATACCGTTTTATAAATTTATTTTACAGCCACTGGTGGAAAATTGTATCAAACATGGGTTTCAGGATAAGAGAGAGGAGTGTTGCGTGACCATTCAGATAAAGGAGAAGGGAGGGAAGGTCTCTGTCATAGTTGTGGATAATGGGTGTGGGATACAGGAAGAAAAATTAAATCAGATCGAAGAAACCTTTTCGCTGATTCGATTGGGGGTAAAAATCAAATCAGGTAAGCATATCGGACTGCATAATGTATACCAGAGATTGTGGATGGGGTACCAGGAGAAATTTCAGTTTAACATTACGTCCAGAGCGGGTTTAGGGACGAAGATGGAAATAATTGTACCGAAGGAGGAGCCAAAATGTTGAAGGTGGCAATTGCTGATGATGAGGAGTTTGTATTGAAGAGTCTAAAGAATAAAATCCTGATGGCGGATAACACAGCAACGGTAATCGGATGTGCGGGAAATGGCCAGGAAGCAATGCAGGTTTTAGAAAGCTGCAGACCGGATATTTTTTTTGTGGATATCAATATGCCGCAGATGGACGGATTGACGTTCATCAGAAAAATGAAAAAACAGTATAGGGAACTGAATACAAAATTTGTAATTGTAAGCGGATATGATGATTTTCAATATCTTAAGGAAGCCGTTAGGCTTGGGGTGTGTGATTATCTGAGAAAACCCGTAATGCAGGATGAACTAAAGAATCTGATGGAGACACTTAATCTTCAGATACTGGAGGAACGTAAGCAAAGGAAATCCATTTTAAAAAGCAGCTATATATTTTGGGGGGATTGCCAGGAATACTTTACCAAGAAAACAGCAGGCTCCTTCCTGCTAATTTATGGAGCGTCGGTTTTAACAGTACTGGAACAAGTAAATATGAAAAACAGTCTGGTAAAAGCCGGAATTATAGAGGCGGAGAACGCTGATTTATTGAAAGTAATTGTTTTTCCAATGGTACAGGATGCAGTGGGGGTGTTTTTTGAAAACAGAAATCTTGATTGCCGGCTTGTAGAGAAAATCAGTGATGTGCTTTCGTTTAAAATTCCGGTTCGATGGTTTTTTCATGATATGCATATGGAAAACCGGGAAACGGCGCTTGCAGCACTGGAAAATCGCTTGAATGAAAGGTTTATTGATAACAACACCAGGATATTGGATTGCAATCATACTGTAATAAAAGATAAATTTACGAATGCAGAGCTGGAAACTACAATGATGTATGGAACTGTAAAGGAAGCTAATGCAGCGGCTCTGCAAACTTTGAAACAATTATTTCAGAATCGTGAATCCATATGGATGTTAAGTGATGTATATCGTAAAATCATGCTGATATTAGTGAACCTGCTTCTTAAAAATGGCCTGCCCGTAATGGAAAGCCTTCATGGAGAACTTTTACTGTTTTCTACGGCCAAATATTATAATCAGTCAGATGTGATAGATCAGGTACAGGAATATATCGAACTCGTAAAAAATCAGATTGGAGGTATGAGGCAGAAAAATGATCTTGTAGGGAATGTAAGTCAGTATCTGGAAGATCATTTTAGAGAAGATCCCAGTTTACTGGATCTGGCTGAAGAATTTTTTGTATCGCCTACCTATTTGTCAAAAAGATTCAAAGAAAAAACAGGCGGGAATATTTCACAATATATTGAAAATTTAAAAATGGAGCACGCTAAGACTATGCTTATAGTATCACAAGTCCCGGTTACGGAGATTGCATTAGAAGCAGGATATATGGACTCTAATTATTTTTCAAGGGTATTTAAAAAAGCAACGGGGATGACACCTCGTGACTTTCGGGTATATTATGCCATTCACCAATCTGACGAATTAAGGTAACAGTTCTGACTTGTCTGAACTGTTACGAATTAAGATAAAATTTTGCTGTAATAAATACATAAAAATGCTATTGAAAGAAATTCCATCTTTGTATAATGGAGACAGTAAAAAGAAAACAAAGTGGTTACGGATGAAAGGATGGAAAGGTATGAAGAAGAAAAAATTAGTAAGTCTTTTGGTAGCGGGATCAATGGTGTTAACGATGATTGGATGTGGTGTATCGCCTGATACAGGCAAAAAAAATGAAAGTTCGGCTGTCACGGCAGAAAACAGTACGGAGAAAAAGGGAGGAGATGCCGGTGCTTCTACAGATACACTGCCGGAAGGAGAACAGGTTGAGCTGGAGTTGTACACATGGTGGAGTACCGGAGAACAGGATGCAGGAAACGCTGTGATTGCGGAGTTTGAAAAGGAAAATCCTAATATAAAAGTGAATGTTAATTATATCCCGTATGCAGATTATTCCAGCAAACTGAATACTATGATTTCAGCAGATGAGACTCCGGACGTGTTCTTTGTACAGGAATATCTTGTAAATGAATGGGGAAATAAAGGAGTGGGCATGGATCTTGCACCCTTATATGCAGAAGAGAATATAGTACCGGAAGACTTGTATATTCCTACTGCTATGTTTAAGACAGACGATCATCTATGGGGAATTTCTCCCAACATGACTACGGTTGTCATGTATTATAACAAGGAGCTGTTTGACGAAGCAGGAGTAGCATATCCACCGTCGGATCCGGAACAGCCATGGAGCTGGGAACAATATGTAGATGCTGCCGAAAAGCTGACCAAGGATGCAAAAGGAAAACATCCAGGTGAAGAGGGCTTTGATTATAATAATATTCAGACATTTGGAACTATGATGACCAGTGTTACAAGCTGGATTACGCTTTCAGGGCTTCTCTACAGCAATGGCACCGGATTTTTCAATGAAGATGGAACAGGGCTAGGAATTACCTCAAAAGAAGGAATAGAAGTCCTGCAGTCTGTGGCTGATTTATCTTTGAAAAATCAAGTGGCACCAACAATGGGAATGAGTAAGGGACTGCAGTCTCCTTCTGCAATGCTGATGAATGGACAATTAGCGATGTTTATGGAAGGTGCCTATATTTATCCTGAATTCGAGAAAGAAAAATACGATGTAGGTGTTACTACACAGCCGTCATTTTCGGTTCCTTCCGGGATGGCTTGGGCTTCCGCTTTTATGATGTCAAAAAATACCAAACATCCAAAAGAAGCGTTTAAGCTGTATAAGGCTTTAGCGGATTATGATTATGCTGTAGATGCAACCCAGAAGCATGGTGCATCCGTAAGTAATCTGCCGAATACAAAAAGTAGTTATGAAAGCCAGGAAGCCATTGATAAGTGGTCTGAAAATTATGGCGAAGATTTTGCTGAGGTTACTTCAGGTCTACTGACAAAAGTTGCAAAGTCCGGCGAAAATACAATTATGAAAAATTTCTCAACAGTTGTGGAACAAACCATCATGCCCCAGTTAGACAAACTATGGTTGGGTGAAATGACCGCAGAAGAAGCAGTGAAAGGTCTCGATGAGAAGTTGACTGAAAAACTGGAAGGCAAGTGGTAGGAGGTTCACTATCATTTACGGAAATACAAATGGGGGGATCATACCCTCCATTTTCAGGAGGTAATTGTATGGAGATAAATAACAAAAAGAATGCAGCTGGTGTTTGTAAAAAGGGAACCATTGACCGAATGCAGACAAAGTGGGGGTATTTCTTTATAGCACCGGCATTAATTGGAATGGCATTGTTTAGTATAGGTCCTATTTTATTTAGCTTTTTTGTCAGTTTTACCAGTTGGGATATAGTAACTCCAATGAAGTTTGTCGGAACCCAGAATTATGCCAGAATATTTCAGGACAACCTGGTGTGGCAGGCACTGGGGGCAACCGGATATTATACATTACTGACAGTACCGGCAACTCTGATTGTAACTTTTTTAATTGCGCTGCTGCTTAATATGAAGATTAAGGGCATTTCCGTTTACCGGACTATATTCTATATACCGTCCATTATACCCTTGGTAGCAGGCTCAGCAATCTGGATGTATTTGTATAACCCAATATACGGTATCATTAATAATTTTCTAAAAATGATAGGAATGGCTCCGGTAGAATTTCTGTTTAATAAAGCAACGGTTATACCTTCCATTACATTTATGGCTGTGTGGGGTGCCGGAAATACTATAATTATATATCTGGCAGGTTTGCAGGGGATATCCAGGCAGTTGTATGAAGCGGCAGAAATTGATGGAGCTAACGCTTTTCACCGTTTTCATTACATAACCGTTCCAATTATGACTCCGATTATATTTTACAATCTGATTATGGGTGTAATCAATTGCATGCAGACATTTACCCAGGCGTATGTCATGACGGAGGGCGGACCGGATAATGCAAGCCTGTTTTATTCACTGCTATTGTACCGGACCGCATTCAAAAATAATGAAATGGGATATGCATCAGCAATGTCCTGGCTCTTATTTATTATTATAGCGGTCCTGACTGTTATTTTCTTTCAGACATCCGGTAAATGGGTTTATTACGAAAGTGGGGATAAATCATGAGAAAGAGAAAAAATATATGGGTATATATAGTGCTGATTATATTATCAATGGTACTTTTATTTCCTTTTTACTGGATGCTTAGGAGTTCATTTATGACAGACAGGGAAATTTTCTCAATTACACCAAAGTGGCTGCCGGATGAACTTCTGATTGAGAATTATGTCAAAGCATTCCAGACTGCCCCCTTTGGAAGATACTTTCTAAACTCTTTTGTTATTGTATCTGCAAATGTAGCTGGTGCAATATTTAGTTCTAGCTTTGCGGCATTTGGATTCACAAGATTTCGGTTTCGGGGAAGAGATTTTTTCTTTGGACTGTTGATCTCTACGATGATGATTCCATATACTGTACTAATGATACCTCAGTTTATCGGCTGGCAGGCAGTGGGTGCATATAATACCTACTGGCCCCTGATACTGCCGGCTTTCTTTGGGAGTGCTTTTAATATTTTCCTGGTAAAACAGTTTTATATGGGAATTCCCAGAGAATATGATGAAGCAGCATTAGTGGATGGAGCTAATTATCTTACAATATACGCCAAAATTATTCTTCCTATGTCGAAGCCTGCATTATGTACCGTTGGTGTCTTTACATTTATGAATACGTGGAATGATTTTATGGGGCCGCTTTTATATTTAAACAGCCAGGAGAAGAAAACAGTATCTCTTGGTCTGCAGATGTTCATTGGTCAGTTCTCTCAGCAGTGGAATTTATTGATGGCAGCAGCAGCAGTAGTAATGGTACCTATGATTATAGTATTTTTTATGGCTCAGAAGTATTTCATTGAGGGAATTACCTTTTCAGGTTTGAAAGGGTAATTGGATTCGTAAGAAAATTGGACAGAATATAAAAAGATAATAAGATGATGAGGAGTGCTCCGCAATCTTATTATCTTTTTTATAGTTAAACAACATAAAGAATAGGCATATCTCCCAGTTTATCTGCGATCTGCTCTCGCAGGAAGCTTTCCCCATCTGTGCGAAGGGGAGTCTGATAACAGTATTTCCCTCTGCCTCGTCCCGTCATGTTCTCTTTACTGTACAAATCAGGCGAGCTTGGAAATGCTTCTGCATTGATGGCACGGTGAACAAAGCTGTAGGTCATAAAAATGATTTCAACAAATGCTTCTTTCTTTACTTTGTCGGAAAGCGTATCGGCAAGCTGTGTAAAGAACTCTTCATATATCTTCTTCCAGTCATCAACAAGTATAATAGGAGCAAACAGGATGCCCACTTTATAGCCTGCATCACACATTTTATTAAGTGCCTGGACCCGGCGTTTCAGTGATGAAGTACCAATTTCAATTTTACTGATAATCTCCTGGGGATTCAGGCTCATGCGGAAAATGACCCTTCCTTTGTGAGGGAGTTCAAGAAGGGGGTCCACCATATCAAATTTTGTTGGAAAGGTCAGGTACCCTCTTGGCTGGGAGGTAAATGCCGGGATGGTCCATTCCAGGTTATTGGTTATGGTATTTTCCAGGACAAGATCGCTGTTGCTCCCAATTTCAAAGGTTAATTCCTGGTCAGAGGCAGAAGCGGACTTTATCAGTCGTTCCATCATTTTTTCCCGGTTTACAAAAAGCCGAAGGTAAGAACATTTATTATAATTGCATACCAGATAACAGTACAGACACATGGCACTGCATCCGGAAGAAGTGTAAGGAACCAGGAAATCAGAAACCTTATGGTTTGGCACGTATTTGTGGGTTTTTCTGGTACCGATAATAAGATGCCGTTTCATGTTGGCGAACTGTGCGTTTTCATTGCTGCGCAGCTCGTCTATTTTATTGTGGCTTTCTATTTCGATCCAGGGCACAGCTGCATATTTTTCTTTTAACTCCTGACCCAGAGGATAATTCAGAACATCCGGTTCATAATAGATTTTATCTGGAAACATTTTAAACCCTCCCATATTCATAGTCTTTCATTTTCTCTTTTTAGCATTTACCGTTTTTCAAAAAATACTTCAAAAAAATATAAAAAAGTACTTGCAATTTTGAAAATGTATGTTATAGTAGTTATAGAACAGACAGAAACGAAGGTGTAAGACTGTTTGCAAATGAATGTGATGAGGAGGTATGATTATGAACATTAATAAATTTACGCAGAAATCTTTACAGGCAGTGAATGACCTGGAAAAAGTGGCTTATGAATATGGAAATCAGGAAGTTGAGCAGGAGCATTTACTATATAGTTTATTAAATCAGGAAGACAGCCTGATTCTCAAATTAATTGAGAAGATGGAAATTAATAAGGAGCATTTTGCCAGAAATCTGGAAAATGCTTTAAACAAGCGTCCTAAAGTTTCCGGAGGCCAGTTGTTTATGGGTCAGAAACTGAATAAGGTACTGGTCAGTGCGGAAGATGAAGCAAAGGCCATGGGTGATGAGTATGTATCTGTGGAGCATTTGTTTCTGGCATTGCTGAAGCATCCAAATGAGGGTGTGAAGGCGTTGTTTCAGGAATACGGGATTACGAGAGACCGCTTCCTGCAGGCATTGTCAACCGTAAGGGGGAACCAGAGAGTAGTCAGTGATAACCCGGAGGCAACTTATGATACGCTGAATAAATACGGTCAGGATCTGGTGGAGAAAGCCAGAGACCAGAAACTGGACCCTGTGATTGGACGTGATGGTGAGATCCGAAATGTAGTCCGCATCCTGTCCCGTAAGACAAAGAATAATCCGGTGCTGATCGGGGAACCGGGTGTAGGTAAAACCGCAGTTGTGGAAGGACTGGCGCAGCGTATCGTCCGGGGAGATGTACCGGAAGGCTTAAAAGATAAGAAGATATTCTCCCTGGATATGGGAGCACTGGTAGCAGGTGCCAAGTACCGCGGGGAATTTGAAGAGCGATTGAAAGCCGTATTGGAAGAAGTGAAAAAAAGCGAAGGACAGATTATTCTGTTTATCGATGAACTTCATCTGATTGTGGGTGCCGGCAAGACGGATGGTGCAATGGATGCCGGAAATATGTTAAAACCAATGCTGGCAAGAGGAGAACTTCATTGTATCGGTGCAACCACTCTGGATGAATACCGCAAGTATATTGAAAAAGATGCCGCTCTGGAACGTCGTTTCCAGCCGGTAATGGTAGATGAACCAACGGTAGAAGATACTATCTCCATATTAAGGGGATTAAAAGAGCGCTACGAGGTGTACCATGGAGTAAAAATTACGGACAGTGCGTTAGTTGCTGCCGCAACCCTGTCCCATCGATATATATCAGACCGTTTTTTACCGGATAAAGCCATTGACCTGGTGGATGAAGCCTGTGCACTGATCAAGACGGAGCTGGACTCCATGCCGGCAGAGCTGGATGAACTTCAGAGAAAGATCATGCAGATGGAAATAGAAGAAGCTGCATTGAAGAAAGAGACTGATAAATTAAGTCAGGACCGTTTGGAGAACCTGCAAAAAGAACTTGCGGAGCTGCGGGATGATTTCAGCAGTAAGAAAGCGCAGTGGGATAATGAAAAGCATTCCGTTGAAAATTTATCAAGCCTGCGTGAGCAGATCGAAAATCTAAACAAAGAAATTGAAATGGCGCAAAGGGATTATAACCTGAACCGTGCGGCTGAGCTGCAGTATGGAGAACTTCCAAAGCTTCAGGATCAGTTAAGCATTGAGGAAGAGAGGGTGAAGAGCCAGGAGCTGGCACTGGTTCATGAAAGCGTAACGGATGAAGAGATTGCCAGGATTATTTCCAGATGGACCGGAATCCCGGTTGTCAAACTGACGGAAGGTGAACGAAGCAAGATCCTGGGTCTGGACGAAGAACTGCATCACAGAGTGATTGGACAGGATGATGGAGTCACCAAAGTAACCGATGCCATTATCCGATCAAAAGCAGGAATTAAAGATCCCACCAAACCCATCGGTTCCTTCCTGTTCCTGGGACCAACCGGTGTGGGTAAGACGGAACTTGCGAAAGCCCTTGCGGCAAGCCTGTTTGATGATGAGCAGAACATGGTGCGGATTGATATGAGTGAATATATGGAGAAATACTCCGTTTCCAGATTGATCGGAGCACCTCCGGGATATGTGGGCTATGAAGAGGGCGGGCAGTTGACAGAGGCAGTGCGTAGAAAACCGTATTCAGTTGTTCTGTTTGATGAAATTGAAAAAGCACATCCCGATGTATTCAATGTGCTGCTTCAGGTATTAGACGATGGGCGTATTACCGATTCCCAGGGAAGAACTGTTGACTTTAAAAATACCATCTTAATTATGACATCCAATATAGGTTCGGCTTATCTTCTGGAAGGTATTAATGAACAGGGCGAGGTCAATGAACAAAGCGAAGAGATGGTAATGAATGACCTGCGTAATCATTTCCGTCCGGAATTCTTAAACCGGCTGGATGAGATCATTATGTTTAAGCCTTTGACGAAATCTGATATTGGAAGCATTGTAACACTTATGATGGCTGACCTGAATAAACGTCTGGCTGACCAGGAAATCCGTCTGGAGTTGACAGATGATGCAAAAGAATATATTATAGAAGGCGGTTATGACCCGATCTACGGGGCAAGACCATTAAAAAGATTTTTACAGAAGAATGTGGAGACACTGGCAGCGAAGTTAATTCTCTCCGGCAGCGTAGGAGCAGAAGATATTATCGTGCTGGATGTTGAAAATGACCAGCTTGCTGCACATGTAAAAGTGACTGGTGAAGTAATGTAATATTCTCTGGCAGAGGTACAAAATGATTCCAAATGACCCATTTATACTGTTAAGCTACGTAAATACACAACTAAGGGATTTTTACCCAACCCTGGAAGAAATGTGTAAGAGCCTGAGCTTAAAAGAGGAAGAACTGATAAAAAAATTAGAAAACATCGATTATTACTACGATGCCGACTTGAATCAGTTTGCTTAAAAGAAAAGTAATGCAAGAGAAATCCGTCGTATTCCGTCGGATTTCTTTTATTTCATTAGAGCAATCCACAAAACCAGTTTTCTCAGACTTTTTTATAAAAGTCCTATATTTTTCTCTTTACATCATGTATAATATTCTTTATATGTTATAAAAAGGAGAAGAATCATGCAAAAAGAAGAAAGAAGAAAAATAAGGAAGAAAATTACGATTGCTTCTATTGTACTGCTGCTTGCGATGGTAGCATTTTTACTCTACGTAGGATTTAGCAAGCAGGTTCCTCAGATTGTATTTTATGGAGCAATTGCCATTTTCCTGGTTATCTATTGGGTGCTGCTGGATGTGGTAGAGCCAAGGCTGTTACATGAGCTGGACGGAATTTCCGAGGACCGCAAGAGAGCATATTATAAATATGCGGGAACAGATCTTGTGGGATATGCAGGCATCGCATTTTTCATTTTCAACATCGGCAATGCCGGCAGTGTAGGCTTAGTTGGTGCAGTTATTTATGTCCTCAGTATCAGCCTGAAGAAAAAATTCCGGGATGAATTCACCGGTGTAAACCTTCAGAATGAAGCAGAAGCGCAGGAGCATACAGAAACCGCCGAAACACCGGATGAGATTGAAGACCTGAGCGGTCAGGAAGAATCAGATGTGGAAGCAGTGGAAGAGCTGGGCGGACAGGCAGAATCAGATGTGGAAGCAGTGGAAGACTTATCAGAAGAGACAGCGGATTCCGGGCAGAAATAAACAGAATTTGAGGCGTATAGCATGTATACATTGTTAATCGTAGATGATGAACCCTTGGTAAGGAATGCAATAAGTACGATTATAGACTGGGATTCTATTGGATTTACAACAATTTACCAGGCGGAGGATGGCCTGGAAGCCCTTGAAATATGCCGTAAGCATCAGATACATCTGGTACTTACGGATATTGTTATGCCATTTATGGATGGATTGGAGCTGTCGAAGGCATTAAGTGAAGAATTTCCGGAGATTCACGTGGTGGTATTGACTGGGCACGAGGACTTCGAATATGCCAAACAATCGGTGGATCTGGGTGTGAAGAATTATATTTTAAAGCCCGTTGGGGCGTCCACGCTTTATACAAAAATGAAAGAAATCTGTAAAAAACTCAATATAGAAGCATCTCAAAAGCAGTATATTGCAAAAATGAAATTGCAGATCCATCAAAGTATGCCGGCGCTGCAGGAAAAATTTTTATATACCATGGTATGTACCCAATACGGACAGTCGGATCATTTAGAAGACCGAATCCTATCCCTTGAGATTCCCCTCCATTCAGAGCGTTATATGGTAGGAATCGTGGAGGCAGATCTGACCAAAGCAGCCAATTCCGATATAGAGTTATTTGTATTTACAGAAAAAAATATCACCCAGGACTGTATTGGCAGCCAGCATTGTATTTTTGATGATAACAATAATAAGGTTATCATTGTCTTTAATCTGGATTCTTTTGGAGATGACGGACATTTTATCGCATACAGTACCCTGCAGGTTATTCAAAAGGCAGTCACTGCGGTACTAAAAGTAAATACTACCTGTGCATTGGGGTCTGAGGTCAGCAAACTCAAAGACCTGTACCATTCTTATCATGAAGCAAGTACGGCTCTCGACTGTAAATATTCTCTGGGTGCCAATAAAGTATATGACATCAGTGATCTTGATTACATCGAAAAGGCTTTTTTTTATCCCTTTCAAGGGATTAAGGATTTGATTTACAGCATCAAATTTTTACAAAGGGAAGATATTGAGAAATCTATGGCGGGGATTTATGATGAACTGCTCCGATCAAAAACACTCTCCAGTTCCAATATTAAAATGGTTTTTATCGAAATGATTACATCTCTTTTAAAAGAATTATCCGGTGTGCGCCAGGTGTCAAAGGATGTGTGGGGGGAAGGATTTGCTCTTTACAACGAGCTTGAGGACATGTCTTCTTCAGAAGAGATTCTAAAAAAACTTCTGACATTTTCTATAAAAGTATCTCAGGAACTGCAGCAGCTTCAGTCCAACAGCGGTCAGATGATCATCCAAAATGCCAAAGATTATATTGGCACCCATTATGGCGAAGAGGAATTATCCTTAAGCTTAGTTGCAGAACATGTATCGGTCAGTACCGGATATTTAAGCGGACTGTTTAAAAAAGAAGCCAAGATAAATTTTGTGGAGTACCTTACCAATATACGTATGGAAAAAGCGATGGAACTGATCCGCAATACGGATAAAAAGACGTATGAGATCGCTTATGAGACCGGATTTTCCAATCCACATTATTTTAGCGTATCCTTTAAAAAATATTCCGGTATGTCTCCCTCAGATTTTCGTAGTAAGCACAGGTAAATTTTTCAATAGCAAAAAGAAAGATAACGGATATTCCAGGAGGCATTTGTCTTGCAGGAGAAAACAACATTTCAGAAAATAAAACATCGCTATGAATACATGGGGATAAAGAATAAAACACTGCTGCAGGTATTTGCTGTGGTGATTTTCTTTATGCTGATTTTCATAGGGATGTTTTTATTTATATTTACAAAGAAAATCGAATCGGATAATGTGACTTATTCCAGGCAGCTGCTGCAAAATGCCAATAAACGTCTGGAAAATTATTTTGATGAAATAGCATCCATCGCAAATGAAGCAAATTATAACTATTATCTGCAGAATTATCTGATCGCGGAAAAAGACAATGCGGAAGGGTACAGTAATCTGACCAATGCCAAGAGTATGCAGGATTATGAAATGAGTTCCAAAGTTTTTAATTCATCCCTGAACAGCCGCACAGACGTCACATCTCTGATGATTTTTGGAAAAAAGAGTCTGCTGCTGCACAAAAGCATTTATGAATTCTGGTCCGTAGTTCAGGATTATGCGTCCTATTCCTGGTATCAGAAAGCGTTAGAGTCACCTAATACGTCCGTAATCACCGGACCCATGCAACACGAATTCCTGAAAGACAACACGGAACAGACCATTTCTTTGAGCAGGAGAATCAGCAGCTATGAAGACGGCAGTTTTTTAGGCGTGATTCTGATAGACTTAAACCTGAATAAAATCGCGGAAATATTTGAGTCTTTTTATGCAACTGGGGAAGGGACTTTGTGTATTCTAAATGATCAGGGACAGATTGTCTATCCGATGAATTATAATAAGATTACGCCGCAGCTGCTTGAGAAGATGAACAGTATGGAAAAGGACAATTTTATTGCCCGGATCGATCAGGAAGAATATCAGGTAGTGACAGCTACATTCGAAAAAGCAGACTGGAAAGTCCTCTCCCTGACATCAACCGGACAGCTAAAAGAATCCATGTACGATACCCTTGGAATCGTAATTGCGGCAATTGTGCTGGTGATGGTCATTCTGGGTGTTGCACTCAGCAGAATACTAACCGGGGTGGTAAATCCTATTCTCCGTCTGAAAGGTCATATTGACCTGGCGGATGAAGGACACCTGAGTGAAAGGGCGGAGATTCTGAACCACAATGAGACAGGTGCGCTGTCTAAGAGCTTTAACAAGATGCTGGACCGTATCGAAAATCTTATGGGGGAAGTTGTAAATGAGCAGGAGGAGAAGCGGAAATACGAGCTGCAGGCATTACAGGCACAGATTAATCCCCATTTTCTGTATAACACCCTGGATTCTATCATTTGGATGGCTGAGGCTAAGAACTCCGATGTAGTGCCAATGACAGAAGCTTTGGCAAAATTATTTCGTATTTCGCTGAATAAGGGCAATGAGTTTATCCGTATAGAAGATGAGATGGAGCATGTACGCAATTATCTGGTTATTCAGAGTATGCGGTATACGGATAAGTTTACTTATCATATAGAAATAAACGATGAGGTCCGGTACTGCAAGACCATTAAATTAATTGTACAGCCCATAGTAGAAAACAGCATTTATCATGGAATTAAGAAAAAAAGAGGTAAGGGCAGGATTGACATTCTGGCATGCAGGAAGAATGAGAAACTCTGTATCCGTGTCCGGGATGACGGAAATGGTATGAACGAGGAAACCTGTCAGGCTATACTGACGAAAGATTCCAAATTTGAAAACACTAGCGGATCCGGGATCGGAGTGAAAAATGTAAATGAGCGCATTCAGCTGTACTTTGGTAAAGAGTATGGGCTGCGTTATACCAGCGTCCTGGGAGAAGGAACAACTGCGGAACTGATCTTACCTGTGATAGAAGAAACAATAGGTTAAAGGAGGCAGAGAAAATGAAAAAATGTGTCATATCCCTGATAATCTGCCTGCTGTTGTTGCTTACAGGATGCAGCGGATTTACGCAAAAGGGAAAAGAAGACCAGCCTTTACAAGGGGAAAGTCAGTCTTTGGATACAGCGAAAACAGAGGAATCCGGTACAGAAGAACCGGTGTCTGAGAAGTCAGGGATTGTGATAGGAGCAACTCTGGCATCAGAAGATTCCGCGTATTTAAAGACAGTCAGCAAAGCTATGGTCAATGTGGCAAATCAAAAAAAGGTCACGCTGGATATCCGGTATGCAAAGTGGAATGAACAGATACAGACAGAACAAATGGATACATTTATTGAACAGAAGGTGGACGTGATTATACTTTGTCCCGTAAATGCCAAATCCATGCTGACCTCGCTGAAGAGAGCAAAAGCAGCAGGGATTCCGGTGATTAATCTGAATATGAAAGTGGATGCAATGTCTTCGGAATATATCAGTACTTATATTGGCGCCAGCAGTTCAGAAGAAGCAGCCCTGGCGGCTGATCTGATGGTTGCCGCTCTTGAAGACGGCGGGAAAATTGCTATTATTGAGGGAGCGCCCGGAAGCGATCCCCAGGTATACCGCACCCAGACATTCGTAGAACAGATGAACTCCCATCCCCAGTTTGAAATCATCGGCATCGGTAACGGCAGCTGGAACCGGGAAAAAGCCATGCTGGTAACCATTGATCTACTGCGTAAAAACCCGGATATAAAAGGAATTTTCTGTCACGACAGCAATATGGCATTAGGAGCCTGGTCAGCGCTTGAGTCCCTGGATAAAACCGATGTTATTCTTATTGGAATTGGAGAAGACCAGGAATTTCTCCAGGCAGTTAAAGACGGAAAGATCTACGGTCTTATTACACAGCCGCCGGTATATGAAGGGGCATACAGCATTTACTGTGCCATCGATATCGCAGGCGGAAAAGAATTACGGCCGTGGTATAAAGACCCGATTCAAACCATCACAAAAGAAAATATTGACAGTTATCAGGATCCTATGGATGAGGAAGAGGCTTCCATGGAGTAGATAGAAAATACGCTTTCGTATTATAATGTATAATTTCTGGTATTAAAAAGTACGAACAGTACGAATAATTAAGTCTTTAATTAGCATGAACATTGTGAGTCCATGTGAAAATTTCGACCAATCCCATGAAAAAATTGAATTAATTTTTTCATGGGATTGTTTTATATTAGGAGTGTAGAAAATAGAAAAACAACAAATTGGAGGATATCAAATGAAGAAGAAAGTTTTAAGCGGATTAATTTGTGCAGCAATGGCAGCAGGAATGCTTGCAGGATGTGGATCATCCGATAAGGGGACAACGGAGGCAGCAGCTACCGGTTCAACCCAGGCGGCATCTACAGAAGCAGCAGGAGATACTGCGGCAGGCACAGAGGGGGCAGGCAGTGAAGCAGCAGGAGATACTGCGGCAGGCACAGAGGGGGCAGGCAGTGAAGCAAACGGTGATACAGCTGCAAACGGAGACCTGACCATTGGTTCTGTTATTATGAATACATCTGGTGAATGGTTTGCGGAAGTTATCGCGGGACAGGAAGCAGCAGCAAAAGACCTTGGTGTTAAATTCAGTATCGTAAGTTCCGACAACGAAGTATCCAAGGAATCCGATAATGTAGCAACTTATGTGGCACAACAGGTAGACGCACTGGTAATCTCACCTCTTTCCGTTGATGCATCTGTAGCGGCAGTGGAAAGTGCAAAGGACGCTTCCATTCCGGTAGTGAACTGGAATACAACCGTTAATACCGATACACAGGGGTTTGTAGGGGTTTCCAATTACGATCTGGGCGGAAAAACCGGAGAATATGTAAAGGAATACGTGGAAAAGAATTACCCGGACGGATGCAAGATGGCAATCATCGGAAACAGCAGTTATGAAGTAGGCGTTGAGCGCTGTAAAGGGTTCAAGGATGCGATTAAAGATGTAGCAGGACTGGAAGTCGTTGCAGAGCAGGATGCAGAACTGCAGGAAGAAGGACTTGATATTACCGAGCAGATCTTAACAGCAAATCCGGATGTACAGTTAATCTGGGCATGGAACCAGACTTCACTCTTAGGATGTGTGGCAGCTCTTCAGAACGCAGGAAATCCAGAAGTAGTTGTAATGGGAACGGATATGAGCGTTGATCTTGCAAAAGATATGCAAAGTGATGCTGTGAAATTACAGGCAATAACAACACAGATGCCTTATGATATCGGATACAAGGCAGTTGAAAATGCAGTTAAAGCAGCAAAAGGCGAGACCATTGACAAAGAAACTCTGGTTCCTTTAAAAACATACACCAGGGACAATGCACAGGAAGTCCAGACTTATATTGATGAACACAAAGATTTAGTAAAATAAGCTGAGACTGTCAAAATAAAACCAGGAGCTTAAGAGCATGTTTGAAAATTCATTCCTGTCATCTGTACGCACAGCTACCAGAAGCAATTTTAAAACACGCTTCGGAACGAACACATAGCTGTCAGAAAGCATTTTTCAAATATGCTCTTACAAGCTGCTGGGATATCATAAGGAGCAGGTTAACAAACAGAATAAAAGAAGGCGAAGGTGAAGGAAGTGTCTGACATTATATTAAAGGCAGAGGGCGTTACGAAAAAGTTTGGCGGAATCATCGCTTTAGAGAATGCCGGTCTGGAACTGAGAAAGGGAGAGGTGCATGCTCTGGTTGGTGCGAACGGAGCAGGAAAAAGTACTTTGATTAAAATTATTACAGCGGCTTTATCAAAGGATGGAGGAAAAATTTATCTGGATGGCAGTGAAATCAATGTAAAGTCTACATTTGAGGCGCGTGCCCTGGGAATCAGTGCTGTTTATCAGGAATTTAGTTTAATAAACACCGTATCCGTAGCGGAAAACATTTATATGGGGAAATTAATAAAGAAGAAAGTGGGTCCTGTGAATCAAATTGACTGGAAAAAGATAAATGATGAAGCTCAGAAAATTTTAGATTTATTAGAGTGTAATATCAAACCGGACGCAATTGTAGGAACCTTGAGTGTTGCCGGGAAGCAGATGGTAGAGATTGCGAAGGCACTCTCGAATGATATAAAGGTGCTGATCATGGATGAACCCACGGCTTCCTTATCGGACAATGATATTGAAAATATGTTTAAGGTTGTAAAAGGACTGCGGGAAAAAGGAATCAGTATCATCTATGTCTCCCACAGGCTGGAAGAACTGCCGATCATCTGTGACAGGATTTCGGTATACAGAGATGGAAAATACATGAAAACTTTAGATATAGAAGATGCGCCGAAAAATGTAATTATTGAAAACATGGTCGGTAAGAATATGACGGTTACCGAGCAGGCAAATTGTGCAACGAAAGAAGTTTTACTGGAAGTCAAAAATTTTTCTTCCGGCAAGAAGTTCAACAATGTGAATATGAAGCTTCACAAGGGAGAGATTCTGGGAATTGCAGGACTTGCCGGGGCAGGAAGAACTGAGTTTGTAAGGGCACTTTTTGGGGCAGATCCCAGGGATTCCGGAGAAGTTTTTATAGAAGGAAAAGAAGTACATATAAGATCCCCAAGGGATGCTAAAAAGGCTGGAATAGGATTTGTTACAGAAGATAGAAAAGAAGAAGGTCTGATATTAAATATGGATCTGCATACAAATGTGGGCATGACTATTCTGGATAAATTGAAAAAGAAAATCGGACTGGATTTGCATAGAGAAGTGGATCTGATGAATGGATATATCAAATCCCTCAGTATCAAATGCCGTGACGGAAATCAAAGAGCTCTGGATTTAAGCGGCGGAAATCAGCAGAAAGTTGTAATTGCAAAATGGCTGGCGACAGAACCGAAAGTCCTCATTATGGATGAACCTACAAGAGGAATTGACATTGGCAGTAAAAATCAAATTTATGCACTGATCAACGAGCTGGCAAAACAGGGAATCGGAATTATTATGATTTCCTCAGATCTTCCCGAGGTGCTGCAGGTTTCAAACCGTATATTGGTTTTAGCAGCAGGAAAAGTCACCGGAGAGTTAGAAAATAAAGATTTGACACAAGAGGTACTGCTTGATTATGCAACCAGTACAGCAGCAGCCGCTGGCGTGTAATTGTATAACATGGAAACAGTGGGTTTCAGACATGCTTATGTAAATTTTGGAGGATAGAAAGATGAATGCGAAAGCAAAAAGTTTCGATATAAAAGCATTTTTAATGAAGTATATCATGTATTTTGTTTTGGTTTTAATGTGTATTATTATGACGGTAGCCAGTGACAAATTTTTAACCACAGCAAATTTAATGACAATTGTAAAACAGATATCCATACAGTCCATTGTTGCAATCGGTATGACGATGATTATTATAACCGGAAATATTGATTTGAGTGTAGGTTCCATTGTAGCCTTTGCTTCTGTATGTGCAGCAATGATGATGAACGCCGGGCTGCCAATTCCCATTGCAATTATTCTTACCGTTTTAGTGGCGGGAGTATTAGGATTTATCTCGGGTGGTGTTACCGCGAAGCTGAAACTCCATTCATTCTTGGTAACACTGGCGCTGATGCAGGCATTCAGAGGACTGGCACAGACCATTACGGGCGGCTATCCGGTAGCAGGACTTCCGGATTCCTTTGGAAAAATAGCGTCTGGTTCCATTGGTCGGGTTCCCTTTCTTGTCATTTACATGATTATCTTCTATGCAGTTTTTATTTACATTATGAAATACACGGCATTTGGCAGATCGGTCTATGCTATAGGTGGAAATCAGGAGTCGGCACGGCTTTCCGGTATTAACGTGGAAAAAGTAAAAACAATGGTTTTCGTTATTTCATCTATGCTCTGCGGTGTTGCAGGCGTGCTGTTAACATCCAAGGTACGTTCCGGAGACCCCACTTGTGCTAACGGCTGGGAAATGGATACCATCGCTGGTGCCATCATCGGCGGAACGAATATGATGGGCGGTGAAGGAAAGCTTGGCGGAACCATTATTGGTTTACTATTCGTTGGAATCTTAAGCAATGGTATGGTATTATTAGGTGTAAATGCATATATGCAGAGCGTTATTAAGGGTCTTGTTATCTTTGGTGCGGTTATTATCAACAGCATCCAGAAGAGAAGCCAGGCGTAGGGTGTGTTTAGACGAGCGTAAATTTGGGAGGAATAAAGAATGAACAGTTTAGAACGTTTTTATGCAACGGTAGACAGAAAGCCGGTAGACAGACCGGCGGCATGGCTTGGTATGCCGGATATTTTTGCACAGCCGGCGTTATTTGATTATTACGGTGTAAAAAATATGCACGAATTAAAACTGGCGGTGGGAGATGACTTCTATGCGGTAGAGGTACCCTATCAGTCGCCAACGGCAAGTGCAATTTATGCAGCATTTGACTGGTATATGGATGGAAATGTGGATGCAGAAGACCGGACCTTAACGGCAGACGGATGCTTTAAAGATGCAGAAGACCTGGAGGACTTGGATTTCTTTGCGTGGCCGGATCCAGCCAAATATATTGATGTGGAAGAATGCAGACGCAGAGTAGAACTGGCGCCTGAAGGCAAAGTGGTTTTGGGCATGATGTGGTCAGCTCATTTTCAGGACGCATGCGCTTCCTTTGGAATGGAGACAGCACTCATGAATATGATTGCCAATCCACAAGTGTATGAGGCGGTGAATGATAAGATTGTGGAGTTCTACCTGAAAGCAAATGAAATATTTTACGAAGCAACAAAAGGAAAATTAAATGCAGTACTGATCGGCAATGATATGGGAAGCCAGCGGGGACTGATGCTCTCTCCGGCAATGGTAAGAGAGTTTATCATACCAGGCTGTAGAAAACTGGTAGAACAGGCGCACAGTTATGGATTGAAAGTTATTTATCATTCCTGTGGTTCAATTTCTGATGTTATTCCGGATTTAATAGAAGCCGGTGTAGATATTGTACACCCCATTCAGGCACTTGCAGCCGGTATGAAGCCGGAGCTCCTGAAAGAAAAATTTGATGGTAAGGTTTCCTTCTGCGGCGGTGTAGATACCCAGGATCTTTTGGTAAACGGAACACCGGAAGAAGTGTGTGGGAAAGTCAGAGAGTTACGCACCATCTTTCCAACAGGGTTAATTATTTCTCCAAGCCACGAAGCAATTATGCCGGATGTGCCGCCGGCAAACATAAAAGCCCTGTTTGATGAAGCACAGAAAATCTATGGCGAAGTGTAACATTAATACAGAAATGGATAGGGTAAAAGCGATAGGAATAACGCAGGCAGGCTTGCGCTAAACAGGGGGATTCATATGAAAAGAATAGGTGAAATGATCAAAATAAAACCCGAGGGTCTGGAACAGTACAAAGCATATCATGCAGACCCCCTTCCGGGAGTAAATGAAATACTGAAAGCATGCAATATCCAGAACTATTCTATCTATCAAAGAGGGGACTACATGTTTGCGTACTATGAATATGTGGGAGAAGACTTTGATGCAGACATGGCAAAAGTCGCAGCCGATCCGGCGACGCAAAAGTGGTGGGATCTGGTTAAGCCGTTGATGCAGCCTCTGGAGGACAGGAAAGAAGAGGAATTCTGGTCCGGGATGGAAGAGGTTTATCATTTAGAGTAAATCTTATAAGACACGCTCAAGTGGTTCAGGAGCGTGTTTTTTTAATTCAGTCAAAACTTTTCAGGTGGCATTGATTAAGAATTTGGGCTATAATATAAAAATATAGATATTGTCTGAAAGAAGGTGAACCATTTGAAAAAGATATTGCCCATTGGGAAGCAGGATTTTCGTATTATAAGGGAAAAGAATAATTATTATGTTGACAAGACACTGCTGATTCAGGAGTTTCTGGAGAGGGATGCAGCTGTGACACTTGTTACCAGACCCAGACGTTTTGGTAAGACATTGGGGATGAGCATGCTTGCTGAGTTTTTGGATATCACAAAGGATGCGGGGGATATATTTGAAGGTACCAGGATCATGGAGACTGTATATGCACATCGGATGAATAAGGCACCTGTTATATTTATAAGCTTTAAGGACTGTAAGGGAAGCAGCAGTACATTTTTAATCAGCCTTCTTTATGACAGCCTGAAATCTCTGCTGGATGAATATATAGAGATCATCCGGGATAAAAAAGTGTCTGATACTGTCCGATATGATCTGAAGAGAATCTATCAGGAGTTGAAAGAAAGAGGGGATGATCTGGCACTGATTTCCAATTGCCTCTATAAATTGAGTAAAGCATTGTACGAATATTATGGTATACGTCCCTATATTTTAATTGATGAATATGATACACCCTTTATAGAAGCACATGTGAATGGATATTATGATAAAGTCCATGATGTCCTGGCAACGCTTCTTCGAACTGCATTAAAAGATAATGAATACCTGAACGCATCCATGCTAACCGGAATTCAACGTGTTGCAAAAGAAAACATTTTTTCGGACTTAAATAACCTGTTGGTATGTACGGTAAAGGATCCTGAATATGCGGACTGTTTTGGATTTACGAACACAGAGGCTGGAGTATTGTTGAATTATTATGGACTGGAACTGGATGAGCATGTGAAAGAGATGTATGACGGATATAGATTTGGAGGCGTTGAAATCTATAATCCGTGGTCTGTAATTAATTATGCCAACAGAAAATGTCTGGAATCCTTCTGGGTAAATACCAGTTCGAATACCATGGTTAAAAAAGCGATATCATCTGCGGATCAATCATTTTTAGGGAGTTACGAAACATTGATGGAAAGTGGTGAGGTTTCGGTTGTAGCAGATATTCAAACTTCTTTTTATGAAGAAAAAAGCAGTGCCTCGTTGTGGGGGTTGTTGATTAATGCCGGGTATGTCACAATTCAAAATGTGATTCGCAATAACAAATATGTTCTGCGTATTCCAAATGGTGAGGTACGGGAATCATTTAAAGCGCTGACGGCACATTATCTTCATGTTGGAAGTAACCAACTGGAAGTTCTGGCAACTGCACTGATGGAAAAAGACATAGAAACCTTTGAACAAATTTATCGGGAGATACTTTTATCACTGCCCTCTTATCATGATTTGACAAAGAGAGACAGAGAAAGCAGCTATCACATGATGATGCTTGGGATGTGTGTATACTTAAGTGATATCTACGAAATAAAAAGCAATCGTGAGAGTGGAAAGGGAAGAAGTGATATCCTTATGATATCCAGAAGAAAAGAAAATCCACATATAATTATGGAGTTTAAGTATACAGACAGGACGAATCATAATCTGGAAGCTCTGGCAAAGGAGGCTATCGCACAGATTGAGAATTTACAATATGCTCATGGTTTAAATGGCGAAATTATATATATTGGGCTTGCTCACTATCAAAAAGAAGCAAAAGTGGAATATCGGATTGTATCGCAAGGGATATTTAGCAGGGCATAAATCATGCTCTGCTAAAAAAATGGATAATTTTTGAATAATAACAAATAATAGCGAAAGAATATTTACTACGTAAATATAAGCATTTGCATTAGAAAGAGGGAAATTATTTGTTAATTATAAAAGGAAAAATCCATACGATGGAAGGAAAAACCTATGAAAATGGGTACGTCCGTACCAAAGGCAGCAAAATTGTGGAAGTGGGGGGCATGGAAGAGTTGTTCCCGCTCAGCGGTGAGGATGAGATCATAGATGCGGGAGGCAGCTGGGTAATGCCCGGTATCATTGAATCCCATTGCCATATTGGAATTACGGAAGAAAAACATGGGAGCATTGGAGATGACAGCAATGAGGTGACGGACCCTGTTACGCCTGCTCTTCGGGCAATTGATGCTATCGATCCGTTAGACCCGGCATTTCATGAAGCGATTATGGCTGGGATTACTTCTGTCATGGCGGGGCCTGGCAGTTCCAATGTGGTGGGCGGACAATTTGCATTCCTGAAGACACACGGGCGCTGTATTGATGACATGGTGATCCGGCAGCCGGCTGCGATGAAGATAGCTTTTGGAGAGAATCCAAAGACGAACTATGGAAACAAGGATGTATGCCCCGCTACCCGCATGGGAATTGCATCTCTTCTAAGGGAAACGCTTTTTCAGGCAAGGAATTATTTTCTGAAAAAAGAGGCTGGAAAGATAGATAAGGGTGATGAAGATTTCCAAATGGAATCCTGGATCCCTGTTTTTCGGAAAGAAATCCCATTAAAGGCACATGTGCACAGAGCAGATGATATCTTGACGGCAATTCGAATTGCAAAAGAATATGAAGTGGATTTAACCCTGGATCATTGTACAGAGGGACATCTGATAACGGAAAAAATAGTGGAATCCGGTTATCCCTGTATTGTGGGTCCTGATTTAACTTCCAAATCTAAAATAGAAATTGAGAATTTGAGTTTTAAGACGGATAAAATCCTGCAGGAGAGCGGAGTGCTGATCGCAATTACAACCGATCATCCGGTTTCCATGATACGTTACCTTCCCTTATGTGCAGGGCTTTCCGTAAAGCAGGGGCTGCCCATGGAAGAAGGATTAAAGGCAATCACAATTAATCCGGCAGTCATATGCGGAGTATCGGACCGGGTTGGCAGCCTGCAACCGGGTAAGGATGCAGATATTGTGATCTTTTCAGGTAATCCACTGGAAATTTTTACACAGACGCTGTATACGATCATAGACGGGAAGATTGTTTATAAAAATGGAGATATCTAGTACTCCATCCTCCGCCTTGCAGACTGACAAAATAATCAGCACTGTCAGTAGGGTTTCTGGCTTGATGGAGTACTGGGGTGAACAGTTATAAACGTTACACTACCAGACGCCATAATCGAGAGTATTGGGTGATTCTGAGAAGGGGACGCTTTGTATGATATCGCTATCTACAAAGCGTCCCTGAATCAGCAAATCTCCTGTTTATAAAAAGTATAACGGTTTTTTCCATCTCTTTTAGAGCGGTACAATGCTTTATCCGCCGTTGTGAATAACTCTGCGTATTTGCAGCCATTTTGTGGATAAAGTGATATTCCGATGCTGATGGAAATAGGAAAGGCTTCTTTGGCGGATAAGGAAAAATTCTGCAGGGCATCCCGGAGTAATTCCGCTTTTTCATAGATCAGGGCATCCGAAGGCACATTTTTTAAGAATACTACAAATTCATCTCCGCCTGCCCTTCCGATAATATCTTCTGTTCGGAAATGGGTCTTCAGACAGGAACTGATCATTTGCAGAACCGTATCCCCAACGGTATGTCCGAACGTATCATTGACTGTTTTAAAGTTATCGATATCAATAATAAACAAAGCATGGCAGTTGTCTTTACCGTCAGCAGACAGATAATCCTGTATGATTTTTTCGGTAGTAAGCTTATTATAGACGCCGGTCAACAGATCCTTTTGTGCCATATTTTCCAAAAGTGCATTTTCCTTTTTGTAATCGTCCACATCTGATATGGTGGCAATTGTACGGATAGGATGCTGGTTTTGATCAAAGATAACATTTGCCTTGATTCTGCACCAGATGTATTCTCCGGTATTCATTTTTATCCTGATTTCCAGTTCGGCATGGGATTGTCCGCTTCGCAGCAATTCTTTGAAATCCAGAAAGGGTTTCTTGTCTTCTTCATGAACAATATCTGTTGTACATATGGTTTCCCAGAAATTGTGTATGGGAAGGTCGTATTTGAATTTCTTCTCAAAGGCCGGTGAATGATACATGGTACTGTTCATCATATCCCATTCAAAAATAATATCCTGAGCCTGTTCTACAATAATCCGATACCGCTCCTCGTTCATTAAAAGCATGTTTTCTGTTTTTTTAGTTAGGGTCTGGTCTATAAAGACCGCCTGCACAATGGCAATTCCGTCTTCTATTTCCACCGCTGAGCCGTGGACATCAATCCAGGCAATGCCGCCGTCTTTTTTACGAATCCGGTATTGAACAGAAATGGGGGAGCCTTCCTTCATCTGTTGATTGATGGATTTGGTCAATTCGGGAATATCTTCTTCCAGAATCAGTCGGATTCCTTTCCCTTCTATGGGGGCTGCGTGATATTCATTTCTGGTATATCCCGTCAGCTTATAAAATCCCTCGGAAGCAAGTAAAATGCGAAACTCGTCATCTACCGCGACTTTAGCCACACCGCCGGGAATGGCGTTAATTAAAGCGTCCCGTTCCAGAGTTTCTTTCTGCAAGGCAGTGGAGGCCTCCTGTAATTCTCTGGCAATGTCAGAAGGATCTTTAACGGAGGGCGCGGAAAGCTCAGTTTGATCCGGAAGAAAAGCTGCGGTAATATTATCCTCTATGGCGCCGTCTTTGTAAGTAGCGCTGATTTCTTTGAAAATGTCGGATACCTGCTGGAAGCAGGCAAGCATCTGATCGGAGAATGTGCCGCACTCACCATGCAAAATCATTTGAGCCGCTTCCTCGTGGGAGTATGCCGGTTTGTATACGCGATCACTTGTCAATGCATCGTACACATCTGCGATGGATACAATCTGGGCACAGACAGGGATTTCATCGCCCTTAAGTCCGTCCGGATAACCCCTTCCATCCCACCGTTCATGATGAAAGCGGCAGATATCATAGCAATAATGCAAATAAACTTTGTCATCCATACGCTGAAAGGTTTGAAGAATTTCACAGCCTTTGATCGTGTGTGTTTTCATGACTTCAAATTCATCCGGTGTTAAACGCCCCGGTTTTAAAAGAATGGAATCCGGTATGGCAATCTTACCGATGTCGTGCATGGCGGAAGCGCTGGCGATGGTGTCAATCAATCTGGGAGTCAGCTTATATTCCGGGAACATGCGCTGTACACAGGATGCCAGAGTTTTCGTCAGTACCCGGATACGCCGGATATGCTGCCCGGATTCCAGACTGCGGTATTCGATTACCGTACTCAGTGCATCAATGATAAAATCATTGGTTTCCGTCAGTTTTTTTGTCTGGTGTTCTACCAGATCTTCCAGATGATTCTTATGCCGGTAAAGTTCAATACTGTTCTCTACACGCTTTTTAACAATATGTGAATTAAACGGTTTTAAAATAATATCTGAAGCACCCAGGTTGAGCGCCTTAATTTCATTTTCCTGATAAGTATCAGCGGTGATCAGGATAACCGGGATTTTCTTCATAATTCCTTCTGACTGGAGATGCTCCATGACCTGAAATCCATCCATAACAGGCATAACGATATCCAGAAGAATAATTGCTATACTGTCCTGATGCCGGTGTAGAAGATTCAGAGCGGTCAGTCCGTTTTCCGCCTCCAGTACATCGTAATCACTGTGGAAAAGCTCACATAAGATTGCCCGGTTTATTTCCATATCATCGACTATAAGTATCTTGTTTCTTTTCATGACTTTTACCTGCCTTGGAGTTTCTGAATTGTAAAAATTTTACAGTAAAAAATATTATGTCTTATTTTATCATAAAAAAACATATTAAAAAAGCATATTCAGAAGAAAGATAGGGAAATCTGCCCCGGATCTGGAGTTGCATTCAAAGCTTTCCTATATTATAATCAACCCAGAGTAAAGTCTGAGCACAGGAGTGATAAAAATGAATAACAAAATACGAATGGCTGTACCGGAAGATGCAGAAGCCATTTTAAATATATACGGACCATATATTGACCATACCGTTATTACATTTGAATATGAAAGGCCGCATCTTAGCGTATTTGCAGAGAGAATCCGGAAAATAGCCTGTGATTATCCCTATCTGGTATATGAAGAGGGCGGAAAGATCTGTGGTTATGCATATGCACACAGGCAGATGGAACGGGCTGCCTATCAGTGGAATGCAGAACTGTCCGTGTACGTGGATGACGAAGCAAAGGGAAAGGGCATTGGCAAAGCGCTGTATAATGCCATATTAGAGATACTGAAACGCCAGAATATCCGAAATGTCTATGCAGGGGTTACTTATCCAAATGAAAGAAGCCAAAATCTCCATCGGCATTATGGCTTTGCGCTGTTGGGTGTCTATCACAATACCGGATATAAATTTGGGAAATGGCATGATGTGATGTGGTTTGAAAAATTTTTAAACGAAGGTCAGATAGAGCCACAGCCATTGCTATCCGTTCATGATCTGGCGCAAGAAGAAATAAATGAAATTCTCCGGTCCAGAAATTGCTAGAAATAATAGACGAAATCTCTGGACATTCTATCTAAAATATATTATATTAAATATATCAATAATAGTTATTGATATTAATATGGATGATAAAGGAGATATTCTCATGAAAAAAGATAAAGTAGTTTGTAATTGTTATAATGTGACAGTAGGGGAGATGGAAGAAGCGGTTGCAAAAAGTGCAGCAAGCTTTGAAGAAATTCAGGATGAAACCAATGTATCCCTTTGCTGCGGTGCATGTGAAGAATATGCCAGAAATGTTGCAGAAGAATTATTAGAACAGGCATAAACCAGTAGTCAGAGAATCATTAATAGGAAGCGTATAACTTATAACCGGGTGGGCAGGCAGCTGCTTTCACCCGGTTTTTGTGCCAGTAATCCATCCGGGCAGAAACCAAACTGACAGCACAGTCTATTTTGCCATCTTCCGCATTGTCGTGAGCTATGCTGTACTTAGTTATTAAAAAACTATAAACATAGGAAATCTTGTTGAAGCAAATGAAAATTCATGCTATTATTTGACCAAAATTAAGAAATAAATAGGGTCAGGAAAAGGAGGGCGAATGGAACTTCAGTTAGAACAGATCAGGAAATCATTTGGTGAAAAAGAGGTTCTGAAGGGATGTACTTTTCGGTTTGAAAAAGGGAAAATATATGGACTGCTTGGAAGAAACGGAGCAGGAAAGACCACGTTATTTAACTGTCTGAGCGATGAAATTGCTCCGGACAGCGGCACGGCAGATATCTGCCGGGATGACGGGACACGGGAAGCATTGGCGGAAGATCACATTGGATATGTATTTTCCACACCGGTTCTGCCGGATTTTCTCACGGGATACGAATTTCTGAAATTTTATATGGAAATAAACCAGGACCGTACAGATCCTGATATAACGATTGATACATATTTTGACATGGTGAAAATAGACCCGGAGGACAGAAATCGTCTGATTAAAGGATATTCCCATGGAATGAAGAACAAATTACAGATGCTGTGTTTTATTATTGCAAGGCCTCCGGTGATTCTTCTGGATGAACCGCTGACCTCTTTTGATGTGGTAGTGGCACTGGAAATTAAAAAACTGCTGCGTGAGATTAAGAAAGATCATATTATTATATTTTCTACCCATATATTACAACTGGCAACAGACCTCTGCGACGAGCTGGTAGTTTTGAGCGAAGGCAGGCTGCAGCAGCTGGATCATGAGATGTTAAAAAGTAAAGATTTCGAAACCCGGATCATAGAGCTGTTACAGGATGAGGAGGACCATGATTAAGACATTCAAGATCATTTTTCATTTGAAAACGGTGATGCAGGTAAATGTTTTTCTATATTATTTGAAACGCCTCTGGGTGGTCGGAAAGCTGGTGCCGGATCAGGTATATGGAATGGATTTGGCAAAAAAAGTACTGACAGTACTCATAGCGGTTCTGAAGCAGATTGTGGGATTTGCTGGAAAAGGTCTTTATTTAGCAGTCATGGTTGGATTACCGATCCTGTTTATGGGGAAGAATCAGATAATAGCTCCGGGAGAACGGTTTTTATGGATGGTTCATATTTTGTTCTTTATGAATTGTATACTGGGTCCATTACAGGACAGCCAGGTTTTTTCCGTTACAAGGCAGAAGATTACCTGTATCAAATACATGCAGATGGATGCGGCCAGGTACGTGCAGGCAACATTGCTTTCCAAATATGTTCCCTTTTTTGTTTATTACCTTCCCTTTCTCATGATAGCAGCCCGCATGGCAGGAGGCAGCGTACTTCAGGGGGCTGGACTGTGGTTGCTATTCCTCTCATTTCGCATGATGGGAGAGGCTTTACAGGTCTACCTATACGATAAAAAAGGGTTTGTGTTATCCAGAAATATGGGATTTGCCTGGGGCGTGATTCTTGTTTCCCTTGCAGCTGCTTACATTCCGTTTTTCCTGCACCTGCCCCAGACAGTTGCCCCGCTGATTATTCATCCGGTATTTGTATTGCTTGCAGTCTTAGCCGGGGCTGCCGCTTTTTACTATATCATGTGGGGATATAAAGGCTATGGAAATAAACTCAAGCAGTCCATTGAATTAAAATATCTGTTTTCAGATGCGATGAAGCAGGCAAAGCAATCTTCTTTTGCTGAAGTAGAAATGAAAGAAAAGGATCTCAAAATTAGTCAGGAAAAGGTTGCGAAATACCAGAACCGAAAAGGATATGCGTATATGAACGCTATTTTCTTTGCAAGGCACCGGCGGCAGCTCGTGAGGCCGATTTATTACAGGCTTGCGATAACAGCAGGTATCCTTGCAGGGGGAATCTTCCTCTTTGTAAGTGATAAAAATACAGCGGTAAAATTAAGTGAGAATCTGTGTGTGCTGCTTCCGTACTTCGTTTTTATCATGTACGCCATGTCAGTTGGGGATAAGTCCTGCAGGGCTATGTTTTATAACTGTGATATCAGTCTGCTACGGTATGGATACTATCGGAAACCAGGAACCATACTGCAGAATTTTAAAATAAGGCTGATACGGATATCCCTGTATAATCTTGCCGTGGGAATCGCCTTGTGTGCAGTGGCGGTTATTTTTTGCATATTGTGTCAGACCACAATATTTTCAATCGATCTTCTGGCATTTTCGGTATCGGTCATGCTGCTGGCTGTTTTATTTACCGTACATCATTTATTCCTGTACTATGTGTTCCAGCCATATTCCACAGGGCTGGATATTAAAAATCCGTTTTTTACAGCAATTAACAGTGCAATGTATTTTATTTGTTTTATGTGTCTGAAAATAGAGGCGGGAGGAGCCGGTTTCACAATGGCGGTACTGGCATTTACGATATGCTATATCGCGGTAGCGCTTGTGTTGGTTTACCGGCTGGCGCCCAGGTATTTTCGAATAAAATAATTAGAACTGCTACGGGTAAAACGTCGATAGTATTTTTGCCCTGAATTCAGGTACGTAGCCCGCTATGCGCCCTTCGTTCGTGACAAATCTCCCACAAACTGGAACGTACAGCCGTTAGAAAGCAATTTCCAAACACGCCTTGTCTGAGAAAGGATCTAAGATCTATGGAGATAGAAAAAAGAAAAAGATTTATCGTTAATTTTATATATTGTTTTATTATCGGGGCAATTGTAGTAGTTGTGCTTAAGTATGGATTGTCTTATATAGCCCCTTTTTTAATGGCATTTGTTTTTGCATTTATCCTTAAAAAACCAATTAATTTCCTTAATAAAAAATGCAGGGTCAACCGGACCCTGGCGGCAATCATTTTGGTAATATTGTTTTATGCCGTGATTGGAGTTCTGTTTACTCTTATAGGAATCCGTTTGTTTACATCCGTACAGCAGTTGTTTTTTTACATTCCTCAGATTTATGCAAAGGATATCGAGCCTTCTCTAATGGAAGTGATTGATTCACTGGAGAAATCTCTGTCCAGGCTGGATCCATCTATGATTTCCACGCTGGAAGAGATTACAATGAACCTGGTGAAATCCCTGGGTGAGAGCATTTCAAGCCTGTCAATGAAAGTAATAGGAGCAATATCCAACTATGCATCCACGCTGCCGGGATTTTTAATCCGTGTATTGTTTACCGTAATTTCTACCTTCTTTCTGACCATCGATTATGATAAGGTCATGGGATTTCTCTTAAGGCAGTTAAAAGAAAAACCCAGAAAACTGGCGTTAGAGGTAAAGGATTATGTTATCAATACGCTGTTCAAATGCATCCGTTCCTATGCTCTGATCATGTGTATTACTTTTATCGAACTATCTATTGGACTTACGATACTTCGGATAGACAATGCGATCCTAATTGCATTTCTGATATCAATCTTTGATATACTTCCGGTACTGGGAACCGGCGGCATCATGATTCCGTGGACGATTCTTACTGCAGTTCAGGGAGATTACACCCTGGCACTTGGCCTGCTGTGCGTTTACCTGGTGGTTACGGTTATTCGCAACATCCTGGAACCGAAGATCGTTGGAAGCCAGGTTGGACTGCATCCCCTGGTAACATTGATGTCAATGTTTGTAGGGGCTCAGGTCTTAGGTGTATTTGGGCTGTTTGGATTTCCCATTACGCTGTCTTTGATCAAGAATCTGAATGACAAAGGAACGATTCATATTTTTAAATAACAATGTTTAGCGTGTCTTAAAATGTTTTCTGCAAAGTATACTTCTGTCAGAATACGCTCTAAGACACGCTTTTTTCAAGATTCATTTTTTAGACAAGTTTTGATATGCCAGAATGATTATCCAGGCATGCTCTGTTTATCAGATGATATTTGAATGCGGGATAAAAGTGGATGTCGGGTATATGTATATATTCACGTTTTTCGAATAAATTAATAGTAAAATGAAAGATGTGCAGGAGAAATAAATGTCAAAGGATATAATAACGACAGCCCTGAAAGGCCTCTGTGTAGGAGGCACCATGCTGGTACCGGGAGTGAGCGGAGGTTCTATGGCCATGATCCTGGGGATATATGATAAATTAATTGAATCAGTTAGTTCTTTTTTGAAAGATGTAAAAAATAGTCTGATTTTTCTCATAGCCTTTTCAGTTGGCGGGGGAGTGGGAATGATGCTCCTTGCCAAGCCCTTACTTTATCTGATCGAATCCTATCCCATGTTATTGCTGTACTTTTTTATCGGTGTGGTTGCGGGCGGCATTCCCATGATCTATCAAAAAGCAGAGGTTAACAAAATAACCTGGAAAGTGATTCTTTATCCGGCAATAGGTCTGGCTGGGGTGTTTCTGTTTGAATTTCTTCCGGCTGATTTTCTACAGATGGGCGACGGAAAAGGCATTTTGGGGGTTCTGCTGCTGGGGGCTGCGGGAATTGTGGCAGCAGTGGCATTAGTGCTTCCGGGAATCAGCGTATCCTATCTGCTTCTGCTCCTGGGAATCTATGATAAAACGATGATGGCTATCGGAGATTTAAATCTCTCTTACTTAATTCCTCTTGGAGTGGGGATTATTCTGGGAATCTTACTTACTACGAAACTGCTGGAAAATGCAATGAAAAACCATACGCAGGCAACCTACCTGATTATTCTGGGGTTTGTGGGCGGGTCAATGGCTGAAGTATTTCCGGGAATACCACAGGGAATGGAAATATTCTTTTGTCTGGCGGCACTTGTAGCAGGATATGGAATCATACAGCTTTTATACAGTGCAGAGCGTCTTTAAAAATACATTATAAAATCATATACTTTTCATCAGATATCGTTATTTTACTATTCCGGTAAATTACGTTATAGTAACAATGATGAAAAGGAGGATATTTTATAAATGGGGAAAAAGAAAATCTTATTAAAACTGTTTTTGTCTATGCTCTATCTAAGTGCATTTACCTTTGGAGGGGGATATGTAATTGTCACATTAATGAAGAAAAAATTCGTGGACGGTTATCACTGGATTGATGAGCAGGAGATGCTGGACCTGACCGCAATTGCCCAGTCGGCACCGGGTGCAATTGCGGTAAATGGGGCGATTATTGTGGGATACCGGGTAGCAGGAGCAGCGGGAGCAGCGGTATCGATCATTGGTACTGTGCTCCCGCCGTTTGTGATATTATCGGTAATTTCCATATTTTATGCGGCTTTCCGGGATAATTTAATTGTGAACCTGGTCCTCACCGGGATGCAGGCTGGTGTGGCTGCTGTAATTGCAGATGTGGTTATTGAAATGGGAGGAAACATTGTAAAAGAAAAAAATGTTCTTTCCGTTATCATTATGGTTACTGCCTTTGCTGCATCCTATGTGTTAAATATCAATGTGATTCTGATTATTCTGACCTGTGGCGTGATTGGAGTAATCAGAGCGGTGTATAACATCAGGAAGGGGGCAGGCAAATGATATATTTACAGCTGTTTTTAAGTTTTATACAAATCGGAATGTTCAGTATAGGAGGCGGTTATGCAGCTATGCCTCTGATACAAAATCAGGTTGTAGATATCCATCAGTGGCTTTCCGTAAAGGAATTTACAGATTTGATTACCATTTCCCAGATGACGCCGGGACCGATTGCAATTAATTCCGCTACATTCGTGGGATTGCAGATTGGGGGCATCCAGGGAGCGGTGGTAGCGACCATCGGATGCATTCTTCCGTCCTGTATCATCGTATCCCTCCTGGCTTATGTCTATTTTAAATATCGTGAAATGGCAGTTCTGCAGGGAATTTTAGGAACCTTAAGACCGGCGGTAGTGGCAATGATTGCATCAGCAGGATTTGCAATCCTCGTTTTATCTTTCTGGGGGGATTCGGGATTTTCAGTTCATTTCTCTGATTTAAAGGTACAGGCTGTGGTAATATTTACGGCTGCGGTTATCCTTCTGAGAAAGTTTAAGATGAATCCCATTAGTGTTATGCTTTTGGCGGGGCTTGCCCAGGTAGTGATGTATTATATCTGGGGATAGAAAAAGAGTGTTTTTATAGACTTTTTTCCATGTGAAAAATACAGTAAATATTTGAGGGAGAAGGATTATATCCTTCCTCTTAATATAAATGATAGAGGAATTGATGTGTTTAACGATAAAAAAAAGAAAATATAACGCGTAAGATTCACAAAGTTTATTTTTTTAGTAATAATACATATAGAAAGGCAAACTAAGCTATGATAATATGTAAAATATATTAGAAATATCTTTGATGATTTTTAAATGATTATCTGTTTGGGTATGGATGACTTTCTGTTATATAGGAGAGAAGAGTTTTAAATAAAATATTATATTTTTGATAAGGAGGTTGATTCCATTGTATTTTTTGCCAACAGCGTTTTATAAGAGTTAACCGGCAACAGCACAGAAGATGGCGTAAATTCTAATATACAATAAGTGGATTGACAATATGGGATTAAACAATAAATTAATAGGCGTTTATGGTGGATGGACGCCTTATGGTAGAACAATAGGTATCCTATATAGCAAACGCCATATTGTAAAGGGAGGATATTTATGAGATATATAAAAACAATCAGAGTATTTTTTTCTACTGTTTTATTTTTCTTATTTGGTTTTTTTCTAAGTTTTATCATTCAGAATCTTGTTGGATCCCAAAGCCAGTTTTTTTTGATTTTTATACAACTCCTTACCATGATCTTATCAGGATCTGCATTGTTTCTTGTATTTAATTGGAAATACTTAAAGAAAAATAGAAAAGTATCGTATGGAAAAGAGAAAATAACATTTCATATAAAATGTCGTATATGTTTTACTATATTATTAATATTTCCAGCGATATACTATTGTTCAATTGGATATAAAAAATTAGATAATATATCTCTGGTACTGGGTAAAGTTAATGATCTCATTTTTCATATGGAACACAAGACTTTTGTGCTGAATTTTCATCTTGTTTCAAGTAATCTATTTACTGTTTTTTCTATTCTTGTTCTGATAACGACATATATTATCCTTGATTTTTTATTTGTTAGTAAGCAGCGTGAAAACACGCCTTCAAATTAGATAATTGCAGGATTATTTCACAAAATCAGGATTTCTATTTTCAATCAGATATGCTATACTATACAAAATACAGATAATACGACTATATTAGAGATAGGAGAGTTAGCATGAGCAGCGATTATAGAATTGAGACAAAATGCATTCAGTCCGGATGGAAACCAAAAAAAGGGGAGCCAAGGGTGCTTCCGATTGTACAGAGTACAACATTTAAATATGATTCCACAGAAGAGATGGGCAGGTTATTTGCACTGGAAGAAGAGGGATATTTCTATACCAGATTACAAAATCCAACAAATGATAGTGTTGCCAGTAAGATTTGTGATCTGGAAGGGGGCGCAGCAGCCATGCTGACATCTTCCGGACAGGCAGCCAACTTTTATGCAGTCTTTAATATTTGTGAGGCAGGAGACCATATTGTAGCTTCTTCCACAATCTACGGCGGTACCTATAATCTCTTTGGCGTAACGATGAAAAAGCTTGGCATTGCGTGTACTTTTGTAGACCCGGATTCCTCTTATGAGGAACTTTGCAAGGCATTTCAGCCAAATACAAAGGTTGTATTTGCGGAAACCATTGCTAATCCCGCGCTGGTAGTACTGGATATTGAGAAATTTGCAAAGCTTGCACACGATCATCAGGTACCATTAATTATAGATAATACATTTGCCACTCCGGTAAACTGCCGTCCTTTTGAATGGGGAGCAGATATCGTTACCCATTCTACCACAAAGTACATGGACGGACATGCAATGCAGGTAGGCGGCGCTATCGTGGACAGCGGTAATTTTGACTGGAATGCATATGGTGACAAATATCATGGACTGACAACGCCGGATGATTCTTATCACGGTGTAATCTATGCACAGAAATTCGGAAAAGGTGCGTACATAATGAAAGCGACTGCTCAGGTAATGAGAGATCTTGGATCTATCCCGGCACCAATGAACAGCTTCCTGTTAAATGTTGGGTTAGAGACCCTGCCTCTGCGTGTAGAGCGACACTGCTATAATGCCCAGAAAGTGGCAGAGTATCTGTCGGCTCATGAAAAAGTATCCCATGTAAATTATGCAGGTCTTCCGGGAGACAAGTATCATGAAACAGCAAAAAAATATATGCCAAAGGGCACCTGCGGCGTTATCTCTTTTGAGCTGGAAGGCGGCAGAGAGGCAGCAGTAAAATTTATGGATGGCTTAAAACTGGCGGCAATTGTAACACATGTGGCAGATGCCAGAACCAGTGTACTTCATCCTGCAAGCCATACCCACAGACAGATGAATGACCAGCAGTTAAAAGATGCCGGTGTATCACCGGGAATGATCCGTTTCTCAGTGGGCATCGAGAATGTTCAGGACATCATTGCTGATCTGGAACAGGCACTTGCTCTGATACGGTAATAAATTGGAAAAGACCCTGTATGGAGCAACAGGGTCTTTTCCAATAGGAAAGGAGGAATCTGGATGAAATTTATCCATATCGCAGATGTGCACCTGGGGGCAGTTCCAGATGTGGGGTATCCCTGGAGTGAAGAGCGTAAGACGGAGATCTGGGACAGCTTCCGCAATATTATCCGGATTGCAAAAGCAGAACAGGCGGATCTGCTTCTGATAGCAGGAGATCTTTTTCACAGACAGCCTTTGTTAAAAGAATTAAAGGAAGTGAATTATCTGTTCTCCACCCTTCATGAGACCAGAGTAGTATTTATCATTGGGAATCATGACTATTTGAAGCCGGATTCTTTTTACCATGGTTTTAAATGGAATGAAAATGTGATCTGTCTGGAAAACCAGGAATGCCAGAGGATTCATTTTCCGGATCTGAATACCACAATCTATGGTTTGAGTTATCATACCAGGGAGATCACAAATGCTTTATATGATGAACTGGTACCGGAAGATGAGGGGGTGTGCACGATTCTGCTGGCACATGGGGGAGATGAAAAACATATCCCGATTAATAAGAGGCAGCTTTGCCAGGCAGGATTTGATTACGTAGCCCTGGGACACATTCACAAGCCGCAGATACTGGAGGCAAACAGAATGGCATACTCAGGAGCCCTGGAACCCCTGGATAAAAATGATACGGGACCACACGGCTATATGATCGGGGAATACAGAAACCGTACTCTTACGGCGCGGTTTATACCAAGTGCAGTCCGGGAATATATCCACTTAAAGGTAGAAACAGATGAAAACCAGACGGATTATTCCCTGCAGGAAAAGATTCAGGCATATATGAAGAAATTAGGCAGACACAACATTTTTAAAATAATAATTACCGGCTACCGGGATCCTGAAATTCAATATGATCTGAAAAGTTATGAAAAACTGGGAAATATAGTGGAAGCGGCTGATCTGTCCAAACCTGCATATGACTTTGAAAAGTTAGGGAAAAAGTATGCAGACAGCGTAGTAGGACGATACATTCAGCGCCTGCATACAGATTCCATGGATGAAGTACAAAGTAAGGCTCTGTACTATGGAATACAGGCAATGTTAGAGACAACGAGGTGAGATGATGCGGATTCTGGAGTTACAGATCAAGAATTTTGGAAAGTTTAAGGATCAGACAATTACTTTCCATGAGGGGATTAATATCATCTACGGGGAAAATGAAATGGGAAAAAGCACGATCCATGCTTTTATCAGGGGAATGCTGTTTGGCATTGATAAAATGAGGGGACGAGCTGCTAAAAATGATGAGTATTCTATTCGCCAGCCGTGGGATAATCCGGGCTATTTTGCCGGTGTTATGCGGTTTGAAAGCGGTGGGAAGGTATTTCGGATTGAAAGAAATTTTAATAAACTGGAAAAAAAGGCTCTGCTGATCTGTGAGACAGACGGGGAAGAGCTGGATATTATACATGGGGACCTTCAGATGCTCATGGAGGGACTGAATGAAACTGCATTTCGCAATACCATATTTATCCGCCAGAATTCCAGCAAGACGGATGAGGGTCTGGCTGCAGAACTGCGAAATTATATGGCGAACTTTGAAAGTGCAGGGGATGATGAAATCAATGTGGTCAGAGCGATTGAGACCCTAAAAGAAAAGCAGCGGGAATGCGGGATAAAAAAGAAACAGCAGGATGAAATCCGCACGGAACGCCTGGAACAGGTACAGATCAAACTGGACTATGTGGAACAAGAGATCCGGGGGCTGCAGAAGCAGCAGGAGGACGGAACGCGTAAACTTCAGGAACTGCGCAGCATAGAGACCAGGGAAGGACTTGCGGAGCAGGAAAAAAGAGCCCGCATAGAGGCAAGAGACCAGGAAGAAATCAAAATGCTGAAAATACGGCAGATCTGTCTGATTACCGCAGCAGGGATAGCGGTTCTGATGGGGATTTTACTAAAACCCCTATGGCTGAAAATGTCATTGGGAATTGCTGCTGTGCTTTTGTTTGCTTACTGCTGGTATACAAACCGCTATACCAGAAGCCGGGAGCAGGAAGGTCGCCAGTACACCAGTGCAGCGTCCAAAGCCTCCCAGAAAATGGTATGGAACTTAGAACGGATTCAGGAAGAATTACACGAAAAACGGGTTTTATTAGAAAATCTGAAGGAGAACCAATCGGACATCCAGGCAGAGAAAGCAGACAGCAACCGGATTCAAAATGATATAGAGGCACTGGAGATTGCAATATCCACCATACAGGAGATTTCCAAAGAGATATACAAGGAATCTGCAAGGAAGCTGAACTATACGGCATCAGATATCTTAAATGAGGTTACAGGAGGCAGTTATACCAGCATATACCTGGATGCCAATATGCAGGTACGGATCAATACACCCCATAAACTGCTGTATCTGGAACAGGTCAGCAGAGGAACGATGGATCAGATCTATTTTGCACTGAGAATGGCGGCGGCACAGCTTTTTCTAAGCGGTGAAAAAATGCCTCTGATATTTGATGATGCATTTGTCATGTATGATGAACAACGTTTGAAAAGAACACTGAAATGGCTCTGTAAAAGTGACAGTCAGGTATTGCTGTTTACCTGCCATAAGAGAGAGGGAGAAGTCCTGGAAGAGATTCAAAGAGAAGAGCGGGTATAAAGGAAGGATAAAGTAAAAATAAAGTAAAAATAAAGTAAGAATAAAGCAAGAATAAAGCAGCACCGCCCGGTGCCGCATTGTGCTATTCATCGTAAAATGTCCGTCTGACTGCGAGAACGTAATTATTAAAGTCGTTCTAGATCAGGCGATGCATTTCCGATTAATTATACAATGCAGCACCGGGCGGTGCTGTACTAGTATTTCAGCCAGCTGGAAATCAGTGTTTCGCACATGCATGAAATCAGATTATTTATTTCTAGCATACTCCGCAACTGCTTTATCAAATCCTTTGATATGTTTAAACAGCCACTCGGTTACATTTTTATCAACGGCAGCAACAAATGCCGGTGTAGGTCCTTCTTCTTCCTGAAGCATTTCATACAATTCCTGAATAGCCTGAATGAATGCCTTATGCTGTTCTTTATGTTCGCTGATCTGCGGATATTCAATCTCTTCCTGCAGTTTTTCTTCTGCACTGAAATGGAAATCTGTGTAATCGGAGAGATAATCCAGCATTTTAACTGCTGTGGTTTTTTCTTTCCCGGTTTCGCAGCTTTTAACAAGATCGTTGATTTTACCAATCAGTTCTTTGTGTTGTTCATCAATTAAATCATTTCCTGTAACTAAACTTTCATCAAATATTGCCTGCATAATACTACCTCCTTGTGTGAATAAGTTATATTTGTAATTTATTACTTGTTATGTTTCTCCAGAAAGCTCTGGATTCTGCCAATAGGATTTAACAGACTGCTGATGGATGCATCGTGATTCAGTGTGTCTATAATATATGCCAGATATTTACTCAGGTCGCAGTTGACATAGTATTTCTTCTCCAGCAGTTCCGGAGTCTGGTATACCAGGTTTGTTGTCAGGAGATGGTCAAAAAGTCCATTCTCATATGCTTTATCAAATTTGGAAAGCCCGTTTGTAAACAGACCAAAGGTAGAACACAGGAAAATTCTGTTCGCCTTTCTTCTTTTCAGCTCTGCGGCTACTTCTAATATACTGTCACCGGAGGAAATCATGTCATCAATGATTACCATATCTTTTCCTTCTACGTTTGCGCCAAGGAATTCATGCTCAACAATCGGGTTCGTTCCGTTTACAATCTTTGTGTAATCTCTTCTCTTATAGAACATACCCATATCTAATCCAAGTACATTTGCCATGTAGACGGCACGTCCCATACCGCCTTCATCCGGGCTGATGATCATCATGGAGTCCTTATTGATCTTAAGTCCCGGCTGGGCACGGAAGAGGCCCTTAATAAACTGATAAACGGGTTGTACGGTTTCAAAGCCTTTCAGCGGAATTGCATTCTGGACACGGGGGTCATGAGCGTCAAACGTAATGATATTATCCACACCCATGCGGACAAGTTCTTTCAGAGCAAGGGCACAGTCCAGGGATTCACGCCCGTTACGCTTATGCTGACGGCTTTCATACAGGAATGGCATAATCACGCAGATACGCCTGGATTTACCTGCTACAGCCGCAATAATACGCTTTAAGTCCTGAAAATGATCGTCTGGAGACATATGATTGGTATGTCCGCACAGAGAATAGGTCAGGCTGTAGTTGCATACATCTACTAAAATATATAAATCATCTCCACGAACAGATTCTTTGATGATGCCCTTGGCCTCACCGGATCCAAATCGCGGAATTTTTGTGTCAATAATATAATTTTCCCTCTGATAACCTTCAAAAGCAATAGTCTTCTTATGTTCGTGATCGCGTTCCCTTCTCCATTCTACCAGATAAGCATTGATTTTTTCTCCCAGTGTTTTGCAGCTTTCTAATGGAATAATGCCAAGTGAGCCGACAGGAATGGTTTCCAGATTGCGTTCTTCTGTTGATTGCATGATATTTCCTCCGTTATTTATCACATTTCAGTGAAATTGTCTTACGCATATAGTGTATCACAAAGTTTTCATAGGTCAAGGCTTTCCACGGAATAATTTTTTCTGAATGCGGATATCGTCCCCGAAGAGTTTCATCATCATATAGTTACTGGTTATCCTGGAAAATACACGTTCCGAATAAGTATCTGCAAATGTATTGATTGGCAGGTTAGTGGAAATAATCGTTGACTTTTTGCGGTTAAGCCTTTCATTAATACATAGAAACAGCTGGGTGGAGACAAAGGAATTCGTAAGTTCCGTACCCAGATCGTCGATGATCAGCAGATCACAGTCAAAGATATAGGGATGGATATTCTGCGCCTCTTCTTCTTTTTCAAACGTGCTTTTCGCGAATACATCAAAGAGCTCAAATGCTGAAAAATAAATGACGGAATGGGCGGTGTCGATGAGCTCTTTGGCAATACAGTGAGACAGGAAGGTTTTTCCTACTCCCGTATCTCCATAGAAAAACAGGTTTTTAAATTCCGTATCAAAGGTGCGGATAAACTCCTCGCACTCCGCCATATTCTTGCGCATGGTAGCAAGTGAAGACAGCCCGGTAGAGGGATTTACCAGCTGATCCGAATAATAATCATAAGAGAAACTGGAAAAGTTCTCCCTGCTTAAGATTTCTTTTAAATTGGACTGGGTATACAGCATATCAATTACCGCCTGCTTAAAGCAGTGGCACTTCTGGTTGTTTGCAAATCCCGTATCCTGACAGTCCGGGCAGGTATAGCGGGGAAGAAGATAATCCTTTGGAAATCCGTTCTCCATAAGCAGTTCAAGGCGCTTGTCTGATAAACGGCTGATATCTTCCTTTAATCCATCCAGTGCATCACTGTCTCCGGATAACAGCTGGCGTCCCCTTGCGACACTGATGGAACTGATCTGATCATCAATTTCACGAAGTGCAGGAACTTTTTCATAAGCTTCCCGGATACGCGCATCCTGATCATGTCTGGTCTGCAATTGTTTTTTCTGATATTCCCGGATGATCATATCATATTGTGAGTTTTTCAATGCCACAGGCTGGTCTCCCTTTCTATTTTGTGAAATGATCTGTTTTACCTATCTGTTCAGCAGCTGCTTCTCTAACTGGTCGTAATCATATTCCCTTTGATGGAAATTATTAAACCGGTTATTGGATGATGCTGGTTTTTTCTGTACAGGAGCAGTTTTTTTGGAATTCTGGTGCTTTTCATCCAGAAGAGCAACTTCAGAGAGATGTTTAATACCGGACTTATTCCATTCTTCCAGAATTTTATTGGCATATTGGAAATTCGGCTGATGAGTCTGCTTAATGGTCCGGTTACATGCCTCAATGATAATATCCAGGGTAAAGTGGTACTCGTCCAGCCATTTTGCCATGTAAGTGATCTCCGGTTCAGCAGGGGCACGTCCCTTAATACCAAAGGTATTCAAAATGGTAAAATAATTCTTATTATACAGATTCGTATTGCATTTTGCCTGGTCAACGGTAGTAATGCCGTCTTCTGCCCAGGAGAGTGCAACTTTTTCAATATAGCGTGCGCTTTTGCTGCCTTTTGACACACAGTATTCAATGAGGTATTCAATCAGGTCTGTAGAAAAATGCAGACCGTCATAGAAGTAAAGAATATTGGATACTTCAGTGGAACTCAACGTTTTCCCCAAATACTGTTCGGCAATAAATAAAAGCTGGCGGATATCTTCCTGTTCCTTTAAGGTTTTCATCTTATCGGCGGAGGGAAGTACCTTTTTCATGGGTTTGGAAGGTTCCGTACTGGCTGCAGTTTCCAGTGAAACAGATGCAGCTGCCGGTTCGGATGCATGCTCCGTGGAGCTTAAGAAACAGATTCCGGTCAATGCACCGCTTTCATCGTGTTCCAGTTTCAGTAAATGGAGCTTTTCCCAGTAAGCCAGGGCACGGTTCACATCTTTCTCCGTATGTTCAAAAGTATCTGCTATAGACGAAATAGACACACCAATATTAGAAGAGGTGCATCTTAGGAGATATAAGTATATTTTGACGAATTCACCACTGGCAGAAGGCATGTAATTGTCGATAAATGTATTTTGGACAATGGTAACGCTGCTGCCGGAATTTATGTGTAAGGATATTTCATTCATTGCTTTCACCTGCTATTTTCTTGTTATGAAACCAGTATAGCATACCTTTTAAAAAAAGAGAACAGCTAGTTTTTACAAGGGTTCCGGGGAAGGGGAGGAAGTTCTCCACTGTGGACATTGTGGATAATGTGGATAACTTGGGGACAAAAAAAATAGGTGCAACAGGAGAAAATGTGCAATTGTCGGGGATTGTCGAATTTTTAAAAATTATCACAGCGAAATTATGTAAACCAAGCTATCCACAAAAAAATCCACATGTAAAATACACGTTAATGTGCATAATCATGTGGATAATGTGGATAACTATTCTCCAAGCAGGCTTTCCCCTATTTTTACAACGTCTCCGGCACCCATAGTTATCAACAAGTCACCGTGTATACAATTTTCTAACAAAAAGTTTTCGATCTCGTCAAAACATGGAAAATAATATGCTTCTTTGCCAAGTTCCGCTATTTTTTGCTGGAGAGTTTTAGAACTGATCCCCAGGTTATCCGTTTCACGGGCGGCGTAGATATCAGCGAGCACCACTTTATCAGCCAGGGCAAGCGCCGTTGCAAAGTCATCCATCAATGCTTTGGTTCGTGTGTAAGTATGCGGCTGGAATACGCACCAGATCGTTTTGTGAGGATACTGATTTGCCGCTTTCAAGGTAGCTGCAATTTCTGTGGGATGGTGTGCGTAATCATCAATGATGGTAACGCCTCCGATTTCCCCTTTTTTCTGGAAACGCCGGTCAGTACCGCCAAAATCAGTCAGTCCCTGGCAGATTTTTTCCATAGGAATGCCAAGTCGTTCACCAAGAGCAAGTGAGGCAAGTGCATTGGATATATTGTGCTGTCCCGGGACACTCAGTGTGAAGTGACCGATCACCTTACCGTCCTTTAACGCATCAAAAGAGCCGTGGGCAAAATCGTCATAGCTGATATTTGCGGCACTGTACTGGCTGGACTCAGAGAATCCATAGGTTATCACATTGCATGGAAGGTCCTTCGTAATTTCCTCATAGCCGGGAATGTCTCCGTTGATAATCAGCGTACCGTCTTTTGGCAGTCTCTCTGCAAATAGCCGGAATGAATTCCGGATGTCATCCAGGTCTTTGAAGAAGTCCAGATGGTCTGCATCAATATTCAGGATGATACTGATCTTTGGATTAAAATGCAAAAAACTGTTTGTATATTCACATGCTTCCGTCAGAAATGTTTCGGAATTACCCACGCGGATATTTCCTCCGATGGCTTTTAAGATTCCGCCTACCGATATCGTAGGATCTGTGTCAGCAGCCAGAAGAATGTGGGAAATCATGGACGTGGTTGTGGTTTTGCCGTGTGTACCGGAAACGGCAATTGGTGTTTCGTAATTCTGCATGATCTGCCCCAGTAGTTCAGCACGGGTCAGCATCGGAATATTTTTCTGAACTGCAGCTGCATATTCCGGATTATCCGGATGGATCGCGGCTGTGTATACCACCAGGTCTGTTCCTTCTTCTATATTAGATGCGCGCTGGTGCAAGTACACAGTAACCCCTCTGTCCTCCATCCATTTTGTCAGAGGCGATTCTTTTGCATCAGAACCGGAGATCTTAAAACCACGGTCAATTAATATAGAAGCAAGACCGCTCATGCTGATTCCTCCGATACCAATAAAGTGTACATGGATAGGCTGCTTAAAATTTATCTCATACATAATGATACTCTCCTTATGAAAATCTCTTTCACAGGCTGTGTGAAAGGCATTCTTTCACTATTATAACCGCATATGGATAAAAATTAAAGTATTTCTTGACAATAAGGAAGATTAAATTATGTTTGGGGGGCAAAGACGGAGGTTCTATCACGTTGAGAAAACCAGCTGAGTATTATAGAATTCTCACTGGAAAGAGAAGTGAAAGTGTAAAACAGCGGAAATCCCTCCAGCAAAAACACATTCTAAAAAATCACTGTATTCGACAGTATTTTTATGCATTTTTAAAACAAAACAAAGAATTATGTAAAAATATGACAAAACAATACAGAAAAAACAAAGGTAAAATAGCATAAATGTGAATAAAATGTCGAATAAGAAAAGTCGCTAAACAATATTTTGAGCTATTTCTTCTAAAATGAGAGAAAAAAATTTCAAAAAATTGTAAAAAATGTTCACTATTTCGAAAAGATGTGATATAATAAAAACTAACAATTTTATTTATGAGAAAATATGATTGTTAACGGGCTATAGATGCATCTGACATCATAGTACTATACTACAGCGAGAGGTGATAGCGTGATTAAAAAAGAGATGATTGCAATGTTACTTGCAGGAGGACAAGGAAGCCGTCTGGGCGTTCTGACAGCCAAAGTGGCAAAGCCGGCCGTGGCTTTCGGCGGAAAGTACCGAATTATAGATTTTCCGCTCAGCAACTGTATTAATTCTGGGGTAGATACAGTTGGTGTCCTAACACAATATCAGCCATTGCGGTTAAATACGCATATTGGAATTGGTATTCCCTGGGATTTGGATAGGAATATCGGAGGTGTAACAGTACTTCCTCCATATGAGAAGAGTGGCAACAGCGAATGGTATACAGGAACAGCAAATGCAATTTACCAGAACCTGGGCTATATGGAGAATTATAATCCTGATTATGTTTTAATTTTGTCAGGTGACCATATTTATAAGATGGATTATGAAGTAATGTTAGATTTCCACAAAGCCAGCAATGCCGACATCAGCATCGCAGTTATGCCCGTACCGATGGAAGAAGCAAGCCGTTTTGGCGTAGTGGTGACAGATGACAATAACAGGATTACAGAGTTTCAGGAGAAACCGCCGGAACCAAAGAGCAATCTTGCGTCAATGGGTATTTATATTTTCTCATGGAAGGTATTAAAGGAAGCTTTAATCGCAATGTCTGATCAGAGTAATTGTGATTTTGGTAAACATATTATTCCGTATTGCCATGAAAAGGGAGATAAGCTTGTTGCTTATGAGTATAACGGCTATTGGAAAGACGTTGGAACATTGGGTTCTTACTGGGAAGCAAATATGGAACTGATCGATATCATTCCGGAGTTTAACTTATACGAAGAATTCTGGAAGATATACACAAGCAGTGAAATCATTCCTCCGCAGTATATATCAACGGATTCGGTTATTGAAAGATGTATCATCGGCGATGGTACGGAGGTTTATGGAGAAGTACATAATTCTGTCATAGGAGCCGGTGTAACGATTGGAAAGGGTGCTGTTATTCGTGATTCGATTATCATGAGAGGAACCAAGATCGGAGATGGTGCCGTTCTGGACCGCTCCATTGTAGCCGAGAACACGGAAATCGGACAAGGCGCAGTGCTTGGCGTAGGCGAAGAAGTTCCAAACAAATTAAAACCACATGTGTATTCCTTTGGTTTAGTAACGGTAGGTGAAAATTCTTATATTCCGCCAAATGTAAAGATCGGTAAGAATACGGCAGTTGACGGAATTACAAGAGCAGAGGATTATCCGGATGGCGTACTGGAGAGTGGAGAAACTTTAGTTAAGGCAGGTGAGGCGTGATGAGAGCGATAGGAATGATTTTAGCAGGTGGCAACAGTCACAGAATGGGAGATTTATCAAATAAGAGGGCCATTGCAGCAATGCCGATTGCAGGCAGCTATCGAAGCATCGACTTCGCGTTAAGTAACATGTCTAATTCTTCTATACAAAAAGTGGCAGTTTTGACACAGTACAATGCGAGATCTTTAAATGAACATTTAAGTTCTTCAAAATGGTGGGATTTTGGAAGAAAGCAGGGAGGTTTGTTTGTATTCACACCAACCATCACTTCTGATAATAGTTTCTGGTATCGGGGGACGGCAGATGCGATCTATCAGAATCTGGATTTTCTGAAGAAAAGCCATGAACCATATGTAATCATAGCATCCGGTGACGGTGTGTACAAGCTGGATTACAATAAAGTGCTGGAATATCATATTGAGAAGAAAGCGGATATCACCGTTGTATGCAAAGATATGGCTCCAAGCGAAGACATTACAAGATTCGGTGTCCTGAAAATGAATGAGGACAGCAGAATTGAAGAATTTGAAGAGAAACCGATGGTTTCATCCTGGAACACGGTTTCAACCGGAGTCTATATTATCCGCAGAAGACAGCTGATCGAATTAATTGAAAGATGTGCACAGGAAGACCGGCATGATTTTGTAAAAGATATCCTGATTCGCTATAAGAACTTAAAGAGAATCTATGGATATAAGATGAAAGAGTACTGGAGCAACATCGCTACGGTAGAGTCATATTACAAAACCAATATGGATTTCCTGAAACCGGAGGTAAGGGATTATTTCTTCCGTCAGTATCCGGATGTATATTCCAAGGTTGACGATCTTCCGCCTGCAAAGTATAATCCGGGCAGTGAAGTGAAAAACAGCCTGATATCCAGCGGATGTATCATCAATGGACATGTAGAAAATTCGGTGTTGTTTAAGAAGACTTTTGTGGGTGAAAATTGTGTGATTAAGAATTCTATTATCCTGAATGATGTCTATCTGGGTGATAATACATATATCGAAAACTGTATTGTTGAATCCAGAGATACCATACGGGCGAATTCTTATCATGTTGGCGAGGACAAAATAAAAATTGTTATAGAAAAAAACGAGCGCTACGTACTATAACATTTTAAATTACGACTATATATGGAAAGGGGCTAAAAGACATGAATATTACAGATGTCAGGGTACGTAAAGTTGCAAAGGAAGGTAAGATGAAGGCGGTAGTTTCGATTACAATTGATGATGAGTTTGTTGTTCATGATATCAAAGTAATTGAAGGAGAAAAGGGGTTATTTATAGCCATGCCGAGCAGAAAGGCATCCGACGGAGAATATAGAGATATCGCACATCCTATTAATTCCCAGACAAGAGACCGTATCCAGGGGATTATCCTGGATCAGTACGAGGCTGTTGTAGCTGCGGAACCTGAATCCGAAGAGGCAGCTTATTAATTTAGCAACGAATATTTTATAGAAGTAAATCAGTATAATTCAAGGTGAACAGGGAAACATTGGATCTTGACCGGGAGTTATGCAGGCAGTACAGGAAAAGAGAAAAGTTAATGTTTATACGCTCTGCTGTGGGAGGCAGGGCGTATTTTTATGCATAAAAAAGCCCCCTGAAAGCAAGGGGCTTTTAGCGGCATTAGTGAAAGGATAACAGATCGGGTTCTGCCTGCCCGATATGAAGATACAAGGTGTCCTTGTCAACCAGAGCAGTTGTTACACCCTGGCGGGAAACGCAGAATCCTGCGGCATACTGGGCGATGCGGACAGACTTTTCCAGATCATATCCGTCACTTAAATGGACAGCCAGAGCAGAAATGAAAGCATCTGCGCCTCCGGTGGCATCTACAGCAGTAAAATCGGCGGCTGGAAAATGCTTCTGCAGATTTTCAGCGCGAACATAGCATCCGCCATGTCCAAGGGTGATGATTACAACGGGCATTCCCCGGTTGTAAAAATATTCTGCCTGTCCCTCAATGGTATCAATCTGAGGGCAGAAAGTAGCAGCTTCCTGCTGATTAGGTACAAATATATCAGTGTTCCGGTAGAATACCTCCGGCAGAGTACTCAATGCCGATGGCTTTAATATGGTTTTCGCAGAAGACTTTTTCGCCAGGGATGCGGCTTCCATAGCGGCTTCCATTGGAATATCCATGGAGAGCAATAAGAATTCACATCCTTCAAACAGGGCCTTCTGAGACCGGACATCGTCAGCGGTCAGCCTGAGATTCGCACCCGGAATATAGGTGATGGTCACTTCCCCGTCTTTTTGTACATACACATAGGCCTTTCCGGTCTGAGCGCCTTGATCCTTATAAATCCCTTCTGTCAGAAGGTGGTTCTGGCTCAGTGCATCAAAGATCAGGGAGGCATCGGAGTCGTTGCCCACTTTACCGATTAAGACTGCTTCATGTCCCAGCCTTGCAGTACCCATAGACTGATTGGTACCTTTTCCGCCTGCGCAGGAGGAGGAATTGGTGATCAGGGTAGATTTTCCGGTTTCCGGAAAACCGTCCACGGTAAGGGTAACATCCGTATTGATACTGCCCAGAACCAGGAATTTCCGGCCCCGGCAGGATGCAGGGGTATTGATGCTTTCTTCATGGTTTAACACATAATAAGTATCCAGAGAACACGCAGGATTGTCGTCCGTATTTTTTTCGCAAATATTTATCAGGGTACGGCAGGCATCATATCCCAAATTCCAATAGGGAATCTTGTAATTGGAAACAGAGGGAAAGTTTAAAAAATCCATATCATCGCTACAAAGTCCAATCAATGAAAAATCCGATGGAATATGGTAGTGCATCTTATCCAGCTGGCTGTAAAGAGTGAGCGTTTCTTCTAAATCACTGCTGACGATACCTGTGATTCCCCCGGTTGTGAGAGAGCTCATGCAGGAAGAATCTGAGAGATGTAATGTCATTGCGTCATGCAGAGAAAGATGATGGTCAAAGAGGCAGCTTTTCATCCCTTCCAACACCTGCAGGGACCGGAAATTATTTTCCCGGATCAGGCAGCCTATTTTATGATGTCTCCATTGAATCAGCTTTTCCGTACAGAGGTAGCCCAGTTTCTGGTAATCAATGGCATAAGAGTTCGCTGTATAATTGGAATTTACATAAACCACAGGAATATCCGCATCGGTGAAATAATGCTCATGCTGCATACTTACCTGATCCACCGGCTCCCATAAAAGTCCGTCAATTTTATTTTTACAGAGTGCGGTAATATGTTTTAACTCATCCGTTAATGAGCGGCAACTGTCAAAGACCAGGATACCATAACCTTTTTCCTGTGCTGCTTTCACAATGCCGTTCAGCATGGTTTTGAATCCGCTGCCGTCCCGCAAAAGCACTCCAATGAGAAATGTTTTCGCCATGGAGATATCTTTTACCGTACCATACGGGGTGTAATTATATTCTTTTACAATTTCCAGCACCCGGTTTCTGGTGGCTGAATTAATATTCTGATCTTTATTATTTACAATTTTGGATACCGTTGAAATCGACACGCCTGCCAATTTTGCAATTTCTTTGATAGTCATAAAACACCTCAGTCATTTTATTCCTGAATCAATTCCAGGTTTCTAGATTTTATAAGCTTGTCATGTACCTATTATGGATGATCTGGTTCATTTTGTCAATTTATTTTTTGTATAAAATGCACAGGAAAACATTTCGGAAAATAGTTTTATTTAACAAAAATAAAGATTGTAGTTGACATTTGAAAAATCCGCCCATATAATGTGCTCATAAGGAAAACATTTTAAGAAAATTATTTTCCCAAAAAGGAGGAAGGAAATTATGATGGTGGATAATGGATGGCTTGCAGGGCAGTTGAACAGGCCAAAAGGAAAGGCGGATGTAGTGCTTGATACGGATACCTATAATGAAATTGACGATCAGTACGCACTTGCCTATCTGATTAAATCAGATGACAAACTAAACCTGCAGGCGATATATGCGGCTCCCTTTTCCAATAAAAAATGTGGATGCCCGGCGGAGGGAATGGAAAAGAGTTATGAAGAGATTTTAAGAGTTCTCACACTGATGGAAAGAGAAGATTTAAAGAAATTGGTCAAAAAAGGTTCGGACCGCTATCTGGAAAATGAAACCGTTCCGGTGAAGTCAGAGGCAGCGGAAGATTTGATAAAAAGAGCGATGGAACATACATCTGAGAATCCGCTGTATGTAGTTGCCATTGCCGCAATTACCAATGTAGTGTCTGCCATTTTGATAAAGCCTGAGATAAAAGAGCGGATTGTGGTGGTTTGGCTTGGCGGTCAGGCACACTGGTGGCCGGATAACCGGGAATTTAATCTGATTCAGGATATAGCGGCAGCCAGAGTCTTGTTTGGCTGCGGGGTACCCCTGGTGCAGCTTCCATGCATGGGCGTGGTTTCCGGATTCCGTATCAGCGGTCCGGAGTTAATCCATCATCTGAAGGGAAAAAATAAGCTCTGTGATTATCTGGTGGATGTGACTGTTAAGGAGGCACTGGCTGACGGGGGGAATATAACCTGGAGCCGCATTATCTGGGATGTGACTGCGGTTGCATGGCTTTTGGATGATAGATTTGAGAAGGACTGCCTGGTTCACAGTCCGGTGCCGGAATACGATGACCGGTATGCTTTTGACACGACGAACCATCTGATCAAATATGTTTATGATATTAACCGGGATTATTTATTAGCGGATTTATTTCAGAAATTAACCGGCAGTCCATACATGGATCTGCAATAGGGTTACAGATTGTTTCTTGAGAATTCAAGTTAACGGATTGCAAACAGGAGGAAAGAAAATGAAGAAAAAATGGATTGCAGCACTTCTTGCGGTATCGATGGCGGCGGGGATGCTTACAGGATGCGGTACGGGAGCAAAAGAAGAAAATCAGCAGGCGGCAGGAAAAGAAAGCGGTACCGGAGAAAATGCAGTAGAAAATACCGGAGAAAAGAAAAACGATGATGTGGTTACTTTGAAGGTAGCGGCTATGGCATTTAACGATCAGTCACTAGTGGAGGATGTAGAGCGGGCAGCGAATGAAATATTGAAAGATAAGGGGGTGGCTCTGGATATTACGTTTATCAACATCGGTTCCTGGCAGCAGCAGACCAATTTGCTGATCACCGGAGGAAGCGATACGGTGGATATTCTGCCCTGGTATGGAACACCTCTGGCTACTTATGTAAATAACGGACAGGCGCTGGAGCTGGATGAACTGCTGGACCAATACGGGGAGGGGATCAAAAAGGAGATCCCGGAAGATATGCTGGAGCTTGGACGTGTGGATGAAAATATTTACGGCATATATACAGACAGAGAAGTGGCAAACAGCTATGGCATCTGGATGAGGAGAGATATTCTGGAGGAGACGGGAATTGATCCCGCCAGTATTAAAACGCTGGAAGACTGTACTGCTTTGTTCGCAAAGGTAAAAGAACTGCATCCGGATATGGAATGCTTAAGCGGAGGTCAGGCAGGAACGCTGCAGACGAATACCTGGGGATGGGATCAGATCAGTGATGCCAATAACCTGGGTGTTATGCTGGATAACGGACAGTCCGGAGAAATTGTTAACCTGTATGAATCCGATGAATATGAAGATTATGTGCGGCTTATGAGAAAGTGGTATGAAGCGGGATATATCTCTCCGGATGTACTGAGCAAGAGTGATGATCCTTCCGTAATCATGAGAGCGGGCAAGCTGTTTTCCGCACTTTCTCATTTAAAACCACTGTTTGGAGAGCAGCAGGCGAGAATAACAGGCTGTGAAATCGAAGTAATCGAGCTGCGTCCCGCTTCGCTGCAGACACAGACGGTTCAGGGTATGATGTGGGGAATATCCGCTTCCACCAAGCATCCGGAAGAAGCCATGATTTTACTGAATGAAATGTACACCAATCCCCAGCTTGCCAACATACTCATCAATGGTATTGAAGGCAAAAGCTATACATACACAGATGATGGGAAGAAAATGATTAACTTTCCGGAAGGTGTAGATGCATCCAATACGCCATATACGGCACAGTCCTGGATCTGGCCCAATGCTTTTGAAACACCGGTATGGGAGCCTTATCCGGAAGATTACTGGAAACAGATTGAAGAATTTAATAAGACGGCGCTTCATTCAAAAGCATTGGGCTTTGTACCGGACACATCGGAAATTACCAATGAAATTACAGCCTGCACCAATGTGGTGGCAAAATATAATCCCTCTTTAATGGCGGGGGCTGTGGATGTGGATGAAAGTCTGGCGCAATTCCGGGAAGAACTGAAAACAGCCGGGATAGACAAGATTATTGAAACGAAATCCAAACAATACGAAGAATGGAAAGCAAAGCAATAGAGGAAAGCGAGGAGGAGCCATGGATAATACCGCTGCTGGAAAGCAAAAGCCAAAAAAGAAAAAATTTACTGCACTCCTGAAGCGTTACTGGCCATTTTACCTGATGATGGCACCGGGTCTGATTTACCTGGTCATTAACAACTATCTCCCGATGCTGGGGCTTGTAGTTGCTTTTAAAAAGGTGGATTACCGTCTGGGAATCTTAAACAGCCCCTGGGTAGGTCTGGATAATTTTGAATATCTGTTTAAAACATCCGATGCCTGGATTATTACCCGCAATACGATATGTTATAATTTTGTCTTTATTTTGCTGGGAACAGTGGTATCCATAGCAGTGGCTGTCCTGTTAAATGAAATCAGGGGTGTTAAGAAGAAGAAAGCTTATCAGACGATGATCCTGATACCGTATCTGATTTCCACCGTTGTAATCAGTTATCTGGTATATGCATTTCTCAGTGCGGAATCTGGATTTATCAATAACGGTATCCTGCAGAAATTGGGGATGGATCCTGTTGCCTGGTACAGCGAGAAAAAGTATTGGCCGTTTATACTGGTGATTGTGAATCTGTGGAAAGGCTTCGGATACAGCTGTATTATTTATTATGCAACGATTCTGGGGATCGACGGTTCTCTTTATGAGGCGGCAGTTATGGACGGTGCCAGCAGATGGCATCGGATAAAGGATATCGTGCTGCCGTCCTTAAAGGGCACTATCATTACGCTGACATTTATGAGCATAGGCAGAATTTTCTACTCTGATTTTGGACTGTTCTATCAGGTACCAATGAACAGCGGTCCGTTATTTGATGTGACGAATACCATCGATACTTATGTATACCGGGGGCTTTTACAGTTAAACGATGTGGGCAGGGCATCTGCAGCAGGTTTTTATCAGTCACTGGTAGGATTTGCAATTGTTCTTCTGGCAAACTTCATCGTTCGAAAGGTGGAAAAAGAGAATGCACTGTTTTAACTTTGACAAAGGGAGATTACTATGGTAGATAATAAAAAAAGTTTTCATATTACAATAAATATAGTCATGATTCTGTTGTCGCTATGCTGTTTGCTGCCGTTTATCCTGCTGGTGGTTTCCTCCTTTACAGATGAAGCGGCGCTGATACGGGATGGGTATTCCTTCTTCCCGGGAGCGCTCAGCCTGGATGCATATCAGTACATTTTCTCAGGGTCAGCCAAGATCTTAAAGGGATATGGGGTTACGGTGTTTATTTCCATTGCCGGTACGGCGATTGGGATATTGATGACAATTCTCCTGGCTTATCCTCTTTCCAGAAAGGAACTGCCGGGAAGAAACTGGATTTCATTTTTTATCTTTTTCACCATGCTGTTCAATGGCGGACTGGTGCCCTCATATATGATCTGGTCCAATACCTTCCATATAAGAGATACCATTTGGGCATTGCTGCTCCCTAATCTGCTGATGAACGCATTCAATATTATTATGATGAGAAATTATCTAAATGCAAATGTTCCCGATGAGATTATAGAGGCAGCGAAAATAGACGGAGCAAATGAGTTCAGAATACTTTTTAAGGTAGTTTTCCCCATGTCGGTACCGATGGTGGCAACCCTTGGGCTGATGGTAGGGCTGGGATACTGGAATGACTGGCAGAACGGGTTGTATTACATTGCCAGCCGTACAGAGCTCTATTCCATTCAGAATATATTAAACCGTATGCTCCAGGATGCCCAGTTCCTGGCAAGCGGACAGGCAGGGGGAAATGTGGGCGAAATGGCAGCCAGTCTGCCAAGTGTGGGGATCAAGATGGCGATTGCAGTAGCTGGCATTCTTCCGGTAATGTTAATCTATCCCTTTGTGCAGCGGTATTTGGTAAAGGGAATTACCATTGGAGCCGTTAAGGGCTGATCAGGGAAGAAATTCAGTTTGGAATGATAAGAAAAAGATAGCTGAAATGAAAGCAAATTTCTTTTTGAAAACAGTGGGTAAAATAGACTGTTAGAGGAAGAAAGCAGCGCTTCATTACAGCTATCTTTTTTGTTGTATCACTTATAATTCTTAATAATCTGCCGGATTCAGAGCAGCGGAACCTGGGTGTTACTTTGTAATTCGGGTTAAAGGTAATTGTTACGAATAAAATGATCGTATAAATAATAAATATTCATATAAAAACATTGAAATGAACTTAAAAATGTAGTAATATAAACATATCAATTGAAATGAACATAACAATAATGAATTATATGAATATTTTAAGGAGGAACAGTAAATGAGTAAAGTAGATGAGATCACGAGAGAAAATTGGATTTTAGGAGCATTTCCGGAATGGGGAACCTGGCTGAATGAAGAAATTGATGCAGAGAAAGTGGAAAAAGGCACCGTAGCCATGTGGTGGCTTGGCTGTACCGGGATTTGGGTTAAGTCAGAGGGAAATGCAAATATTGCAATTGATCTCTGGTTTGGAAACGGAAAAAGAACAAAGAAAAAACCATATATGGATGAATACCATCAAATGAGAAACATGACGGGCGGCAGGCTGATGCAGCCAAATCTAAGAGCAATGCCCATTGTCTATGATCCATTTGCAGTGACAGCCGTGGATGCAGTTTTATCAACACATTACCACAATGATCATATCGACCCGTTCTTTGCAGCAGCAGTTCTGAAAAACTGTGAAGATGACGTACCGTTTATCGGACCGTTGGAAAGTGTTAAAAAATGGCTCAGTTACGGTGTGCCGGAAGAACGCTGTAAAATTGTAAAACCCGGCGATGTGGTGAAAGTAAAAGATGTGGAAATAGTTGTCCTGGATTCTTTTGACAGAACCTGTATCGTTACGGCTGAAAAGCCCCTTGCAGGAATCTGCCCCACGGATATGGATGAAAAAGCAGTAAACTACCTGATCAAAACACCGGGTGGAAATATATACCACAGCGGAGATTCTCATTATTCTGTTTATTATGCGAAACATGGAAAAGATCATAAGATAGATGTTGCATTTGGTTCTTATGGAGAAAACCCGGCGGGAAATCAGGATAAGATGACCTCTGTGGACATTTTAAGAATGGCTGAAGCACTGCAGACGAAAGTGGTTATACCGTTTCATTATGATGTATGGACGAATTTTAAGGCAGACCCTGCAGAAATTATGATGCTGTATAATTTCAAGAAACATGTGCTGGATTATCAGTTTAAGCCATTTATCTGGGATGTTGGCGGCAAATTCATTTACCCTAACGATAAAGATAAACTACAGTATCATTACCGCAGAGGATTTGAAGACTGCTTTACGGATGAACCAAATGTGCCGTTTAGGAGCGTCCTGTAAAATAAGAGCGTGTTTTAATTGCATTCTGACAGCTCCAACAGCCCGACGGCCGTTGCTTCGGTTTGCGAAAATGTATTTTATGAAATATTTTAATTCGGATTTTACGTATCAATGAGAATATTGCGGGAAAGAAGAGAGGTAAGTATTTATGTTATTAAAAGAATTAGTAAATCAGAACAGAGTATGTTTTCATCAGAAATTTGATACCTGGGAAGAGGCAGTAGCGGCGTCCTGCCAGCCTTTGCTGTCAGATGGCTCTATCGAACAGGCATATGTGGATTCTGTTATCGGATGTGTGAAAAAATATGGTCCGTACATTGTTTTTGCTCCGAATATTGCAATGCCGCACTCCCAGGAAGGTGCGGTAGGCGTAAATGATACGGCGGTGTCCTTTATGAAAGTGGAAGAGCCGGTACATTTTGAAGAAGGAAATCCGGAAAAAGATGCCAGATTATTCTTTGTGCTGGCATCCAAGGATCACACCATGCATATGCAGAATATGGAGAAGCTTGCCAATATGCTTTTGACAGCAGATATCATGGATGCGCTTTTAGAAGTGAAGACTGTAGAAGATCTGCTGGCATTGGATGAAAAATACTCCTCTTTATAATATGATGGTGAGAAATTTATTTTATACAAACTGGGAAGATGCAAAGAATAAAATAAAAAACAGTGAGGGTGTGATTCTGACCTTAGGCTCTGTGGAAGAACATGGATTTCACCTTCCAATGGGAACGGATACCATAATTGCAGAGGCGATGGCGGAAGAAGTCAGCCGGCGAGAGGATCTGTATTATTATCCCGGTGTCACCTTCGGGCAGGTTTGGTCCGCCAGGGACTATGAAGGAACTGTGTCCATTTCCCCGTCCTGTCTGGAGGAATATTGTGTACAGGCGGCAAAAAGCATACAAAGAGCCGGGGCGAAGCGATTATTTATATTTTCCTTTCATAACGGCAATCATAAAGTAATCACGGAAGTGCTGCGCGCATTAAAGGATGAGGACAGCCGGGCCCTGGTGTATCATATATCCCTTGGCGGAATCGAAAAAAGGGTACAGGATATTCTAACGACACCCCTGTGGAATGGAAAAGTGTGGCATGCGGGGGAACTGGAGACTTCACTTATGCTCTATTTAAGACCTGAGCTGGTTCAGATGGAGAAAGCAACCTGTGAATTTCCAGAGGTGCCAAAGGCGTATGCCACATCGGCAGTTCCATGGAAAAGTTTTTTGAAATCCGGAGCGTTTGGGGATGCAGCCAGTGCAAGTGCAGATAAAGGCATGCGCTTGTATGAACGGATGTGTGAAGAACTCTGCAGGCAGATAGCAGAGATAAAGGAGGCGGATTAGGTGGATGATATAAAGTTAATTGTCTGCGATCTGGATGGAACGCTTTTAAACAGTAAGAAGAGAATAAGCAGCTATACCAGAGAGGTGCTGATGAAAACAAAGGAACTTGGAATTCATATTTGTTTTGCATCGGGCAGAGATGAGCAGATGATGGCGGTATACAGCAGATGCATCGGCGGATGCAGCTATATGCTGTCTAATAACGGGGCGCTGGTACGTGACAACAAAGGAAACATCCTATATGAAGCAGCACTGGAGAAGCCGGATATACAACAGATTCTGGCTTTTCTTACGCAGCAGCAGATGGTATTTATGATGTATACGGCTCAGAAAATGTATTTTTCAAATGACAGTGAGAAACTGAAAAAACGCATTACCGGTTATGAGAAGCTTTCTGATGAATTGGGGTATCCGGTGAAACTGGCGGCAGAATCCATTTCAGCCAGTGACATATACCGGGATTTTGATGATGTGGCTAAGATTGTTGTCTATGAAGACAGTGAGATACGGATGAACGGCTTTCTGGATTTTGCCGGAAATCTAGCAAATGTTCATTGTGAGTCCACCGGTTATGGGCTTCAGGGAGCATTTCATAAATCTGTTTCTAAAAAAACCGCATTGCTTAAAATTATGGAGCAATTGGGGATTGTGGAAAACCAGGTATGCGTGTTTGGTGATTATGACAATGACCTCAGTATGTTTGAATGTGCGGGCCGCAGAATCGCTATGGGCAACAGTATTCAGTGTTTGAAAGACGCCGCCAGTGAAATTACTCTCAGTAATGACGAAGATGGAGTGGCTGTTTATCTGGAAAAAGAATTGGATTTATGAAAGCGACATTAGTAAATGAACAAGATAACAAAATATATGAATGTTTTAAGGGTAAAAATATCATTAAAGTATAAAATAATCATATAATAATGAAATAATCGTAAAAATCAATTGACATATTTCATAAAAATAATTATAATAAGCATATAAGTGAAAGCATATTACACACGATGACATTTATCCAATGCCAGCTGGCATAAGGGTGGGGCGGATAAGCGGAATGTGGGAATACGAAAGGAGAGGGATTATGCTAAACTATATTTTGGATTTACTTTTGAAACAAATTTTTGGACAGCCATTCTTACTGATGGCAATCATTGTTTTCATTGGCTATGTTGCAATGAAGCAGAAGATTTCAAAGGCAATTACGGGGGCTGCGAAAGCTTCCATCGGCGTCATTGTAATGGGAATGGGTTCCGGCGCCCTGATTGCAAATTTTGGTAAGTTACTTACAGCATTACAGAATGCAACCGGAATTCAGGGTGCGGGCCTGAATACTTATCCTACCATGACAGCGGCTTACGAAAAAATGGACAAGATTTTGGGGGATGGAACAGGGGCTTCCTGGGGGATTTATACGTTACTGGTAGCGTTTATCCTGAACCTGGTATTGGTAGCACTTCGTAAATTTACGAAGATCCGTGCCGTTTATTTAACCGGTAATGCAATGATCGTACAGGCTGGTATCAGTACTTATATTGTCTGGAGATTCTTAGGACTTGGCATGATTCCCACCGTATTAATAGCAGCAGCGGTGACAGCATTGTATTGGGGAATTTGTTCCACTTTATTAATTAAACCTACTCATGAGATAACAGGAGCGGATTTTACAATCGCACATCAGCAGATGGTTGTCAGCTATATCGCCTATAAAGTTGCTCCAAAACTGGGACATCCGGAAAAAGATGATATTGAGAAGAAGAAAATGCCGGAATCCCTGAATTTCTTACAGGATAATGTAATTGCAACGGCACTTGTAATGTTTATTTCAACAGCGATTATCTTCCTGGTTATCGGCGGAGAGCAGATCGACTGGCTTAGAAGTGCAGATGGACTGAATCAGGGCGGACTGAAGAACAATATTGTATTCCTGGTGTGGATTGGTATCACACTGACCGCAAATATCGTCGTTCTCTTATATGGTGTCCGGATGTTTGTAGGTGAATTAATGATTTCCTTTAAGGGGATTTCTGAAAAACTGCTTCCGGGTGCGGTTGCAGGTGTTGACTGTGCTGCGATGTTTGCATTTGCACCGAAATCCGTAGTACTTGGACTTCTCTTCGGAGCATTGGGACAGTTAATCGGACTTGGCGGATTATTAATTTTCAAATCCCCGATTTTCCTGGTTCCCGGATTTATACCGCTGTTTTTCGACAATGCAACGATTGCAATCTTTGCCAATAAGTTTGGCGGATGGAAAGCAGCAGGAATTATCTGTACGGTTAATGGTATTATCCAGATCTTAGGTTCTGCACTGGCTGTTCAGATGCTGCAGCTTACCTGGTGGCAGGGAAGTGCCGACTATGCAACACTTTGGGTAGCAATTATTGCCATCTTCAAGGGTATCGGACAATTATTCGGAATACCGATTGCAGGTTAGGAAAAACAGGGTTAAAATAAAAAGTGACAAATAAAAATAAGTAGATTGCTGAAAGGAGCAAAAGAGATGTTAAATATTTTATGTGTATGCGGAAACGGAATGGGAACAAGTACAATATTAAAGATCAGTGTCAAGAAAATCTGTGATCAGAACAATATTGATGCAACAGTTGAATCATGTTCATTCGGAGAGGCACTCTCTTATATTACAACTACGGATATTGTATTGACCAGCCCGGAATGGGCAGGTATGCTGCCTCCAAGTAATGCGGTAATTGCAGAAACCAAGAATTTGATTGATACAAAGGCAGTAACGGAAACCTTATTAAACGCTGTAAAAGAACATTTTCCAAATGAAATAAAGTAAGGAAGGTAAGAGCGTGTTTAAAATTTCAAACACGCTCCTGGAGACATATATGACAGGATATGAAATTATAAAAGGAAACATTAATTTTACAGGACCGGACCGAATCGGACTTCGTTTTGACCGCATAGCCGGGAAAGGTGATGTATGTCGTATTTTCGTCCTTCCACCGAAAGATAAAAGGCCGGAAGGTAAGTTTTCGGTTTCGAAAAAAGTCCGCCCTGCCAATGGGGAATATGATGAATGGGGATGTCTGTGGGCAAGTGATGATGCAACCGGTTCTGACATGGGGCAGGTAACCAACGTACCCATTGAAGAATGGGAAGACATGGAAGACTATGTATTTCCGGATCCCAGGGCAGAAGGGCGGTTTGACGGACTGGAAGAGGCTCTGGACAAGGCGGAACAAGCAGGGCTGTATGTACAGCTGAACAGCCCGCAATGCATCTTCGAAAGAATGCATTTCTTAAGAGGATTTGAAAATACGCTGATGGACTGTCTGATTGAACCGGAAGAAATAGAAGCCATGGCTGTAAAACTGGCGGATTATCAAATAGGAATTATAGAAGAAGCGTTCCGCCTTGGAAAAGGCAGAATCCATTGCTATGACACCACAGATGACTGGGGAACCCAGAATAACCTGATGATTTCCCCAAATGTATTCCGTGAGATCTTTAAGCCCCAGTACAAAAGAATTTTTGATAAAGCCCATGAATGCGGCATGGACATCCGGTTTCATACAGATGGAAAAATCAATGATATCCTGGAAGATCTGATTGAACTGGGAGTTGATATCATTAATATCCATCAACCAAGGCTGGTAGGCATTGATGAGGTATCTGCAATCGCAAGAGGAAGAATCTGCTTTGAAGCGGCTATTGACATCCAGGCCACGCTGCCAACCGGAGACAAAGCCCTGATCGAACAGGAAGCAAAAGAACTGATAGAAAAATGGGCAACACCAAAGGGTGGACTGATAGGTGTGGAATACGGCTATCTGGATGCCATCGGGACAACCAGGGAATCCATGCTGTATGCACTGGAATGCTTTGAAAAATACGGTAATTTTAAGCAGTAATTGAATACGGAACAGGGCGGCGTTTCTAAAATGCCGCCCTGTAATTGTATCACCGGGGCGTATCTGTCAGTAATTTCTCTATATGAAAAGAAGTGCTTGACGCTTATATGAAATGTTCATATAATTGGAATATATCATGAGTTACTAAACAGGTACTGCCTGATTATTAGTGCAGCGCCAGACAGCAAGTATGGTATAGAAAACTAAAGGAGAGCGTGTTATGAAACGAAGCCGGGCATTAGTAGATAATCGAAGAAAGAAATTATTGGAAGCCCTGAAAAGTAACGGGTCAGTGAAAGTGGGGGATCTGGCCGATGAATTTCAGGTTTCACCGCTTACAATCCGCAGGGATCTCCAGTATCTGGAGGATCACAAAAAATTAGAGCGTTTTTACGGTGGTGCTACCGTAAGCGGAGAGGACGATGAGATTGTCACTCAGGAAGACGAGATTAAAATGTACCGCAAGAAAATTGCGCAGTACGCAGCATCGCTGGTAGAAGATGGGGATACCATTTTTATCAATACCAGCGCTACAGCATTACAGATGATTAAATACATTAAAGATAAACGAGTTACGGTAATCACCAATAACGGAAAAGCCATTTTTATGGAACATTCTTCGAAAGTATCCGTCATTCTCAGCGGAGGTGAGCTTCGGGATATTAAGGAAGCCATGGTAGGAGAATTTGCCACCAACAATATCAGCAAGGTTACGGCTAAGAAAAGTTTCCTGGGCTGCAGCGGGCTCTCTGTGGAGAGCGGTATGACAACGGAGATTCTCAGTGAAGTGAATATAAACGAACTGATGTTAAACCGTGTAACCGGGACGTCCTACATATTGGCGGATTACAGTAAGCTTGGGCGCAACAGCAGCTTCGTAAGCTGCCCCACAGAACGAATTATCAACATTATTACAGATGAAAAGGCACCTCAGAATATCCTGGAGGGATTCCAGGAAAATAATATCAATATCTTTCAGGTGAGAAGGGATATGGAATTATAAAAGCGAAGGAAAATAAAAAGGGATAGAAAATGGAAAAGCCGCATTCATGCAGTAGAAAAAGAGTGCATAAACGGAAGGTTCCCATAGGACAGACCACCACTGGACTGTATAGGGGTACGGTCTGTTTATGCACTTTTTCTTATAATGGAATAACGAATCCAAATACAAGATAAACGATCATAAAAATACTGAAAAATATCATATAATTAGGAACATAATGATTGATTTGTAGAAAATTATATGATATAATGAACGTATAAAAAGAAAGGGGCGGATTTTATGATTATTTTGAACTATGCGGTATGTATATTGTTGATAGGGTGTCTGATTGGGGAAGCTTACTTTATTATCCGGAGAAATAAAACCATCGTGAAAAAGGGAAAAGACGACTTTTTTACTTATGCACTGGTGATGTTTTTTGCGCTTTTGATATTTCCCATCTCGTCGGCTAACAGCATGATTGAGGATTTTCGTAATATCCTGGTGCTGGTTACGCTGTTTGCATCAGCGGGAATTAAAAGAGGGTTGTCCAAAAAGGGCGTGGAGAAAATTTGCTTTACAGTACCATGGAGTCAGATCAAAGAAATCCGCATTGACGCTTTTCAGTATTCCAAAATGCAGATAATCTGTGTGACCGATAAGAGAAAGTACAAACTGCTATTTAGCAAATACCAGTTAAAAGATATTTTAAGGGAACTGGAAAAGCATGTCTCCAATATCTATATCCAGAATTCCCTGGATGATGTTTTGAAGATGAAGAAAGCTAAGGCGTAGAGGTGTAGAGGCATAAAGAGTTCTTGAGCATAAAACATTTAGAATATGTAAATATAGAAAAACTATCTAAAAAAAGGAGAAGATAAAAATGGTTAGTGAAAAAATTACAGTTAAGAACAAGTCAGGATTACATTTAAGACCGGCAGGAGAACTTTCGAAAATTGCAGCAAAATGTCCATCCAACATCACACTGGTAAAAGGAGAAAAACGTGTGAATCCCAAAAGTGTATTGATTCTCATGAGTGCAGGCATTATGTGTGGAGATGAAATTATCGTAGAGTGTGACGGAGAAACGGAAGTACAGGATTTAAAAACAATTTTAGATGCTATTGCAAGCGGTTTAGGAGAATAGGGGATTGGTATGAAAACGATACAGGTTGAGAAGACTTCTTCCAAAGGAATTGTTATGGGGCGGGTTTTTCGAAAAGAAGATCAGGATCTGTCTCCGGAATGTTATGCAGCAGATAACGCCGTGTCTGAAGCAGAAAAATATAGAGCGGCTGTTGACGAGGTAATTAATGAACTGGAGCCGCTGGCTGCAGAATCAGATATTTTTGCAGCACATCTGGAACTGGCTAAGGATATTGCCCTTATGGAAGGGGTTCTGGATAAAATAGAAAATGGAAAAGAAAATGCCCAGATGGCTTTAGCGCATACGGCTGAGGAATATTGCGCCATATTCGAATGTATGGAAGATGAGTACATGAGGGAGCGGGCAGCAGATATTAAGGATATCAGAAACAGGTTGATGAGAAAGTTAAAGGGAATACCCGACGACGACTATGACGGAATTCGGGAAAAAGTAATTTTAGTTGCATCTGATCTGGCACCTTCCGATACCGCAAAATTAAATTTGGATTACATACTGGGATTCATCACAGAACTGGGTGGAGTTACCAGCCATGTTTCCATTATGGCAAGAAGCCTTGGACTGCCGGCGCTGGTTGGAGTAAAGGGGATTCTGGAACAGGCATCCTCCGGTGACTTTGTCATTATGGATGCGTCTGAGGGCTGCATCATTGTGGACCCTGACCGGGAACAGATTGAAGAATATCAGGAAAAAGCAGAAGCATTTGCAAGGCGGCAGAAGGAACTGGAGTCATTGAGCCACCTTCCGGCTGTTACATCCGATGGCAGGAGCGTGAAGGTCTGTGCCAACGTCGGAAGCATTGAAGATGTTAAGAATGCAATTAAAAACCACATTGATGGCATCGGATTGTTTAGAAGTGAATTCTTATATATGGAAAATTCACATTTTCCAACAGAAGAAGAACAGTTTGCGGTATATAAGGAAGCTGCCGAACTGGTGAAAAGTGAACTGATTATCCGGACACTGGATATCGGGGGAGACAAAGAACTTCCTTACTATGAATTTGAAAAAGAAGAAAACCCCTTTCTTGGATGGCGTGCAATCCGCATTTCCCTGGAAATGGAGGATATGTTCAAGGATCAGCTGAGAGCCCTCTTAAGAGCAAGTGCATTTGGAGATATCCGGATCATGTATCCGATGATTATATCTATGGAAGAGCTGAATAAAGCCAATGAACTGTTAGAGGTCTGTAAACTGGAATTAAAGGCAGAGGGTGTGGCATATAAAGAAGATATCAAGGTAGGAATGATGATTGAGACCCCGGCTTCTGTAATGTGCGTGGAAGAATTTGCGGCTCATGTGGACTTCTTCAGCATTGGGACAAACGATCTTACCCAGTATATTCTGGCGGTAGACCGGGGAAATAAAAAAATTGCCTCCCGATATAATACATTTCATCCGGCAGTGCTAAAAGCAATCCAGCGTATCATTCAGGCAGGCCACGCACACCAGATTCCGGTAGGCATGTGCGGCGAGTTTGCAAGCGATGAAAAAGCAACAGAAATGCTTCTGGGAATGGGGCTGGATGAATTCAGTATCTCAGCCGGGGAAGTGGCTAATATTAAAAATGTAATCCGAAACAGCAGCTATGAAGAGGCAAAACAGACTGCGTGTAAGGCTGTATCGGTGTATACGATTCAGGATGTTATGGATGCGATACAATAAATTAAACCGCTTATTCAGCAAAGGATAAGCGGTTTATTTAATCTACGGAGACAAAGAGCAGGAATAAGCGATCCTTTTAATATTCTGTAATTACATAGCAGGGATTAGAAATACTACTGTATTTCCAAATTACAGCATAGGAATAAGCATTTAATTTAATTCCAACATCCTCCTGGCAGCATACTGGTCAATAATCAGTGTATCAATATACCCGCCCCGGACAGCGCCCAGAACGGCTTCTGCCTTTTCCTCCATGCCAGCCACACAGATCACTTCGTTCACTTTTCTGATATCATCCAGATCAATACCGATCATTTTCTGGGAAAGGCTTGTCAGGATCTCCTGTCCACTGACATCGTAAAAGTGTCCGCCGATATGCCCGATGGCGCCTTTTTCGGAGAGCTTCTCCAGTGATCCGGGCTGGATGAAATCTTTCCAGGATTTAGAGGCTATGGAACCAACACTGGTTAGAATTACATTGGCACGCCTTGCCAGATCCAGTGTTTTCTTAATATTTGGTTCCTGAATCAGACTTTCCCGCAGGGTTTTTGATTTTACAAAAAGGGGAGCGTAGATATAGTGGTAGGTCCCTCCATAGGATGCCGCAAGTTCTTTGGAGAGATCCAGGGAATCCCGCTCCGGTTTGTGGGTAATGGCAGCGCCCATGATGGGCACAACGGTAAGGGGAATATTTTTGCTGGTCTTAATTGCCTGAACCGTATGGTAGACCGTATTCCCCCAGGACATTCCCAAAATCGTATTCTTATCGATAATAGAATCCAGATAGTAGGCAGCGGCTTCGCCCAGCTTTTGCAGCACATAGGAAGAATTCTGCTCCTTCACCGAGATAATCCTAACATGCTTTAAAGAGAATGTCTCCATAAACTTCTGCTCCAAAGCACTGTTCCGTTCCCAGGGTTCATGGATCGTTATTTCTACAACCCCTATCCGGCGGGCTTCTTTCAGCATCCTGGATATCTTGGAACGGGAAGTATAGAACCGGTCGGCTATTTCATTCTGAGTCATATCGGAATTGTAATAAAGATTTGCTACGGCTGAAAGAAAATTCCATTTCTCCGTATCATTCATCATTTCATAATTTTTCACATCTTCCACCTCATGCAGCTCCTTTCCAGTCAGTATTCATAATGAAATCTAATAATCATATTAGCAATTATGGGGGCGTTTGTAAAGGAGATCTGTTGTATATTCAGGTATAAAGGGAGAGCTAAGAGCATGTCAACACGCTCTTAGCTCTCCCTTCTGACATCCCTATTTCTGTCCATAATACGCATCTGCTCCGTGTTTTCGCAGATAGTGCTTATCCTGCAGCACCTGGGGAGCTGGTTTTACGGAAGAGTTTAAGGTTTCGGTACGGTAAGACATTTTTGCGATTTCTTCCAATACCACTGCATTGTGCACCGCATCAGCCGCGTCTGTTCCCCAGGTGAAGGGCCCGTGATTGCTGCAGAGAATACCGGGAACGGACATTACGTTTTTGGCAGAAACGGTTTCTATGATGACTAATCCGGTGTTTTTTTCGTAAGCAGAATTAATTTCTTCCGGTGTCAGGCTTCTGGCACAGGGGATTTCTCCGTAGAAATAATCTGCATGGGTGGTTCCGTAGCAGGGAATCCCTCTTTTTGCCTGCGCCCAGGAAGTTGCCCAGGGGGAATGGGTATGTACGATACCGCCGATATGAGAATAAGCTTTGTATAATTCCAAATGGGTAGGAGTATCGGAAGAAGGATTGTAAGCACCTTCAATTTTGTTCCCGTTCAGATCCATGACCACCATATCGGAAGGAACCAGCTTGTCATAGTCAACACCGCTTGGTTTGATTACAAACAGTCCGCTTTCACGGTCAATGGCACTTACATTGCCCCAGGTAAAGGTTACAAGATTGTATTTTGGCAGGTCCATATTTGCTTCGTATACTTTTTGTTTTAATTCTTCTAACATTATTTTCTCCTTCTATCAAAATCATTTTCACCAAATTCTTCGGCTCTTTTAAATTATATCCACAGTAAACGGAGACCCGCTGTCTCCGCCAGATGCACGTCTGTTAAAGCTAATCGCAACCCACTACGCAGCTCACTACGAGTCGCTTCGCATACGTACACTTGCCGCAGACAGCAGGCAAAAGCAATTTTCAAACACGCTCAGATTTCTATATTTTCAATATCGTATACCGTGCAACCTCATCAATTTCCCGGTTTGTGGAAATGAGAATGTCTTCATTATTATATGAAAAGTGCATAACATTAGCGGGACCGCAGTCTTTATCCAGAATATCAGCATGATAGCAGCCGTCTTCAGAGTCATAGGTAAATGCGATTAAATTGCGCTCTCCCTGGCGGTGTCCGATGATTGCGGCAGGACCGCACTCCAGCATACCTCCCCAGATTGCATGGGTAAATGCGGATTTGACCGGATACTCATAAACAATGGAAAAGTGATCGCCCTGCTTTTTGTAGATGCGGATGGTGTCCCCGTGAAATGGTGAAAGTACCACTAATTCTTTGTCTCCGTCAGAATCCAAATCAACCAATACGGCATCACTGGCAGGTGTGTCAAGCAGTTGGATGATCTGCCAGTCTGCCCCGGGCTGTGCAGGCGGATAAAATTGGAAGACACCCTGTTCACATGAGATTACACAGGTCTGTGTATTTCCCATAGCTATTTTATAATAGCCATGGTTTTTCAGCATTCCATCTTTTAGTACGGTCATGGGCAGCTGATTTTCTTCGTTATAGGGACTTAAATCACGGGGGAGTTCTGCGACGTAGACTTTACCCGGCATGGACCAGTCATCTTTGTATGCGTGTCCGGATTTTAAGGTACAGGCAATCAGATAATTGATGCCCTGGTTTTCGATAATATCAAAACGGTGTACGTGGGGAAGGCATACCAAAGTACGGATGCCCCATGTTCCGGATTCATCAGGGGTGGCAATTACAATTTTAGCTTCTTTGGAGTCATTTGGTGAGTAGAATTTATGTGTAGCCAGAAACTGGCCGTTTGTGCCGGGAACCTGTACCATGGACATCACTCCGCCCGGCTCATTCCAGACAGTAGCTTCTTCCTTTCCATCCAGGTCAAATAATATACACCGGTCCGTTTTTTCAGCGGCAACTAAGAAGTGCTGGCTGCCATTGTAAGTCAAAGGGGCAATCGAGTAACACTTTGTAAGGTTTGAGATCACTTTTTTTTCTGCTTTTAACATATTATGCTGTCCTTTCTGCTTTTTTGTTTTCCTGAGGCGGTGGCGTAAGAAGTCCCGCCTGTTTCATTTTATCTTCCACAAACATTCTGGCTTCCCGAATATTGTTAACGGCATCATCAAAGCTGTTGTTTACAGTATTATCTGCCCACATTTCAATTAAGAACATACCGGAATAGCCCAATTCCTTTAATTTTCGGAAAATATCCGTAAATCTGACGCAGCCTTCGCCGAAGGGAACGCATTTAAAGACGCCGGGTTTGGTTTCTTTCACGTGTATGGCAACAATATCCGCAAAGCCAAGCTCCAGTTCCCCTTCCACATCGCTGCTGAAGTTGCTGAGGTTCCCCATATCCGGATAGATCTTAAAATATGGAGACGGAATCTCCTTTAAATAGTGCATGGCGCGGACGATGGTGCCTACAAATTTTGTATCCATAATCTCCATTGCCAGTATGACACCCGCTCTTGCCGCCATGGCTACGGATTGTTTCATGCCGTCCAGAAAAAGGGCTTTTGTTTCTTCGTCCGATTCTTCGTAGTAAACGTCATAGGTTGCCAGCTGGATACAGCGGATGCCTAATTTTACAGATAAGAGAATCGCTTTTTCCATAATTTCAAATGCTTTTGCGCGGATATGAGGGTCTTTGCTGCCAAATGGATACTTCCGGTGGCCGCTTAAACACATGGTGGGAAATGAAATCCCGGTTTGCTCCATGGTAGATTTCAGAGCATCAATTTCTTCTTCACTCCAGTCCAGGCGACTTAAGCGTTCATCGGATTCATCAACGGATAGTTCCATATAATCAAAGCCTGCAGCTTTTGCAGCCTTCATTTTTTCCTCCCAGGTAAAGTCCCCGGGGAGTGCTTTTTCATATATGCCAATGGGTATCTTATGGATATTATACATTAATTCCACACTCCTTTTCTACATAAATTCTTATTAATTCCAGCATATCATATGGTGCGCACATGTTCAACAAATTCTCAGTTATTGCACATATGTGCAGATGGGTTTGGATAGAATTACAGAATTCCACTTTGAAGATGGACATTTTGCGATTCTTCCTGTAAAATAAGGGAGAAAGTGTGAAGTGTGAAGTGATCACTGTTTGAAAGTGTTCATCTTGTGATTCATTCGCACAGGGAAAGAAAGATACTTTTCTGCGTATATTTTAGCCGTATAAAACCGGCAGAGGAGGAAAACATGTTTGTAATTGCAGGACTGGGGAATCCGGGACGACAGTATGCGCATACGCGGCATAATGTAGGGTTTGACACAATAGATAAATTGGCGGACAAGTACCGCATCCGTGTAGATACGAAGAAATTTAAAGCATTGTGCGGCAGCGGGATCATAGAGGGACAAAAAGTAATTCTGGTAAAACCCCAGACTTTTATGAATCTGAGTGGTGAAAGCGTCCGTGAGGTCATAGACTTTTATAAAGTCGATTTTGAAACGGAGCTGATTGTGATATATGATGATATCAGTCTGGAACCGGGGCAGCTGAGACTTCGGGCTAAGGGAAGTGCCGGAGGGCACAATGGAATTAAAAATATTATTGCCCATCTGGGAAGCCAGGAATTTCCCAGAATTAAAATTGGTGTGGGAGAAAAGCCGGAAGGCTATGATCTGGCGGATTATGTGCTGGGACATTTTCCAAGGGAAGAGCGAAAGCTGATTGACGAACTGCTGGAAAGGGCAGGAGATGCGGCAGTCAAAATTATGACAGGAGATATGGCGTCGGCCATGAATGAATATAATAAGAAGGTGTGAGATGAAGACTTTTACGAGTCCACTAAAAAATTTAAGCGAGTTTGAGGATATCAGGCGGGAGCTAATGTATCATCAGGGAGTACTTCAGGTATCCGGTTGTATTGATTCGCAAAAATCACATTTTATGTATAGTGCAGGGGATGGTTTCCAAAAGAAAATCATCCTTACTTACAGTGATTTAAAAGCAAAAGAAATCTATGAGGATTATAAATTTTTTGATCCAAATGTAATGCTTTATCCGTCAAAGGATTTGATTTTTTACAGTGCCGATATTCACAGCAACCTGATTGGGCAGCAGCGAATAGCGGTTATGAAAGCGCTGCTTGAAAATGACAGGGTTACGGTTATCACAACCCTTGCTGGCTGTATGGATCATTTACTGCCCCTGCAGTATTTTGCTGAGCATGTGCTTTGCCTGAAAAATGACAGCAGCATGGATCTGGACCGGCTGTCGGAAGAACTGGTAGGCATGGGCTATGAGAAAAGCAGCCAGGTAGAAGGCTTTGGACAGTTCGCAGTTCGAGGCGGCATTCTGGACATTTATCCCCTGACAGAAGAAAATCCAATCCGTATTGAGCTTTGGGGAGATGAAATAGATTCCATCCGCAGCTTTGATGTGGAAAGCCAGAGATCCATTGAGAATCTGGAAGAAATTAAAGTATATCCGGCGAATGAGGTAATTGTAGATAAAAAGCATCTGGAGCTGGGGCTGAAAAAGATTGAAGAGGAGTCTAAGAAACTCTATCAGACCCTGCGTAAGCAGATGAAGACGGAAGAAGCCCACAGAATCCAGGAGCTGACGGAAGAAATCAAAGAGCGGTTAACGGATTTCCGGGGAGTTACCGGACTGGACAGTTATATCCATTACTTTTACGACCGGGATGTCTCTTTTCTGGAGTATTTTGATCCTAAGGAAACGATTTTTTTCCTGGATGAACCTAATCATCTGGAAGAAGAAGGATATGCGGTTGAAGAAGAATTCCGGGAAAGTATGATGAACCGTCTGGCAAAGGGCTATATTCTGCCGGGTCAGACAGAAGTCCTGTACAGCTATAATGAAATTATAGGCAGGCTGAATAACCGGAACTGCCTGGCACTGAGTACGCTGGAGACGGCAAAAGGGGACTGGAAGATCACAAACATGCATCACATGAATGTGAAATCGGTAAATCCCTATAATAACAGCTTTGAACTTCTGGTGCAGGATCTGCGCCGGTTTAAAAAAGACGGATATCAGGTGGTTCTCTTATCAGGCTCCAGAACCAGGGCAAAGCGGCTGTCAGAGGATCTCAGGGAATATGACCTGAACAGCTTTTACACGGAAGATCTAAACCGGAAGGTGAAACCGGGAGAAATTCTGGTAACCCATGGGAATACCCACAGAGGTTATGAATATCCGCTGATTAAATTTGTCATTATATCCGAAAGTGATATTTTTGGAAAAGAAAAGAAAAAGAAGAAAAAACGCAAGAGCTTTGAAGGCCAGAAGATTGAAAGCTTTAATGAACTGAGTGTAGGTGACTATGTGGTTCATGAAAATCATGGTCTGGGTGTCTACAAGGGAATTGAAAAAGTAGAGGTTGACCGGGTTACAAAGGATTATATGAAGATTGAGTACAGCGGCGGCAGCAATCTGTATATCCTGGCAACCCAGCTGGATGTGATCCAGAAATATGCGGATTCGGATGCTAAGAAGCCGAAGCTGAATAAGCTTGGAACCCAGGAATGGAATAAAACTAAGACCAGGGTGCGCAGTGCGGTTAAGGATATTGCCAAAGATCTGGTGGAACTATATGCTGTCCGCCAGGCAAGAGAGGGTTTCATCTATGGTCCGGATACGGTTTGGCAGAAAGAGTTTGAAGAGATGTTTCCGTTTGAGGAGACTGAGGACCAGCTGCTGGCGATAGAAGCGGCTAAGAAGGATATGGAAAGCACCAAGATCATGGACCGTCTAGTCTGCGGAGATGTGGGTTACGGAAAAACAGAGATCGCCATCCGGGCGGCATTTAAAGCGGCGCAGGAAGGAAAGCAGGTGGTATACCTGGTTCCGACTACCATTCTGGCACAGCAGCACTACAATACATTTGTCCAGAGGATGAAGGAATTCCCCGTGCGGGTGGATCTGCTTTGCAGATTCCGGACGGCGGCGGAACAGAAAAGGACGATTATAGACCTGAAAAAAGGGATGGTAGATATCATAATCGGAACCCACAGGGTCCTGTCAAAGGATGTGGAGTTTAAAGATCTGGGACTTTTAATCATTGATGAGGAACAGCGTTTTGGTGTTACCCACAAAGAAAAGATTAAGAAATTAAAAGATAACATCGATGTACTGACCCTGACTGCTACGCCCATTCCCAGAACGCTGCACATGAGTTTAATTGGTATCCGTGACATGAGCGTACTGGAAGAAGCACCTATGGAGCGTATGCCCATACAGACTTATGTGATGGAGTACAATGATGAGATGGTGCGGGAAGCAATCAACCGGGAACTGTCAAGAGGCGGACAGGTATATTACGTCTATAACAGGGTAAATACCATTGTTGAAATGACCAATACCATAGCGAAGCTGGTGCCGGATGCCAATGTGGCTTTTGCCCACGGACAGATGAAGGAACGGGAGCTGGAACGGATTATGTTCGACTTCATTAACGGGGAAATTGACGTGCTGGTGTCCACTACAATTATTGAAACGGGACTGGACATCTCCAATGTAAATACCATGATTATCCATGATGCGGATAACCTGGGGCTGTCACAGCTCTATCAGCTGAGAGGCCGAGTGGGAAGGTCCAACCGCACCGCATATGCATTTTTGATGTATAAACGTAACAAGATGCTCAAGGAAGTAGCAGAAAAGCGTCTCCATGCCATTAAAGAATTTACGGAACTGGGGTCCGGATTTAAAATAGCCATGCGTGACCTGGAAATCCGTGGGGCAGGTAATCTGCTGGGTGCAGAGCAGCATGGTCATATGGAAGCCATCGGCTATGATCTTTACTGCAAGATGCTGGGTGAATCGGTACGGGAATTAAAAGGCGAGAAAACAATTGAAGAATCCTATGATACGACAATCGATCTGGATATCGATGCATTTATACCGGAACGCTATATCCGCAGCGAGTTCCAGAAGCTGGATATCTATAAACGCATAGCAGGTATTGAAAGTGAAGAAGAATACGATGATATGTTAGAAGAACTGATGGATCGTTTTGGGGAACCGCCGAAATCAGTCCAGAACCTTCTGATGATCGCCAATTTAAAAGCCCTGGCACATAAGGGATTTGTGGTGGAAATATCCCAGAAGGGTGACTTTATTAAATTTACCATGTTTGAACGGGCATGTGTAGATCCGGTAAAGATCGAAGAGATGTTAAAGCGCTATAACGGAAAAGTGAAGTTCACCATTGAAGCAAATCCATATTTCGTTTACAGTAAGCCGCGAAAGAGCCTGAAAGATAATGATGATATACTCATGGTGGTAAGAGATATCTTAAATGATATTCTTCTCCTTCGGAATTAAAGAGCGAAATTTACGAAAATTACAGGAAAAAAGGTTACTATTCACGGCCAGGAATGCGCTGAACTGCGCATTCCGTGAGAACATGATTCAGGAGTGAGGGGCGATTTTTGCGTTGCAAAAATTTAAATATCGCCCCGAATCGTTACTATGAGCGGCCTCTCCGGCCGTGAATAGTAACGAAAAAAGTGAACTTTAGGTGAAAAATGAACAAAAAGGATTGCGATGAATTTGAAAACAAGCTATAATATAAGGAATTGAGACATTCTAGGAGGAAACTTATTTATGAATAAGCTGGGTAAAAAACTTGTGGCTGCCGGAATCTGTATTTGTATGGCAGCAGCGTCCCTGACAGGGTGCGGAAATGTAAATGCAGATGCGGCAGTGGCAACGTTGGACGGGGAAAAAGTACCTTTCAAAATTGCAAATTTTATGCTTCGTTATAATCAGGCTCAGATGCAGAGTTCTTATGGTTCCATGTTTGGCGAGGATATGTGGAATACCGATCTTATGGGAAGCGGAACTCCATATGGTACCACATTTAAGACACAGATCATGGACAGTTTGGAAGAAATGCTGATCTTAGAGAAGCATATGGCTGATTATGATATTACCGTTACCGATGATGAAAAAGCCAAAATTGAAAGCTCCGCGAAGCAGTTTATGGAAGAGAATTCACAGGAAACAATTGATGAATTAACAGCATCCCAGGAGACCGTATCCAGGGTGTTAACACTTTATACAATTAACAACAAGATGAAAAAAGCAATTGAAGCAGAAGCAGATACAAACGTATCCGATGATGAGGCTGCTCAGAAGACGGTATCCTATGTATTATTCAGTACGGCTGATACCACAGATGCAGACGGCAATACAAAAGCTTTAACAGATGATGAGAAAAAAGCCTTAAAAGATAATGCCCAGAAAGTCCTGGATGCCGTAAAGGGCGGAAAAGAAATGGATGCAGCCGTAAAAGAGATAGATGAAGAAAAATCAGCTTCCACATCTTCTTATGGAACAGATAACGGAACCTTACCGGATGAAGTGAAGACAGCAGCAGACAAGTTAAAGGACGGAGAAACGGCAGACAGCGTGGTTGAAACGGACAGCGGATACTATGTAGTGCAGATGAAGAGTACCTTTGACAAAGAGGCTACCGAGACCCAGAAAGAGACAATTATCAACCAGAGAAAGAGCGACAAGTACGAAGAAGTTTACACCGCATGGAAAGAAAAGGTGGAATTCAAAGTAGATGATAAGGTCTGGGGTAAGATCACTTTTACAGATAAGGTTACGGTAAAGCAGACGGAAACCGAAGCTCAGAGCAATACAACGGAAGCAGCAAGTGAAGGAACCACAGATACCGCAGCAAGTGAGAATACTACAGAAGCGGTATCCGAAAAAGCAACGGAGGCAGGTTCCGAAGCAGCTGCGACAGAGGCAGGATCTGAGGCAGCAACAACAGAAGCGGCGACGACGGAAGCAGCTACAGAAGCAGCCACGACAGAAGCAGCTGAATAAGTAAATAAAGTGATACGGTATTAAAAAAGAAGCGCCAGCTAAGTTGACGCTTCTTTTTTTGTAAAAATCAGATCTTCTTCCGGAGTTTATTTGCCAAAGGACACATTGATTTCCACTACTTCACTCTTGGTTCCCACGCGCATATTCGGTCCCCAGACGCCTGCGCCGGAAGTAACGATATTGTGCATGTTGTCCTTCTTCAGGTACCCGTATGGATTTTCCCACAACAGGCCAATTGTAAGATTGCCAGGGAACATCTGCCCGTCATGAGTGTGGCCGCAGAGGTACAGGTCAACTCCCGCATCGGCTGCTTCCTGGAGGGCTTTTGGCTGATGGTCAATAAATATGACCGGTTTCGATTTATCTAGCTTTTCGGTTAACTGGGAAGGGGTTTTCCTGGTCTCTTTATCCTTTTTGGTAACGGAATAATCCTCCCTTCCGGTGAGGTAAAAATTATCATTGATCAGAACCGTCTGATCTGTCAGCAGAGTAATGCCGGATGCTTTTAAGAAATCTACCATCTGGGTATCCGCACCGATCTTTTTTTGAGAGCCAAAGGTAAATCCGGCAAGGATGGGTTCTTCAATATCGTGATTCCCCCAACATGCATAAACACCGTATTTGCTTTTGATCCGGCTCAGAGTCCGGGCAATTTCATCGGGATTTTTAATTGCTTCGAATTCATTATCGAAGATATCTCCCGCAATGCATACAATATCCGGTTCCATGGCATTAATTTTTGCTACCATCTGTTTCATATGCCAGCTGCCGATGCTGTAGCCAAGGTGCATGTCCGCCACCAGGGCGATCTTTAAGGACTGATCAGTGCCGCCGGATTTATCTATTGTCACATCATATCCTGTTTTATAAATATGCCGTGCATGGAGGGAACCATAGACACTCAGGGAAATAATGACTATGGCACAGACGGTACCGGTCAGCACAAAAGTTCTTCGGGAACGCAGTTTTTCCTGATCCACACATTTTAAATGTCGCATAATAATGCGAATCAGATCCACCACAGCTACAGTGAGCAGGATATATAGAAAGGTTCCAAGATAAAGATTACTTACCGTCTTTAAAAACCGATGGAGGATAACGGGTTCTTTGATCAGGAAAGCAGTTAACAGGGAGGTAGATACAAAAGCATAAGCTGCAATGAATACGACCCGAAACCATTTTTTCTTAAAATAATGGGTACATGCCCCCATCCATTTCAATATCCATCGAAGAATATAGAAGTTCACCAGGAGATAAACTGGTGATAAGAATAGTGCAATCATAATACTTAAGCCTCTTTTCTGTTTTGTTTGAAAAATTGTAACACAGAATCGAAAAAAAAGCACGGGGTTTAAGTTGCGAAGTGTGAAAAGTTGTTTTATAATAAAAAATATAACCGACAGAATGATTACAGATGGGTGGAATTAAATATATGTGGAAGCGTCAAGAACTTAAGAAAAAAGGGAAAAAGGTTCTGAAAAGGAATTACTGGGCTGCGGTAGCGGTCTGTTTTATTCTTGCCTTCCTGGGAGCGGAATACAGCTCATCTGCCACGGCTATCCACAAGTACAGCCAGCGGGAAGAGGACAGGCAGATAAACGAAGTGGAGGTTGTTAAACCGGAGAACAGGGTTGATAACTGGGAGACTCTGCGCAGGCTGATTCGGGGAAACGAGAGCAAACAGCCGCTGTTTGACCCGAAGATTGATGAATTTTTATCTTCGTCCTTTAATACCTTTACCGCTCCGGTATCATTTGTATTTAAGGTGGTACGTGCAGACAGCGGTCTGTTTGAACAATATCCGGTATTGGAGGTGCTGCTGATTCTGATTGCAGCAGGAGGAGAGCTTGCGTTTACACTGCTGGTAACAAATGTGCTGCTGGTTGGAGGAAAGCGTTTCTTCCTTGAGAGCAGGCTGGAGCCGGGGACCAGAATCGGAAGGATTACGTTTTTGTTTCGCAGGGGAAGGTTCTGGAATGCGGTCAAGGTCATGTTTTTTCGGTCTTTATTTACCGGATTATGGTTCTTAACCATTGTAGGGGGAATTATTAAGTATTATGAATATCTCATGATTCCATATATTCTGGCTGAAAATCCGCAAATAGACCGCAGGGAAGCATTTCAGATGTCCAGGCAAATGATGAAAGGGCAGAAGTGGCGTACTTTTGTAATGGAATTTTCATTCCTGGGATGGGAGCTGTTGTCTGCTGTTACGTTTGGACTTGTATCCATATTTTTTACCAATGGATACAAAGGTGCTGCTATGGCAGAACTGTATATGGCGCTGAAAAATGACGGTGCAGAAAGTCCGGCATGATACTTTTTATATAATCATGCATTTTAAATGATGAAATGATACAGCTTTTGATGACAGAAAAAGGCGATAGGGCTATAGAGTCCTGTCGCCTTTTAGTGTCTGGGCTTTACCGGAGGAAGTTCACGGTCTTTTATCTCATCCGTTATCCCCTCTCCGGTATTGGGATGCACCATAGAATGAGCGGTATCCAGACTGAAAAATAAGATTAAAATAATACAGATTAATATTTTTAATAACGGTTTTATGCGCTTAAAGAGATTCCCCAGGAAAGGTGCGAGAAAATAAATGATGGCACATCCACCAAGCCCGAAGACAACGGAACCCTCCAGGCAGATCCGTCCGTTTATATTCAAAAAATAACCGCTGTAATCCCACCAGCGTATGCCTTTGGTCGTTTCCAGGAACCAACTGGTAAAATATTCGATTCCAGAGCACAGAAACATATTTAAAAAGAAGGTGAGGACAGGGCGGTGGAAGAACCGGCGCAGCAGAAGCAGTATCATAACGCCGCCGCTGCCGTAGATTGGAAGCCAGGGACCAAACAGTACGCCCCGGTTTACAAACTCCCCTGCCTGTGCGATGTGAAGCCCCACTTCCCATATCCAGCCGATAAATGAAAAGCTGAAAAATAAAAGAATCAGTGTGGTGGGACTGTATTTCATATTGTAATCAAAGCGCGGCGGTTCTATATGATGTTCCTCGAAAAAGGAATCAATAGAATCCGTTACAGCATTTGCCATTTTGTTTCTCCTTTGTAAGTTGCAGTGATGTTTTGTAAATATATTGTAACAGTTCATGCTGTCTGAACTGTTACAATATATTTTATCACCTTACTTACACATTTGACAATACATATATGTGGGCTTTTAGAATTTGTGCAGGAAATGAAAGTAAATTGGGTTCTTTAAAGTTATTTTAAGGTTGGTCAGTTATAATCCTCTATGAAAATATAAAATTGGGGGTAACGTACATGTTAGGAAATGGAATAGATGAAAATGCGGTATCACAGGATTGTGATTTTTACCAGGAGTCACTGGTACTGTTGGAAGGTGCGGTTATAGAGCTAACGTCAAGATTGGATATTATACGGAAATACCGAAAAGCCCATCATTACCGGGATCCGATTGAATACTGCAAATCCAGGATCAAATCGCCTGCCAGCATGAAAGAAAAGCTATTGCGCCACGGCCTGGAGCCTACAAGGGACAATGCAATGACAAAAGTATATGATGCCGCCGGAATCAGGGTCATCTGTGCCTTCGTGGACGATGTGTATTTTGTGGCTAAGATGCTGCATAAACAGTCGGATATCCGGGTATTGGAAGAAAAGGACTACATCCACAATCCCAAGCCCAATGGCTACCGCAGTTATCATATGATCGCAGAAGTGCCCATTCATCTGGGAGATGGAATCTGCAGGGTATATTGTGAAATACAGATACGGACCATTGCAATGGACTGCTGGGCAAGCCTGGAACATCAGCTGAAATATAAGAAAAGGATTGCCAACCAGGAAATGATTGTAGGGGAATTAAAACGCTGTGCAGATGAGATCGCATCGGCTGACCTGAATCTGCAGACAATCCGGGATATGATTGAAGATGATCGAATTCTCTAGAGCGTGTCGCTAAACACGGATTCCAAACTGGAAACTGACGGAGATATGCGCAGAAAAAAGCCCGGATACACAAATTATACATAGAAAGGGTGTATAGTAGTGGAGAAATAGATAAACCAACTTAAGGAAAAACGGAGGTGGATATATGAGAATATTGCTGGCGGAAGATGAGATAGATTTATCAAAGGCGCTGGTCGCTATCTTAAAACACAATAATTATTCGGTGGATGCAGTTTATGATGGGGCAGATGCATTAGATTACGGATTTGCGCAAAACTATGATGGGATTATCCTGGATATTATGATGCCGAAAATGAACGGTTTGCAGGTACTGGAAGAACTTCGAAAAAGAGGAATTGCGACTCCGGTGCTGCTGCTCACTGCAAAATCTGAAATCCAGGACCGTATAGCCGGACTGGATCTGGGGGCGGATGACTATCTGACCAAGCCCTTTGCTATGGGGGAACTGCTTGCCAGGGTACGTGCCATGATGAGGCGCCAGTCAGAATTTACGCCCAGTACGATTACAATTGGAAATATAACATTAAATAAAGCAAACTATGAACTGTCCGGTGAGAATGCATCCTTTCGCCTGGGAAATAAAGAATTCCAGATGATGGAGATTCTGATGAATAATCCAACGAGATTAATTTCAACAGAACAGTTTATGGAGCGGATTTGGGGATATGATTCAGAATCAGAGATGAATGTGGTCTGGGTGTACATATCCTACCTGCGCAAGAAACTGGCTGCACTCAATGCAAATGTGGAAATAAAAGCCGCCAGAGGCGTAGGCTATACACTGGAGGAATGAGTTTGGAACCAAAATCGTTTCAAACTTTCTATTGGCGCATTCCGCAGATCCGTCTGCGGTATGCAGGAGGTATAAACATGATTAAAAAGCTGCAAAAAAAATTTATATTGATTACCATGGGCGCGGTGGCTCTTGTGATGATTCTGCTAATCGGTGTAATTAATGCAGCGAATATCTATCAGATGAACCGGAAAATGGATGGAGTCCTGTATGTCCTTTCAGAAAATGACGGGAGATTCCCGGAATTTGAAAAGGACAAATCTGGTAAATTGAATGTGGGATTTGGCTTTGAGATGACGGAAGAGACCCAGTATGAGACCCGTTATTTCATTGTGGAATGCGGGATGGACGGCAAAGTGCTGCAGACAGACACCAGCCATGTAGCTGCGATTACCGAGGCGGAAGCAAAAGAATATACGGCAAAGGTGCTTGAGACAGGGAAGACAAGTGGATTTAATGGAATTTATAAGTATATGGTAGTGGAGAAAGACTTTGGAACACTGACGGTGTTCGTAGACTGCCGTTCCCAGATACAGATGGTGACTCTGTTCGCCATTTTATCTTTTGTAATCGCCATATCCTGTCTGCTGCTGATCTTTATCCTGATTTTCCTGCTGTCAAAAAAAGCAGTTCAGCCGGTGATAGAAAATATGGAAAAACAGAAACAATTTATTACCGATGCAGGGCATGAGATTAAGACTCCGCTGGCGATTATCTCCGCAGATGCGGATGTGCTGGAACTAAGTACCGGTAAAAATGAATGGGTTGACAGCATCAGAAGCCAGACGGCAAGGCTTGATAAGCTGGTTAAAAATTTGCTGACACTCGCCAAGATGGATGAGGAAAATATCCAGCTGGTTTTTGGGAATTTCCCGGTGAGCGAGGTGGTACTGGAAGCCGCCGCACCTTTTGAAGCAGTAGCGGAGCTGCAGAATAAGAGCTTTGAACTGAATATACAGCCTAATCTGATACTTCACGGAGATGAGGGAAGTATCCGCCAGCTGGTCACCATTCTGGTGGATAATGCTGTAAAATATGCCGAACCGGGGGGACAGATTAAAGTTTCTTTATCCACCGCAGGCAAAGCAGTCAGACTGGAAGTGTATAATACCGGAGTGGACCTTCCAAGGGACAATCTCAATAAGCTGTTTGATCGATTTTACCGCGCTGATTCTTCCAGATCCAGGGATACAGGAGGCTATGGAATTGGATTATCCATTGCCCGGAATATTGTAAAAACCCATAAAGGGAAGATCACGGTACATTGTGAAGGCGGTAAGTCAATCTGGTTTACGGTACTGCTATAAAAAATAAAAAATGCAAAATAAAGAAAATTTAAGCATAATTTCCTCCATTTTACAAATAATAGATCATGGGTACTAAAGTACGAACCATGAGAAAATAAAATGGAGGAATTAATTTTATGAAAGCTACAGGCATTGTTAGGAGAATTGACGACCTGGGTCGCGTGGTTATACCAAAAGAAATAAGAAGGACGCTTCGGATCAGAGAAGGCGATCCACTTGAAATCTTTACCGATAGAGAAGGCGAAATTATATTAAAAAAATATTCCCCGATAGGTGAACTGGGGGCATTTGCCAAAGAATATGCGGAATCTCTGGCCTACAGTACAGGGCATGGAGTCTGCATAACAGACCGTGACCAGGTAATTGCCACCTCAGGCGGAATAAAAAAAGATATGATTGGCAAATCGATCAGTAAAGCATTAGAACGAATTATAAATGACCGTGAAAATGTTTTGTCAAACCGTGATGACAAAAATTATGTAAAAATAACCGGAGAGGATATGGAAGAGAACCTTCCACAGGTAATCAGCCCGATCCTCTGCGAAGGTGATGCTATTGGGGCTGTAATTCTCATCAGCAAGGATGAGAAGGGAAAAATGGGTGATACGGAACGGATTGTAGCAAAATGTGCTTCGGGATTCATGGGACGTCAAATGGAACAATAGAGACATGCCTGTGGTATTCCTCTAATGGGGGCCCGGTAATCCGGTTATCGTAAGTTGAATTGCCAGGGATTACAGGACAAGACCAGATATGCTTGGGTTCGTAGGCATATCCGGCCTTGTTTTCTCTGGGAAAAATTAATTCCGCACGGCTTAAATATGCCACTATACAGTGCCTGATATCCGTGTCAGCAGGAGCATATGTTCATGGACTGCTGATGGTATTCTTCCAGGGTAAGGTCTGTGATGGTGAGATAATGGGCCAGAGGTTTTGTTACATAGCGTATGTGCCACGGCTCGTATGCATACCCGGTGATGTCTTCTTTTGATTTGGGATAGCGGATGATGAACCCATATAACGGCGCATTTTTAGCAAGCCAGATGCCTTCTTCCGTATCTGCAAATTCTTCCACCAGATCCAGGCCGACTCCGGAACAGGAGACATCTAAAGCCAGCCCTGTCTGATGCTCACTGCCCCCCGGTGGAGCTACGTAAAGCGGGTTTTTGTCCGGATTATAAAGCTCCATCTGACGGTAATAAGAACGATATCCGGAGATGCCGTAGAGATGGATTCCCTGATCCACAGCATGGGCGAAAAGTTCCCGTACCGCTTTGGCAGTCTGGGGCTCCAGAAGCCTTTTCGGATCATCCGGAAGGGCATCAAAAGGGACGCCGGGGTCTACAAGGGACGCCGGAACAGCACCCGGGTCTAACAGGTGGTGCCGGTTCACAAGAATATCATATTGGGACATAAAAAGACTCCTTTCATATAAGCTATATATGTATATGAAGGAGTCTTTTTATATATGCGTAAATTATGAAATCAGTCAAAAATCCCGCTCCGGTCTTTGCCAAATAATCCGCCAGCGTGTCCGTTTGGATCGCTCCCCGCGAATAAATAAGTTTAGCGAATAAGATCAGTGATTTTTAAATACGGGACAGTGCATCCATGCTCATCTTTTCCAGCAGTTCGGATTTAATGCCGAACAATTTGTCCGAAAGGTCTACATAAACATCGTGTGGATTTACAAAACGTTTTGTCTCATCCCACAGAGTATCCAGTTCCTTTTTACAGTAATCACGGATGTCCATTACGGATGGGGAGGTGTAAATGCATTTCCCGCCTTTAAATACCGGTACTAATAATTCCCGCAGTTTAAATGTGCCTGCATGTATTTTGGTTTTTTTCCAGGTTTCCAGGGGATCAAAGATAATCATATCTTTTCCTTCGTCAAAAGTTTCGTCCGCCAGTGCGATCAGATCCGCTTTAATTTTACCGGCATTTTTATCATAGATGCGGTAAATCGTTTTATTTCCCGGGTTTGTAATCTTTTCCGTATTTTCAGAAAGCTTTATTTTGGGTATAAAGTCACCTGTTTCATTATCCAGTATAGCGGCCAGTTTATAAACGCCGCCAAATGCCGGGCAGTCCTTGGAGGTGATCAGATTGGTTCCCACACCCCAGGAGGTAATTTTACAGCCCTGTGCTTTAAGGCTGTCGATGAGGTACTCATCCAGGTCGCTGGACGCCGATATGAAGGCATCCTGGAATCCGGCATTATCTAACATTACACGGGCTTTTTTGGACATATAGGCAAGGTCGCCGCTGTCCAGACGGATACCATAGTTTTTAAGCGGAATGCCTGCTTCTTTCATTTCGGTAAAGATACGGATGGCATTTGGAACACCGGATTTTAAAGTGTCATAGGTATCTACCAGAAGGCAGCATGCATCGGGATATAAATCCGCATATTTTTTAAATGCGGTATATTCATCCGGAAAACTCATAATCCAGCTGTGGGCATGAGTACCTTTTACCGGCACATCAAAAAGCTGCCCTGCGAGAACATTGGAAGTGCCCACGCACCCGCCGATCATGGCTGCTCTTGCGCCATAGACGCCTGCATCCGGTCCCTGTGCACGGCGCAGCCCAAACTCCATGATACCGTCCCCTTTGGCGGCATATACCACCCTGGATGCTTTGGTGGCAATGAGACTCTGATGGTTAATAATTGTTAAAATGGCCGTCTCTACTAACTGAGCTTCCATAATAGGTGCAACGACCTTTACAAGAGGTTCTCTTGGGAATACAACAGTGCCCTCAGGAATGGCATAAATATCACCGGTGAACCGGAAATCCGACAGATAATTCAAAAAGTCTTCATCGAAGGTGCCAAGTCCTCTCAGATAGTCTACATCTTCTTTGCTGAACTTTAAATTCTTAATATAATCGATCACCTGCTCCAGACCTGCCGCAATGGCATAGCCTCCGTCTGAGGGGTTTTTGCGGTAAAAGGCATCAAAGACTACTACTTCATCCGTATGATTTTTAAAATAACCCTGCATCATGGTTAATTCATAAAAATCTGTTAATAGCGTTAAATTCATTGTACTCATAAAGTGCTCCTTTGTCTTAGTTAGTTGATACGAAACTCTTGTCTATAGTTATAACACATTGGTATCGTTTATCCAAGTGGGTTATTTGGGAGATGATCTCAAGCTGTATGTCACTTTGCTGTTTGGGGCTGTATTCATGGGGGATGACCAGGTCAAAGATCAGATTGATCTGGTTTTTGCCTTCTACCATGCGGAAATCATGGAATGAAAGACGGTCATCTATATTGGTTATGACGATTTCAATTTCCTGTTTCAGTTTTTGTATTCGGCTGTTTTTGGTCTCGATGGGATCCATGTGAATCACCAGAAAGATCCCCAGTTTTTTGCCAACTTCCCGTTCTGCCTTATCGATAACCTCGTGGGAAGATTCCACATTTACGTCATTGGGAACCTCGGCATGGATGGATGCCATGCTGCGTCCGGGACCATAGTTATGGATAATTAAGTCATGGCTGCCCACAATCCCTTCGTAACTTTCTACCATTTGTGTGATGTTCTGATACAGTTCGGGATCTGCCGGTTCCCCAATGAGCGGTTTTAAAGTATCTTTGGCAATGCCGATTCCCGCCCAGATCACAATTCCGGCTACCAGGATTCCCACATAACCGTCAATATTAATATGAAAAATCCCAAATACCAGAATGGAAATAATTGTAACCGAAGTAGTGATCACATCTCCCATGGAATCTGTGGCTGCAGCCATCATTACGGTAGAGTTAATGCGTTTGCCCAGCTTTTTATTAAAAAAGCCAAGCCAAAGCTTTACACCAATGGATAAAATCAGGATGATCAGGGATGATATCTGGAAAGATATTTCTTCCGGGTTAAAGATCTTACTGACGGAATCCTTGAAAAAAGTAAATCCCACTTCAATTACTAAAAATGCTACAATCAGTGCAGCAATGTATTCAATACGCCCATGACCGAACGGGTGGTCCTGGTCAGCAGGCTTGCTTGCCATTTTCACACCAATCAGACTAATAACGGAAGAGCCGGCATCGGAAAGGTTATTAAATGCATCTGCCGTAACGGAAACGCTGTGAAGTCCGATTCCTACGACTAGTTTCACAATGAATAACAGGACGTTGCAGAAAATGCCTACGATTCCTGCCAATGTTCCGTAAGCGGTCCTTACGATAATATTATCGGTGTCCTGAGGATTTTTAATAAAAGTTTTTACAAGTAAATTTATCATTATTATACCCAATGCGTATTGCAGGCATGCCTGCCCTTTCTTTTTCTCAAAATATTTTTTTATGTATTCTGCTTATGTAAATTCAAATATGTGATTGATTATACTACTTTTCCCTGAAAAAGTGTTGAAAAATCGCCAAAAAATTGGTTTAAAAAAATTTTTTTAAAAAATTTGAAAAAAGTACTTGCTTTTTTGAAAAAGGTAATATATAATACATCGTGTTGTAACACATTGGGCTATCGCCAAACGGTAAGGCAACGGACTCTGACTCCGTCATTTCAAGGTTCGAATCCTTGTAGCCCAGCTATTTACAGGTTGTCTTTGATGAAGCTTTTCAGAGGTTCATTGAAAGGCGGCCTTTTTTGTTTTTTAGGTTTTTCAGACATGTTCCGGAGGTTTATAAAGTTTATTTAGAAATTTCCGGCTTTTGATTGCAGTTGGAGGCAGATATGAGTTATCAGTTTGACAGCAGGGTGCGCTACAGTGAGATTGGAATGGATCAGAAGCTGACGCTGAATGCGCTTGTAAATTATTTTCAGGACAGCAGTACGTTTCATTCAGAAGAGGTCGGTCTTGGTCTGACAAATCTGACGAAAAGGAACCGGGTATGGGTGCTCTCTTCCTGGCAGATTGTGGTGGACAGGTATCCCGGGCTTGGAGAAAAGATCACGGTACAGACATGGCCTTATGATTTTAAAGGATTCTATGGCAGCAGAAACTTTGCCCTTGCAGACGAAAAAGGAAAAAGAATTGCATATGCCAATTCCCTTTGGATATTTGTGGATACACAAAGCGGACATCCTTCTAAGATCAGTACGGCAGAGTCCGACGGATACAGGCTGGAGGAAAAACTTTGTATGGATTATGCCCCGAGGAAGATACCGGTACCGGCAGAATGCGTACAGATGGAATCATTCCCGGTGCTGAGATGCCACCTGGATACCAACCGCCATGTGAACAACGGACAATATATACAGATGGCAGAAGAATATCTCCCGGAAGATTTCAGTGTACATCAAGTTCGGGTGGAATATAAAAAATCTGCAGTTCTTCATGACCTTATTATACCCAGGGTTCATGCAGAGGAAGGGCGCATTACAACGGCTCTTTGTGATGAAGAAGAGAAGCCTTATGCAATTGTGGAATTTACCGCACAGGCGTAATATATGGAGGAAGAAATGCTGGAATTAGGAAAAAAGCAGGAATTAGAAGTTGTGAAACAAGTGGATTTTGGAATCTATCTGGGACAGGGTACCGGAACGGAAGAACGGGTGCTGCTTCCCAAAAAAGAAGTTCCAAAGGATATTAAGACAGGAGACCGTCTGAGCGTTTTTTTATATAAAGATTCAAAGGACAGGCTCATCGCTACTACCAGGGAACCGATGCTGGAAGTCGGCGGACTGGCTGTGCTCACGGTCAAAGAAGTGGGCAAGATCGGAGCATTTTTAGACTGGGGACTGGAAAAAGACCTTTTACTCCCGTTTAAAGAACAGACGAGAAGGGTACGCCAGGGCGAAGAATGGCTGGTAACGCTTTATATAGATAAGAGCAGCAGGTTATGTGCAACGATGAATGTATACGAGGCCTTAATCACAGATTCTCCTTATAAGAAGGATGATCATGTAATCGGCGTGGTCTATGAGATCAGCGAGGAATTTGGTGTATTCGTTGCAGTTGACAATAAATATTCTGCATTGATACCAAAGAAAGATGCCGCAGGAAATTATCAGGTGGGCGACAGCATTGAAGCCCGGGTAACTGCTGTGAAAGAAGATGGTAAGCTGGATTTGAGTACCAGGGAAAAAGCGTACCTTCAGATGGATGAGGACGCGGAGAATATTATGAGTGTAATAGAAGAGTTTTCGGGTGTTCTGCCGTTTACCGACAAAGCTTCACCGGAAGTAATCAAGCGGGAATTCGGACTGAGCAAGAATGCATTTAAGCGCGGCGTGGGCAGGCTTTTAAAAGAAGGCCGCATTGAAATTACCGAAAGGTCAATCCGTAAGGCTAAATAGAAACTAAAAGCAATTTTCAAACACGCTCTGGCAGGAATAAAATAGATGACAGAATAATAAATATAGAGGGTCAGGAGGAAAAACACATGAAAACAGCAATCAGCACAGACAAAGCACCAGCAGCAATCGGACCATATTCACAGGCAATTGAGGTAAACGGAATGATCTATACATCCGGTGTGATTCCGGTAGTTCCGGCTACGGGAGAGATTCCGGAGGGCGTGGAAGCCCAGGCAGACCAGGCAATCGGGAATCTGGCAGCCTTACTGGAAGCAGCGGGAACTTCAACTGCAAAGGTGATCAAGACAACGGTATTTATTAAAGACATGAATGACTTTGGAAAGATCAATGAAATTTATGCAAAATATTTTACCGAAACTTTTCCGGCACGTTCCTGTGTGGAAGTTGCAAGATTACCAAAGGACGTCCTGATTGAAATTGAAGCAGTTGCTGTGAAATAATAAAAAATATTTGATTTTAGTCCGTAAGTAGTTTATAGTACTAGTAACACCTTTGTGTAAAACTAGTAAATACAATATAGTGATTGGAAAGGAGATCTGGGGATGAAAGTACAGAATATAACCAACATTGAAAAATTTTTTGAGGTAGTAGACAGCTGCAGCGGTAAAGTAGAACTGGTAACAGGTGAGGGCGACAGACTGAATCTGAAATCAAAGCTTTCCCAATACGTATCTATGGCGAACATCTTTTCAAATGGCGAGATTCCGGAATTGGAAATCGTAGCTTATGAAAAAGATGATATCGACAAATTAATCTCATTTATGGTTAATAACTAAGTTTTGCAGAGCTGTCTCCAACGGGGACGGCTTTTTTTAAATGGATTTTTATAGAATGTTTATTGTTATTAAGGTTATTATTTGATATAATGACCAAAAGAGTAAATAATAAATTTATCAGCAATTAAGAAAAGGAGAAAAATTTTGGATTCATTAGACTATTATGAGCGATATGCAGGCGTGTATTATGAAAACACAGTAGATCTTGACATGCATGAGGCACTGGACAAGTTTCTGTCATACCTTCCTGAAAATGCAGAGGTATTAGACCTTGGCTGCGGTTCCGGCAGGGACAGCCTCTATCTGGAAGAAATGGGCTGTTATGTAACGCCTTTGGATGGGTCGGAGGAAATGTGTAAGCTGGCAGAGATTAACACAGATAAAGAAGTCTTACATATGACTTTCGAGGAGATGGAATTTGATGAGGTGTTTGACGGTATCTGGGCATGTGCTTCTTTACTTCATGTGGAAGAGAAAGATATGGACCGCATTATGGGGAAAGTGATTCAGGCGCTTAATCCGGGAGGAATCCTGTATGCTTCATTTCGCTATGGTGAATCTGAGGAATTCCGCAACCAGCGTTTGTTTCATGACTATACAGAGGATTCTCTGCATCGCATGTTAAAACGCCAGAGAGGCATTAAAATTATAGAGATCTGGAAGACGGAAGATATTAGAAACAGTCATCCGGACACAGAATGGATCAATGTATTAGTAAAGAAAAAAATGACTGAATCAGGCGAGGACTTCTATGAATAAAATTAAAAATATTAACCGGCTGTTCCTGGGAATGGTGATTTTTGCTTTTCTGTTTTCCTTTGGTATCGGATTTTTTGTAACAGGGCTTGGCACAGAGATGGCTATGATTTTAGGACAGCTGATGTATTTGATACCAATCTTGTTTTATATTCTGGTTATGCGTGTACCGGTGAAAGAGGAAATCCCATTCAGGAAAATTAAATGGTCTACGGCATGTATGGTTGTTTTGTTTGTCGTACTGCTGATGCCGCTGGTTTCATTTTTAAATTTATTTTCCATGCTGTTTGTAACAAACCATGTCAACGCCAGCGCTCAGGAACTGAATACGAATCCTTTTTTGGTAAATCTGCTTCTGGTTGGTGTAATGCCGGCAGTTTCAGAAGAATTTATGTTCCGCGGTGTATTTTATGGCAGCTACCGTAGGAAAAACCATGTACAGGGAGCCATTCTGTGCGGTCTGGTCTTCGGTATGGCACATTTAAATGTAAACCAGTTTTTATATGCGTTTGTGGCAGGTTTTGCGTTCTGCCTGCTTATGGAGGCCACCGGAAGTATTCTGGCACCGATGTTGGCTCATTTTGTAATTGATGCATGGAGCGTGGTGGTACTGGAGCTGCAGAAATTGTTGTACCAGGAGATACCCCAGCTATCGGATGCAGTTCAAAGCACAAGCCTGACATCCGATACGATTCTGACGGCACTTCAGGGCGTGGCAATTGCAGCGGTGATTTGTACAGCCTTAGCGGGATGTGTACTTTTCTGGATCAGTAAGCACTGCAAACGGGATATTCATTTCGTTTCTATTTTCCGAAATGCATTCAAAAAAAGAGAACCGGAAATGTCTGCTGTTACGGCAGCCGGTGAGCTGCAGGCTGCAGGGCAGGCAGAAAACAGAAGGCTGGTTACACCTTGTTTTGTAATCGGTGCACTCATCTGTATTGTTCAGATGATTCAGGTAGGTTAACGAGAAAAAAGTAAATAGCAACTATCTTAGAGCGTGTTTGGAGACATTGCAGGACTGGATATACCATTGGTATAACGGGGCATGTTTTCAGGCACGTTCTGGAATTGAGGTATAGATGAATTTTACACATTTACACGTCCATACAGAATATAGTCTGCTGGATGGATCGAATAAGATAAAAGAATATGTAGCAAGAGTGAAAGAATTAGGGATGAACAGTGCGGCGATTACAGACCATGGTGTTATGTACGGCGTAATCGAGTTTTACCGGGCTGCAAAAGAAGCAGGTATTAATCCGGTCATCGGCTGTGAAGTGTATGTTGCGCCTAATTCCAGATTCGATAAAGAAGCGGCCGGGGGCGATGACAGATATTACCACCTGGTCCTTTTAGCGGAAAACAACATTGGATACAGTAATCTGATGAAGATTGTTTCCAAAGGCTTTGTAGAAGGGTTTTATTATAAACCACGGGTGGATATGGAGGTTCTGGAGACTTACAGCGAGGGAATTATAGCACTTAGTGCCTGTCTGGCTGGTGAAGTACAAAAATATCTTGTGCGTGGAATGTATGAGGATGCAAAAAAAGCGGCGTTGCGTTATGAAGGCATATTTGGAAAAGGAAATTACTTTCTGGAGCTTCAGGACCATGGTATTCCGGAACAGAAAATGGTAAATCCCCAGCTGCTGCGTATGAGCAAAGAGCTGGATATCGGGCTGGTAGCAACCAATGACGTTCACTATACCTATGCAGAAGATGAATCCCCCCATGATATCCTGCTTTGTATCCAGACGGCAAAGAAGCTGGATGACGAAGACCGTATGCGCTATGAGGGAGGACAATATTACGTCAAATCCCCGGAGGAAATGGCGAACTTATTCCCGTATGCGCTTGAGGCACTGGAGAATACCCAGAAAATCGCAGACCGCTGCCATGTGGAGATTGAGTTTGGAGTCACAAAGCTTCCAAAATATGATGTTCCCCAGGGTTATACCTCATGGGAATACCTGAATAAGCTCTGCTTTGACGGCATGGACGAACGTTACCAGCCTGTTACGGAGGAGCTGCGGACACGACTGGAATATGAGCTTGGTATTATCAAGGAAATGGGGTATGTGGATTATTTCCTGATTGTGTGGGACTTTATTAAATATGCCAAGGACCACGATATTATTGTAGGACCGGGGCGTGGATCGGCTGCAGGAAGCCTTGTTTCCTATACGCTGGGTATCACCACCCTGGATCCCATTAAATACAGTCTGCTGTTTGAACGTTTCCTGAATCCGGAACGTGTATCCATGCCCGATATCGACGTGGATTTCTGTTTTGAAAGAAGACAGGAAGTCATTGATTATGTAGTGGAAAAATACGGAAAAGACCGGGTGGTGCAGATTGTTACCTTTGGTACCATGGCTGCACGAGGTGTAATCCGGGATGTGGGCCGTGTTATGGACCTGCCGTATGCGATGGTGGATTCCATTGCAAAAATGATACCAAATGAATTGAACATTACCATAGATAAAGCGCTGATTATGAATGGCGAGATGAAAAGCCTGTATGAATCCGATCCCCAGGTGAAAACGCTGATCGATATGTCAAAGAGGCTGGAAGGGCTGCCGCGGCATACCTCCATGCACGCAGCCGGAGTGGTTATCAGCCAGAAATCTGTGGACGAATACGTTCCTCTGTCCAGGGCATCAGACGGTTCCATTACCACCCAGTTTACCATGACTACACTGGAAGAACTGGGACTTTTAAAGATGGACTTTCTTGGACTTCGGACCCTGACGGTAATCCAGAATGCGGTGCGCCTGGCGGAAAAGAGCTCAGGAAAAAGTTTGGATATGGATCTGATTGATTATAACGATAAAGAGGTACTGGATTCGATTGGAACCGGAAGGACAGATGGTGTGTTCCAGCTGGAAAGCGGCGGTATGAAGAGCTTTATGAAGGAATTAAAGCCTCAGAGCCTGGAAGATATTATCGCCGGGATATCCCTGTACCGTCCGGGTCCTATGGATTTCATTCCCCAGTACATCCGGGGCAAGAATAATCCGGACAGCATCGTCTACGACTGCCCCCAGCTGGAATCCATTCTGGAGCCTACCTATGGCTGTATCGTCTATCAGGAACAGGTTATGCAGATTGTACGTGACCTGGGTGGATATACCCTGGGACGAAGCGATCTGCTGCGCCGTGCCATGTCCAAGAAAAAAGCTTCTGTTATGGAAAAGGAGCGTCAGAATTTCGTATACGGAAACGAAGCAGAAGGCGTTGCAGGCTGTATCAATAATGGAATCGATGAGAAAATCGCTAATAAAATCTATGATGACATGATAGATTTTGCAAAGTATGCATTTAACAAGTCCCATGCGGCTGCATATGGGGTGGTTTCATACCAGACGGCATATTTGAAATATTATTATCCGGTAGAATTTATGGCGGCGCTTATGACGTCAGTTATTGATAACCCTACCAAAGTATCGGAATATATTCTCACCTGCCGACAGATGAGCATAGATATTCTGCCCCCGGACATTAATGTGGGAGAAAGTGCGTTTTCGGTAGATGGAAAATCCATCCGTTACGGGCTGTCCGCCATTAAAAGTGTTGGAAAGCCGGTGATTGAAGCAATTGTAACGGAGCGTATGAACAGAGGGCCCTATAAGTCTTTAAAAGATTTTATCGAACGCCTGTCCGGTAAAGAAGTCAATAAGAGGACCATTGAGAGCTTTATTAAAGCAGGTGCACTGGATGGACTGGGCGGAACCAGAAAGCAGTTCATGATGATCTATGTACAGATTATGGACAGCGTGAACCAGGAACGGAAATATTCGCTCACCGGACAGATGTCTTTATTTGATCTGGTGGGTGAAGAAGAGAAAAAAGAATTTGAAATCAGGCTGCCGGACGTTGGGGAATACGAAAAAGAGCAGCTGCTCAGTTTTGAGAAGGAAGTGCTGGGCGTATATATCAGCGGTCATCCCCTTCAGGAATATGAAGAGAGATGGCGTAAGAATATCTCCCAGGTAACTTCGGATTTTATGATTGATGAGGAAATTGGAGTAACAAAGGTAGCAGATGGTATAAAAGCCATAATCGGAGGAATGATTATAAGTAAAACGGTGAAGCATACCAGAACGAATAAAACCATGGCATTTATTACCGTGGAAGATCTGGTGGGAACAGTGGAAGTGGTAATCTTTCCTAAAGATTATGAAAAGTTCAGGGATCTTCTTGTTGAGGACAGCAAGGTATTTGTAAAAGGCCGTGTTTCGACAGAAGACGACAAACCCAGCAAGCTGATCTGTGAAAAAATCTGGGCATTTGAAGAGGCACCAAGGGAACTCTGGATCCAATTCGAAGATAAAGAAATGTTTGCCGAGTCAGAAGAGGCACTCTACGGGCTGCTCCGCCAGTCTGATGGGAAAGATGCCGTGGTCATTTATGTGCGAAATCCAAAGTCTGTGAAGAGGCTGGAACGCAACTGGTCAGTGCGGATTGAAGAGCAGCTTTTACGGAAACTTGCTGAAAATTTTGGGGGGAATAACGTAAAAGTTGTAGAAAAGAGTATTGAAAAGTTGTAGAAAATGAATTAGAATGTTTAGGATGAGGAAATTGTATATAAATGAATTAAGGTGAACCTAAAATGAAGGAGGCACAAAAATGGCAAAGCAAATAGAGACAATCGGAGTGTTAACAAGTGGTGGTGATGCACCCGGAATGAACGCTGCAATTCGCGCAGTTGTACGAAGAGCAATTTCAAGCGGTAAAAAGGTAAAAGGTATTTTAAAAGGCTATAATGGTCTGTTAAATGAAGAAATTATTGACTTATCGGCACGTGATGTATCAGATACCATTTCACGGGGAGGTACGATTCTCTATACGGCACGTTGTGCTGAGTTCAGGACAGCAGAAGGACAGAAGCAGGGCGCAGAAGTCTGCAGAAAACACGGCATTGACGGATTGGTAGTTATTGGTGGAGACGGTTCTTTTGCCGGAGCACAGAAACTGGCAAATCTGGGTGTGAATACCATTGGAGTTCCGGGAACGATCGATCTTGATATTGCTTGTTCCGAGTATACGATTGGTTTTGATACCGCAGTTAATACTGCAATGCAGGCTATTGATAAAGTACGTGATACCTCTACATCCCATGAAAGATGCAGTATCATCGAGGTTATGGGACGTGGTGCGGGTTATATCGCATTGTGGTGCGGTATAGCAAATGGAGCAGAAGATATTCTGATTCCTGAAAAGTATGATTATGATGAGCAGAAACTGATCAATAATATTATAAATAACAGAAAACGCGGTAAGAAACACCATATTATCATTAATGCAGAGGGAATCGGACATTCTACCAGTATGGCGAGAAGAATTGAAGCAGCTACAGGCGTTGAGACCAGAGCGACAATTCTGGGACATATGCAGCGTGGAGGAAGCCCTACCTGTAAGGATCGTGTGTATGCATCCATGATGGGCGCTTATGCAACTGATTTATTGTGTGATGGTAAGACAAACCGTGTAGTTGGATATAAAAATGGCGACTTCACTGATTTTGATATTAATGAAGCGCTGGCAATGCAAAAAGGTATTTCAGAATTTATGTTTGAGGTAAGCAGATCTCTATCTGTATAAGATTTCAGATGTAAGAAGAAATGATGTATAAGAAGTAACAGGATATAAGTTCAGGTATAAGATAAGGAGTAACAAAATGGCAGTAAAATCCTTTGTGGTTTTTGGGTTGGGTAAGTTCGGTGTCAGCGTTGCAACTGCGCTTAGTAATAACGGATGTGAAGTGCTGGCAGTGGATATGGATCCCGATAAGGTCCAGGACATTGCAGATGAAGTAACCTATGCGGTAAGAGCGAATGTAACAGATCCGGAATTATTTAAAAGCCTGGGACTGCGCAATATGGATGGAGCGGTCGTTGCGATCTCCGGAAGTATGGAAGCAAGCGTTATGGCTACTATATTGGCGAAAGAAGCGGGAATTCCGTACATTCTGGCAAAAGCCACCAATCGTATTCATGCCACAGTTTTGGAAAAAGTGGGTGCGGATCATGTCATATCGCCGGAAAGCGAAATGGGATCCCGTGTTGCGAGAAATATGGTGTTTGGCAGATTCGTTGACACTTTTGAACTTTCTTCTACCTATAGTATGGTGGAAATGGAAATGCCGGAGTCCTGGGTAGGAAGTACTTTAAGGGAACTGGATATCCGGAATAAGTTCGGGGTAAATATCATTGCTTCAAAAGTAGGAGATCAGGTGAACGTAAATCTGGACCCGGATGAGCCTATGCGGGCAGAACAAACGCTGCTTACCGTAGGCAATAACGAAAAACTGAGAAAGATAAAGTAGTAATGTGCCAGGCGGCACTAGTGCCACCCGGCGTAAATACGCCACTATATAGCACCCGCTAACTAGTTGCTCGCGGGAATAGAGAAAAGTAAATAGAATAGACAAAGATCAAAAGGCGCTGATGAAAATTAGCGCCTTTTGTCAGAACAGGAGTAGTATGATTACCAGTACATCAAATCAGCAGATTAAGAATCTGCTTCAACTTCAGAAAAAAGGAAAAGTGCGCAAAGAACAGGATGTGTTCGTAGTTGAAGGTGTTAAGATGTATCAGGAGGCACCCGAAGAACAAATAGTCAAGACCTATGTATCCAGAACATTCTATGAAAAGCCGGAAAATAAGCGGATTCTGAATGAAGAAAGGCTGGAGGTGGTGGAAGACCGGGTATTTGCTGCCGCATCGGATACAAAGACGCCCCAGGGCATCCTGAGTATCGTAAAACAGTCCCACTATAACTTAAAGGAAATTCTCACATTATCTTCTGCACCCCATCTGCTGATCCTTGAGAATCTGCAGGATCCGGGGAATCTGGGAACTATCATGAGAACAGCAGAAGGTGCCGGCGTAAACGGTATCATTATGACCTCGGATACGGTAGATATCTATAATCCCAAGACAATCCGCTCAACCATGGGCTCCCTGTACCGTATGCCATTTTATTATTCGGATAATATAGAAGAAACATTAAAAGATTTAAAAGAAAAAAATATTAAAACCTACGCAGCCCATTTAAAAGGTTCCCGTAATTATTATGAAGAAAATTATTTGGGGGGCACTGCATTTCTCATCGGTAACGAAGGAAACGGTTTAAGTGAATCACTCAGTACACAGGCGGATTGTTACGTTAAGATACCCATGTCAGGCAAGGTCGAGTCATTGAATGCGGCGATTGCAGCATCGGTACTGATGTATGAAGTGAAGCGTCAGAGGGGGTAATCCGGGATCAGATGAACAAGATATGAACACTGAATAATAAAAACTTAAGAAATAAACTTGACAAACTTCTCATATTATTGTACAATACATTCGTAACAAAATTTAATAGATTTGTAATAATTGTAATGGAATAGTAGTAAATATTTCATGCAACGCAGTTATTCAGGAGGTAAAAATGAAGGGTAGAATGAAACCTGCAATTTGCTGTACTGTATCAGCGCTTACACTTTCCATGGCAGTATCGATGGTGTCTATGGCGAAAGAAATGCCAAATGCAGGGACATCAAACATACAAGATCAGACACAAGACAGCGACTGGAATTATCGGGCGGTTGCGGATGTAACGGACGAATTATTTATCAGATCAATGGCTTCAGAGAACGGTAAAATTATTGGCTATCTGCCAAGTGCCGGCGGAGCATATGTTCTGGAAAAAGGGGATGACTGGACCAAGGTTCGTTCCGGAGAAGTGGTAGGCTACATAAAGACAGAATATCTTGCATTCGGACAGGATGCTAAGAAATTGGCTGAAGTTTATGGTACTCCGGGAGTTGAAATTTCTTGGGACGGTGTAAATATTTTTAATAATGCTGATCCTGCAGCGAAAGTTGTGGATACGGCAAACAGGGGCGAGGGTTACGAGTACACATCTAATAATGGTACTTGGGTAAACATTCAGCTGGACAATTCAAAAAGTGCGTATGTTCCGGCTGAAGATGTAAAAGAAACACTGCTTCTTGAAACCGCCGTTCCGACGGACGACTATGTAGCACCGGTAAGTGCATACAGCAATGGAAATTATTCAAGCAATGGTTCCGGACAGACAACGGACAATGCCGGAAGCTCCAATACGGGAAATAATGCTTCTCAGAATGTGAATAACGTTCCGGAGACAGAGACCACCTGGACGGGAACACCGGAGACAGAAACGACCTGGACAGAAGCGCCTCAGACAGAGACGACCTGGACAGAAGCACCTCAGACAGAGACGACCTGGACAGAAGCGCCAGAGACAGAAACGACCTGGACAGAAGCACCTCAGACAGAGACAACCTGGACAGAAGCACCAGAGACAGAGACGACCTGGACGGAAGCACCAGCGACAGAGGCACCTGCAACGGAAGCTCCTGCAACGGATGCACCTCAGACAGAGACGAATGCAAGTTCTTCCGCAAGTGCTGATGATGTGACATTGCTGGCATCGATCATCTACTGTGAAGCTGGAAATCAGCCGAGAGATGGTAAAGTGGCAGTAGGTGCGGTAGTAATGAACCGTGTGGCTAGTTCTTCCTTTGCCGGCAACATCCGTGACGTCATTTATGAGAGCGGACAGTTTATGCCGACCTGGGACGGAAGTATGGCAAGTGCACTGGCAAATGGAGTTCCAAGTGACTGCTACGAAGCAGCACAGGCTGCCCTGAACGGAGAGAATCCGGTAGGGGGTGCATTATACTTCAATACAGGTTCCGGAAAAGGAATTAAAATTGGAGCACATCAGTTTTATTAATAAGAACCTATAAAAAAACATTAGTAAAAGGAAGCTGACATCTTTTGGTGCCGGCTTCCTTTTTATCCCTAAGGAAATATCTGAATCTTAAGTTGTATTTTCCCACTATTTATAGTAAAATATAAAGGTAACATATAAATACTCTGACAGGAGGGTAATAATTATGGAAATAGAATCTATTTGTTGGCTTGTTTTATTTATTATCCTAATTGTAATCGAACTTGCTACAATGGGTTTGACAACAATCTGGTTTGCAGGGGGAGCCGTTGCAGGGTTCATTATATCGGTCCTGAATGGAAATATTATACTTCAAATCCTTGCATTTGTTATTGTCTCCGTGGTTCTATTAGTTTTTACAAGACCGTTTGCAGTCAGATATGTTAATAAAAATCGGGCTAAGACCAATGTGGATAGTTTGATTGGCAAGAAGGCAATTGTGACCAAAGCGATTGACAATCTGCTGGGTCAGGGCCAGGCTGTGGTAAATGGACTGGAGTGGACCGCCCGGACGGATGATGACAAAGTGAAGATTGCAGAAGGGAAAACCGTAGTTATTGAACGGATCAGCGGAGTAAAATTAATTGTTAAAGAGAAGGAGAATTAAGTTATGGAAGGTAGCGTTTCATCGGTTATGGTACCTATTTTAATTATTGCGTTAATTATTATTTTATTGTTGTTAGTTGTTTCCTGCATTAAGATTGTTCCTCAGGCGCAGGCAATGGTTGTGGAACGACTTGGCGGATATCAGGGAACCTGGTCTGTGGGATTACATTTTAAAGTACCTTTTATCGACAGAATTGCAAAGAAGGTTCTGTTAAAAGAGCAGGTTGTGGATTTTGCTCCCCAGCCGGTAATTACCAAAGATAATGTAACGATGCGGATTGATACAGTTGTATTCTTTCAGATTACAGATCCCAAGCTATTTGCATATGGGGTTGAGAATCCCATTATGGCAATTGAGAATCTGACCGCTACTACGTTACGTAATATCATAGGTGATATGGAACTGGATCAGACACTGACCTCCAGAGAAATTATTAATACAAAGATGCGTGCATCTCTTGATATCGCAACAGATCCATGGGGAATTAAAGTAAACCGCGTGGAATTAAAAAATATTATTCCTCCGGCAGCCATTCAGGATGCCATGGAAAAACAGATGAAGGCAGAACGTGAACGAAGAGAATCCATTCTGCGTGCGGAAGGTGAGAAGAAATCCACCATTCTGGTAGCAGAAGGACACAAAGAATCTTCTATCTTAGAGGCTGAGGCTGAAAAGCAGGCTGCGATCCTTCGTGCAGAGGCACAAAAGGAAAAGATGATCCGTGAAGCAGAAGGTGAAGCGGAAGCAATTATCAAAGTGCAGAAAGCGAATGCAGATGGTATCCGATTCCTTAAAGAAGCAGGAGCCGATCAGTCCGTATTAGCACTTAAGAGCTTTGAGGCATTGGAAAAAGTAGCAGATGGCCAGGCAACAAAGATTATTATTCCGTCTGAGATACAAAATGTGGCAGGGCTTGTGAAGTCCATTACGGAAGTTGCAAGGGATATTTAGCCCTACAGCCGGAACTAATATTCCGCGAAGTGTGAATCACAGCTGTAAGAAACAATTTTAAGGCATGATCTAAAATGATGAATAAGTTTAAGCATAGGCTGTGGGGATATGGCAGAAATAGTTAAAAATTCTGCTGATTCCCGCAGTTTTTTATGTTCTATAAGAGATAATATGTTGAACAAAACCGAGAACAGTGGTATGATGGAAAACAAATCACGATATTACCGAAGCGCTAAGAGGAGGAAACATGATGAATTTAAAAGGACGCAGTTTTTTAACATTAAAAGATTTCACTTCTGAAGAAATAGAATACCTGCTGGAACTGGCAGGCCAGCTTAAGGAAAGAAAGAAACGCGGTGTATTGGGAACCAGCCTGCGCGGAAAAAATGTTGCTTTGATTTTTGAAAAACCATCTACCAGAACGAGATGTGCTTTTACCATCGGATGTACCGATGAAGGAGGACATCCGGAGTACCTGGGTAAGGATGATATACAGTTAGGCCATAAGGAAAGTGTGGAAGATACCGCAAGAGTTCTGGGAAGAATGTTTGATGGTATTGAATTCCGCGGATTTAAGCATGAAACGGTTGAGAAACTGGCTGAATACGCAGGCGTACCGGTTTGGAACGGGTTGACCGATGATTATCATCCAACTCAGATTCTGGCTGATATGCTGACCATGAAGGAACATTTTGGCTATCTGAAGGGGCTTCGTTTTGTCTATTTAGGTGACGGACGCAACAATATGGCGAACAGCCTGATGATTGGCTGTGCAAAACTGGGTGTTCATTTTACCATAATCGCACCGAAAGTATTGTGGCCGAAAGAAGAACTGGTGTCATTATGTGAGGGATACGCAAAGGAATCCCAGGCAACGATAACCCTTACGGATTCAACAGACGGTGTGAAGGATGCTGACGTCCTCTATACAGATGTTTGGTGCTCTATGGGTGAAGAAGATAAAGCGGCAGAGCGGATTGCCTTGTTATCCCCATATCAGATTAACAGTGAACTTATGGGCAAAACCGGCAAAGATACCACAATCTTTATGCATTGCCTTCCAGCAGTAAAAGGAAAAGAAGTTACGGAAGAGGTATTTGAATCCGATGCATCGGTTGTGTTTGATGAGGCTGAAAATCGTATGCATACAATTAAAGCTGTTATGGTAGCAACTCTTGGTGAGTAACTATCCATGGAGGAAAGGCTTCGGCATACTTCTGGCAAGCCTGGAATATGCCGGCGCAAGCCTGCTTGCACTGTTCAAGAGGTATGAATATGAAGAAATTTGCAAATAAAAGATCTCTGGATCTTGAGGTGGCAGGGACAATAGCCAGTTTTGCCATTATTATATTAACGGTGGCAGCATTTTGGGATTATCAGTCTGGACAGCGGATATTTATTGCCGTTTTTCTCATGGGAAGTATTCTCAATGGGAGTCTCGCCGGTATGAACTGGTACCGCCGCCATATAGCGGCAGGGATTCTGTTTACCATTCTGACAATGATTTATCTGGGTGTCTGCGTGTATGCCGCACTGGCAGTTTAGAGTTTAAAACAGGAGGGCAAACATTTGTGAAAAGTAAAATATTAGGTGCGCTTCGCAGTGCCGAGGACCATGTTTCAGGGCAGGAACTCTGTGAAAATTTCGGAGTCACCAGAACAGCAATCTGGAAGGCTATGAACCAGCTGAAAGAGGAAGGCTATGAGATCGAGGCAGTTTCCAATAAGGGATATCGATTGAAGGGCTGCCCGGACAGCGTGAAAGAGGAAGAACTGCTCAGCCGGATAAATACAAAGTGGGCAGGGCGGCAGATTGCATATATAAAGGAAGTGGATTCCACCAATAATTATGCCAGACGTCTGGCGGAAAACGGTGCCGCCCACGGAACTCTGACGGTGACGGACTGTCAGTATGGCGGAAAAGGCAGAAGGGGTAAGTCCTGGAGTATGCCGGAAAAAAGTTCTGTGGCGATGACGTTAATCATACGCCCCCAGATGAACCCCGGGAAAGCATCCATGCTGACGCTGGTTATGGGACTGGCTGTTGCCAGGGCCGTGAACCGCATTGCAGGACTTCCGGCAAAGATTAAATGGCCGAATGATGTTGTATTAAACGGCAGAAAGATCTGCGGGATTCTAACTGAGATGAGTGCAGAGATGGAAGCGGTAAATTATATCGTAATCGGTGCAGGCATTAACGTAAATATGGATGAGGTGCCAGCGGAAATTGAACATGTGGCAACGTCACTTTCACTGGAGTGCAGCAAGAAGATTCACCGTGCAGAAGTGATACAATACTGCATGGAAGAATTTGAACGATGTTATGAAAAATTTATGCAGACACAGGATTTGTCTCTTTTGTTGGAAGAATATAATAAAGTACTTGTGAATAAAGGTAATATGGTAAAAGTATTGGAACCGGGCAATGAATACACAGGTATTTCCGAAGGAATAAACAGCCAGGGGGAATTGCTTGTCACCAAAGATAACGGAGATCAGGTATGTGTGTTTGCGGGTGAAGTATCTGTCCGGGGATTTTACGGTTATGTATAAAGTGGAATCATAAGCAGCAACCCTCGCGGCAGTCGCCAAATGACGCGCCAGCGTGTCCGTTTGGCTCGTTGCTCGCGGGAATAATTAAATTTGAAGGAATCATAATTTAGTGAACAGGTGTCAGGAGGAAACGATGTACCAGGACAAACTAGTTTTATGCGGAGCAAGCGCATATGAGCAAAAATTTTATTTAAATGAGAATTTCGCGGCTCTTCCCGACAGTATTAAAGACGAACTGAAGATTATGTGCGTCTTATATACCCAGGATGTAGGAGGTGTGATCACCCTTGAATTTGAAGAGGATGGAACGCTTTGTTTTCAAACGGAGGCACATGAATCCGATTATGCCTATGATGAGATTGGAAGCGTGCTGAAGATCAAGGAACTACAGCGGAGCAAGGAAGAATTGCTGCGCTCACTGGAGATGTATTATAAAGTATTTTTTCTTGGAGAAGACTATGAAGATTAAGATAGGCAGCGTAGAGCTGGCAAATCCATTTGTCTTAGCGCCGATGGCAGGGGTAACTGACCTGCCATTTCGCTTGCTTTGCAAAGAGCAGGGGGCAGGACTTCTGAGTATGGAAATGGTGAGTGCGAAAGCAATTTCCTTCCATAATAAGAATACAGAAAAATTAATGGAGATAGAGAATACAGAACACCCCATAGCGCTGCAGCTGTTTGGGTCAGATCCGGATATTATCAGTGAAATGGCGAAGGAAATAGAAGAAAAAGATTTTGATATTCTGGATATCAATATGGGCTGCCCGGTACCCAAAGTAGTGAATAATCAGGAAGGGTCCGCACTCATGAAAGATCCTAAGAGAGTTGCGGAGATTGTAAATAAAACCGTAAAAGCAGTAAAAAAGCCGGTTACCGTAAAGATCAGAAAAGGATTTGATCCGGAGCACGTGAATGCGGTAGAGATTGCCAGAATTATAGAAGATTGCGGTGGGGCTGCAATTGCGGTGCATGGCAGAACCAGGGAACAGTATTATTCCGGTGAAGCAGACTGGGATATCATACGGCAGGTAAAAGAGGCCGTATCAATTCCAGTTATCGGAAACGGAGATGTTACGGATCCACTGTCGGCAGAGAAGATGATGAAAGAGACCGGATGTGACGGCGTGATGATTGGGAGAGCTGCAAGAGGAAATCCATGGATATTCAGAGACCTGGCTGCATACTTTGAAGAAGGGGTATTGCTCCCGAAACCTTCGATTCCCGAATTAAAGGAAATGATTTTAAAACACGCATCGCTTCAGCTTCAATATAAAGGAGAATATACCGGGATCAGGGAAATGCGAAAGCATGTGGCATGGTACACGGCAGGTTATCCCCATTCGGCTGCCATACGCCGATGCGTCAATGAGATTGAGAGTATGGAGCTGTTGGAAAAGATGCTGGAAGAAAAATTTTAGCTGTTGGAAGATACTGGATGGCGCTATTTTAACCTTGAGATTCTTGACAATTTGCCACTGATAGGATATAATACTGTGATTGTTACGTAAACGTATGATGCACCTCATTTTATAGAATGGGAAACAGTCCTGTAAAATGAGGTTGTTTCGTGTATGAGTGCGTTAAGGGGCTTGAAAACAAATACAAACAAATAGATGTAGGAAGGGTGCTGTAAGAATGGAAGAAAAGAAAAACTTATTAACTTATGCGGGATTAAAAAGCCTGGAAGAAGAGCTTCATGATTTGAAGGTTGTAAAAAGAAAAGAAGTTGCCGGAAAAATTAAAGAGGCAAGAGAACAGGGAGATCTTTCTGAAAATGCTGAATACGATGCAGCAAAAGACGAACAGAGAGATATCGAAGCAAGAATTGAACAGATTGAAAAAATCTTAAAAAATGCAGAAGTAATTGTAGAAGATGAAGTTGATTTAGACAAAATCAGCGTTGGATGTGCTGTAAAAGTATACGATGCTGAGTTTGAAGAAGAACTGGACTTTAAGATCGTAGGGTCTTCCGAAGCAAATAGTCTTCAGGGTAAGATTTCAAATGAGTCTCCGGTTGGAAAAGCTTTAATCGGCGCAAAAGTTGGCGATGAAGTGGTTGTGGAAACCCAGGCAGGAGATATGAAATATAAGGTTTTAGAAATACAGAGATCCATTTAATGAAGGAGGAAAGACAGTGGCTGAACAGAAGAATGTACAGGAACAGGATATTAATCAGTTGTTAAAGGTACGCCGCGAGAAGCTGGAAGAATTACAGGCAAACGGCAATAATCCTTTTGAAATTATGAAATATGATGTGGACCATCATAGCAGAGAAGTGAAAGAGAATTTTGATGAGCTGGAAGGCAAACAGGTTTCCCTGGCAGGGCGTATAATGTCTAAACGTGTGATGGGGAAAGCTTCTTTTTGCAATATTCAGGATCTGGAAGGCAATATCCAGTCTTATGTTGCAAGAGACAGCATCGGAGAAGAAGAATACAAAGCATTTAAGAAAATGGATATCGGTGATATTGTTGGCTTAAAAGGCGAAGTATTTAAAACAAAGACAGGTGAAATCTCAATTCATGCATCTGCAGTATCCCTGTTATCCAAAAGTCTTCAGATTCTGCCTGAGAAATTCCATGGACTGACCAACACGGATATCCGTTACCGTCAGAGATATGTGGATTTAATCATGAATCAGGATGTGAAGGAGACCTTTATTAAACGTTCTAAGATCATCAGCTGCATTCGTCAGTACCTGGATGGAAACGGATTCATGGAAGTGGAAACTCCGATCCTGGTTCCAAATGCAGGTGGAGCTGCTGCCAGACCTTTTGATACACATTATAATGCATTAGACGAAGATGTACATCTGAGAATTTCTCTGGAATTATATCTGAAGAGATTAATCGTAGGTGGATTAGAACGCGTTTATGAAATTGGACGAGTTTTCCGTAACGAGGGATTGGATACCAGACATAATCCGGAATTTACTTTATTAGAGCTTTATCAGGCATATACAGACTATCACGGTATGATGGATCTGTCTGAGAACCTATACCGCCATGTAGCGCAGGAAGTATTGGGCACCACATTAATTAAATATGGTGAAGTAGAGATCGACTTATCCAAGCCTTTTGAGCGCCTTACAATGGTAGAAGCAGTGAAGAAGTATGCAGGCGTGGACTTCGATGAAGTGAAGACGGAAGAAGAAGCAAAAGCATTAGCAGATAAAAAGGGCGTACATTATGAAGCAAGACATAAAAAAGGCGATATCCTGAATCTTCTCTTTGAAGAATTTGTAGAAGAACAGCTGATCCAGCCGACCTTTATCATGGACCACCCGGTTGAAGTATCTCCTCTTGCGAAGAGAATTCCTGGAAATCCGGATTATACAGAGCGTTTCGAGCTGTTCATCACAAAACGTGAAATGGCAAATGCGTTCTCCGAATTAAATGACCCAATCGACCAGCGCGGACGTTTTGAGGCACAGGAAGAATTAAAGGCACAGGGAGATGAAGAAGCCAACAGCGTGGACGAAGACTTCTTAAATGCCCTGGAACATGGTATGCCGCCTACAGGCGGAATCGGAATTGGTATTGACCGTATGGTAATGCTGCTTACGGATGCTGCTGCTATTCGTGATGTATTGCTGTTCCCGACAATGAAGCCCGTCAAGGAATAAACCCAGTAAAATCAAGGGTTTCCGGCTTCTCAAATCCAAGTTGACAACAAATTGACAACAATTTTTCATATCAATACGAAGAATTGCGACGCAGAATGAATAGCTGGAGGCTGAAACGCAATACAGCACACATCGCTGAGAGAACACTTTTTGAAAGAAATTTCAAAGGTGTTCTCTTTTTTCGTTTTGGTGCAACTCTCTGTCAAACAACAAATCGAATGGAGGATTCATTTTATGATTAGTGACAAGACGAAAGCCTATTATGAATTGAAAAAGCGAAATGATGTGCGGGAAAGTGCAAAAAGATTGCGCAGACAGTTTCTCAGGTATAAGGATGCGGAAATAGTTTATAGCATTACACACAAGAAGCTGTTGGAACTTGCTGGTAAAGCGGGAGCCATATATCGAATGGATGGAACCGTTCTGATTAACCGGGATATTTTTGATGAGTATCTGGAACAGTTTCATGAGCCGAGTACGTTGGTTTCACAGGAGGATAAAGAATGAGCGGAAATCTATGGATGTTTTCGGATATGTTGGACGATGAGGATGCCAAGATGATACAGCGTGAGTTCGTTACCTATTATGAAGGCGCTGATTATTACGGACTGGGCTTGAAAGTTTTTACAAGATTGGCTGATGAGGCAGGTGCAGTGTATAAGATTGGAAAGCGGGTTTTAATACGGCGAGATATTTTTGAAGAGTATCTTAGAATCTTGAGGCGCAAAGATGATGCGTCTGAGCAAGATGAAAGTATGAAAAGTGAGGATAATGATATGAGACAAGGAGCATTAACTTTAGATGCCCAGACTGGGCGAATGGAAATTCGATTTGATTTGGAGGATTATTATGGAGGTCTTCAGTGTGGGGAGCGTATGGATGTCTTTATCAATGGAGACTGGAGGCCTGCCAGAATTGAAATGGGGAATGGTTGGTATTTAACTGGGATTAAGACGGACAGGCTTGAAGGATTAATTGTAAGGATTTAATTAAATTATATCGCCGGGCGGTTTCTTTAACAGGAACCGCCCTATTTTTATGCCCATAATTATGAAAGGAGGGAACCTAAGTGAAATGTTTGATGAAATACCAGTGGGTAAAGCTGCCCAGAAATTATCTTCCTGAGGGAAAGGGGATTATGGGTGCATGGGCGCGTCTGGCATCCCGTGCAGCATTTCGCAAGGGACAAGCCCTCTACTGCGGGCATATAAACGCTGTAAGCCCCGGGATGTGGTCAGGAGGCGTTGTAGGGCTAAAGAGTATTCTCGGCCTAAAAAGCCGTCAGAAAGCTCTGGAGGCGCTTCAGACACTGTCTGGCTTAGGTTATGTACAGTATACGCTTGACTCTAATACGAAAAAGCTGACCTATCAGATAACAGACTGGGTAGTGAAATGTTCCGGAGAAGAATGTATGCAGGGTGCTGTTTATGCAACGGATGGATATGGTTTTCTCTGCCTTCCTCGCAATATCACAGAACGCCTTGCGGAAAAACAATATATCTTTGAAGAAGCTGACGCTTGGATGGATCTCTGGTGCCATTCCGTGTATGAAGATCCGAACAATGCGTTTTCTTTTATGGCTCCGGTCATCCAGTATGGAAAATACGGAGCCTTACTCACGTTGGAAACCTTGGGACAGCGTTGGGGTTGGGAAAAGACGAAAGTATGGAGATTCATGAAAAAGTATGGGGATGTCTTTGCGCTATATGGTCTTCCAGGTTCCTATGGCTGTCTCATTTTTAATAAATTGTATCCGACAGGATCAGAGGTTTCAGTTCCAAACCAGGAGGAAATACAACGTATTCTTGATGAAATACGCATTTATGGCGCAGGTACGCATAAAACGGGTTCAGACCATGAGCATATGAACAAGCTCATCACATGGTACAGCCGCAGACTGACCAGAAGCAACCTGCCAGATGCAGACACACAGAACGCTGAAAATCGCGTTGCACTTTCAGACCCTATAATACGCGCGTATCTTTCTCCGTGTAGGAATTGTAAGAATTGTGGATATGACTGCCAAGGTAAAGGTTATATAACACAGGCAGTGATAGAAACGAGTAAAATCCGCGGGCCATGTGAGCCGGTGGATATCACGAAAATAGCAAAGGAGTATTTTACATATGAGCAAGCAGGATGAAAAAAAGTTGTATGAACAACAGGAAAACAGGATATTAGCGCAGTCAGACGCATTTATTTCCCTTCTTACAAAGGGAGGGATTCTTGGAGACCAAAAAATTGATGATGAGAAAGTGCGTGCTGCTCAAAAGGAGAAAAAGCGAAATGCTTATCACAATACCCAGATGCTCCTCAAGAATTACCGGAAGATGGTCTGGGTGTTTAGTTGTTACCCAGAGGAGATTTTGCAGGAGCTGGAGGCCCCGTTTGAAAGCTTTGACCGAATGGTGGACAGGCTGGATCTGGAGATGGCTATTGGGAACAAACGGATGGAGAGCCGTCTGGAGGCAGCGGCAAGGTCAAGATTGCTTCTGGATCGGTTTAACGAAGCGATGGCAGTTCTCCGCAAGGAGCCGACACGGGGCGAAAAGTTGTATCAGCTGATCTATACGGCCTATCTGGCACCAGAAAAGCTGAAACTGGAGGAGATTCTGTTTCGGCTGGACTTGTCACAGAGGCACTATTACAGGCTTCGTGAGCAGGCAATCTCCATTCTTTCCATTCGCCTGTGGTCAGCTCCAAGTGAGGATGTGGATGTATGGCTGGAGCTTCTGACGCTTTTTGAACATTTGGAATGACAAATTCAGGGTGAATAAATTGGCACAAAAATGGCATAAGTTCTGCCGATGACAGGGGAATAAAGCCGTGCTATACTTGTATCATCCCAAACTGGGATTGGGCAGACAAAGATGCCGTTTCTAAAGCTGAAATGCTTTGAGAAGCGGCATTTTTTATTGCCTAAAATCAAAAAAGGAGGTACTCGGCATGGTTAAACAAATCAAAAGAGGCGGAGGGCGTATGAAGACAGCCTACTGGTCGTTGGTCAGTATGGCGTCTGCAATGCTTATTTCGCTGCAGCCTGTTATGGCTGACACAATCTGGAACCGTTTTTCGACAATCATGAAGGATGTTTACGGCCAGTTGGTTGGAATCAGCACGATTGTGGCGGTTACAGCGGCGGCCATCGCATTGATTGTCAGGATGATTTCCAGAAACCAGCGCGCAGTCGATGAGGCAACGTCATGGCTTAAACGAATTGTAGTGACGTGGATTGTCCTCAATTCCCTGGGGTTCATCGTCGCCTATCTGCAGCCCCTTATTGCTGGTGGCAATTACACAGGATAACCAAAAAAGAGAAAGCAGATGGAGGAGGTGATATAGATGCTTGATTGGATTTTTGAAGGAATCGTGACGTGGATCAGCAGCATTGTTTCACAAATGATGGATGCAGTATCCGGTCTGTTCCTTCAGGCGCTGGGAACAGATATGACAGCGATGGAAGAATATTTTCCGTTTGTGTCTAAGGCATTTACAGTCATGCAATACACAGCATGGGCGATTCTGTTCCTTGTAACGGTATGGCAGCTTTTCCGTGTCTTTGGAGGACCAATCACGGAGGCAGAAAATCCGTGGGTGCTTTTGGCAAGAGGTTCTATTTTTGCTCTATTGATCGGCTATGCAAAGCCGATTTTTATGATTGTGCTGGATATCGCCCGAGCGCCATATACGGCTTTGATGGAGATTACCATGTCGGCAGAGGATTTTACTTTTGCGGGTGTGGAACAGGCACTGTCTAATGGTTTGACAACCATTGTAGCCATCGTATCAGTGGTAGGGCTGCTGCTTCTCATTATTTTAGAGATCGCTCTTGGCTGGAATTATTTTAAGTTGTTACTGGAAACCGTTGAACGCTATATTGTGGTTGGCGTGCTCTGTTACACCTCCCCTCTGGCTTTTTCCATGGGTGCTTCCAAAACAACAGCGCCGGTTTTCAAGAGTTGGTGCCGTATGGTGGGATCACAGCTTTTGCTGTTGGTGATGAATGTATGGTTCCTCAGGGGCTTTAATAGTTCCATGGGACAGTATATCGGAAACGGCGGTGCTCTTTCCACAGGTCAGGGAAGCATTTTTCTCTGGCTGTTCTGTGCATTGGCTTTTTTAAAAACGGCACAGAAATTTGACTCCTATCTGGCGGCCATGGGGCTGAATGTAGCCCAGACTAGTTCCAGTATGGGCATGGAGCTTATGATGGCAGCGAGGGTGATCAGCGGTGTTGGAGGCGGTGTGAGAAATGCGGGCAGTATGTTCCATAGTACAAGCACTGCAACCGGAACGGGTGCAGCTGCAAGCGGATTTGCTTCCGGGTTCGCATCACGCTTCAAGCCAAATTCCTTTGTCCGTGATGCGGTTGTGGATGGCGGAAGCCGTATGGGTGCCGGCGGCAGCATCGGTTTTGTCGGTCGTGCCTTTGGTGGCATGGCGGCACGCAACGGTGCCACGCTTACAGGTGACTCCATTTCTTCTGTAGCTTCAAGAAATCCTGGTGTTTCCGGAACGATTGCCGGTGACATTACAGACAGAAGCCTTGGCAACTATATGCCTCAGATGCAGGGTCAGCAGCTGAAAGATACCCAGATTACAGGTGGTCAGATCAGTACAACTTCAATTGGCGCAGATGGAAAGAGTAGAGCGCTTGAAATGTATAACGCATCACAGTTTGAGAAACCGGATGCACCGCATTCTGTTGTTACAGCTTCCGATGGAAGCCAGTGGTATCAGATGGCAAGCGGAGCCGGAGCAGGTGCGTTTTATGATGCGCCGGCATTTATGGGAAGTCCGTCAGAAGCGGCACAGGTTGCAGCGACTTTCCCAGACGCTTCCGAAGGAACGACCCTCAGGACGGTTGGCGATGGCGTAATCGAAGCAAGTTCCGATTCTGGCAATACCATGTGGTACAACAGCGCTTACTATGATGAGCCGGATGCACCACATACGATTATGCAGTCGGCAAACGGTGTAGACTGGTATGCTATGCAGCAACACGCTGAAGCGCCTGTATTTGAACAGGGCGAGGCTGCTTTTGCATATAACCAGGCACAGTTCCAGGCATTTATGCCAGGATATGAACAACAGGTATCCTCTGTGGATGGATCCGGACGTATGGATGGTCATTTTGAGGTTCGCCATGAAAATGGATCGGGAACCATGTTCTATGATACATCTCAGTATGCGGCTCCCCGAGGGGACTATCAGGTGTTTGAAGATGCCCGCGGAGGGCAGTGGTTCGCTATTCGCGGCGAAGCCGCTGTGGAACGCAAACCGGTTTATCAGGATGGAAAACCGGTTTATGATGGTGACAGTGTACGCACAGTATCTGTGGAAACTGTTCGTTATAAGAATACGCCATCACGCTATGGAGAGCCAAAGCCCCGCAGCAAAGGGGAAATTAAGCCGCCAAGGCGGAAAAGGTAAAATAAGTGCAGGCAGCCGAATCAGAGAAAGATACTGGTTCGGCTGTTTTGCATTTTTTATGTTGAAATAACGCTGCTCTTGCAGCAGCTTGATATAAGGAGGTGGATTGCATGGCTGAGCCAGAGAAACAGCAAATCGGTGATGGTTCTGATGATTATGGACAGGCCGCCGGACAAATGGCAAAAGCGGCGAAGCAGGCAGGACAGGAAGCAGCAAAGCAAACGGCAGTAAAGGGTGCAGAGGCTACAGCTAATGCGGCCGCTGCTACTGTAAAAGCCAGTGTGGAGGGCGGAAAGGCAGCTGCAGAAATCGCTGCCGGTACTGCGGCTGGTGGTCCGTGGGGCGCTATCCTGTCTGCGGCATGGGCAATGCGGCATACTCTTTTCAAGATACTGATATGTATCTGTTTGTTTCTGTTGTTCCTGATTACCATGATTGTTTCCTTGCCGACGATTGTATCAAACAGTATTTTTGGGCTGGATGGTACGCAGCCGGCGGAAGGCGCAACTCTGATGTCAGCCTATACGGAGATGTCAGGTGCTGTTTCCGATGTGGTAGATGAAGGATATAATCAATCGCTTGCCTATGCGGATAAGTTGATTACAGACGGTGGATATGATTACGATCTTTCAATGGATGCGTTGGTCAATTATGCACAGAGTTCCGCCGGATATGATGTCTGTTACATACTGGCGGCTTATTCAGCGTCCATGCAACAGCAAAACACTGGCAAGGACGATATGGTATCAAAGCTCAGAGGCTGTGCTGGAGATATGTTTCCCGTTACAGCAGAAGAAAAGGAAAAAGAGATAACCATTCCTGTTTCCTATTACACCTATAAATCAGTAACGCTCACTGTGATTACAAACAAGGTGCAGACAGGTACGATTAACGGCACACCCCAATACCGGTATGAGACAGCATCAAAAACTTACTATCTCCCGGATGAAGCACATAGCAGTGATACGGCTGTCACGGTGGATGCCTATAAAGAGGTAGCGGTGGATATCCCTGTTTATTCCGGTGGGAAGATTACAGGCACAACCACAGCAAGTTATTATGTGGCAAACGGGCAGGAAACCCTGAGCCCTGGTACTGAGATTATCAAATATCTGGAGTGTACCATTCATCCGTTTGACAATACAGTGATTTCCAAAGCGTTTGGCATTGACCTGAATGCAAAATATGATCAGTTTAACCTCACTTATGGCGAGGTGATTCAGAACATGGCGAATGCGTTAAAACGGACGCTGTATGGTTCTGTAGGCAGTGGACAGACGGTTCCTCTGACGGATGCCGAGCTGATTGCTTTTGTGAACCGACAGAATTGTAATGCGACAAGAAAGCATATCCTCAGCACCGCCCTGTCCCTTGTGGGCAAGGTTCCATATTTTTGGGGTGGTAAGTCGGCACCCGGTTGGAACGATGAATGGAATACGCCAAGGCTGGTAACAGCTGCAGGGTCTTCTACAACAGGCACAATACGCCCTTATGGGCTTGATTGTTCAGGCTTCAGCACATGGGTATTTAATACAGCTGTGGGTGTAGATATCGGAGCCGGTACGTCCGGACAGTATCCAAATACCGTTGGGGTATCAGCAAGTGAGCTGCTTCCCGGTGATTTAGGATTTTTAGCAGAATCTGATGGAAACGGATGGAACCATGTACTGATTTTTGCCGGGTACGGTGAGAGCGGAGAACGGATGTGGGTGCATTCTTCTGGCGGACAGGGTGTAATCCTGAATACGCCCAGTTACGAAGCATCGCTTTCTTTACGTCGGCCTGTCAATGTGGATTTTGATGCGCCGGTATCCGGTGAGGTTTCAGGAACACCGATTTCTACTTTAGAAGTAGATGTTACACATTACTGTGCATGTGCAAAATGCTGCGGAAGCAACGCAGACGGGATTACTGCCAGTGGTAAAAAGGTGGCTCGCGGCATGGTTGCAATGTCAAGCCATTATCCGTTTGGCACGCAGATTATGATAAACGGAACCATGTATACCGTAGAAGATCGCGGTGGTTCCGGCATTGAGAATGATATCCATCGTGTGGATATTTTTGTGCCGGATCATAACGAAGCATTACGTTTGGGCAGATACAAGACAACAGCTACAATTTACAGGATAGGCAGGTGAGAAATCTTGGATGAAAAAGAGTACAGTAATATTTATGCTATACCGGCAAATTACACAGATTCCGGCAAGATTTTTGGCGGAATGCTGGAGCCGAGAAATGCAGTAGAAACAGGGATATTGTTAGTTATTTTGGGATATCCGGAACTGATTCTGATTCCCATGTCCGGAACGATTCGCATTGTTGTCATGACTCTTACACTTTTACCTCTTGCGGTTCTTTCCATGATGGGGATTGACGGCGATTCGCTGTTTCAGTATATCGGACATATCATCCGATATTTTGCGAGCAGGAGAAAACTACATTACAGAAGGGTGGGATACAGATATGATCCAAAACAGCTCCGAAAAAAGAAAAAAGGCGGCAAAGCAAAGAAAAAAGGCAAAAAAGCCGGAAAAGCTGGAGTTCGTCCAGGACTTCATTCCAGTTAAAAGTCTCCAGCACGGTATTATTGAAACGACCGATGGGAGATATATTCGGATTCTTGAAATTGAGCCGATTAACTTTATGCTGCGTTCCGGAGAAGAACAATTTAATATCATATCGTCTTTTGCCAGCTGGTTGAAAATTTCTCCTATGCGGCTTCAGTTTAAGAGTATGACAAGAAAGGCAGACTCAGATAAACACATTGCCATGATCCATGAAGAACTGGAAATAGAGGAAAGTGAAGAATGCCGACATCTTGGAGACGGCTATATCCGCCTGATTAAGGAGGTGGGAAGTAGAGAGGCGCTTACAAGGCGCTTCTTTTTGATTTTCCAGTATGAAGAGATTCGTCGTGGGGATGGGGATGATTTTTCCCAGATTTATGGCATGATGCAGACAGCGGAGCAGAATGCCCGCGCTTATTTCCTGCAGTGCGGGAATACGATTCTCCAACAGAAAGACCCGGATGAGGCAACTGCGGAGATTTTATATATGTTTTTTAACCGCCGGTCCTGTGTGGATGAGCCGTTTTCGTCCCGTGTGAACCGTGTGGTCGTGGATACGATGGCGGCGAAAGACAAGGTCATTGGCGTGGATCCTATCCCGCAGATTCGCATGGCGCACTTTCTGTCGCCGCGTGGAATTGACTTGACCCACTATAACTATGTCGTGATGGATGGGCTTTATTATTCCTTCTTGTTCATAAAAGGGAATGGTTATCCGGGTATGGTGCGGGCAGGATGGATGTCGGCCCTTATCAATGCCGGGGACGGGATTGACATAGATATACAGCTGAGGCGTGAGAACCGAAGCAAGACCATTGACAAGGTGGCGCAGCGCATCCGACTTAACAGAACAAAGCTGAAAAGTATGCAGGATACCAGTACCGACTATGAGGAATTGACCAATTTCATACAGGCAGGCTACTTTATCAAGAACGGAATTGCCAATAACAATGAGGATCTGTTCTATATGTCTGTGTTCATCACAGTTTCCGCCAAAGGCTATGAGGAACTGATGTGGCGTAAGCAGCAGATCGTGGATATGTTAAAATCCATGGATATGTACGTAAGTGATTGTAGATTTCAGCAGGAAGCGGCACTTCGCTCCGTGATGCCGTTTTTGAAGATTGAACCATCACTGGAAAAGAAGTCGAGACGGAATGTGCTGACCAGCGGCGCCGCATCTGCTTATATGTTTACTTCTTTTGAAATGTCGGACGATACGGGTGTGTTGCTCGGTATCAACCGGCACAATAATTCACTGTGTATCGTGGATCTGTTTAATACGAAGAAAAACAAGAACGCCAACCTGAACCTCTTAGGTACCAGCGGCGCAGGCAAGACCTTTACCATGCAGCTTCTGGCGCTCCGCATGAGAATGAGAGGAATCCAGTGTTTTATCCTGGCTCCAATCAAGGGGCATGAATTCCGCAGGGCCTGCAAGAAAATTGGCGGTGAGTTCATTAAGATCGCCCCTGGTTCTCCGCACTGTATCAATATTATGGAGATCCGGCATACCATCTCACCGGAGATGGAATTGATAGATGAGATTGATTACAGCGAAATGGATTCTATGCTGGCTCGTAAGATTCAGCAGCTGATGACTTTCTTCTCACTCTTGATACCGGATATGTCCAATGAGGAGGAGCAGATGTTGGACGAGGCTTTGATTCAGACCTATGCGAAGTTCGGCATTACTCATGACAATGATTCACTGTATATAGACCGCAGCGTATCTCCGCCAAAGATGAAGAAAATGCCGATTATCGGGGATCTCCACAAGGAACTGTTGGAGAACCCGATGACAAAGCGCATTGCCATTATCATCAGCCGATTCGTGACAGGCTCAGCCCAGAGTTTCAACCAGCAGACAAACGTGGATCTCAGTAATAAGTATATCGTGCTTGACCTTTCAGAATTGAAAGGCAAATTACTTCCGGTCGGGATGTTTATTGCATTGGATTACGTCTGGGATACGGTCAAGGCAGACCGTACCAAAAAGAAAGCCATAATGATTGATGAAATATGGCAGCTGATTGGCGCCAGTTCCAATCGGATGGCGGCAGAGTTCTGTCTAACCATCTTTAAAACCATAAGAGGGTTCGGAGGAGCAGCCGTCTCTGCGACACAGGATTTATCTGACTTCTTTGGGCTTGAGGACGGCAAGTATGGACGTGCAATCATCAATAACAGTAAGAACAAGATTATTTTGAATCTGGAGCCGGATGAGGCCAAGTATGTACAGGAAGTGCTGAAGCTGACAAAAACAGAGATCCGTTCTGTTACCCGGTTTGAACGGGGTGAAGCGCTGGTCTGCTCCAACAATAACAAAGTTCCTGTTGTAATCAAAGCTTTCAAAGAGGAGCAGGAAATGATTACGACTGACCGGGCTGAGTTGGAAGCGTTGCTTAAGGAACGCCAGCAGGAGCAAACGCATTCTGCGTAGAATACGCATTTTAAGGAAAATACTCACAAAAAGGAGGTGTTGCCTATGTTGCTGCAAGATGAGCAGTATGTTGTAAAATGGCTCTCACAGTACGGAGCCTTGCCGAAAACTCAGATTACACGAATGCTGCAAAAGCCAGCCCAGACCGCAGATAAAATCCTGCGGAACCTGAAGAAGCAGATGCGGATTGCGGATGTGTCGAGCGGCTATTATATTGGGCTGGATGCAATGGATAAACCGGATCAGAGAACGATTCTTGCCGTATGGGTTCTTTTGAAATTCATTGATTATGTAGACCCGATGGCACATTATCCGGCGGTTTATCCATCTCAGCTTTTTTTCTTAAAGGAGAATACCGGTTACGAAATCGTGGTGTTATACGAAGGTGAGCAGAACCTTTTGAAACTGCTCCAGCCTCAGGAGGATTTGAAGTATATTATCGTTCTTCCCCGTATTTCTATGGCATATGGGATGCGGCTTCCTCACGCTCCCTGCCTGTTTGCGACAGTGGACTTTCAGGGGGACGAGGAGCCGGGGGTTACTTTCTATTCAGAGGAGGCAGTGAGCGATGACGAAATTTCTGGACACGTTGGATAAGATTGGGAGATTGGATAAGAAATTGCAGGAGCAGCTTGCTTCTGTACAATGGTTTTGTGAAAACGGGAGTATCTATGAAGCTTATCTGCATTCTCTTAATCTGGAAGAAACGGCGGAGCGGCTGGTGCTTCTGACGCGGGTGCTTCCCGCGTATACCGGCGTGCGGAATGCAAAGCTTGAGGTGGAGCACCGGATAAAGGATTGTATTCCCGTAGAAATTGGTTTTACAGAGGAGCGTTGGTTTTGCCTTCGCATCCCAGCATTGCTCCCAAAGAAGGCGGGCGGGTCAGCGGATTATATCCGCTCTTTCTTATATCCTGCCATGCGAGCCTTTTTTGAAAAGCGACCGCCTGTGCGGTATCAGGATTGTGTTCTGATTTACCGTCATGTATATGACAGAGCCAGACCCGAAAGAAAAATGCGGGATCATGATAACATTGAAATCAACATGGTTTCAGATATTGTTGCCATGTATGTGATGCCGGACGACAGTCCGGCGGTATGCTCTCACTATTACTGTAGCACAGCAGGACAGGAGGAACGGACGGAGGTATATGTGGTGCCGAAGAAAGAATTTCCTATATGGCTGGCTATGGAAAACGCAATGCCGGATGAGGGGGTGGAACTCTATGAAAAAAGGTAAATTGAGCCGTAAAAACCTATGTAAAAACGGAATTTTTTTGGACAAGAAAAATTACATATATTCCAAAAGGAGCAAAAAGCCCAGTAGAGCAGCGATTTGGGGACGTATTTACGCTGGAAATTCCGACAAAGAGAGCAGTCATGTTGTCGGAAAATGCTTATGAGCGGAGGTGAGTGCTATGGTGCATTTTCGCCCGGGCAGTCAGGTCTGGCAGCTCGTCATGCTTCTCTCATTTTTGGGAGAGTTCCCATTTCATAGCCTTTCCCTGCTTGGGAGTGAGCGGGTCTATAAGGCTCTCGTTTCCAGGCTGACTACGCTTCAGACGATTCGCAACTATCATTCCTGTGATGAAATCACCTGCCGCCTGCTGACCATATCTGGAAAAGGGGCAGGAAAAAGCATCCGGCTCTATAAGGGTGCACTTCCCATACTGGAATGGCTTTATCCGGGTGTGTATGAATATTATATGGACTCATTCTGGAAACATCGTTTTCCGGGTGATGCCTCGCACCGGGATAGGAATCATCGTGTTTCAGAGGGTGCGGCAATGTGTATGAAAGCCGGTATGGAGGCAAGACCTTATCTTCTCCCCAGACTTCAGAACCGGGAGATGCTGCAGGTTATACCTGACAAGCCCTGTTTTTATCTGGCAAAGGATATGAAAAAAGTCGGAGAGACAGAGATGAACAAGACGATGTTCACCCGTATGGCCGGCGCAATATTTTCTTCCAGCAATTGTTATGCTGTTTATAATACAAGGGATGCCGTAATGAAGTGGAGCGGCATGGGTGAGTTTAAAGCTCTCCACAGCCTGATCGAGCTTACAAGACTGAATGCCGGTATTTCTGAGGTAGACTCAGCGATACTATTTGGCCGGTCTGGAGAGATAGCCCTGCGGACACTGTTAGAATCAGACAAAACCAGGCGGTTGGAGTTTCGTTTCGATTCCATTTACCGCCATATCCATTTTATCCCAATGAACGGGGATGGCATCCGGCAGCTGCGTCTCTTTTCTGTACCAGACTGGAAAGCGCAGCTCCTTGAACTTTTATTTGAGCCTGAGGTCAGATCCTACGATCGAGGGCTTTTTGAATATGACGCCTGTGTGGACGACGTAAATATCTTATCGCATCTGGACGGGGACATTGCAAGACTCATTCGTTTTCGGGAAGCAATTGAAAACCGAACCGGACAGTTTGAGGTTCTATGTTTTCCCCATCAGACGCACTTCCTCCGGGAATACTTGGGCGGGCTTGCCAGCATCAAAACCATCGGAATGGACTCGGTGGAAGAGGAGCTTTGCCCAGAAAGGAGGAATTTGCTTGAAAGATAAAAAAAGAACGGCTGCCATTGTGGCGGCCATCATACTGGGATGCGCAGCGTTTTTATATCTTGGTGGAATGCTTGGCCAGTTGTTTACAAACTACGCAGCATGGATGCAGGCAGACGGGCTTGCAGGCGAGGCCGCCATGAAACCGGTCAGCTGGAATCCTGCGGTCTGTTTCCCAATGGCGTTTACCCCAGACGGGCTGAAAGGTATGCTTGGAACCCTGATCCTTGGCGGAGGGATTTTTGCTTACATCAAGCTTCACGATAAGTTTGATGGAAAAAGCTATGACCCCAGAGGCTTCACCAAAAGCAAGTCAGGGATCTATGGAACCGCCTCATGGATGGAAGAAAAAGAAATGCGTGAGGTACTGGAGGTGTCTTCTGTTGATAAGGCTGAAGGAACGATTCTGGGTGAGTATAAGGGAAAAGCGGTCTGTATGCCAAAAGACACCAGACTCAATCGACACATCGCCATATTTGGTGCGTCGGGCACCATGAAATCCCGGGCAATCATCCGGAATTCACTGTTTCAGGCACTAAAGCGTGGCGAATCCGTGATTATCACAGACAGTAAAGCCGAACTGTATGCAGACACAGCAGAAATGTACCGGCAGGCAGGCTATGAGGTGAAGATTTACAATCTCGTCACACCTGAGCATGGAGATTCGTGGAACTGTATGTCAGACTTAAACGGTGATACCCTAATGGCACAAGTGCTGACCAATGTTATTATCGGCAATACCAGTTCTGGTAAAGGAGATCACTTTTGGGATAACGGAGAGGGCAATCTTTTAAAGGCTCTGATTCTTCTGGTAGACCAGGATAGAACCCGAAGTCCGGACATGAAGCACCTTACTGCAGTATACCAGCTTCTGACTCAGAACAGTGAGCGACAGCTGACAGCCATGTTCGATAAGCTTCCCTTTGACCATCCGGCGAGGGCGCCTTTTAATCTGTTTGCCCAGTCCAGCGATACTGTAAAATCAGGAATTATTTTAGGTCTCGGCACGCGGCTGCAAGTGCTGCAAAACCAGGCAGTGCAACGGATTACAAGTCAGTCTGACATTGATCTGACCTCTCCTGCCAGACACAGATGCGCATATTATATTATCCTGAGCGATCAAGATGCCACCATGGCATTCCTGTCATCGCTCTTTTTTTCGTTCATGTTTATTAAATTAACTCGCTATGCAGACAGCCGGCCAAACGGCCGTTGCGATGTGCCCGTAAATTTGATCTTGGATGAGTTTAACAACGTGGGCCGCATCGGTGGTGCAGAGGACGGATCAGATTTTGCCCGTTCTCTTTCGGTGGTGCGTTCCAGAGACATCCGTGTGATGCTGGCAGTGCAGAGCCTGGGTCAGTTACAGAACCGGTATCCAAATAATCTGTGGGCCGAAATCATCGGCAACTGCGACATCCAGCTGATGCTTGGATGTACGGATGAGGTTACGGCTGAGTATATCTCAGCAAGATCTGGAGATATGTCCGTGCAGGTAAATTCTACTATGACGGTGAGGCAAACCATTGCAGTCGCTCAGGTCATACCCCAGTACCGTCATACTGAGGGTCAGGGACGAAGGCGGCTCCTGACTCCGGATGAGGTCCTACGGCTTCCAAACGAAGAAATGCTCTGCGTCATACGAGGCTGCAATCTCTTGAAGCTTGAAAAACTGGATTTTACAAAACATCCCATGTCAAGACAGATTGTGAGAGCATCCATCATGGATTACCAGCCAGCAACAATATTTACTGCACCGATACTTAGTGAACCAGTTCCAGTAGCAGAGCCGGAGAAAAAGCCGGCACGTAAAAAAAGCCTTTACAGCTCGGCAAAACCGCCGGCTGAATTTTAAATTTACAGGAGGTACTAATTATGGCAACAAAAAAACAAGAAAAGCTTTCCGGTGAGGAAATTCTGCAGGAAACAACCCCTCAGACTGATGGGAATCCGGAGCTTGAGGAGCTGTCCCAGCCTGAAGACGACTCCCCGGATCCGGAGCTGTCCCAGACTGATACAGAGGATTCCCTGGAGAGAGTCTCTTCAGAGGAATTCAGAGATTCAGATTCTGAAGGTGAAATTCGCCCTCAGACTGATATGGAAATGGCTGATGGGAAGCCGCCTTCGGAGCCGGAAGAGAAAATATCTTCCCAGACCGATGCAGATTCTCCCAGAGATGATATCTCTTCAGAAAACGCGTTAGGCGAAGAGCCCTCTCAGGAGGACGTTTCTCAGACTGAGCCGGAAAAGGTGAAAAAGCCCCGCGGGCGTAAGAAGACTAAGGAAAATACATCTCAGTCTGACACAGAAGCAAATCCCGAGGGAAAAAATATCGCCGACGGCGTCGAGGAGGCGCCTAAGCCAAGAAAAAGGCGTGTATCTGTCAGACCGACAACACCGGTGCTGACAATTGATGACCAGCTCAGCGTCGAGACGGATGCTGAAAAAGCCAAAAATGATTTGCTGGATCTGCTGGAATCCCAGAAAACCGGGCGCATTCTGACTGGAACCATTCAGGGCGTAGAGCGTCCCGAGGACAACCCATCCCGTTCTTTCGCAGTCATTTACCACGGTGAGTTCAAAGTCATCATTCCTGCAGAGGAAGCGGTAGAACCGCCAGCGGATTATCGTGGAAGGCTTCCGGAGGACGTGCTGCATTACATGCTTACTAAGCGTCTGGGTGCGGAGGTGGATTATATCGTCAAAGGAATTGATCCGTCATCCGGCATTGCGGCAGCGAGTCGTCTGGAGGCGATGAAGGCAAAACGCAAGCAGTATTATCTGGGTACAGACAGGGATGGGAACAATCTGCTTTACTCAGGTGTGTGTGCAGAAGCCAGAATCGTATCAGTGATTCGTGCCGGCATTTTCGTGGATCTCTTCGGGCTGGAGATTTACATTCCACTCAGGGAACTCAGTTACCAGAGATGGATGGACGCAGCAGCGCATTTCCAGCCCGGGCAACGTATCCTGGTAAAAGTGCTTGAGGTGGACCGCAGTGATCGGAACCATGTCAAGGCAACAGCCTCGGTCAAGCAGTCTGGGGAAAACCCGTATGAGAAAGCACTGCGCAGATATTCCGTCGGCAACCGCTATGTGGGTACAGTCAGTATGGTGGATACCAACGGTGTGTTTGTGGCATTGGATGGCGGTATCGACTGTTTGTGCAGTTATCCCAAGCGTGGCCGTCCGCCCAGAGGTTCGAGAGTGACCGTCAGAATTTTGGGAATCAACCATGACTCCAACAGGATTTGGGGCGCCATCACACATATCGCTGCCCCCAGATAATATATGAAACTCAATCTGAGAGAAAGGAGGAAATCCATGAACCATTGTGATCTCAGCCAGTCTGAGCAGAGGAAGCGCAAAGAGATTGCCGAGCATACACGAAAGATGATCCTGTCTGAACTGGAAATCGAAAGTCAGGACGAAATATCCCTGATGGCAGGATACCGGGATTATTATCTGCAGATTTCGTTTTCCGAGCTTCATCCACTTTTGGTATTCTGCCTGGCCAAGGCACTTGAAAAGCCGAGCACCGCCAGACAGAGACAGATGACAAACGAACTGAATCTGCACAGTATTCTCGGCAGCCATGCCATCAATGATGAGGTCGGCTGCTATTCTTACCGTGCAACTCAGTGGCTTGATGCAGAACTGGATGCGCCGCGTTTTTTTGAAATACTTGACCGGTGCGTTGATGAGGCGGACCGTGGATATGTAAAATTAACAGCATAATCAGTATAGAGGCAGGAACCCCGGTTTAATTTCCGGGGTTTTTATTCTGTCATGCTACGAATTAATTATTAAAATCAGGAGGAAACGTATGAAACTTAAAAGAATGTTTAGAAAGGCGGCAGCCATGCTGCTTGCCATAGTCACAGCTTTTTCTGTGATACCGATCCAGAATGTATTTGCTGCAACAGGTGATGCGGCGGTGATTACATTCTCCTATACTTATGATTCTAATGGCAATGCAATGCATTACAATTCCAGCGCTGTCATCAATGGTTATACTGCCGGAGGCCAGGGAAAGTACAAATACAGGATGTTTGTGGACGGTGATACCGGCTTTTGTATCCAGCCCGGTGTTCCATTGCATACAGGGGACAACCTGAAAGAAGCATCGTCAAAAACATGGGATGCCCTTTCCAATGCCCAACAAAAAGCAGTCGGAATGGCGCTCCTGTATGGGTACCAGGGAAACAGGGGCAATCTTTCCGGTAGTGATGATGAGAAATGGCTTGCTACACAGACGTTGGTATGGGAGTTCGTTACGGGATGCCGTGAAGCCACAGGTTCATACAAACAGACCAGCTCCACGGTGTACAACCTCCATTTCGGCTCCAATTATCCCAATAGTGGTGCAAGGGCAGCTTATGATCAGATTGTATCCCTGCTGACGAAACATAACACGATTCCAAGCTTTATGTCCGGTTCAACAAACGGAGCCACAAAGGAATTAAAATATTCCAATGGGAAATATACGCTGACTTTAACGGATAGCAACGGCGTGTTAAGTGATTACAGCTTTTCTTCGTCTAATTCTTCCGTAAAAGTAACCAAGTCGGGGAATCGGCTGGAGATTACCTCAGTGCAGGCATTTGAGGGCAGCGTCCGCATTTCGGCAACCAGAAATAATATACCGGCAGTAAGTGAAAGTGCAAATTGATTGCTTATGGAGACGATGCTCTTCAGGATGTTGTGACCGGTGTGGAGAAGGCCAATCCAGTTAATGCCTACCTGAATGTGGAGACACCTGTCGGAACGATGAGCCTGAAAAAGACCTCGGAAGACGGAGTCGTGGGCGGCATCCAGTTTACAATTAACGGAAATAATTATAATAAGACCGTGACAACACAGGAAGATGGTACCATTACTGTCGAGGGCATGTTCCCAGGCACTTATACGGTAACTGAGGCTGGTTATGATCGGTATGAGCCTCAAAAGAGTCAAACGATTACTATTGTCGGAGGAAAGACGACGGCGGTAACGTTCGACAATAAACTGAAACGGGGAAAGCTGGAAGTGACAAAAACGTCTGAAGATGGTCTCGTAGAGGGAGTTACCTTCCGGTTATCGGGTACTTCCCTTGCAGGGCTTGCCGTAGATGAGTATGCAGTCACAGATTCATCTGGTGTAGCTAGGTTTGAAAATGTACTGATCAGTGGTACAGAGCCCTATACACTGGAAGAAACTGACACGGCAGTGCGATACGTGATTCCTGCAAACCAGATGGCGCAGATAGAATGGAATAAAGTAACAAAGTGCAGTTTTGAAAACATCCTGAAGAAGTTCCGTGTGGAAGTGAATAAAAAGGATCGCGTAACAGGCTATGCTCAGGGTGATGCAAGCCTGGCAGGAGCAGTGTATGGTTTGTATCAGGGTGATACATTGGTTGCTTCATATACAACGGATGCCGAAGGTTCCTTTATCAGTGACTATTTTATCTGTGATTCCGATTGGACGCTGAAAGAAATCAGTTCTTCGGAAGGCTATCTTTTAGACGAGTCCGTTTACACTATTCCTGCAGACCCTGGTAATTTTGAGATAGAGCTGAATCAAATTCCTATAAATGTTACCGAGCAGGTCATCATGGGTCGCATCCGTCTGATTAAGCATATTGACAAGGAGCAGGAGGATATTGAGACCGTTAAGGAAACGGAAACTGCGAAGGATACTGAGAACACTGAGAATTCATCTGCTTTTGGTGTACAGGTAGCGGAGCTTCTCATGCTTGCAGCGGAAAGCGGCAGCGACCCTCAGAAGGATGTCAGTAGCAGCGATCCCCAGACTAAGGCTGAAACCGCAGAAGCGGAAGATAATGGTAGCAATGTAACAGAAGAATCAAAAGATACTGCAGTAAGCGACGGGAATACCCAGATGGAATCGGAGACAGAAACAGTTCCAGAGGAGTCTCAGGCACCAGATACCGAAGAAACAGTTCCTTCAGAAACAGAACCTGAAAAAGATAAATATGAAACCACCCCGATTCCGGAAGAGGATATTAAGGCACCCGGACATGAGGGCATTATTGAACAGCCGGAGGAAGGCGCCAAGTTCCAAATTTATCTTTCCAGTGCAGGCAGTTTTGACAATGCCCGCGAAGCGGAGCGTGATATCCTGACAACAGATGCAGATGGATTTGCTGTTTCCAAGGATATGCCCTACGGTAGGTACACTGTCCATCAGATCGAAGGCATGGAGGGCCAGGCATTTGTTCCGGACTTCACTGTGTACATCCGTCAAGATGACCAGACTTATTCCTATATCCTGAACAACCTGACCCAGTCTAGTTTTATCCGTATTGAAAAACACGATGCAGAGACTGGGAAAATCATCCCTGCCGCCGGCGTTGGATTTCAGGTGCGCGACCTTTCCACGGGAGAACTGATTTCGCAGAATGTGTATTATCCGACCCCTGTTGTAATCGATACGTTTTTTACCAATGACGAAGGCTGGCTGATGCTCCCCTGCGAGCTCCCTTATGGCTGTTATGAGCTAATAGAGGTGGAAACGTGTTACGGTTATGTTTTGAGTAGCGAACCTGTATCCTTTCAGGTGGATGGAAGTCAGGACGTGGTGGTAGTAGAAAAACAGAATATGCCGCAGAAGGGCAAGATTCATATCACCAAGAGTGGCGAGATTTTTTCCACGGTTATGGTAGAGGAGAACAAAGGATTTTCTGACCGCTATACTCCAGTCTATGAAACCCGCGGGCTGGAAGGTGCAGTTTATGAAATCTGTGCAGCAGAAGACATTTACACGCAGGATGGAACGCTCCGAACTGAAAAAGGTTCGGTAGTTGATACCATTACAACGGATGGCAGCGGGCAGGCATCCAGTACCCTTTTATATTTGGGAAAATATACAATTTCGGAGGTCCAGTCGCCGTATGGAATGGTTCTGAATATAAAATCCCAGTTAGTGGAACTGTCCTATGCCGGACAGGAAGTCGAAGTGACAGAAACTTCAGCCAGCTTTTATAATGAGCGCCAGAAGGTGCTGATCAGCCTGGAAAAAGTGATGGAACAGGATAAACAGTTCGGTATTGGAATGAACGGTGAGGTCCACAGCGTTATTTTTGGGTTGTATGCGGCGGAGGATATTGCAGCGGCAGACGGAATGGTCATTCCGGCAGATGGGTTAATCGAAATACTGGAGGTTCAGGAGGATGGAACCGCCACAGCACAGACGGATCTGCCTTTTGGTAGCTATTACCTGCGCGAAGACGGTACGGATCCTCATTACCTGCCAACTGACAAAAAGTACCCTGTGGTATTTGAGTATGCCGGGCAGGAAACAGCATTGGTACAGATTCTGGCCAATGATGGAGAAGCCATTGAAAACACTTTAAAATACGGCTCCATTTCCGGAAAGAAACAGGATGAAGACGGCAACGCATTGGCAGGCGCAAAGATTGGTCTGTTTACGGAGTCCACAAAAGAATTTACGGAAGAAAATGCCATTCTAGTGACTACATCTGCCGAGGATGGCAGCTTCGGTTTTGACAAGGTGCCATACGGAGCATGGATTGTGCGTGAAATAGAACAGCCGGAAGGTTTTGTCCTATGTGGGGAGTCTTTCTCCGTTGAAATTAAGCAGGATGGGCAGGTTGTCACATTGAAGATTACCAATGAGTTTATCGTGGGCAGTATCCATTTGACAAAATATGATGCAGATTATCCAGACCATAAGTTATCGGGTGCAGAGTTTGAGGTTTACCTTGACAGCAATGGCAACAAAAAGCTTGATGATGAAGATGAGCTACTTGGAACACTGGATGAAACAGAGCCTGGTGAGTATCAAATGACTGATTTGCGTTTCAACGGCTATCTTGTAAAAGAATCGAAGGCCCCGGAAGGTTTCTATTTGGACGAGGGCGTCTATTATGTCAGCATAGATACAGACGGAAAAGTCTATGAGGTGGAGAACGAAGCTGGCAAAGGATTCCTTAATCAGGCCAAGAAAGGCAACCTGAAGATTATCAAAACATCCAGTGACGGGGTTGTAGAGGGATTCAGTTTCCATATTGTCGGAGATGATTACGATAAGACGTTCAAGACGGATTCTAACGGTAAAATCTATATTGAGGACCTCCGGATCGGAAAATATACAATCACCGAGGTGGAAGACAGCCTCAGCGCCGGATACAAGCGTCCTGCGCCTGTGGTAGTCGAACTTGTTGCGGATGAAACCTTGACAGTCAATGTTCATAACGATAAAGTTACGGTGGATGTACCAAAGACAGGCGATGACTTCAATCCGTGGATGTGGATTGGCTTAATTGCTGCCAGCGCCGCTGGACTTGGCACAAGCATCTTCTGGGCCAAAAAACGCAAGAAGAAAGATACGAAGTAAGAATCTGTAAATCAGAAAGGAACTGGGCAGAGATTCTCTGCCCGGTTCTCAATTTAGACCCTTATGTTGATATGAAATCAAAATAAAAAAAGTTTTGGAGGACAAATATTATGACTTAAAATCGTAAATGATAATAAATGAAAAATCTATTTTGAGTTAAGTTGACAAATCAAAATAACGGAGGTATAATAAGAGTGTTATTTTGATTTGGAGGTGTCTTTTATGGGAAGAGCGGGAGAATATGTCAAGAATTTAAGCGGAGAGGCAGAATACAAATCTTTTTGTCCAGCACCACTTCCGCCGTTATTGGAGATGGATGCGGATATGATTACTGCTTTAATTGGGGCGACAAAAGCACTGGCTACACTGGACACTCTTTCTGCTAATATTCCCAATATGAGCCTTTTTATCTCCATGTATGTGCGTAAGGAAGCGTTGTTGTCCTCCCAGATCGAGGGCACACAGGCTACACTGGAGGATGTGCTGGATCCACTCATTGAACAGAATGCAAACCAGAATGTGTCGGATGTCATCAATTATATCAAGGCTACTGAATTTGCACTGAATCGGTTAGAAACTCTGCCGCTTTGTAATCGGCTGATTAAAGAGACCCATGCTGTTTTGATGGAAGGCGTCAGAGGCCAGGAAAAGAGTCCGGGCGAATTCCGGATCTCTCAAAACTGGATCGGAGCTGCAGGAAGCACGCTGAAAAATGCGAGATATATTCCGCCGCGCCCAGAAGACATGCAAAAAGCAATGTCGGATTTGGAAAAGTACATCCATTCGGATGATACGCTGGATATCCTAATCCAAGCGGCTCTTCTTCACTATCAGTTTGAAACGATCCATCCGTTTTTAGATGGAAACGGCCGTGTAGGGAGACTTCTGATTACTTTGTTTTTAATTGAGAAAAAAGCCCTGAAAACACCAGCTCTGTATATTTCCTGTTTTCTGAAGAAAAACCGCATCGAATATTATGACCGTATGAGTGAAGTCAGAAACAAAGACAATTATGAGCAGTGGGTCAGGTTTTTCCTGCAGGCAGTGAAAGAATCTGCTGAGGATGCAACGGAGGCAATCCATAAGCTCTCCGCTCTGCATGACCGTAACGAGGCGGTTGTTAAGCAGATGGGGCGTGCAGCGCAAACAGCAGAAAAACTGTTTTCCTATCTGGAGCAAAACCCGATTATTGATATTAGGAAGACAGCAGATGAATTAGGACTCTCTTTTAGCACAGTATCCGCAGCAGTGGGCAGGTTTGTGAAAGAGGGAATCTTAATGCAGACAAACAATGCAAGCAGAAACAGGGTATTTGCTTATCAGGAATATCTGGATATTTTACGAAAAGACACTTAAAAATTCATATGATTATCATGGGCTGTCCTTAAAAGGGCAGCCTTTTTTAGGAGGAAATGACCATGAAAGTAAAATTGTTAAAAGGAATTCTGACAGTCCTTTCTCTCATCTGTATCCTCTGCATTCCGGCCACACCGATCTATGCGGAGCCGCAGGGAACGGATGGAACGGAAATGCAGGTCATAGAACCTGAGAAACTGGAAATTCAGCTCGGTGCAGACTGGGCTGGAGTAGAATTTCAGCTGAAAACGGATTCCGGGATGTACCCTGGAACCATAGCAGTTGGCGAAGACGGTGTCCTGAGAATGGAACTGGGCGGCAGCAAATCCTATGTGCTGACCTGTATGAATTCCTCTGTATCTGCTCCACAAGCAACGCAAGTCCCTGCCACAACAGAGGAGATGCAAAATGAGAGCAGTGAGAACCAGAAAAGCAATGGTTCAAATAGCGGGCAAGATACAAAGGGCACAGTTGCAGGCATCCCGGTACTTCATCTCGTACTATTTGCAGGCGGCATGGTTTTGGCTGTCGGCAGTTTAGTCGTCATGCAGGTGATGAAAAAACGCAGTGAAAGCGATGTTGAGTACGAGGATGAATATGGAGAGGATTAGTCTCAGACTGATTTCGGAACACACGAGAAATCCTTATAGGAATAATTTGAACAAAAAATTAAAATAAATATTCCTATAAGGCTTGACATGCAGATTTTAATTTGCTATACTATAACCGTGGCAGGGACTTGCGTTCAGGCTCTCGGTACGTTTGTGGTATAGCGTCAGACCTGATTCAAGGGAATTAGGGAACCGTTACGGATTCTGCGCATTGAGCGGATCCATAACAACGCAAGTCATTTGAATATTAAAGCCGGAAGGCTGCTTAAATACTTACAGAGTCAATTTGCTGGATGAGACATTGAAATTCCAGTGCTTTGGCTCTGTATGCTTTTTTGCAGACCTTCCGGCTTTTTCTTTTATCCAAACGGAGGTTAAGACGATGAAAAAACAAAAAAAGAAAAGAAAGGGATTTCAGGCAGGTTCTATGCGTTGCCCTTATTGTGGCAGTCCGGTTATTTATCGGAGTGCGGATGGGATTTATCATGATAACAGTAAAAAAACAATGCTCTATGTATGCGGCCGTTATCCGGAATGTGACGCTTATGTACGAGTCCATGCTGGAACCAATATCCCAGTGGGAAGCCTGGCCAATCATGAACTTCGCACCCTCAGGCGGACCGCACATCACTATTTTGACCAGCTGCACCAGTCTGGGATGATGAGCAAACAGGATGCTTATCAGTGGCTGGCAGACTTAATTTGTGCTCCTTTATCGGAGGCACATATTGGCCATCTGGGGGAATATTACTGCAAACAGGTTATTGAAGAGAGCCGCAGGCTGATGGAGCGCCGTAAATCCGGAAAGAACAGATACCGATTTCGAGCATTAGAAGGGGGCGTGGCAGCCTCATGATATTAACAGGAAAAGAACAGGAGAAGGTTGCAAAAAATATCGGTCTGATACATAGAGTGATTCAGGATAAGCTGCAGCCCCCTTATCAGGTGGGTATGTATTCCTACGAAGATCTTTTTCAGATTGGAAGCATTGGCCTATGCAAAGCTGCTGCAACTGACAAGGGCGGCACGTTTTCCACCTATGCCTATCGGCTGATCTGGCATGAGATCTGTGATGCCATGGTTTATGCTACCCGAAGACAGGCGAAGGAGATTCTCTCCGATGTGACCCCATATATTGCAGCAGAACAGGAAACTCCGGAGGAACTATCGGATTTTCGTATGGACATCAATCGTATACTCGAACAGGCAAAGGCCGAGGCACCGCCTTCCACCAGTAAAGGCATAGACGCCATCTGCATGATGTCAAAAGGATATACAAGCAGTGAAATTGGAGTAAAAATGAATGCTTCAGCAAAACTGGTTTGTGCTTGGGTATCCAAAGCACGGAAGTTCCTGAAGAGCCGGCCGGAGTTTGTGCAGCTTGCAGATGCCTATCATCTGGAGGGGTGACGGGCAGATCATATGGGATGCGGATAGCCTTGATTGGTTTACAGCATCTCGCTTTTTTTTATTTTTGGAGGCAAATTATGAGTAGACTGAAAAAGAGCACATGGAAATGGATAATTCCGTTTCTCATTATGATCATTACATTGATTTTATTTAGGATGATATTTTTGTTGGGTTATGTACCTACGGAGTCTATGGAACCGACATTGAAAAAAGACAGTTATATTGTTGGAGTCCGGATTTATTCCAAACTTGAAACAGGCGATATTATTATTTTTCATCATGACGGGAAGCTGCTGGTCAAGCGGATTGCAGCGGTAAAAAATGAACAAATAGAGCACAATGGAATCAGTGTGGCAGTACCGGAGAACTGTTATTATGTTCTTGGAGACAATGCAGGGCATTCACTGGACTCCAGATACTGGGAAGAACCTTTTGTGAGGGAAGAGGATATTATGGCGAAACTGATTTGGCCATAAATTTTTTACCATATTTCAGGCTGTAACAGACATTATGGAAAAGAATGTATTTGAATTAGGGGGGGGGAGTGGCTCTGACAGGGAAAAAAGTATGAATATAGAATGTTCTGAGGATGGATTTAGGAACACAGAGGAGATAATAAGAAAAAAGCAGCCAATCCGTGTGACCACTTTACTTTTTGCTGTTCAGTTCTTTCATAATGCCGAGGATATATGCCATTAATTTTGGATCCAGTTTCTTTGCTTCTGCAATAAATTCCTGCAGGGTTTCTGGATAAAGATTTTCTTCATCAAAGAATTCCTTTGGTGTTACGCCAAGATATTCACAGATATAGAAGAAGGACTGCATGGCAGGAAGTGATTTTTTGTTTTCAATGTTATTGATGTAGTTGTTTGCCTGCCCCAACGACAATGACATATCGCGTGCAGATACACCTTTTTGTAATCTCAGCTTTGCCAGCCGTTCCGGGACGAATTCTTCATACATCAGACCCACCTCCTACTCTGTAATAGATTGTACCTCATACATTACTTCTATTCGCAAATAGAAAAAGGGTATTTGCGTTGACTTGAAAAAATAAAGCTATTATAATGATGATAGATACAAAATTAAATCTATTAAACGGAGGAACCTAATGGAAGAAAAGACCTGTTGTGTCACAGGACACAGAGATATACCGGATGAACAGATAGACGCGGTAAAATATGCTTTGCGGCGTGAAATTGTAAAGGCGGTTTCGGATGGTTATACCGGATTTATGACCGGATTTGCCAATGGTGCAGACCAATACTTTGCGGAAGTTGTAGTGATTCTGCAAAAGGATTTCCCTGAGCTGCGGTTGATTGCGGTGCTTCCATACTGGAAACGGATGGACAGTCTGTGCCAGAAGGAACATACAAACGCCCTTCTGGATGCCTGTGCAGAGGTTATCGTAATTCAGGATGAATACAGGCCCAATGTCTATGCCAAACGCAACCGTTACATGGTGGAACATTCAGACCGTGTAATTGCAGTGTATGACGGTCGGGAAAAAGGCGGTACAGTTAAGACGATTCGTTTTGCGCACCAATTTCGGAAAGAACTGCGGGAAATACCCGTAGGGTTAAACTTGGACAAAAGCAGGATAAATCTTGGACAAAACCGGAAATGAAAAAGTGGAGGTACAGGCTGCTCTATGGTATAATAAATATTCAACCGTGAAGACCAGTGTCAATTCGGTTGGATTTGAATAAATAATCAATCAACTTATATGAAAATGGGAAACCACAGTTTGAAAGGAGTATTTGCATGAAACACGTATGTATGCTTATATCTGTGGCTGATATTAACGCCGCAAGAAAATTTTATGAGGATCTGTTTGGATTAGAGGTGTTCCAGGATTATGGCAGAAACATTGCTTTTACCTGCGGCCTGGCACTGCAGCAGGATTTTGACTGGCTTGTGAATCTGCCGAAAGAAAAGATATTAAAGAAATCTAACAATGCGGAAATCGTCTTTGAGGAACAGGACTTTGACGGTTTTCTAAACAAGCTGAAAGAATACCCGGACATCGAATATCTGGGAGAAGTGATTGAACATAGCTGGGGCCAGCGGGTGATCCGGTTTTACGATTTGGATGGCCATATCATTGAGGTCGGCGAGGATATGAAAATGGTGATAAAGCGTTTTCTTGCTTCCGGCATGACCATGGAAGAAGTTTCTGTGAAAATGGATGCTTCCGTGGAGGATTTGACAAAACTTCTAAATAGCTAATATATGATGGACGAATAAACAAATCAGAAGTGGAGATGAAGAATAATGAAAAAGATCATGACTATTTTTAGTGTCATGTTACTTATCATATCACTGTCTGCTTGTTCACCAGATTTCAATGGAAGCAGAACAGGGAATGACAATCAACTAATTATGGAATATACAGCGTTTAATACTACTGATTCTCAAGATTTAGTTGTTGAAGCTGGAGAC
>JAGZJZ010000100.1 GCA_018365455.1 Clostridiales bacterium
GCCAGCTGACGGAGTCCATACCAGTTTCCCACGCCCATCTTTTCGTACACTACCTATCTTATACAAAGCGTCCTTACTCAGCAAAACCCAAATTTAAAATCTCAATATCGTTATATAATTGGAAAATATAATTGTTGTATTTATCTTAGATGCTCATTATAATCATAGTATAAAAGAAGTCTGGACAAAGGTCAACAGAAAATATATGAAATGAATAGAAGGGATGAAACAGCGATGAAATTAGAAAATGTATCTTCATTATTAGAAAGTAAAACTTCAAAAGTCTTATTAAAAGACTTATATGGAGAAGATAAAATTACAGAGAATGCTGCAAGATATCAGCATGTTGCAGAAAAATTTGCAGAGGAATTTAAGAATGAGGAATTCGAGTTCTTTTCCGCACCGGGCAGAACAGAAATCGGCGGAAATCACACAGATCACAATCATGGGAAAGTTTTGGCTGGAAGTATCCAGTTAGATTGTGTTGCAGCGGCAAGTAAAAATAACAGCAATATGGTGAACATCATCAGTGAAAACTATGACCAGCACTTACAAATCAATTTAGATGATCTGGAGCCTTCCGAAGAACATGCAGGAACACCGGATCTGTTAAAGGGAATTTTAAAAGGTTTTATTGAAGAAGGTTATGCAATCGGTGGGTTTGATGCTTATGTTACCACTAATGTTATTGGGGCTGCGGGAGTAAGTTCTTCTGCTTCGTTTGAAATGTTAATCTGCAGTATGGTAGATTACTTCTTTAACGATCTGAAATTGAATACCGTTGCATATGCAAAAATCGGTAAATATTCGGAAAATAAATACTGGAACAAGCAGTCCGGACTTCTAGATCAGATGGCATGTGCCTGCGGCGGAATCGTTGCAATGGATTTCAAAAATCCCGATCAGCCTGTTATTGAAAAAATTGATTTTAGTTTTGACAGTATCAACTACGACTTAATTATTGTAAATACAGGAAAAGGACATGCTGACTTGAGTGCGGAATACTCTTCTGTACCAATCGAAATGAAAAAAGCAGCGGCGTTCTTTGGGAAAGAAACCTTATCGGAAGTATCGCTGGAAGAATTTTTGAAGAATGTCACAGAGGTTCGCAAGAGCGCAGGAGACCGTGCCGTTATGCGTGCACTGCATTTCTTTACGGAAAACCAGCGGGTGGATGCACAGGTAGCAGCACTGAAAGGCCAGCAATATGATGAATTTTTAAGGTTAATTACCGCATCCGGCAATTCCTCATGGAAATGGCTGCAGAACTGCTATTCCTTAGAGAACTATGACGAGCAGTCCGTAACGGTTGCGCTGGCGCTGACCGAACTGTTTCTGGATCGAATTCAAGGCGGGGCATGCCGTGTACATGGGGGTGGTTTTGCAGGAGTTATCCTTACTTTGCTTCCAAAAGAATATACGGCAGAGTATGAAAAGTATATGGAAGAGAAGCTGGGTGAAGGCTGTGTATATGTTATGAATATCAGGAAATATGGTGCGATACACATGGATTTAAATGAAGGTTAAAGAGCGTAGATTCGTTTCGGATATTGAAAAGATATAATTCACTTTAAAAGGACAGATTGGCGGAGATATTCTCTGGGAATAAACCCGCCGGAATGTTCTTTTTGTTACTGTTCAGACCTTGCCGAGCACTTGGCTGCACGGTGTCGGAGCCAATAAAGTGGCGGCATTCGGGCATCTGCCCCTCGCCAATGGCGACTTTATATGGGCAGAGGCTGTTACTGTGAGCATCCGTAGGGTGTGAACAGTAACTTTTTTCTATATTAAGGGAGCAATTCCAAAAATGATTTTGCGATTTTGTTGACAATGTCCCAAACTCTTAGTAGAATAAAAGCGAAGCATTCGATAAAAAATGAAAAACAATCGATAAAAGGAGATATGTACAATGGCAAAAGTAGGAATTGTAATGGGAAGCGACTCAGATATGCCGGTAATGGCTAAGGCAGCTGATATTTTAGACAAACTAGGTGTAGAATATGAAATAAATATCCTTTCAGCTCACAGAGAGCCAGATGTATTTTTTGAATATGCAAAATCTGCAGAAGAAAAAGGCTGGAAAGTAATTATTGCAGGAGCGGGCATGGCAGCTCATCTGCCAGGTATGTGCGCAGCTATTTTCCCAATGCCTGTTATTGGTATCCCTATGCATACATCATCCCTTGGAGGAAGAGATTCACTTTACTCTATTGTACAGATGCCATCCGGAATTCCTGTTGCGACTGTAGCAATTAACGGAGGAGCGAATGCAGGTATTTTAGCAGCAAAGATCCTTGCTACATCCGATGAAGAATTATTAGGAAGATTAAAAACATACTCAGCAGAATTAAAAGAGCAGGTTATGGCAAAAGATGCAAAATTACAGGAAGTTGGTTATAAAGAATATAAATAACCATAAATTTGTATTAGCCAATCACAGCAAATTCACAATTTAAGAGTATAATAGAAAAACCACTTTAGGAGGAAGAACAATAATGGATTACAAGAAAGCAGGCGTTGATATAGAAGCGGGATACAAGTCCGTAGAACTTATGAAGGAACATATTAAGAAAACTATGAGACCGGAGGTTCTTACCAATATCGGCGGATTTTCAGGTGCGTTTTCCATGAGTGCATTTAAAGATATGGAGAAGCCTACGCTGGTGTCAGGAACAGATGGCGTTGGTACAAAGCTGAAGCTGGCATTTATTTTGGACAAACATGATACGGTAGGAATTGACTGTGTTGCTATGTGTGTTAATGATATTGCGTGTGCAGGCGGAGAACCATTATTTTTCCTGGACTATATCGCATGTGGTAAAAATGTACCGGAAAAGATTGCGACAATTGTAAGTGGTGTGGCAAACGGATGTGAACAGTCTAATGCGGCATTAATTGGCGGTGAAACTGCAGAAATGCCAGGCTTTTATCCGGAAGATGAATACGATCTTGCAGGTTTTGCAGTAGGAGTAGTAGATGAGAAAAATCTGATTACCGGTAAAGAATTAAAATCAGGTGATGTTCTGATTGGTATTGCATCATCCGGTGTACATAGCAACGGTTTTTCGCTGGTACGTAAAGTATTTAAAATGGAAAAAGACGTTTTGGAAACTTATCATGAGGAACTGGGAAAGACTCTGGGAGAAGCGCTTATCGCACCTACGAAGATCTATGTAAAAGCACTCAGAAATGTAAAAGAGGCAGGGGTTACAATCAAGGGATGCAGCCATATTACTGGCGGCGGCTTCTATGAAAACGTACCGAGAATGCTTCCTGACGGAGTTCGTGCCGTAATAAAGAAAGACAGTTATGAGGTACCGGCTATCTTTAAAATGCTTGCCCGTGAAGGACAAATTGAAGAAGAAATGATGTACAATACTTATAATATGGGTCTTGGTATGATCGTTGCAGTAGATCCGGCAGACGTAGATGCAGCTGTTAAGGCAATTGAAGCATCCGGAGAAAACGCTTATGTAGTAGGCCAGATTGAAGCAGGTGAAAAAGGAGTAACATTATGCTAAAAATTGCAGTATTGGTATCTGGAGGCGGTACCAATCTCCAGGCAATTATCGACGGAATAGCAAATGGAAGCATTACAAACACGGAGATTGCCGTTGTAATCAGCAACAACAAAAATGCATTTGCTCTTGAACGAGCAAAAGAGAACCATATACCCCATGTATGTGTTTCGCCAAAAGATTATGAAAACCGCAGTGCATTTAATGAGGATCTTCTGAAAACGATACAGTCCCATGATGCCGATCTGGTTGTACTGGCTGGATGTCTGGTGGTAATACCGGAAATTATGGTTCAGGCATTTCCAAATAAGATTATTAATGTACATCCTGCATTAATACCAGCTTTCTGCGGAACCGGATATTATGGTTTGAAAGTGCATGAAGCAGTGCTGGAGCGTGGAGCGAAAGTGACAGGCGCAACGGTACATTTTGTGGATGAAGGTACGGACACAGGTCCGATTATATTACAAAAAGCAGTAGATGTGCACCAGGATGATACACCGGAAAAATTGCAGCAGCGTGTCATGATGGAAGCAGAGTGGAAAATTATGCCGGAAGCAATAAACTTAATTGCAAACGGCAGGATATCTGTAAAGGATCATAAAGTTTGGATTGCAGATTAGAGTCAGTCTGTTTGTAACATGTTACGATGTTTTATGCATTATCGCAGATATAACTGTAATGTGATATGCAGCGGGATTAAAAATGAAAGAAGGAAACGAATTCATGAAAATACTAATCGTAGGCAGCGGCGGCAGAGAACATGCCATCGCCTGGAAAGTAGCACAGAGCCCAAAAGCAGATAAGATTTACTGTGCACCGGGAAATGCAGGAATTGCAGAATATGCTGAATGTGTAGATATTGGTGCAATGGAGTTTGAGAAACTGGTGGCATTTGCCAAAGAAAAAGAAATTGACCTGACTATAATAGGTATGGATGATCCGCTGGTAGGTGGAGTAGTAGATGCGTTTGAAGCAGAAGGATTAAGAGTATTCGGACCGCGTAAAAATGCAGCGATACTGGAAGGTTCCAAAGCATTTTCCAAGGATCTGATGAAGAAGTATAATATTCCCACAGCCGGTTATGAGAATTTTGACGATCCAAAGGCAGCTCTTGCGTATCTGAAGACTGCTGAATACCCCATCGTATTAAAAGCAGATGGTTTGGCACTTGGTAAGGGTGTTCTGATTTGCAATACCCTGGAAGAGGCAGAAGAAGGCGTCAAAGCAATAATGCTGGACAAACAGTTTGGAAGTGCAGGTAACCGCCTGGTTGTAGAAGAGTTTATGACGGGACGGGAAGTATCCGTACTTTCTTTTGTGGATGGCAAAACAATTAAGACCATGACCAGTGCTCAGGATCATAAGCGTGCAGGTGATGGGGATACCGGTCTGAATACCGGCGGTATGGGTACATTTTCACCAAGCCCGTTCTATACAAAGGAAGTAGACGATTTCTGCAATCAATATGTATACCAGGCCAGCGTGGATGCTATGGCATCAGAGGAACGGGAATTTAAAGGTATTATTTTCTTTGGACTGATGCTCACAGATAAAGGACCAAAGGTACTGGAATACAATGCAAGATTCGGTGATCCGGAAGCCCAGGTTGTGCTGCCAAGAATGAAAAACGATATCATAGATGTATTTGAGGCTTGTATAGATGGTACTTTAGACCAGATTGACCTGCAGTTTGAAGACAATGCAGCTGTCTGTGTGGTACTGGCATCCGACGGATATCCGGTGAAATACGATAAAGGGCTTACCATCACTGGATTTGAAAACTTTAAAGATAAAGAAGGATACTATGTGTTCCATGCAGGCACGAAAGCCACAGATCAGGGGATCGTGACAAATGGAGGACGTGTTCTTGGTGTAACCGCAAAAGGTGCTGATTTAAAAGAAGCCAGGGCCAATGCTTATAAAGCAGTTGACTGGATTTCATTTGATAACAAATATTACCGAAATGATATTGGCAAGGCGATTGACGAGGCATAGTTCCTGCCAAAATAATGAAAAGGGGTAAAGTTTGGAGCAAAAAGCGTTCCATACTTTCTATTGAAGCAGTACCGCAGACCCGTCTGCGGTATGCAAGGGGTATAAGTTTGAAAGAAAATCGCTTTCAAACTACTAATTAAGGAATAGCACAAGCCAGCTTGCGCTATTCAGGAGGTAAAAGTATGAAGATTTTAAAAGGAACATGGAAGTACCAGGTTGTTTTGGCAATGCTGATGTTATGGCTTTCTTCCATGACTGTTTTTGCTACCGGCTCGTCTAGCGATAACTCTCTGGCGACGCTTGGCATTGAAAACGCAGAAGTTTCACCGGAATTTTATTATTCAACAACAGAATATGAAGTAAAAGTACCGGCTGGAACAAAATCATTGACATTAGATCCGCAGCCTTCCGATGTAAATGCAGAGATTGCATCCATCGATGGAAATCAGCTGGATAATGGAAGTGGTACCGTAACAATAACCGTTGCAGCTGAAGATGGGAGTAAGGCAGTTTATACGCTTCATGTAACAGCCGATGCAGCAGCAACAACAGAAGCAGCATCGGAAGCGGCAACTAATCAGGCAGCAGCTTCTGAGTCACAGCCGGCTACAGAACAAAAGACAGCCCAGACAGATTCCGTACAGAATGATACTGTGAAGATGTTAAATACACAGATGGAGCAGGTTAATCAGAAATTGGAACTGGCTATGAAAATATTATATGGTATGATTGCATTTGCTGTAATCTTACTTTTTATAATCATTAATTTGGCGCTTAAGAATAAAGATCTGAAGGATGATTTACGGGAAGCAGAAAATACATTGGACTTTAATACCAATGAATTTGCAAGAAAAGAAAAAACACTGAGTTCGGATTATTATTATGCGCCGGTTCAGGAGATGCAGCCGGAAAGTGCAGATGCTCCAGGAGTACCGTTAGAAAAGGTACAGGAAACCACAGAAGAAGTCTTTGGAAATGGTCAGGCGCAGGTGAAAGCCGATGTACTTTCCAGAAAAGCGGAAGAAAGCTTTGCAAACAATCAGGTCGTGAAACCTGTAAAAAAAGTAAAGAAAGTTTCCGGCACGCAGGATGGAAATGCAGCAGCAGGAGGAACCGCACAAAGACCGGTAAACGGTCAGCAAAATGCGCAAAATCAGCTGAAACAGACCGCTGGGGACAGAAGCCAGGTACACAAAAGAGTTCAGGGTAAAAAAGCACCTCAGGGAAGACCCCAGAGCCAGCCGAAGCAGTCCGAACAGCCCAGACCACAGGTTCAGCCCAGAACTCAGGGTCAGCCGAAGCAGACCGATCAGGCCAGACCTCAGAACCAGGGAAGACCACAGGGTCAGCCAAAACCACAGTCAAAAACACAGGGCCAGGTAAATGCGCCGGATCAGGTGAAACAGGGACAATCAAAGGTTCAGAAGCAGTCTAAGCCAAATGGTCAGCCAAAACCACAGGGGAATGTACAGCAAAATTCAGGAGCAGTACAGCAGACTGTAAAAAAGCAAAGACCGCCAAAGAAATCGCCCTCAGAAAATCCGAATCCCCAGGTGAATTTACAGCAGCAGGCAGATGAAAATCCCCCTGAAGTAGATGTAACCATGATTGATTTATAAAAGGCTATTAGTACAAATGAGAAATAGAGAGACGCCGCTTAGGAACGATAAGCGTGTCTCTCTATTTTTGCGATAATCAGTTTGGAATTACCGGGCGTGCAGATCGTGCGATAGCCAATTTGTACTTATCGGGGGGATAGATCGTGTTAGCTTCCAAATTCTAAATTGGGTTGACAGATAATGACAGGTGTTATATTATAAATATAACAAACATAGGATAGAAGGGTGATACTATGATGATAAAAATAGATTTTCAAAGTGAAGAGGCGTTATATATTCAACTTAGAAATCAGATCATATTGGGAATTGCTACTTCCAGCATTCAGGAAGGTGATGTTTTACCTTCTGTAAGACAGCTGGCGGAAGATATCGGAATCAATATGCATACAGTAAATAAAGCATATGCGGTTTTAAAACAAGAAGGATTTGTGACGATAGACAGAAGAAGAGGAGCAATTATATCTCTGGATATCGATAAATTGCAGGCTTTAGAGGAAATGAAAGAAAATTTACGTGTTTTGCTTGCAAAAGGCAGGTGCAAACACATTACCGGCCAGGAAGTTCATGCATTGGTGGACGAGATCCTGGCAGAATATGAATAATAGCAGGAGGAATATCTATGCATAAAGAATTTACAGACAGTGCGCAGACCGCATTAGTGCTTGCCAAGCAGGCGGCAAAGGAATGTGCACAGAGTTATATCGGTTCCGAACATTTACTGTTGGGACTCTTAAGAGAAAGAACAGGAACGGCACATATTGTTCTTGAAGAAGGCGGTGTAGAGGAAGAACAGCTGCTGACTTTAATAGAACAGCTGATTGCCCCGGAAGGCGGTGTTGCACTGGCCAATCCGGATGGTTATACACCACGTGCACAGGCTGTTTTAGAAAGCAGTGAAAAAGAAGCGTCCTTTTTCCAAATGGATGAAATTGGAACAGAACATATCTTACTCTCTTTATTAAGGGACGTGGAATGTGTGGCAACGCGGCTTCTTCATACCATGGGGATACAGCTGCAAAAACTGTATATGGAAATCATGGGGATCATGGGTGCGGATGAGGAAACCTATAAGGCTTATCTGCAGGAAGTAAAGGCGTCCAAGAGCAGACAGAAAAGTTCGGCAACGCCAATGCTGGATCAGTACAGCCGGGATTTGACAGAGCAGGCAAGTCAGGGAGAACTGGATCCGGTTATTGGAAGAGAAGAGGAAATAAAACGTATTATACAGATTTTAAGCAGACGTACCAAGAATAATCCCTGCTTAATAGGAGAACCCGGAGTGGGTAAAACAGCTATTGCGGAAGGTCTTGCACAAAAAATTATTGCTGGAGCCGTTCCGCGGACCATTCAGGATAAGCGGGTTGTTACGCTGGATCTGGCAAGCATGGTAGCAGGGTCCAAATACCGTGGTGAATTTGAGGAGCGAATTAAAAAAGTAATCAAAGAGGTTATGGATTGCAGTGACGTACTCCTGTTCATAGATGAACTTCATACCATTATCGGTGCAGGGGGAGCTGAAGGGGCAATGGATGCTTCCAACATTTTAAAACCTTCCCTTTCCCGGGGTGAGATCCAGTTGATTGGAGCTACAACAATTGAAGAGTATCGTAAATATATTGAGAAAGATCCTGCGCTTGAGCGAAGATTTCAGCCGGTTACGGTAGAAGAACCAACAGAGGAAGAAGCAATTGAAATCCTAAAAGGGCTGCGCCCGAGTTATGAGAAGCATCACCGCGTAATGATCACGGATGAAGCAATTGAATCAGCAGTGAAGTATTCCATGAGATTTATCAGCGACAGGTTTCTGCCGGATAAGGCAATTGACCTGATTGATGAAGCTGCATCCAAAGTTCAGCTGAAAGGCTACCAGGTTCCGGCAAATCTGGAAGAGCTGCAGAATGAAGTATTTGTTTTGGCTCAGGAAAAGGAAGATGCGATTAAAGAAGGAGACTTTGATGAGGCTGCAAGAATAAAAAAGGAACAGGAAGCAAAAGAGAAGAAGTTAACAAGCCTGCGAAGCCGCATAGAGAAGAAGAATGCAGCGAAGCAGCTGATGGTGGAAGAGCCGGATGTGGCCGAAGTTGTATCCATGTGGACCAAGATACCGGTGCAAAAACTGGCTGAAAAAGAAACGCACCGGCTGCTTCGCCTGGAACAGACACTTCATCAAAGGGTCATAGGACAGGATGAAGCGGTAACTGCAGTTGCCAAGGCTATCAAGCGGGGCAGAGTCGGATTAAAGGATCCGAAGCGCCCAATCGGATCATTTTTATTCCTGGGTCCAACCGGTGTAGGAAAAACGGAGTTGTCCAAAGCGGTTGCAGAGACTGTTTTTGGCAGTGAACAGGCAATGATTCGGGTTGATATGTCTGAATACATGGAGAAGCACAGCGTTTCTAAGCTGGTAGGTTCCCCTCCTGGATATGTTGGATATGAAGAAGGCGGTCAGCTAAGTGAAAAAGTTCGCCGTAACCCATATTCTGTCATTTTGTTTGACGAAATTGAAAAGGCACATCCGGATGTATTTAATATTCTGCTCCAGGTATTAGATGACGGGCACATAACAGATGCCCAGGGGCGTAAGATAGATTTTAAAAATACAATTCTCATTATGACATCCAATGCCGGTGCACAGTCCATTATTTCACCGAAAAAACTGGGTTTTGCAGCAGTAGATGATGAAAAACACAATTATAATGTCATGAAGGGCAATGTTATGGAGGAAGTCCGCCGCATGTTTAAGCCGGAATTCTTAAACCGAATTGACGAAATTATTGTATTCCATTCTTTAAACAAAGAAAATATAAAGAGTATCGTTGGCCTTCTGTTAAAAGAATTTACGAAACGATGCAAGGAACAGATGAATATAACTTTAAATGTAAGGGATTCTGTAAAGAGCTTTATTTCGGAAGAAGGTTTTGATGATAAGTACGGAGCAAGACCGTTAAAGCGGGCAATTCAAAATAAGATTGAAGATGCACTTGCAGAGGAAATCCTGGAAGGAAAAGTGAAATCAGGGGATACGGTAAGCGTTGGGTTATCAAATAAAGAAATTAAATTTTATATAAAATAGAGTGAAAGCTAACCGTAACAGTTCCGACAGGTCTGCGCATTTACTGCGCAGACTGTACGAAAACCTGGTGGCTGCAGACGCCCAGCCCTTCGCAGAAGGCGAATTTCAATGGGCTGGATGTGTAACAGTTCATGCTTGCTGTACTGTTTAGCTACCCATTAAATTTTCATGAAGAATGAATAAATCACTAGCATATTTCTCTTTTTTATGATAAAATTTTAAGAACAATAGAATAGAGGATAACTATCAACGAAATACTAGGAGGGCATACTAATGTCAGTTGTAAAAGAATTAATACGTACAGAAGATGACGGAACAATTAGTTTCGGGAATTATGAATTGGACCAGAAATCAAAGCTTTCTGATTTTGAATATAATGGGGATTTGTATAAGGTAAAAACATTTAAAGAAATTACCAAGTTAGAAAGAAATGGAATGTTCGTATATGAATCTGTTCCCGGAACTACCGTAAATCATCTTTCAGCAGATGCAAATGGGGTCAGCTTTGAAGTTGAAGGACCTACAGATGCACAGATCACAGTTGAATTGGAAGAAGATACTGCTTACGAAATCTTTATTGATGACGAAAATGCCGGAAAAATGCAGACAAATCTGGGTGGTAAGCTTTCTTTAAGCGTAGAATTAGATAATACGGATAAAGCTTTTGTTAAAATCGTAAGAGCTTAGAACCTGTTAGAAAATCATTCTTCAGGTGTGTGTATATAAAGCACTTTATCAATCTGTACGTCTTACATCGCAAAAACGAGTGAATCATGATCTAATACGTTGGCGTATTAAGGCTTTGCAAGTTATAAACCCTAGAGCGTGTTTGATAAATCATTCCCGCCATCTGCACGCCCCACTTTGCGGTATATTTGTCCCAAATGAAGGGCACATAGCGGGCTATGTAACCTGAATTCGGGACAAATATACCAAACTGGAACGCACAGATGTCAGAAAGCATTTTTCAAACACGCTCTAGCGGCAGCTGCCAGATGGAAGCGCGTGGGCGCTCATCTGATTTGATGCTGGTGGAAATAAAGTAAAAAGAAGTCCGGTCTTTTCACAGCTATTGTGGAGAAACCGGACTTCTTTCGGATAAATCAGTATTTAAGGAGGAATTGATGGCTAAAGGAAAAACTACGGTATTTTTTTGTCAAAACTGTGGATATGAATCCAGCAAATGGTCCGGGCAGTGTCCCGCCTGTAAAGAATGGAATACGTTTACAGAAGAAGTAATTCAAAAGACCTCATCCGTTAAAGCGGTAAAAAAAGCAAATGAAATAGAACCCATGAAGCTTACCAGTATCCAAATGAAAGAAACTGACCGGATGCAGACTGGAATGATGGAGCTTGACCGGGTCCTGGGTGGAGGTATTGTACAAGGCTCTTTGATTTTAGTTGGGGGGGATCCGGGAATCGGTAAGTCTACGCTGCTGCTTCAGGTATGTAAGAATCTGACTGATAAAGCGGTGAAAGTGCTATATATTTCTGGAGAAGAATCATTACAGCAAATCAAACTCAGAGCCAGCAGAATTGGAGATTTTAAAGATTCTCTGTTGATCTTGTGTGAAACAAACTTGGAAATTATCCAGGAAGTTATTAAAAAAATCAATCCGGAAGTAGTAGTGATAGACTCCATACAGACAATGTATCGGGATGAGGTGAGTTCTGCTCCGGGAAGTGTGTCACAGGTAAGAGAGTCTACAAATGTATTTATGCAGATTGCAAAAGGTCTTGGGATTTCTATTTTTCTAGTGGGACACGTAACCAAAGAGGGTGTTGTAGCCGGACCCAGAGTATTGGAACACATGGTGGATACGGTATTATATTTTGAAGGAGACCGCCATGCTGCGTACCGAATTCTGAGAGGGGTAAAGAACCGGTTCGGATCCACAAATGAAATCGGTGTATTTGAAATGAGGGATATTGGTTTAGTGGAAGTGGCAAATCCATCAGAATTTATGTTGAATGGAAAACCGGAAGGTGCTTCCGGATCGATTGTTGCATGTTCTATGGAAGGAACACGCCCCATATTAATAGAGATACAGGCATTGGTATGTCAGAGTAATTTAGCTATTCCCAGGAGGACAGCAGCAGGAACGGATTATAACAGGGTGAATTTATTAATGGCAGTTCTTGAGAAACGACTTGGCATGCACCTCTCAGCATGTGACGCCTATGTAAATATCGCTGGGGGAATCAAAATGAATGAACCTGCGATTGATCTGGGCATTATAATGGCGGTTGTATCCAGTTATAAAGACCGGGCAATCGATGAGAAGACCATCGTCTTTGGTGAAGTGGGGTTGAGCGGGGAAGTGAGAGCTGTAAATATGCCGGAACAAAGAGTGCAGGAAGCCAAGAAACTAGGATTCGAGACAGTGATTATGCCAAAAGTTTCCCTAAAAGCAGTTGAAAAGATTAAAGGGATACGCATTGTGGGAGTTCAGACGGTAAAAGATGCCGTGAATTGTATTTAACAAATATCTTTCCAGGACTGTTTTCTAAGAGAAGTAATAGGATGTAGCAGATAAACAAAACAAACTGCTATGTCCTTATTTTTATTTTCATAAAGTCAGTTGTATCAGTGATAAAATACGCTCTAGTGATCCATTGTCAATTTCATTTCTAACCGAATAGAGCACTGGTAAAAATAATAGATTGACTCTCTCGTGGCGTAATGGTTTAAGATGAAAAGGAAAGGAGGCAAAATGAAAACAGTAAAAGAAGTAGCGGAAATCACAGGGGTAAGTATCAGAACACTTCGCTATTATGATGAAATAGGGCTGCTAAAGCCTGCGCGGCTAACAGAAGCAGGATATCGGCTCTATGATAATCAGGCATTAGAAAAATTACAGCAGATCATGTTCTTCCGGGAAATCGAAGTATCCCTGGCTGGCATAAAAGAAATTATGGAAAATCCCGGTTACAACAAAGAACAGGTACTTTTAACACAAAAAGCTTTACTGGAAAAGAAACGAAATAGTTTAAATGGACTTATTGAACTGATAACAGATGTGATGAAAGGGGTTAATACGATGAGTTTTGAAGCATTCAATGATGACGATGTGCAGCAGATCTTGGACCATATGATAGAATGCATCTCTCAGGAGGAACTTGAGCGGCAGATAAAAAAGTATGGCAGTATAGATAAAATGCGGGAACAGATGACAGAGAATCTGAAAAATGAACAAACTATGGCAGATTTATTCAAATGGTATGGAAGCAAAGAAAAAGCAGTAGAAGCAGCGCTGCAGTCCACAGGAAATAAAGAAGATTTGGTCCCACAGCAAAATGAGAATGAAGAAGTCTACCGGCAATTAGCCATAGCAAAAGAAACAGGAAATACAGAGTTGGAAAAAGTATCAGTTGCAAAGCTTGCAGAAATATATAAGGAATTGTTCAAACTGGATAATGCCAGATCTATTCTCCTTGATTTAGCAAAAGAGTATTTAAAGGAAGAAAAACTGGCAGAAGTAACTGACGCGCAGTATGGAGAAGGAGTTGCTGTATATGCAGCTCATGCAATATACAATTATTATGGGGTATAAAAATTGCCAAAGTTTCATTCTGTATTTGGAATGAAACTTTGCGTCTATTACTTGTAGAAGAGTCCTAATATTATGGAATTGAACTAATTGTTTGAAAAATTCAAATAAAATACAAAATAACGGTTGACAGATGGGATACCAGGTGGTATTATAACAAAGCTGTCTCAAACAGACAGCAAAAAACAAAATCCGACACAGATATAACTCGAGTCAATGGCTTTA
>JAGZJZ010000101.1 GCA_018365455.1 Clostridiales bacterium
CGGGCAAGGCCCGAAAATGGGTCAAGGGACAAGTCCCTTGCGGGTTTTCAGGGCAGCGCCCTGAGCCTCCGGAGGACTGATCGTCTCAAATATCTACAGATTTCAAGGTTCCTTTGAGCAATTTTTTTTACTCAAGTTTTTCATAAATCATTTGACACTACCGCGATGCCATATAAAATCATATCTACCGATTTTCTTACTTTTTCTTCATGAATCTTGATAAATTTATTTTCATTTTCCCAACCGTTTGAATCTTGAAAATATTGCTGGTGAAATATTTCCTGAACTGCAATGAAATAGGAACAGGCATCTTCAACGGATATTCCTTTGCGCAGGGTTAGTCCGGATAATGCGGATTCAAAGAGTCTGAGATTAAATTGATCGAGATCTTTCTTTAATACATCAATGTCCGCTTTTAAATGAGTTGGCGGCTGTATGACGGCATTGTAAAAAATACGTATGAATAAGGGATTCTCTGTAAAAAAACGAAGTCGGGCATCAAAATATTCCTCCAGTCTTAGATCAGACCGAATGGTTTCGGGACATTTCACTTTCAGATATTTCGTTAAAGCTTCAAAGCAGGTTTTTACGCAGCTGAGATACAACTCATCTTTATTTTTAAAATAGTGGTATACCAGCCCTTTGGATATACCGCTTTCTGCAAGTGCAGCATTCAGGGAAGCCTTATCATATCCGCATCTGCCAAATTCCCCTATAGCTGCATGCATTATTTTTTCACGGCTTTGTAATGTTTTTAGTTCTCTTTTCATGAAGGAATCCTCCAAATATTTAATAATTGACTGAGTGGTCTGTTTGTAGTATAGCAGAAACAGACTGAGTGGTCAATTAGTAAATTAACCAAATCAATGATATCCGAATTTTTTTGACTAAAAAGTACAGATATCTTAATTATCTCCTAATTGGATAAAAAAGAAGCCCAAAATAGTTTTAAATCTGATAAATTAAATACTAAACCCTTTTTATACTTCAATGCTATAATGACGAAGAAAAACGAAAAGGCAAAATATAAGCCTTACATAATCGTTATTTCCATATCTTATTTGAGATATAAAAAAGGAGGATTTTAAGATGAAAAGAAAGACAGTAATGAAAGCTCTGACTTGCGGAGCAGCAGCAGTGATGACAATGGGCGTTATGGCCGGATGCGGAACAAGAGGGGGAGAATCCGCGGCTACCGGTACTTCCCAGTCAGCTTCCGAAGATGCAGGAAGTACATCCGGCGAAGGGAAAAGTGACGCCAATGTAATGATCGGCTCTGCAATTTACAAATTTGATGATACCTTTATGACAGGTGTAAGAACTGCTATGACAGACCAGGCAAAGGCAGAGGGAGCAGAACTTGAATTGGTGGATTCACAAAATAAGCAGCCGACCCAGAATGAGCAGGTAGATACTTTTATTACAAAGGGTGTAACGGCACTTGCAATTAACCCGGTAGACCGTACTGCTGCGGGTCCGATTATAGAAAAAGCAAAAGCAAAGAGCCTTCCGATTGTATTTTTAAACCGTGAACCGGAAGAAGCGGATATGAAGAGCTACGATCAAGTATGGTATGTAGGCGCTAAGGCAGAACAGTCCGGTCAGCTTTCGGGAGAAATCATTGCCGACTATTTTAAAGCAAATCCCGATGCGGATAAAAACGGAGACGGAGTTATCCAGTATGTCATGCTTCAGGGAGAACCAGGACATCAGGATGCAACGCTTCGTACTGAATATTCCATTAAAGCCATTGAAGAAGCCGGGTTTAAAACAGAGAAACTGGCAGCAGATACTGCTATGTGGGACAAGGCAAAGGCAACAGATTTAATGAAAGCTTTTATCACCGGACAGGGTCTGGATAAAATCGAGGCAGTAATTTCCAATAATGATGATATGGCTCTGGGTGCGGTAGAGGCTCTAAAGGCAGAGGGTTACAATAAAGAAGACAAAGCAAAATACATCCCGGTGGTAGGCGTGGATGCTACAGCTCCGGCATTGGAAGCGATGAAAGATGGTTCCTTGTTGGGAACGGTATTAAATGACGCAGCTAATCAGGGAAAGGCTACCATTAATGTTGCAAAAGCAGCGGTGGAAGGCAAAGAAATTAATGAGCAGAATATAGGATACCCTGTGACCGACGGCAAATATGTTTGGATTGACTACGTAAAAGTAACTGCCGACAATTATCAGGAATATATGAAATAAAAGGATAGAAATCAGACTTGGGGTTGTTCATTGACAGGCTGTTAATGTAACAGCCCTTCTGATAGGAAGGAGCGGCAGCATGGGAGATATCGTATTAGAAATGAAAAATATTACGAAAGTATTCCCAGGGGTAAAGGCACTTGACCAGGTCAGCCTTACTGTGAAAAAAGGGAGTGTACATGCGTTGATGGGGGAAAATGGTGCCGGAAAATCAACGTTAATGAAATGCCTGTTCGGGATATATCATGAGGACGGCGGGGAAATTATCCTGGATGGAAAGCCCGAAAAAATCATGACTTCCAAGCAGGCTTTAGATTTGGGAGTTTCTATGATTCATCAGGAACTGCATCCAATTCGCTTCAGGCCTGTAATGGAGAACATCTGGCTTGGAAGATTTCCCAAAATGGGGATCGTTGTAGATCGAAAAAAAATGATTCAAAAGACAGAAGAGCTTTTCCGGGAGGTGGACCTGGATGTTGATCCCGAAGCATTGGCAGGATCCCTGTCCGCATCCAGTCTGCAGCTTGTTGAGATTGCAAAGGCTGTCAGCTATAATTCCAAGATTATTATTATGGACGAGCCAACGTCTTCCCTGACGGAAAATGAGACTCACCATTTGTTTAAGATAATACGGCAGCTTCAGGATAAAGGCTGTGCAATCATTTACATTTCTCATAAGATGGAGGAGATTCTGAAAATATCTGATGAAGTAACCATTATGAGAGACGGACAGTATGTGGGCACGTGGGATGCAAAAGATTTGACAACGGATATTATAATCAGCCGGATGGTAGGAAGGAACATGACCAACCGGTTTCCGCCAAAAGAGTATAAGCCTCTCGACGATGTGATACTGAAAGTAGAAAATTTATGTTCTCCGCTGCCCAAGTCTTTTCAAAATGTAAGTTTTGAATTAAGAAAAGGTGAAATCCTTGGCATCGGTGGACTGGTAGGTGCCCAGAGGACGGAAGTTGTGGAAGCGATTTTTGGATTAAGGGAGATCGCGGAAGGAAGCATTGCAAAGGATGGCAAAAAACTGGACATCAAATCTCCACGGGATGCCATTAAAGAAAAGATTGCACTGCTGACGGAAGAACGAAGGGCAACCGGAATTTTTGGAATTCTGTCTGTATTGGATAATACGGTAATTGCAAACCAGAAAAATTATGCCCGCATGGGCGTATTGAGACAGAGCCAGAGGGTAAGAGCCGCCCAGGAATCGAATACGGAGTTAAGGACGAAGACTCCCAACATGGAAGAAGCAATCCAGAACCTGTCCGGAGGTAATCAGCAGAAAGTACTGCTTGCCAGATGGCTGCTGACCGAACCGGATATATTAATCCTGGATGAGCCTACCAGGGGAATTGATGTAGGGGCAAAATATGAAATCTATACAATCATGCACAAGCTTGCGAGCCAGGGAAAATCCATCATTATGATTTCCTCGGAAATGCCGGAGCTGTTGGGAATGTCGGACCGCATCATGGTCATGTGTGAAGGCCGGGTAACCGGTATTTTAGAAACAGAAGAAGCAGACTCGGTAAGCGTCATGAATTGTGCTACGAAATTTATGAATTAGATATATAAACTAGATATTCTGAATCCTAAGACAAGGTTTAAGAAGTTCGATAGAGAGAGAGGTAATACATATGCAGAAATCAGGAAAGATGGTCGCGCGTAAGCCATTTGCCGTTTCATTTATTTCAGCGGGCATTCTGCTGCTGGCTTTGGGTTTTGTCCTGTACTGGGCATTGGATCCGGCAGTATTTTATGATCTTTACCTGTATGTAGCCCTGGTAGGGTTAGCTGCCCTGGGTTATGGAATCAACCAGCTTGCAGCCCGTAGATTCCACGGTACGGATGTAGAGCTGTCAGGAAAGACAGCTAAGAGGTTTGTTACAAATAATGCGATTATGATTGCACTTTTGGTTTTAATTGTCGTAATTATGTTTATCCAGCCGCGTTTTATGCAGCTGCAGGTATTGCTGGATATTTTAACTCAGTCATCTACAAAAATGATTGTGGCGCTGGGAATTTGTTTTACACTGCTGATAGCAGGTACGGATCTTTCAGCAGGCCGTATGGTGGGTCTTGCAGCAGTCGTTTCCACATCTATGCTGCAGACGGCTGATTATGCCAACCGGTTCTTTCCGGATCTTCCATACATGGCAGTTATTTTTCCAATTCTTTTAGCAATTGGAGCATGTGCTTTGTTTGGAATTTTAAATGGATTTCTAGTTGCAAAATTCGATATGCATCCATTTATTGCTACGTTAGCCGTCCAGGTTATTGTGTATGGTGCATGTTCCCTTTATTTTGACATGGCGCCAAACAAATCCCAGCCAATCGGCGGTATCCGCAGTGATTTTATCGTGCTGGGGCAGAAAAAGATTCTGGAAATCGGCGGATTTCCCGGAATTTCTATTTTAGTGCCAATCGCTATCTTTTTCGTAATTCTGATCTGGTTTATTCTGAATAAAACAGAATTTGGCAAGAACGTGTATGCAATCGGAGGAAACCGGGAAGCAGCAATTGTTTCCGGTGTCAACGTATTTAAAACCATTATGGGAATATTCGTCCTGGCATCCGTTTTATATGGTGTTGCCGGAGTACTGGAGGCTGCAAGAACAGCGGGAGCCACGAATCAGTATGGTAACGGATACGAACTGGATGCCATTGCAGCTTGTGTAGTGGGCGGTGTTTCCTTAAACGGCGGTATTGGTAAGGTCAGCGGAATTGTCAGCGGTGTGCTGATTTTCTCTGTAATCCAGTACGGACTGCAGTTTATTGCAGTAAGTCCAATGTGGCAGCAGGTAATCAAGGGTATTATCATTGCCGTAGCCGTTGCAATCGATCTTACCAAATACAGAAAAAAATAGTTTCAAAACAAAGAAATATAATTTAGAACCCCCAGTTATTTTTCCGGAATGCCGCAGGTGTTTCTCCCACAATGGATTTAAACTGGTGGATAAAATTACTCTCCCCGGTAAATCCCACCTGACCGGCAATATCGCTGATACTGTCGTGGGTGGTACACAGCAGGCGTTTGCTCTGACTGATCCGGTAACCCGTCAGATAAGAGTAAGGTGTTGTGCCCACCTGCTTTTTGAAAAGGCGGATAAAGTGATATTTGGAAAAATGTACTTTATCCAAAAGCGCATCAATGGAGATGGCTTCCCGGTAATGCATCTGTAGATATTCCACGGTAGCGGCAATATCTGAATTACCAGGGGAGGATAGAAGGGTATCCTGTACAAGACCTTCCAGCATACTGGTCAGCAATCCGGATATGTAATGACTGCACCGGGCGAAGGACAGAAGTGTCCCCTCTTTCGTGATCCGGTACAAATCCTGGAATGTTTTGAAAAAATGGTCGGTATCCCATGGTGTAATTACATGGATTTTTTCCATGTTTAAAGAAGCCGAAAAGTCAGAGACACCGCAGCCGGTCAGATGTGCCCAGGCAAAGTCCCAGGGACTGGCGGAAGCGTTCTGATATCGATGATATTCATAGGATGGAAGAAGAACCGCCTGATGCCTGGAAAGTGAAATCTGCTGGTTTCTGACGGTAATCAGTCCTTCTCCGGTAAGGGTATAGAGAAGAATATGAAAATTCTGGCCGGAGCGCTCCGTGAAATAGTGCTGCCCGGTTGAAAAGATGCCGTCTACCAAAACGGAAAAAGGAAAAGCAGCAGTAACGGAATCAGGTGCAACAGCCGCTGTAAAAGAGTCCGCAAGGACATCCATATTGTAATGAATCATATATAATACCTCCGCAATTATTTGATATTATTTGGCAATTATCATGATTGAATATCAGTTTTTACTTGATATAATGATGATAACGCAGAAGACGAGAAATCGCAATATCTATAATATGATCGGAGGTATTTTTATGGGATTTCAACTGAAAAAATTTATGGAGGAACTGGAAAATCCAAGTGCAATTATGCGGACGGCTCCGCTGTGGGTATGGAATGATACCATGACAGACAGTCAGATTGACCATGCACTGGATGAATTAAAAAGCCATGGTTTCGGTGGGGCAATCGTTCATCCAAGACCGGGAATGGTCATTACTTATTTGTCAGCAGAATGGTTTGAGCAATGGGGCTATGCGCTGGATGCTGCAAAAAAACGGGGAATGAAGCTCTATATCTATGACGAGAATTCTTATCCTTCCGGTTTTGGAGGAGGTCATGTATCGGCAGAACTGCCGGATTGTCTGGGAACCTCCATCTGCTATCAGCTGGTACATAAAGACCAGCTGCAGACAGAAGAAAAGGCAGAGAAATGGTTTGATGATGTCAGTCAGGTACGGGTGTTTGCCTGTGAGAAGATTGATGGTGATAAGACAGTTGTTGGTAAGAAAGCAGATGATAAGGAATTAGACGATAAGGAAGCAGGTGGTAAGGAACTAAACGATAAGGAAACAAGTGGTCAGGAACTAAACGATAAGGAAACAAGTGGTCAGGAACTAAACGATAAGGAAACAAGTGGTCAGGAACTAAACGATAAGGAAGCAGGTGGTAAGGAACTAAACGATAAGGAAACAAGTGGTCAGGAATTAGACGATAAGGAAGCAGGTGGTCAGGAATTAGATGATAAGGCAGCAGATGCGAAAGTTAGATTGATAAAAGATATATCAGATCTTCCCAGAAGTAAGTGGCCAGAAACAGCAGACTGGTTTATCATCATGGGGTTTGTAAAAGGGGAGACAACCGGATGGATGGCGGGATTTGCCAATGTAGACCTTCTGCGCAGAGAAGTGACCGATACATTTATCGAAAAAGTATACCAGCCTTATTTCAATCATTTTGGAGAGGAATTTGGAAAAGCGATTCCGGCAATTTTTATGGATGAGCCAGCGATCACCGGAAGCGGCGTATACGGAACTGCCGGAAGCCAGGCACTGCCTTACAGTTATTGGTTTTCCCATGAGTTTTATAAAAGAAATGGTTATCATCTGGAAGACTATCTGCCGTCTTTATTTTCGGATACAGAAGCAGAATGGTTTGTTCATACCGATAAAGAAGTGCGCCATGATTATTATGATACCACACGGGAATTGTGGGTTCAAAACTTTGTGATTCCGCTATCAAAGTGGTGTGAGGAACATGGGATTGCCCTCACAGGACATTATATGGAAGATGACTGGCCCAGAGCAAGCGCCGGTACCACGTCGCCCAATATTATGGCAAATTTTGAATATATGGGATGGCCTGCAATTGACATGCTGGTCAATGATAAGTTATTGGAACGTCCAAATGAACATGTGGGCTTAATTATGCAGGAATTGCGCAGTGCCGTCAACCAATTCGGACAGGAGCGGTGTTTTTGTGAAGCGTTTGGTGCAGGAGGGTGGGATTCCACGCTGGCTGATTTCAAAAGAGTAGGCGACTGGCTGATGGTAAATGGAGTCAATTTTATCAATGAACATCTGACCTATACCTCCTATATCGGAGCAAGAAAGCGGGATCATCCCCAGTCATTTGACTGGAGACAGCCCTGGTGGGAGCAGTTTACCGGCGTAAATGATTATTTTGGAAGAGTGTGTGCACTTCTATCCCAGGGACACATGGAACAGCGTATATTGCTGATGCATCCCACGCTTACCGGATATCTGAGAATTATGGATGGGGAGCCGTCGGGACTGGTTGTGACAGACAATCTGTCAAAGACTCCGGATATGCGTCCGTATTTTGCCGCCATGCAGCAGTTAATCGATGATCAGTGGGACTTTGACCTGGGAAATGAAGACATCATGAGACGTCATGGCAATGCTTCATCCGGCAGAATGCAGCTGAGAAATCAGGAATACCAGGTAATATTGATTACCGGGGAAATGAAAAATATGCTTCCGTCCACGGTAGATCTGCTGGAGAAATATTTGGGCGAAGGGGGTCAGGTAATCAGTCTTGGAACGCCGGGAGGCTACGTGGAAGGAAGAGAAAACCATTACGTAGAAGTGAATCTGTGTCACCATAAAAATTGGATACCGGTAAAAACCCCGCTTGAAATGTCCCGGAAACTGCAGGAATTACTTGCTAATCGTATAGAGGCAGAACACCCATTTGAGACTGGTGTAGAACATATGAGACGCGTATTAGATGAGAAATACAGCATTTATTATTTTGTAAACCACAGTCTTGACAGCGTGCATAATGTGATCACAATAGATGGCACGCAAGTGAAATATCTGGACTTATGGGATGGCAAAGCGAAAGTGTATCCCTATGAGGAAAAGGAAGGCAAAGTTTCTTTTTCACTGGATTTAGACCGTTATGAATCAGCAATGTTTCTGATATGCGGGCAAGATGGAATGGAGTCAGAGTTAGATATTATTTCCTCAGAGGAGACTTTCACAAAGCCCACAGTGGAAGAAAAAGCAGAAATTCCGGTGGTGTTAGAAAAAATTGAAGCGGAATCGAAGAACAGTATGATTATCGATTATTGTGATCTGGAGCTGGATGGCAGAACTTACTCAGATATGTGTGCGTTATTTGCAGGCAAAGAGGTTTACCGGCATCGGGGGTATTCCGATAATCCCTGGGATAATCAGGTACAGTATAAGAGGCGTTATCTGGACAGTAATCAATTTGAAGAAGGCACCGGATTTACAGCAACGTACCGCTTCTATGTGGAAGATGTTCCGAACATAATCGAGCTTGCGGCAGAACAGGGCAGCCAGTATGAAGTTGCGCTAAACGGAAAACCTGTTATCTGGAAAGAAGGATATTATCTGGATGAGCTGAATACCATCGCAGATATTGCCGGCTTATTGAAAAAGGGCGAAAATACAGTGGCTTTTAAAACGGACAGATTTGACGTCAGACTGGAAGTAGAGCCGGTTTATATCCGGGGCGAATTCCATGTAGTTTCCAGAGAAGGAATCTGGACGATAACAAAGAAGGAAGAGCTTCAGTATGGAACCTGGGTAGAACAGGGCTATCCTATGTATGAAGGTGCCGTGCTGTACAGCTACACATTTACAAAAGTAAAAGAGGGGAAAGTGATCGTAACCGTTCCGCAGCTGGAGACTACCTGTGCTTCCTTATTTGTAAATGATATCGAAACGGGATTAATTGGAGTAAATGGAAATTATCGCTTCGACATTACGAAATGTTGTGTTTCCGGAAAGAACGAAATAAAAGTCCGTGTGTGCGGCGGCTTTAAAAATCTGCTGGGACCCCATCACTGTGTTGATCAGCCGCGCAGGTCCGCATGGCCGGATATGTGGCGGCAGTCGCCACGGTTTGGAAGACCCGGAGCAGAGGAATATGATTTGATTCCTTATGGAATGCAGGAAGGTATCCATGTATTTCAGTAAAAGGTCATGTAATACCGATTATACTTTTGGTTGACATTTTGTGGGAGATTAGTTCCAAATGAAGGGCACATAGCGGGCTATGTAACCTGAATTTGGAACTAATTTACCGGGAAGTGGAGCGTGGGATGGCAGGAATGCATTCTCAAACAGGACCGGGACCGGAAAAATCAAATCAAAAGAAAATCTTTCACGCGCCGGTTGAAGTCTCTGGCCTCTTCATAAGCCGCATGTCCAAGTCCATGATAGATAACGATACGTTTGTCAGGGATTTTTTCAGCCATTTCTTTTGCAGCTTCACAACCTACCACTTTATCACTATCGCCGCCAACTATTAACGCAGGGCATATGATATTTTCAAGTTCATTGTAAGCATCATGAGTCAATACCGCCTTTGCCTGAATCAAAAATCTGTCAAAATGACTCGGCTTCCCAATTCGGCTGACAAGAGGATAAGCCAGACGGTAGGTTTTTAATTTTTGTGGCGAATACGTATTCTCAAGGGTATCAATCATTAAGGACTGATAATCACCGCATTTGGCATACTCCGCCCATGTGTTGACAGCATTGCGAAGTATGTCGTTTGCCCTTGGGGCTGAAACAGCGATTACCAGCTTTTCAACTATCCGGGGATAATCAATGGCAAACCATTGTGCAATCATACCACCTTGTGATACCCCCATTAGAAATATTTTTTCTATTCCAAGCTGGTCAAGTGCGGTCTTCAAATCTTTTGCCATGTCTCGTGTGGTATAGACATCCTGCATTTTCTCTTTTCTACTGAACACATACACCTTAAAATCTTTCAAAAATGCACGAAAATAGAAAGCTAAATTTATAGCCTGACCCTTTACGGTTTTCAGCCCATCTGATAAGCCGGGCAAAATTATAAGCGGGGTTTGTCCCCGTCCAAATTCCACATAATGCATTGCTGTTCCGTCAATGACAGCGGAGTTTTCTTTCACGCCAAATAACAAAGGTACACACCCCCTTATGAAAATCCTTGTTTTAATATCTCCATATAGTCCGTTAGAGATCTCACATATTCATTTTTTAAAGCATCTATTTCAGAACCGATTCCGCTTTGTACTTCTGATTTGCTGATAAACTCCTCATTAAACCCCTGCAAAAACCATTTCAACACATGATTCGTTTTTTGTTTGTTCCATTTAAACTGTGCCGGATCAATATCTGCCAGCAAATCATTATAAACTTCCTGACTTGCATAATGGTATCTGGCTTTTGTCTTTCTATAAATGTCCGTATCATTTTTGCTGAACGCTTTCATGATAAAATTGTACTTTTCGGGGTTCTGGACGTACCAGGAAAATTCCAATTCGGAGTATTTTATTACCCGCTCAAATAAATCCCCCGGGAGGCTGTCCCGCATGTTATCTAAGCTAGAAACAAGCTCTCCGGTAACGCAATCAAGCAGATAAAAATACAACTCCTCTTTACTTTCAAAGTATTTAAAAAGGCTGCCTTTACTAATGCCGCAATTTTTAACAATTCTGTTAGTGGAACTGTCGGTATATCCGTGTTTGCCAAATTCAGCTATTCCTACTGAAATAATGGTTTGCCTTTTTTCGTTATGTAATTCATAAAAAAGATTAGCAGGCAATGGGATGCTCCTTTCTGTGACCACCCGGTCACTACAACTCAAAAATATCAGTGACCATGCGGTCACTGAACAAAGTATATCATATAAATGGGTATAAGGTCAAGGTGCTTTTACTTGTAGAGAATTTGCATTTATGATGCGGTTTTTTATGACAATCCGCAAACTACTTGCTACTTGTTAGATTCCAGATTCTTTACAATTTCCTGATACCGTAATGTAGCCAATGCACTGGGCTCTCCCTGGCGGCAGAACGTAAGCCCCGACAGTTTCCGGTTAGTACGCTGTACTACAATCTGTCCGTCCTGCATTCTGGATTCCAGTGCATGAAACGCTTCCAGGAAGCGGCTGTCTTGTTTTGCACGTTTATAAAATGATAAAACGTAGACATAGAAGAAGAGGTTATAGCTGCGAAATGGATACTCCACTTGCATAAATAACTTGCCGATTCCATAGTGGCAGGGACCGATAGGCTTTCGGATTGTCCAATGCGCCAGGAGAAAATCAACAGCATGATCAAGCGCCGGTTCATTTTGAAAATCGATGCTGAAACGGAAAGCATCCAGGGCATTCAAGGTTGGATGTGGATTGGAGTATTCTGTTTCCGGTCCTCTGCCGAAGCTGAATTTATTGCAGCGCCATCCGCCATCCCGGTACTGTGTATCCAGCAGATGCCGCAATGTCTTCTTTACTCGCTCATCAGAGGCATATCCCATGCGGCAGAGTACGCTGGCGGCATGGGTTGTCTGACATGGATAGATAGCGCCCTTAGGGGTTAACTTCAGCCGTCCGTCATCCCTCCAGACGCTGAATAACAGATCCGCACATTCCTTTAAAACAGGATCATCCGGGTCCATACCTAATTCCAATAGATACAGTATACTTTCCAAAGTTGAGAACGGAGCCCCTTTTATCAGATTCTTATCAGGCGTTGTCCAGTAATCCCCTCCATTATCCTGTCTGTGGGATAATACAGCATCCATATCGGAACAAGTTTGTTTTTCAATATTCTTTTTTTCTATCGTCATTTCAAGCACCTTCCATTTCTAATCTGTATTTATATTTCTAAAGCAGAGTATAGCGCAAAAATAAGACAACAGTCTGTCATATTTCATATAAATTTTTCGCCTGATTTAAAAATTCCTTCATTTCCTGACGCAGACTTTCCGGTGCAAGTATTTCAGCTTTATCTCCCAAACCAGCCATGGTACTGATCACCCATTGCGGATTCTCGGTTGAGAACGTAATAAATAAATTGTGATCCACAGTTTTTATATTTTCAATGCCAAAAAAATCAATTGCCAGAAATTCATAGGATTGATCCATTCGTATAGAGACCTGAACTCCGCTGCTGTTTGCAAGTTGACTGTTCAACGAGGGGATTGCATAATTTTCCCGTTCTTTAAAACTGGATTCCCGAATTTTCAAATCAGTAATCCGGCTTATTTTAAATATACGAAAATCTTCCCGGAAGGTACAATAAGCGAACAGATACCAGCTTTCTTCTTTGAAAATCAATTTATAGGGTTCCACTTCCCGATGGGAATAACCGTTTCCGCTATAATAACTCAATTCCAAAAGCTGATGGCGGGCAATAGCAGACCTGATTATTTTGATATTGTGAATCAAAGTGCTTTTTTGATTCCAGGAAGTAAAATCAATAATCACATCATTTTCCAAGAATAAATGTTCCTCGCTGCTGAAACGCAGTTTTGCCAGCAGTGATTTAATTTTTAACTGATCATCAATACTTGCCAGACCATGTATGGCGGCAATCAGGATATCCATGTCTTCTTTGTTAAGCGCTGATTTGCTGTAGCGAAAATCAGGCATTAGCGAGATTCCGCCTCCTATCCCCTGCTGAGAGATAACGGGAAATCCGGCACTGGACAAATCCAGCAAATCCCGGTGAATCGTTCGGACAGATACCTCAAAATAGGAGGCAAGTTCCTTTGCAGTGATTTTTTCTTTCTCTAATAATATACACAATATGCCAAACATACGATTACTTTTCATTGGTTTCACCTCATAGGTATTATCATATGAAATAAGATATATAATGTCAAGTTTAGCGGCTGGAATTAGTGTTACAGCGAACGCTTTATATTTGGGTTTAGCTGATAAAGACGCTTTGTGGAATATAGGTAGTGTACGAAAAGATTGGAGTAGGAAAATTGCATGGACTCCGTCAGCTTAACGCAGAACTGGTATTTTCTAACCTTTCCGAAGTCTTTTTTGGCGGCACGCGGGCATTCACTGAGAAATCCTGATGCATTTCTCAGTTCAGTACCCGCTTAGTATCCGATGGGAGCCAGTCGAATACTATCCGCCAAAAAACACTCCGGTAAGCTAAGAAAATACACAGCTCTGCTATACGCTTCCTCCGCCCATGCAATTTTCCTACTCCAATCTTTCCGAGATAGCATTCGTTGATACAAAGCTGGTTTTCTTGAGGGCACTGAAAAACATAGGTTTTTAAATCCTTCCTTACTAATAAAACACAAAATCCACCAGACTACAATTTTTCCGGTGGATTTTTGTGTAATTTCTATTGATGATTCCTTATTCTGAACCAGAGATTCCTTTATTTTACCCCATCAATTTCATGATTCGTTTTAGGTTCACTGCAAATATTGCCAT
>JAGZJZ010000029.1 GCA_018365455.1 Clostridiales bacterium
CAAAATTGCAGTCGAAAATGATGACTGGGTTATGACTTACATAGGTTCAGATTTCCTGGAAGAGGGAAGAAGGGCAATGCGCTGGATTCGGGATAATGTTCCGGCTGTGAAAGACTGTATGAAAATCATGGAACTGCAGGGCAACGAGGGTGCTTCGCCTACCGAAGAGAGAAAGCAGGGATTTGAAGAAGTTCTGAAAGAAAATGAAAAATACAAAATCGTACATTCGGAATATGGAGATTTTACCATAGAAGGTGGAAGAAATATCATTAAAAATTATCTGGCATCTCATGACTGGGATATTGATATCATCTATGCTCAGAATGATGATATGGCCATAGGGGCGATAGAAGAACTTGAGAAAAATGGAATTGCCCCCGGTGTAGATGTAAAAATTGTATCCGTAGACGGAACCAGGGAAGCCTTTGAGGCCATGATTGACGGGAAATTAAATTGTGCAGTGGAGTGTAATCCGCTCCTTGGACCGCAGCTTATGAAAGCGATCCAGGATCTTGCAGCAGGTAAGGAATTACCTCTGCGGATCATCACGGAGGAGAAATGGTATGATCAGAGTATGGCGAAAGAATATCTCAGAAGCAGAACATATTAGAATGCAGCCTGGTTGCTATACCTGCCGTTTTTCCTGAGGTTATGGCATCGGCTGCTGCCGGTATTCCATAACGCAGTTCCTGCCATTCTTTTTGGCCTCATAAAGTGCCTGGTCGGCACGAAAGATAAAACGTTCCATATCGGTTTCTTTCATCGGGGATTCCTGATATAGCCCGATACTGATAGTCATAGGTCTTTTCGGAACTTTGGCGGTATGGTACATACCCTGCTCAACGGCACTTCGGATCAATTCGGCTTTAGTGCCTGCATCCAGGGAGGAATTACCAAAGAGAAAGATCAGGAATTCTTCACCGCCGTATCGGATCAGACAGGCATCTTCATCCTGAATATCCCGTGCAAACAGCTGGGAAATAGCGAATAGACAGTTATCTCCCGCCTGATGGCCGTATGTATCATTGTATTGTTTGAAAAAATCAATGTCAATCATCATACAAGCAGCATTGTGATGGTCTTCCTGATTTTTACGAAAGAAATTTTTAACGGTATCTTCCAGATACCTGCGGTTAAATAGCCCGGTAAGTTTGTCTGTGAGAACTTCCTGGTGAAGCTGGGCATTAATATCGTTGATCTGGTTATACTGCTCAGTTATGATGATCTGGTCATATTCCTTTCGGATCCTGTTTCGGTAAAAGATAGTTGAGATAGCAATTGCCAGTATTGTAGTAAACAAACTGTTCATCAGGTTATTAAAGGTCTGGTCTGCGCCGTGGGGATCCGGAAAATAAGGGAGCAGGTAATTGAGCAGAAGAAAGTTGCCACCCATAATCAGAATGTTATGCCAGGGTTTTGATATGGTCAGTACAGCTACCGTCAGCATGACGTAGGTAAAGACATTTAGCCCGTTTCCTCCAAGCTGGTCATTTAATGTGACTGCTGTACTCCAAAGGCAAAGCAATCCCATATAAAAGTAGTTTATGCGGAAATAAAATCTGTGGTTAAGGGGCTGCCGTTTCACGAGACTCATATTTATAATCATAACGGCTAGCGTAATCACAGCCAGAATCACATACATGCTGAAGTAAGCAGTTCTCCTGGGCTTTAGGAAAGGACCTCCCGGACGAAGAGAGATAGAGAGCATCATAATGACCTGAAAGGAGATGATTAGGCCCTGGAAGGCAATATGGGACCTTTTCATATTTTGAAACAGGCGCTTTTGAATCGGTTCCTCGTAGGACTTTTCCAACGGAAAGTCCAGATATTTTTTCAATTCTATCATATAAATCCTTCCTCTTATAAAAAAACAATTTATACTTATTATATATAAAATTTAAGGTTATTTCAAGCAGACCATGCATATAACTTATTAAGATTTTTTAAACAATTCAACAAAGTATTTGCAAAATGTAACATATATGTTATTATGCAGTACAAGAATAGATATGAATATTTGTACTGCAAATGATGGTAAAAGACAAAATGGAGGTTGTAAATGCAGATTAAATGGTTGGGTCAGGCAGGATATGAATTGAAAGAGGGGAATTGTACGATTTTACTGGATCCTTATTTTTCGGATCTGGTAGAAAAAGAGGAAGGTTTAAAGCGGCTGGTACCGGCACCGGCAGCCTGTAAAGATGTTAAAGCGGATGTGATTTTGTATACGCATGATCATATTGATCATTTAGATTCTGATCTGGTAAGGGCGATGGACAAGGGTTCCACTATTTTCGCTGGACCCGGGAGCGGATATGAAATCTTAAAGGCATGTGGTGTACCGGAGAATAACATTCGCTGCATGAAACGTGGAGATCACTTTCAACATGGGGTGTTTGACCTGGAAGCAGTCTTTGCGGAGCATACGCCGGATAGCCAGGGGTATGTGCTCCATTATCATGGGCGGGATTACTACTTTACCGGTGACAGCTTATTAACACCGGAGGTGGGATATTATGCTGATAAAGAGTTGATTAAAGCAGATGTCATCTTCGTCTGTATCAATGGGAAACTGGGCAACATGTCTGTGGAGGAAGCCATTACATTGACAAAGCGGGTACAGGCTGAAACCGGGGTACCCAATCATTACGGCATGTTTGCAGAAAATACGGAGGATCCTCAGAAGTACATAAATGGGATGAAGGACAGCAGCTGCCGTACCGTTGTTATGGAAAAGGGCAGAGCTTATAATCTGGAGAAACTATAGGGCACCGTCCCGGAACTGAGTAGGCGTCATGCCTTCCTGTTTTTTAAAAGTAATACAAAAACTGTTTTCACTTTGAAACCCGCAGGCGAAGCCGATTTCTTTAACGGAACGGCCAGTGGTGCGCAGATAAAATTTAGCCGAGTTGATTCTCATTGCCGTTAAATAGCTGTGAGGGGTCAGCCCGGTTTCTTTTTTAAATTCCCGTATGAAATAGTAGGGGCTTAATGCCGCTTTTTCAGCGAGTTCCTCTATGGAAATTGATTCCTGATAGTGCTGGCGGATATATGCGGTAGCCAGTTCCACGGGTGATATTCCGGCCGTAGGACGGGGATTTGCCGGGGTGGATTCCTCAGATATGAGAATGGAAGTAAGCATGTCTGTAATATATTTTGACATTTGGATTTCTTTGCACGCTCGCTCGCAGGAAAAGCTGTCTAAAATAGCACTTACAGGCAGAAGCGTCTCTGAAAATGCTTCCCTGGAAAGGTGAAAGATGTGGGGGTACTTATTCTGAATTAAGTTAAAGTAATGTCTAGCGGTCATTCCGTCAAAATGTATCCAGTAAAACTCCCAGGAATTTCTGGCACCATATGCATGGGGCTTATAACAGTCAATCACAGCCAGCTCTCCCGCATGAATGTTGTGTGCAGTCCCATCGATTTCGATGTATCCCGTACCCCGGATCACAAGAATCGCGAGGAAGCTGTCGAAACTGCTCCTGCGTACCTGATAGGTATGATCGCAGTAAAAATGACCGATACATAATGGATATAAAAAACCATTAGCAGCAGTAGACGAAGGAGTATGGAAATAGATTTGAGTTGCCGGCAGCAGACCGGATGAAATGGCCATCATATAAATCCTCCAAACACAGGCAGTCGATAAAAATATAATCCCAGTATAAAATACACCCGTAATAAAGTCAAATATAGATTGTTATTCCCGCGAGCAACGAGCCAAACGGACACGCTGGCGCGTCCATTTGGCGACTGCCGCGAGGGTTGCTGAACGTCCAGTGGACGTTCGTTTAGCAACGACCGGGTTGTAAGCGGAGAACAAAAATCCCGTTGCTTGCAGCTGTGGGGTGACTTACCGCAATTTTTTTATATAAAAGGGCAATTCCCTGTAATGCCAAACTGTAATAATTGAGATATGATAAATGCAGATTAGACAATCAGAAAATTACAGGGGGTTAAACAAATGGAATATAGAATATCCGATAAAGACAGAATGCTATTAAGGGAACTGGCTAAAAAACAGCTGGAATATGCCAATCAGGAGAGTAACTTACAAAAGATAGAAAAGTGGTACAGGCACAATGCACTTCGGGGAGACAGTCCCATGATTCACTTAGAAATGTGGACATTTGCCCAGGAGATCCTGCCCCAAAGGCTGAAATGTGAAGGGGATTTCGCAAGGGAGATTGAAACCAGTATCTACTGCAATTTTTTAAATCAGGAGTTGTTTGACGATGACAGAGTAACACCGGATTATTTCGGAATGAATTACGACACTTATTTTGAACTGTTTGGCATAAATGTTCAGGTTGACCATACTATGTCACAAGACGGACAGGAAAGCCTTGGGCATCATTTTGTGTCCGTAATCGAAGATCTGGAGGATGATTATGAGAAGCTGAAGCCATCCCGGTTTGGTGTGGATCTGGAGAATTCAGAGAAGAAACGCAAGGCCGTGGAGGAAGCCATTGGTGAAATTATTCCGGTAAGAATGAAAATGGACTGCTTATACAGTGTACCTACCCAGATGCTGGTTCACTTTATGAGTATGGAAAATATGATGTTCAACATTTATGATTATCCGGAACTTTTTAAAGAAATGATGAACCGGATTGCAGATGATACTATTTCTTATTACCGATACCTGGAGGAAAAGAAAGTAATACTGCCCACAACTGCATTTGAAGGTGTTGGACAGGGAAGCTGGAGTTTTACAAAAGAGCTGCCAGGAGCAGATGAACTTGCCAGACGTCCGTTTACTACCAGAGATGTGTGGGGATTCATGGATTCCCAGGAAACTGTGGGGATCTCTCCGGAAATGTATGAGGAATTTATTTTCCCCTGCTACCAGAAAATATCACAGCAGTATGGAATGCTCTCTTATGGATGCTGTGAGCCGGTAGATCCTATCTGGGATAACTGTATCAGTAAACTGGAGAACCTGCGCAAAGTATCTATTTCTCCATGGTGTAATGAAGAATTTATGGGAGAACGCCTGCGGGGAAGTAATATTATATTCCACCGAAAGCCAAGCCCGAACTTCCTGGGTGTCGGTGCAAACCTGGATGAGGAGGCATTCCGCCAGCATATCCGAAAGAGCCTGCAGGCAGCCAGAGGATGTGAAATGGAGATTACCCAGAGGGATGTGTATACGATTAATCACGATGAAAAGAAGGCAAGAAGGTATGTGGAGATTATCCGCCAGGAGATTGTGGATAACTGGCAGCGCCGCTAAATGAGCTTGTTGCAACAGAAATAATTGTTCTATAGAATACGCAAACTATCCTGTTAAATGAAACAGGGTAGTTTTTTTATGGATGAATGACTCCTTCTTGTATTTTAGACAAAAAAATTGGTTTTTTTGACAAATAGAATTCAACAAGAATTTTTTCATGCTATTATCTCAGCATATCCAATAACTTAACGGAAACGGGGTGATCAAAATTAGATTAGACAGAGTTAATGCTTCCAATCGAACACATCTGTATTACTTAGCTGACCAGGGAGTTTCCCAAAAAGAACGTTATAGTGGACTGGCTCATGTAACGGAACATGCTTGTTTAATTGATGGCGGAAGGTTTGGATTTGATCACTTCCGCTGGGGCTGTACCTGTCTCAGCCATATGATTTTATATTATGAGACGAAACATGATATGCAGTGGATTAATAAAATCAAACAGCAAATAGGAGATTCTACGATTATTTCTCCCCAGAGTGTAGAAATGGCAAAAGCTGAGGTGATGGAAGAGAGCCGTTTGCTAAAATCAAAGACACGTTTAAACGAGAAATTAGTCCGTTTTGTTACCGAGGGTAGAATTACAGATTTTGCTATGGGAGAACCGTCTGAAATACGAAAGATCCGGTATCAGGATGTACGGGAATATTGGGAATACCTGAATGGGTGCCATCATTTTTATGAGGTACCGTTTCGGAGCAGACAGGATGTTGAATCTGCTTTTCAGCATATATTACAATCGCATCCGTTAAGTGGGAAAGATTTCATTTGTGACTTTGTAAGAAACAAATCCTGCGATGATTACCTGATTTTGAGTCAGGCTGAAACGTGTACACTAAAAATATATTTCCAGATACCGCCATTGACAGGCAAGGCGGATTATGTTAAGAAGGCTTTCTTAGAATGTTATTTACAAAGGCTCTTTAACCTGAATCTTCAAATAAACGTTTCCTTTGAAGATAAATTTTTCAGTAGGTCTGAGAAGTATGTTCTCATGACAGTTCCCGGAGTTTTAAAGAAAAAAGTGGAGTTTATTCTTTCTGAAATGAGGGTTTGTGTGGCGGAAAGATCGTGTTTCGCTGATATGCAGTCACAATACTCAGAATTTATGGATAATATTATCCAGGCAATTGCGCAGGAAAATACGCTTGATTCTATTAACAAATATCAAAATTGGCTGATTTATCGGAAGCCTTATTTTACTCAAGGGGATATCGTTCCGGTACGTAGTCTTAGCAGAGATATTTTTGTGGTTATAAAATATATTTTGAATGAGGGCGTGAAGGTTGTTGTCACCTCATCAGGATCATGAAAAGGCGGGGAATACATGGAAACAAAAACATCATTAATTGAGAGCATCCGGCTTTTTCTAATGGGTTGTAAAATTCTTTGGAATGCTTCTCCATTTTACTTTCTTGTGATTATTGCTGTGAGCGCATTGAATGGTTTTGTAAGTCCTTTTAATGCTATCTTATGGCAGCATGTTTTGGATTTGATTTTGGAAGTAATTCAGAATGGGCAATGGAACACTTTAATTATTGGATTTTTACTGGTTTTTTCGAGTATGAATTTGCTAACCTTTCTTTTTACAGAATTTTTACAGTATATGAAACAAACTTACAGTGACACGCTTGACTTATACATAACCAGGTCTGTACTGCAGAAGAGTTCTGCATTTTCTATGAGTACATTTGACAATCCGGAGATTTATAATCATATAAATATGTCTATATCCGAAACAGGTTCGAATTGTTTAACGCTGCTTGACTGTATGTCCGATACATTAACTTCTGTAATCCAGGTTATCTCATTTATTGTAATTGTTATTAGACTGAACTGGCTGATTGTACCTATATGCATCATTTCAGCGTTTCCATTACTCTACCTGTCTTTACGCATGAATGCTTACTGGTATAAAATATTCGCTCAAAGATCGGAGATCAATCGCTTAATTGATTATTTGAAGATGCTGCTTGTAAAAAATGAGAATATTAAAGAAGTGAAACTCTATAAAATTAATGATAAAATTATCAATTTTATAGGAAGTACATTTACCAGTTTTTTAAAAAGTGACAAAAAAGCCCGCAAGAAGTTTTTTACAAAAAAGGGCTTAGCGGAGGCACTGGATGAAATAATTTCTATGATTACAAAAATTATAATCGTAGTGCTCAGCATAAGAGCCGGAAGCAGTTTAGGAACCATTATACTATACTTTAATTCACAAGACAATCTGAAAGCATCTATTATTGCTATATTGGGACAGATTTCACTTTTACATAGCAGCCTGCTTTATTTCCAATCGCTTGAGGTCGTTGATCAAACATTCACCAAGACGCAGGAAGGGGAAGGTAAAAGGTTACCGTTTCATTCAGAGTTCAACTATATTGAATTTAAAGACGTATCATTCAGGTATCCCGGTAGTGAAAAATATGCATTACGTCATATTTCACTGAAAATAGAAAATGGCAGAACCTATTCCATTGTGGGGTTTAATGGCTCAGGGAAGACTACTTTTATCAAATTATTGTTGAGGCTGTATACGCCAACAGAGGGAGAAATATATATTGATGATACAAATATCAAGGACATTGAAATAGAAAATTATTATTTACAGATTAGTGCCGTATTCCAGGATTTTTTAAAACTTCCATATACCCTCTTTGAAAACGTAGCGTTAAGGGATAATTTGCATGATATGGAACAGTTTAAAAAGGCTGTAGATATAGCGGACATTAATGGACTCATAGACAGCCTCCCAGAAAAAGCAAAGACACTTCTTATGAAAGACTGGTCCGGCGGGGTAGACATATCCCAGGGGCAATGGCAGAAAATCGCCATAGCCAGAAGCTGCTACGGTAATTGTGCAATTTCAATCCTGGATGAGCCATTTTCTTCTATAGATGCAATTTCTGAAACACAAATTATTAACCGGCTTAGCAGTGAACGAAGTGGTAAGCTGACTGTTTATGTGACGCATAGGTTTTCCAGCATTTCTCTCGCTGATCAAATAATAGTTATGAAAAATGGCGGTATAGCAGAATTTGGGACACATGATGAGCTGATGAAACATAGGGACTTATATTATGAACTGTACATCGCACAGCTTAGAAGATTAAATAAAAGCGAAGCAGACAGAGTTGCTGGTAAAGACTATAAAGAAGAAATGGAGGAAATACATGATGAACAAAGTGAATGGTCAGGAACAGTTACTAAACCGAAAAAGGGAAAAGGATTTTTCTAGGCAGGGAATTACTTTTCACACAAGGGCAAATTCATATTTGTATGATACCGGAACAGGGAAAGTGGTCCAGCTGGAGGAGGCTGTGGCTCCGATTATTGATGCATTATTCAATCAGGATATGGGTTTAGATGAATTTAAGGGGCTCATTAGCAATCAGGTACTGGCGGATTCAATAGCGGAATTTCTGGAGCAGGAGCACTTGCTTCAAAATCCGGAAATAACTCATTTTGTAGATATGAAACCGTTTATGTCAGAAGAAGCTTTGGCGTGTGAACAGCTCATCATTGAATTGACCGGCAGATGTAATCTGCGCTGCAGATATTGCACCTATGGAGAACATTACGAAGGGACAAGGGAGTTTACAAGCGAGGATATTGATTTTGCCACGGCAAAGAAAGCCATTGATTATGCTTATAAACATCGAAATTTGGAAGTGTTTGCGGTTACCTTTTATGGGGGAGAACCATTAATAAATTTCCATATTATGAAACAATGCATTGACTATTGTATCACAGAATACGGAGAAACAAAGATTGACTTTAGCTTCACTACAAATCTAACGCTGATGACCAGGGAAATAGCAGAGTATCTGGTTCAAATTCCCAATATGAATATTGTTGTTAGCATAGACGGGCCTGAAAATATCCAGAACAAGAACCGGGTGTTTGCAAACGGCAAACCATCCTTTGAAGCAGCATTTAGAGGATTGAAACTGCTTTGTGAAGCAATTAGTAAGTACAAAAGTAAAACGCAACTACTGTTCAGCTCGGTTTTCATGCCGCCATTTACGGCTGAAAGATTTGATGAAATCAATGATTTCTTCGAGTCATTGGATTTTCTTCCAGAGGGAACAACCGTGTCCGCAACTTATCCCGCCCCAGGCTCTATACCGGACAGTGTTTTTGAAGAACTGAGGGAGCAAAATTATGACAGTTCGAAAGATATAAGCTGGGTCGACTGGGCGGTAAAAAAGGTTGAAAACAGTAATGATTTACCACAGACCCCCAATTTATATACTGTGTTTTTACAGCAGATACTGGTGGCAATACACCAACGCCGCCTAGTAAAGGAACCCATGGACAGATATCCCTATAACGCTTGCTGTATCCCGATACAAAGACGGTTATATGTGTGTACCGACGGCTCATATAAAATCTGTGAAAAAATAGGTGAGTCTCCCGGCATCGGTTCCGTAGATACAGGTTTAGATTTTGATGCAATCTCGGAATACTATTTGAGACAGTATGAAAGCCAGTCAATGAATGACTGTTCAAAATGCTGGGCTGTTACGCTGTGTGATATCTGCTATGCAGAATGTTATAATGCAAAGGGCATAGATTTGGAGAAAAAAAGAAATCTGTGTAAAAATACACGTGAATCCGTATTAAATAAGCTATGTGTATATCACGATGTTATGGAACGGTACCCCGAAATAATTAAACTGATTTCCACTATAGAAAGGCATTAAAATTACTTTTGAATGAGAGTAGGCAGAGAAATACATAGATGAAAAGGAGAACACAATATGAAAATTATTAATCCATTGAACAGAACCCCTGAAACAGAAGAAACCATGGTTATGGCATGTCATTGTGTTTGTAACTCAGGCAGCGCTACTGCAAAGGCAGGAGGCTCTACTCATTCCAGCGGATGCGGCTGCAACTGCATCAGCGGCAATATTGCAAACAGAAGTGCCAACGGTACTTCAGCAAGCAATTATTAATTCAGACCCGTTTCACAAGTACAGTTTATAGAATCTAATTTAACAATTATAGCCGTTATGTTAAATACGGCTTAGCATAATATACTCTGCCTACCTTCAGATACTGGGCATTATGGGTTAAGGGCCATAATGTCCAGAATTTAATCACAAATAAATCCATGCTCCCGCTTTATAAATCCGGGTTCTCTTTCGATCTCACATATGTTCTCCGTTCCATATATTATATAACGCTTTAGATAATGTGTAAATTACAAAATCCAAGACCTACCACATTTTCACCCTTCTCAAAAGATGTTGAATATAGAAGCTTTGAAATTCTTGTAAAATATAAATTGAAAGACAGGAGGATATATAATGAAGAAATTATTGAGCTTGTTACTTATTATAATTGTTATTTGTACCGGTTGTTCCGCAAATCAAACGGAAAATCAAAATGAGGATCATAAAACAGAAAATAAGCAGGAGAAAACGACGGAAAGCATGATGTCAGAAAAAAGTACGGAAGCTGATAGTTCCGCCTTAGCTGGCGATAGTTCTAAGGCTAATACGGACTATGGAAAAACAGCAGCTGAGTTTCTTTCCTCTGCGCCGGTTGAAGGGAAGGTTACAAATCTGACGGACTCAAGTTTTGTAACGGAACCAGCATTTGCCACCGGAAATTCAGACGGTGGAGAAATAACCAATGTTGTATACGATCCGGAAGCAGTAAGTATTAAAACGGCATATGTAAAATCAGATGGAAGTTCCTATTCTATTAGCGACGGACAACAAAGTGATCTGAAGGAAGGTTCCAGTGTATTGGTCTATGGTGAGCCACAAGATGGAGGAGCCTTTAATGCTACAGAAATCATAATTGTGAAGTATGGGAATCAGGAATAACAAAACAGGGAATTTACTCCAACCAGTTTACGCAGTCCGCTGCGCCTCATGGTTCTGGGGTAAATTCCCTATTTATGCGTAAAGAGAACGTCTGGAATCATTTGGTCCAGAGCGTGTTTGAAAACACGCTCTAGGATGAAATGGTGAGTGGAAATGAAATCATGATTTTAAACTCGGATTTGTCATCAAGGTGTAAAGTACCATTGTATTTTTTGACTATTTTCTTGATATTTTGTAACCCATATCCATGTTCGGAAGTAGCTCTTGCTGTTGAATAGAACTTTTTCTGACTGAACTTTTTATTATAAGTGTTGGATATCATCACAAACACCTGATTGGACTTCTGAAGCATTTTTACCTTGATAATAGCTTCCTTTCGATCTTCCAAACATAAACATGCATTGATTGCATTATCTAAAGCGTTTTCAAACAGGGAAAATATATCCGGAAAGGATATAAAATCAAATGCCCCATAACGTATATCGACCATAAAGTCTATCCCATATGAAATACACTTCTCATTAGTTTGGTTTAATATTAACTGCAATGGCTTGGACTCTACAAATATAAACCGATTCGCTTCCTGGATATTTTCCTTCATCTGTTCAACGTATTTTAATGCGGTATCCTGCGTAATGGAGCTTTCTAGAACCATTCGGATCAAGCCATTTAGTTGTGCATCATAATCATGCATAAGGCCTTTCATTTCTTTTATATGTTCATCTTTCAGCTTCATAATTGCGTCGGCTTTACTTTGCTGTAGACGAAGCTCATTCAATTGGGACTGCGCAATATATTTCTTTTCTGTGCTTGTTTCTCCCAGGAAAAACCCTATATTTGCTACAATAATTAATATGTATAAGATAAAATTTACAAAGGCATCTTGTCTTGATTTGGCAATGCATGCATCAGCGTATAAAGTATAATACACAAAGATGATTGAGATAATGGGGAACAAAATAGACCATCCATTACTGTTAAGGTTGATTTGCGTATTACCGATAAATCTTTTGCTGAGGATGTTATGTCCGATTTTTAAAACAACATAAAAAAGTCCAGAACCAATAAGATTGAAACCGGCATTATTAATTGTTGTTGTCAGAACATTAGACATATTATCATTTAACATGGTGGCTAATACAATGATTGGGAAAAATTCGCATATCACAGATAAAATGATGGAAACAAATGAGGTCACAAGCTTTTCTGACCATCGTGCAACAAATAAAACGTGGTTCAAAAACAAAGCTCCGCAGAGGCTGAAAATGGTGTTAATCCATGCAACATGAAAGGAATTTACGATAAGCAGCAAAAGTGAGATTCCAGCTGTAGATAATATTAAGCGCTTATTTGATTTTTTTCGTCTTTCAAAAAACCAGGAAAATACCCAGGCGCAAAGGTAATAATCAATAATACATTTAAAAAAAGATAGGAAATATACAATCATATCATCTACCTACATACTCAAAAAAATCAGAGAAAAACTGTACTTTATATTGCCTGCTGACAGAAATTGTTTCCCCGTTTATTACCGTTACATCATTCTTTTTTGCCTCTGAAATTTTATCGTAGTTCACAATGCATCCTTTCTGGGCATATCCAAACTGATAATGAGGCAATTGTAAATAAAAATTTTTGAGTGTTTCCCAGGTTTCAAACGTTATTGTCTCTAATACCACCAGACGCTTTCTATTGACGGACTGAATATAAATAATTTCGTTGATATGTATAATTTCTGTTCCATATTGTTCTTTCACCAATAATACTTTTGAACTGTTTTTTAACTTTGCTATAGCCTCGTTAAGTACCGCATAGATCTCCTTTTTAGAAGTTGGTTTAACAATGTAGCGATAGGCGCCCACAGTATAGCCTTCAATTGTCTTTGTGTCCAGAGAAGTGAGCAATATAATGATGCACTCACTGCCTTTTTGCCGTATCTTTCTTGCAATTTCGATCCCAATATCCTTACGGTTAAAACGTATATCAAGAAATAAAATATCATACTTTTCAGTTGATGCCAAGAGAGACTCAGCAGTAATAAAATATATTAAATTAATTTCTTCATTTGTAAATATGGAATAAGCCATAATAATTTCAGCTAACTGCTTATGAATAAATCTATCATCATCACAGATTGCAATTCTAATCATTGTCTGATTCCTTCCCTAACTGTGTAAGTAATGTACGATAGCTTTCCAGTACAGTTGATAAATACTTCACTTCATTATGGCTGAAATCAGATAGCAGATAACTGATTTTATTTTTGTCTTTTTCATCTTGCCTGCCAATAATGTAGTCGCTGCTAACACCAAGTGCGCGGCACAGTGAAGCTAATGTGTCTATACGGAAATTGGATTTTCCACGTTCAATTTTCTTTATGGCTTCAATTGATAATTCACATGTTTCAGCAAGTTCAGAAATAGTCATCCCTTTTTCAATTCTCAATTCACGGACACGCTTTGCTGCAATTTTATTTACTGTCATCTCTCATAACCTCAATTCAGATCCCCACATCATAAAGTAATATTAATTTTTATACTATCAGTATTTTGCACAAGTTTAAAGGTACTTTAGTTGTACAAAATATTTACTATAGTACACTTTAATTATATGAATAAGCGCTTTAATTTAGAAGTTGTATTTCAGACGATAAAACTTGCATTTGGAACAATCTCTATTCTAAAAAGAACTTTTTATGTCATAATATTAATATCTTAAAAAAGAAAGGAATGAGTATCATGAAAACAAAAAACACAAAAAAGTATGCACTTCAAAGCCTCATGAGTCTGGCAGATATCCTTGCCATGTTAAACGTTAACACCACCTGTACGGGCCCTGGATTCCAACCGAAATTGCCGAAGGCAGCAGAGAAATACAAACGCGGCTATAGATGAGGCTGGCTGCGCGCCTCGTAGGTGAGGCTATCGACTTTGGAATTATATCCAAGGAGGAACAAGAGTTATATGTTTGTACTTTATGCACTATGGGGTTTGGTGCAATTACCTGGGCTACATTGCTAATTCTGGGTTACTTGTTTCATTGTTTTTGGGGCTGTGTAATGTTTCTTATTCTCTATCTGCCACTGAGGATATTTGCCGGAGGTTTGCACTGTAATAATCGAAGAAATTGTTATACTTTGTCTGTTGTAATATTTGCTGCAATGATAGTTACATATCACATGGTGGGAAGCGCTTCTTCAATTTGGCTGGACATTCCACTATATATAGCGGCAGCTGTGATCATTATAATGGCTCCTGTGGAAGATAAAAATAAGCCGTTGGAGTATGCAGAGGCTCGACATCACAGAAGAATGGCAATGTTTATTCTGCTGATTGAAATGTCGGTATTGTTTTGCATTCAAATATTGTTTCAAAACAGATTAACCAGGGAAATTATCTTTTTTTCAACGATTCCATATAAGCTGCTTGCCCTTCAATTAATTCTGGGTGCAGTAAAAAACAAATATTTCGTACCAGCAAAATCTGAAGAATAGCTACAGTTTAATATATGTCTCAAATAGCACAGGGGCATAGAGTATGAACCAAGCGTGATAAGAGCCTGTACCATCCGGCATATTTATTGTGCGTGATCGGAGAATGAGCCGTAACATAATCGTTACGGCTCATTCTCCTTTTTAAACTAAAACCCATCCCAATTTTAAACAATTTAACCGTATTTTGTAAGCACCAGTCTTTCTGATCTATGATATGATGATCTAAATATGAAATTCCGCGGCAGAAAGCAGAGTATCGGAACTGCAGCGCCGGGAAAAAGTAACCTGGGAGGGAAAGAAGATGAAAAGTATAGACGAATTAATATGGAAAGAGATAAAACACAATCAGATCAAGGGTGCCCAGCTGGGGGTGTATCAAAATGGATTACCTGTATTTGAACATGCTTATGGCTATCCGGCGGAGACCATATACCGGCTGTATTCCCTGAGTAAGCCGGTGGCAGCTGTGGCGGCAATGCTGTTGGTGGAGCAGGGAAAGCTGGATCTCTTAAGCCCAGTCAGTGAATTTTTAGAGGAATTTCAAGAAATGAAGGTCTGGACGCCGAAAGGACTTGTAGCATTGGAGAGACCGGTTCGGGTTAGGGAATTGTTGAATATGACGGCGGGCATTGTATATCCTGATGAGGACGGACCTGGAAGGTTCATGCAGGAGGCGTTTGATGATATTCAGAGGAGAGCAGATACGGAGGAAGGCTATTCCACAAGGGAGGTTATGAGTATCATCGCCGGGCAGCCGCTGGCATTCCAGCCAGGGGAGAACTTCCGCTATGGGCTGTGCGCAGATGTTCTTGGCGGTGTGATAGAAGTCATAACAGGTCAGAAGTTAAGTGCATTTTATCAGGAAAATATCTTTGACAAGCTGGATATGGAGGATACGGGATTTTTTGTACCCAGGGGAAAACAGAAGCGTCTTGCAGAACTTTATTGCAAAAAGGAAACCCCGGAAGGAACCGTGCTTTTGCCCGATGGGAACCGTCACCTGGGACTTGGTTACGGGCTGGTGCCGCCGGCATTTGAATCGGCAGGAGCCGGACTTTACGCTACTTTAGAAGATTACTCACATTTTGCCAATATGCTGGCGGCAAAAGGAGTCTATAAAAATCGGCGCATTCTGTCTGAAAAGACGGTGGAGATGCTTGGTGTAAATCAACTGGGAGAGAGGCAGAGGCAGGAGCTTTGTAAATCATTTATCCATTTAAGAGGATTTGGATACGGCAATCTCATGCGTATTCATATGGAGCCCGGTATTTCCGGCATGAATGCACCGGCAGGAGAATTTGGCTGGGATGGCTGGAGTGGTCCTTACTGCTCCATTGATCTGGCCAGTCAGCAGGTGGTGCTGTATATGACTCAAATCAGTGCTTATTCCGGCTGGGAACTCCTGGGGAAGATTAAAAATATCGTTGCTGACGGTAAGAAAAACAGTTGTAAATATTCGGATTTCGAACAAAATGAGTGAATCTTGAAATCAATATCCCTAAATCTTTGTGATATCATAAATTCATCAAGAAAACAAAGGTTCTGAAACAGGAGGACGAAAGGAAGGGTATTATGAAGAGAAGGAAAGTATTAAGCCTTGTATTGGCAGCGGCAATGCTTGCGGGAACACTTGCAGGCTGCGGAGGATCAGGAGACACAGCAGGAGCGGATAACGGTACAAAGGCAGCAGAAACAAAAGAAGCAGCGGCGCAGGACAGCAAAACCGACAGCTCTGAGGCAGCGTCAGAAGGAGCCGGGGAAGGAGCAGGGGAAGCAGCAACCGGGGAAGCAGCGGCGGCAGATGGAGAAGTAACCACCCTTACATATTGGGGCTGGGATACCAATTGGTATGAGCCAATGTTTGCTGAGTTTGAAAAAACGCATCCTAATATTAAAATAGAAGCTACAACGGTAGCATTCAGCGATTATTTTACCAAAATCCAACAGGCAATTGCTTCTGGTTCCGAATTGCCAACTATGGTGCAGCAGAGTTGTACTTTGATAGAGAATTATAAAGAACTGGGGATTTTTGAAGATCTTACAAAGGATCCATATAATGTTGACCCGGATAAATTCTTTGACTTTATCAAAGGACGTGCCATGACGGATGACGGCGCATTAATAGGAATTGAACAGTCGGTATCTCCATCTGCAATTGCTTATAAGAGAGATCTGGCGAAAAAATACTTTGGAACTGATGATCCGGCAGAATTAGCGGAAATTTTCAAAACTACTGATGATTATATTAAGTATGGCAAAGAAGTTCAGGAAAAATCAGGTGGAAAGGATTATCTCTTCCATTCAGGAGGTGCGGTGGCAGAATGGCTTTATTTCGCAGATACCACAGACCTGCAGAGTGGAAATACGGTAAACTTTACAGAAAAGATGTCACCTGTTATGAACCTTTTATGTGATATGAGAGACAACAAGGTAGTAGATACCTTTGAAAATGGAACCCCTCAGGCGAATGCTACTTACTCAGACGAGAATCATCTCTTCTATCCATGTCCCAACTGGGCAATTACATATTACATCAAAGCCAATGATCCTGACGGATCGGGAAACTGGGGCTTAATGATGCCGGCAACCGGCGGATACAGCCATGGAGGATGTTCTGTTGGCATTACGAATACAAGCACGGATGCACAAAAAGAAGCTGCATGGGAGTTTTTAAACTGGGCATTTTTCACCAAGGAAGGTGTAGACACAGCTAAAAAGGAAGTGGAGTATTATGTACCCACCAAAGAATTTTATGAAGACGCTTCTTATGCTTCCGGTAAAGATGATTTCTTCGGAGGACAGGATGTGGGCGGTTTCTTATATGGGGAGATTGCGCAAAGTATTAAACTGCCAAAGTCATCCATCTATGACCAGACCGTGATTGATATACGGGATCTTCTGGCAGCAGCCGTGATGTCAGATTCCGGCATGACGGCAGAGCAGGCGCTTCAAAAAGGTCTGGAGGAATGTACCAACCGGATTACCGACAGCGGCATAGAAATCAAATAGTGTAAGACAGAGCGGAGGAGTGGGGCTTTTACCGGTGTAAAAAGACACTGCTCCGTTTTTTATGCCCAAATTTATGCTCAAACCAGATGTTATAAGGAGGATCTTTACAATGAACAGTAAAGGAAATAAAAAATACAGTGTATTCTGGCCTGTGGTTTTTATTGCACCATTCATTATATTCTTTTTTACTTTTAATTTATTTCCCATCATTTATTCCTTTTTCCTGAGCTTCACCGATTGGAATGGAATCGGGGAAAAGGTCTTTGTGGGACTTGACAATTACATACGGATATTTACCAAAGACGCGACCTTCTTAAAGTCACTTTGGAATACCTTATATATCATGGTACTGGGATTTCCCATCTCGGTATTTCTGGGGCTTTTGATTGCTGCATTTTTAAGCAGCTTAAAGAAATTCCGGAATTTATTCCAGACCATTAATTTTCTTCCGTATATTACGACTCCGGTTGCAATCGGTCTGATCTTTACCTTTTTGTTTGACTGGAACACAGGGATTATCAACCGTATCATTGAATTTTTTGGCGGGGAAGGAATCAACTGGCTGGGGAATGCAAAGTTTGCTCCGGTTGTAATCGGCATCATGATTATCTGGAAATGCACCGGCTATTATATGGCACTTTACCTTGCGGGGATTACATCCATATCGACGGACATCTATGAGGCTGCAAAGGTTGACGGAGCAGGGACGGTGAAGACTTTTTTTAAGATTACCATGCCTTTGTTAAAACCCATTACGATTTTTATTACGATTACAAGCCTGATCTATGCACTGCAGTTATTTGATGAGCCGAATCTGATGTTTAATGTGTCCACCACCAGTATTATCGGCGGACCGGACCGCTCCTGTCTGACTATGGTGTGGAATTTCTACGATGTGGCATTTGGTTCTACGGCAAGGCTTGGCTATGGATCGGCTGTATCCAGTACCTTATTCATTATTATCGTTGCAGCATCCCTGATCGGAATGCGTTTTATGAACCGGAAGGAGGAAAATTGATATGAAAAGAACAGCAAAGATTTCTTCTTATATTATTTTAGGTATTATTTCCTTTATTTCCCTGGTCCCATTTTATCTGATGGTGACGATGTCTACATACAAAACGGAGGAAATTTTCAAAGGACTGCCATTTTTACCTTCGGGTTATTTTGGGGAGAATATTAAGACGGTGTTTCAGTCCAACTTTGTGCAGACTTATATGAACAGTTTACTGGTGTCCTTCTTATCCATGTTTATCTGCGTTTTGGTCAGCGCCATGGTAGGATATGCCATGACGGTTTATAAGTTTCGCTTCAAGAAGGCACTTACCAACTTTATTATGCTGACTATGATGGCGCCCACACAGATTGGAATTATCGGGTATATGATTGAAATGCGCACTTTTCATCTGACAGGCAGCCTGTGGCCCATGATTCTGCTGTGGTGCGCCAATGGATTCGGTGCATTCTGGATGATTCAATTTATCGGGGGCTCCCTTCCGGTGGAAATCGTGGAAAGTGCCCGTATTGACGGTGCGGGCGAAATGAGCATTTTCTTCAAAATGGTATTGCCCTGTATCAAACCGGGTATCCTTACACTGTGCCTGTTGATTTTCCTCTGGTCCTGGAATAATTATCTGGTGCCGTTGGTATTTGTAAACAAAGAAAGTCTCAATACCATCCCCATCTTTATCAAAGGGCTTGCTAATGCTTACCGCACCGATTATGGTGCTCAGCTGTCGGGGCTGGTCTTTGCGACTATTCCGCTGCTGCTGATGTTCATTCTGGGATCCAAGAACTTTATCAACGGTCTGACTGCCGGAGCAGTCAAGGGATGAGAGAGACCGGGCTTTTACGAGGTATGTGTCCATGGTATAATAATCACCAGATAAAGGCGAAAAGGTGCTTTCAGATATCATGTGTGGGTTTAAGCATGCCGTAAATGCTTATGGTAAATACGGGCATATTCGTTTAATTCTTGGAGGTAGGTTTATGAACGAAAAGTCTAGGATCTATATTGTAGATGATGAAATGATGGCAATCGCCTATTTTAAATCCCTCATCAGGGAGATATCCGGTGATATTGAAATTGCAGGAGAAGCCCTTCAGGGGGCTGCGGCATACCCTGAGGTCTGCAGGCTGAAGCCGGATATCGTATTTGTAGATATCAGTATGCCGGTGATGAACGGACTTCAGCTGGCTGAGAAACTGCTGAAAGAAGACAAAACAACGAAAATTGTACTGCTCACTTCTTACCGGGACTTTGATTATGTAAAAAAAGGCATGGAAATGGGTGTTGTCTCTTACATGCTTAAAAACGAACTGACAGCTGACACTCTGAGGGAAGAAATTGAAAAGATTATGGGCAGCCTCAGAGAAGAGCGTCATAAAGCACATATGTATGCCGAACACAATCTAAGAAAATTTCTTACCAGCCAGGCAGCAGACAAAGAAGATATTATTTACCGCAACCATCCCATGCAGCGGTACAGTCTGCTCTATGCCTGGGAGGATCAGCCTTTGAGCCTGGATGGGGAACATAAAATGTTTTCCGAATGTGAAGGGGAACTGCTGGAAAAACTGGATTATCCTAAGGGCATTACCTGCAGAAGTGCGGCTGCTGTGGGGGATGGCAAGTGGTGTACCATTATTTTTATTGATGTAAATGTTGCAGACAGTAAAGAACTGCTAATGGAGGCTGGGGAAGTGGTTCGCAGGGGATTGCTTCAAAAAGGAGTCCGCATCAGCTGTATTGCATCCAAAGCCACAAAAAAATTTTTAGAACTGCCGGGGCTGTATAAATGTCTGGATGAGTTGTCAGACTATACTTTTTTCTACGGAGGCGGCAGAGTTCTCTGGCAGGAAGAACTGGAAAAACGACGTAAGGCGGAACCGGACTGCGATGGACTGATGCTCCAGCTGATGTATACCCTGGATGAAGAAGATAAAAATGCATCGGAGTTTACCTTGCAGCAAATGCTGGAGAAATATAAATCGGTGTATTCCAGGACGGAATACACCAGAATGCTGCGGGAGATACGCGGTATCCTGAAACGCTATGCTGACAGGAAAAAGGTGGAGGCTGGGACCATCTGGGAAAATCACGTGTTTGCAGACACCAGGCAGGTAGAAGAATGGTTTTATGCTGGGCTGCGTGAAATCTACGCGGGGCTGGATTCTTTCAGGGAAGAACAGTATTCCAGGATGATCGGGCTGTCCCTGGAATTTATTCATAAGAACTTTGAGAAGAACATCTCTGTACAGGATATTGCAAATGCTGCAAATATTTCAGAAGGACATCTGCGGAAATGCTTCAAGAATGAATTAAATATTACAGTAGTGGATTATCTCACAAATTACCGTATCCGCCGTGCGAAAAAAATGATGAAGAGCGGGGAGTATAAAATATCCGAGGTCTTTGAAAAGGTTGGATTTACGTCCAGCCAATATTTTAGTTATGTTTTTAAAAAGATTGAGGGTGTTACCCCCAGCGAATTTTTGAAATCGCTGTAAAAGTGTTGAAAGTAATTTAACACACGCCGGAGAACAGGAGGGAGAATCATGAAGAGGACAATCCGTACTAAAATTATGCTGATGGTTTTTATTCCCGTGATTGCAGCATTTCTAATCAGTGGTTTTGGAGCATCCCAGTATTTTTACCGTATTCTGGAGAGTCATACGGTGATGGGAGAAGACCAGAAACTGGCACAGACTGCAAGACAGCTTCAATATATTCAAAATAATGTGATTAATATTGCAAAACAGATTGTAATCGATGAACAGGTGCAGAATCTGCTCCGGGAAGAACGCAGTGAAGACGTGCTGGAAAGCCTGATCACCGAGCGCAGCGTAAAGCAGACCCTGCGTACTTATATCAATCAGTTTCCCTATATCTATGGCGTGACAATTGTATCTCCTGAAATGGCTTCCTATTCCAGTAACCAGACAGAAGGGAAATTTAATCCGGACAAAGAGGAATGGTATACAAGTTTTAAGAAAACAGGTCTCTACAAAGGATTTTCGGCGCCCCATATTTATACGCTGGAGCAGGGAAGCCAAAAAAAAGAAGTAGTCAGCTACATTATGAGCTTCAAAGATATACGCAACGGCAAAGATATTCTGGGAGATATTATTCTGCATGCCGGCGTGCCGGAGCTGGAAAAATATGCAAAGCTGGACACCGGTCTCTTAAGCGGATACGCGCTGTATGACCGTGAGGGAGAAATCATATTGCACAACGGTACCATCAGTCTGCCATTTAGTGCAATCAAACAGTATAGCGGCGGACAGAGCCATCTGGAAAATAAAAATACGGTTCTGATCAACCGTGGTCTGGAAGATGGCTGGACCATGGTGTCGGAAGTATCCAATAATCTGCTGCTTACACAGCTAAAATATATCAAATTGTTCTTTGCTGCAATTTTCATAGGAACAATCAGTATCCTGGCAGCAGTTTTATATTTTTGTATCCGGAATATCACAAAACCCCTGGGACAGCTGCACACAGCAGCTGTTCAGGTTGGAACAGGTGATTTTGAAATTGCGGTGGATATTCGGACCAACGATGAATTAATGGTACTTGGGGAAGCTTTTAACACTATGGTTGCGGATATCAAACGTAGAATGGAAGAGAGTATCCAATATGAGAAAACCACAAAGGAAATGGAAATCAACCGGCTTATGCTGCAGATCAACCCCCATTTCATCTATAATACGCTGAATTCCATTGTTTACATGGCACAGATAGAGGGCAACAGGGAGATTGTAAAATTCTCCAATGCATTTATATCGCTGCTTCAGGATACCCTCCGGGTGCAGAAGGACAGCATTTTTATCAGCATGGAGCAGGAACTGAAAAATATAAAGAATTATCTCACACTCCAGTCTTACCGGTACCCGGATCGGTTTGATGTCATTTACGATGTTGATGACAGTGTATATGAAGCAGCGGTTCCCAATGTATTGATCCAGCCCATCGTGGAAAATGCCATCTTTCACGGATTGGCGGGAAAGACCGAAAAAGGAATTTTAGAGATTACAATCCGCCGGATAAAAGATGGCAGGGATGATATACAGATTACCATACGCGATAACGGTCTTGGCATGACGCAAGAGGTGGTAAACCACATCTTGAATCAGGACGATTCCATTCAGGGCCAGATGAGGACCATCGGAGTGGGAAATGTAAAAAGCCGTATAGAGCATATCTACGGGAAACAGGCAGGCTCCAGGCAGGAGGGGTGTAAAAATGATCCTGCAGGGAGTCTGCATAATTATGGAATGGAAATTATGAGTACACCGGGTGAAGGTACGGTGGTAATTCTGAATATTCCATTTTTGAAATTGGATAAAAATAATCATGTTTAACAATAACAGGAGGATTCTATGAATACAGAAATTGATAGCAGAAAGGGTGGTTTTACCCTGCCGGGAGAAGCCGGTTATGAGGAACTTACCTTAAAACTGGCAGAGCAGTGGGGAGCAGACGTAATTCGTGACAGTGACGGGACGGAACTTTCCAGAGAGATTCTGGATGCAGGCTACGGCATTTACTCCACCATCTGCATTATCCGGGATCATAATGACTGGGCGAAAAAGAATATGGATAAACTGCAGCAGACCTTTCTGATTACACAACCGAAAACAGCAGTGGAGGAAAACGTTACGTTCCTGCTGATGGAAGATTTTTTTGAAGAACAGTTCCAGGTGAATGACAGTGCGGATGCCATGAAATACTGGCAGGTATATGATCGCACCTGCAACGAAGAAGTACCACGGGAACATTGGAGTTATGACAGAGAGGAAAAATCCGTAAAGGTAAAGGGAGTTCCACTCTGGCATAAGTATACCGTAAGCTTTCTGGCATACCGTATCTGGGAAGAAATCTCCATGTATAATCATACTACAAATGGATGGGATAAGGAGCACCTGATGCAGATTGATCCCAGATATCCCGAGACCCGGGAATATATGCTGGGGTGGATCAGAGAATGGTGTGAGGCACACCCGGATACAACGGTAGTCCGTTTTACTTCCATGTTCTATAACTTTGTGTGGATGTGGGGAAGCAGCGAAAAAAACAGGCATTTGTTCACGGACTGGGCATCCTATGACTTTACCGTGAGCCCCCTTGCCCTGGATGAATTTGCTAAGAAATATGGTTATGCTATGACTGCGGAGGATTTTGTAAATCAGGGGAAATTCCATGTAACCCACATGCCGGGAAACAAAAAAAAGGCCGACTGGATGAAGTTTATCAATGATTTTGTAATTGATTTTGGTAAAAAGCTGGTGAAAATTGTCCACGACTACGGCAAGGAAGCCTATGTGTTTTATGATGACAGCTGGGTTGGCAATGAGCCCTATGGAAAAAATTTTGAAAAATTTGGATTTGACGGAATTATCAAAGCAGTTTTCAGTGGTTTTGAATCCAGGCTTTGCAGCGGGGTCAAGGTAAAGACCCATGAACTTCGGCTTCATCCTTATCTGTTTCCAACCGGTGTGGACGGTTCGCCCTCATTTCTGGCGGACGGTGATCCCAAGGCGGAGGCACAGAGATATTGGAAAGATGTGCGCAGAGCAATCCTAAGGCAGCCGGTTGACCGTATCGGTCTGGGCGGATATCTGCATCTGGTTGAGCGAAAGCCCGAGTTTGCGGCTTATATGGAAGAATTGGTGAATGACTTCCGCAAGATCCGGGAACTGCATAAAACAGGGGGCCCCAGAAATTTGAAACCCAGGGCTGCCGTTTTACATTACTGGGGAAGTCTTCGTTCCTGGACTTTGTCGGGACATTTCCATGAGACTTATATGCATGATTTGATTCATATCAATGAAAGCCTTTCCGGTCTGCCTTTTGAAGTCAGCTTTATGAACTTTGAAGATATCAAAAAAGGTGCATTAGACCAGATTGATGTAATAATCAATGCAGGTACAGCAGGCACGGCATGGAGCGGCGGAGATGCATGGAAAGATGACGAGGTTATAGAAAGACTCACACAATGGGTATATGGCGGAGGCGCCTTTATTGGGGTGAATGAGCCTTCTGCAGCAGAGGGCTGGGATACATACTTTCGTATGGCACATGTGATGGGCGTAGATAAAGATACCGGGGCAAGGGTGTGCCATGGAAAATGGACATTTGCGGCTGAAGAAATCCCGGGGCTGATCCCGGAGGGTGCCTGCATAGAAGCAGGAGAAGGGCGGTATCTCACAGACGGATCAGCCAGGGTGCTGCTGGAAAAAGAGGGGCAGCCCATGTTAACGGTACATTCATTTGGCAGAGGATGCGGAATCTATCTGTCCTCTTACCGGATTAGCCCGGCGAATACCAGGATGCTGCAAAATCTAATTTTATTTGGAGCGGGAGAAAATACGGATCAGGATTTTATCACTTCCAATCTGAATACAGAATGCGCTTATTTTCCCGAAGGACATGCGCTGGTAGTAATCAATAATACAGATAGCCAACAGGAAACGCTGGTAAAGGTGGAAGGCAAAGAGATTTCCTGCAGCCTGAAAGCATACCAGACAGAGGTTATAAATATTTTCCAATAAAATGCAATAAAAACCGTTAGAATGCCAGAAACTGGATATACTTCAATTAATGAAACATCTCATGAAAGGAGTATAAATAATGATCAAAATACCGATTACATTCCAGACCCCGGATGACGCTGTCCAGTTCGTAAATATTGTCAGTAAATATGATGTAGATGTAGACCTTCGTTATGGTCATCATATCGTTGATGCAAAATCCCTGGTGGGAACCCTGGCACTTAGCTCTGCAAAAAACATGGAAATGATCATTCATGATAATGAATGTATGGAACTGGTACAAGAGGTAGGACCATTTGTAAGCCGCAGAATGATGGCTTCCAGGAATTCACATACCCCGGACCCCACGGGACGTTAGTTCCATACTGCTTTCTGATATGTATCCATGATTCCATAGTTAAATCTCTTCCAAAAAAGCTGCCGGCAAGTGCGGGCAGCTTTTTTTAGATATATGTACCATTTCACAATTGCGGTTATTCAAACCGTATCCATGCCTCTTTGGGAAGAGCCAGTTTGCATTCAACCTCCATGCATTTGATCAGACCTGCGATAGCGGGACAGGATGCATGGCCGGGAAGATGTTCCGATGCATATTCATATAAGGCTCCCGTTCCCGGCTTTCCAAGACAGACCTCATAAGCATCAAAAGTATCTCCCAGGTAATCAAACATTTTCTGAATGCTTGCGCATCCGGAATCAACTTTAACGTTTACTTCCATCTGATCCTCGGAAGACGCTTCTATTGTGGTGATCAGCCCGCAGATACCCGGATTAATAGTTACTTTTGTCATATGTATATACCTCCTTCAAAAGTGTATTAAAGCAAAATAATATGCCATATTTTAATTATAAGGCGGCTTTTGAAAAAAGCATAGACTTTTTATGGATTTTTATCAGTTATTTTGCAGGTCTTTGATTTAAATCCGCAACGGAGGACATATCAGTATAGATTACATAAAATATAGGATATTTTCCTTTATACACCTCATCTACAAAGAGACCGTTAGCTTTAACCGGTATGTAATGGCCATCGGTGTGAAGCAGTCTGTAAGATAGAGTGAAAGGAACTCTTTCGGGCAGGGATTTATAGTACACCTCTAAAGCAGCAGGAAGATCATCCGGATGAATCTGGGAGAGGACATCATAATCCGGGTCTGAAAATGCCCTGGCAGAAGTACCCGTCAGTTGTGTTCTCTTCTGGTTAAAATATAGCATTTTAAATTTACCTTCTACCCATGCAATTTTTGAAATACCATCGATGGATGTACTGATTAATGCCATCATATCCTGCTGATTTACATGAAATACAGAATCGCCGTCAATATTTTTACTGAAAATACAATAGGATCCTTTTCCGTGGCCTTTGGTATAGTATAATGCCTGGTCCGCTTTTTCATATAACTGGGTATAAGAATTTCCATGGTCCGGGAACAGGGACACGCCGATACTGGTGGAAATAAAATAGTCACTGTTTTTTCCAAAATTCTTCCTGCCAAGTTTTGCGCAGAACCGTTCTAATTTATTTATCACGGAGTCTATATCATGGAAATCTCTCATGAATGCCGCAAATTCATCCCCTCCGATCCGTCCCACGATGTCACTGTCACGGAACTGTGACCTTAATTCTGCAGCAAATTCAGTGATAATAGAGTCTCCAAAGGTATGGCCGAAGGTATCATTAATGTTTTTGAAATTATCAATGTCAAAAATAATAAAAGCGTGGCGGTTTCTGTTCGGGTTATTCTGGCAGAGTATACTGGAAATCATGTCTTCTGTAGTTCTTTTGTTGAACAAACCGGTAAGGGAGTCCATCTGTGATTTTTCAAGAAGCATTAATTCCCGTTTTTTTTCGGCATCAATATTCTGCCGGTATGTAATCATACGAATGGATTGGTTGGATGACCAGTAAAATATTCTGGCATTAATCCGCATCCAGCGGTAGTTATCCGCTGACTCCAAGAATAAGAAATCGTAGGTCAGGGTATTAATACCGCTTCGATATACTTCCAGTATGTGCTGGGGAGAAAATATCTCCAGGTAACCATTAATATATTCCTCTTTGATCTGTTTTTGTGCTATGGTCTTCAATGCCTGATCATAAGGGGAATCCCTATCAATTCCCAGGCTTTCAAAATAATCCTTGGTGCCCTCCCCGCAGGCACAGTTATGGGTGATATCCAGTTCATAAATATTTTCATACAGACCTACCGTGGCTTCGTGGAGCAGTTTCTGGTATTCCAGTTCAGCATCAATGGAAAATTTTAGGATCTGTTTATTATATTTGCGTAAAACCTTTGTAATGATCAGAAGTACACAGATGATAATAAAAATGATAATCAGAATACTTCTGCCAAACTGCATATTAAGCCGGTGGTTCGTGGCGGTAAAGTCATTTGCCACTACCAGATAGCATTCTAAATCCGGAACATAGCGGGTAATGTAATATATGTTTTCCAGTTGTCCGGCTCCGCTCCAAAATGCCTCTTTTCCGGTTTTGTTCTGCAGAATGGTATTCTGATATCCAGCAAGAGGGGTAATCTGAAATACAGACACATCATCAGAGTCCGATTCGGAAGCTGCCTGTATGATTCCGTTTTGGTCAATCAGCCTGGTGGTGATGGCGTACTGTTCTTCATATTCTTTAAACAGCTTTTTAAAATGATCGGAATTTATTTCAGTGTCTGCTGTCCACGCAGGGCTTTTGTTCTTCGCATCTGTCAGGATAGAATCTATTTTTTGCGAGATACCATCGGAAGCAAGCGCGGATACATGTTCAATATTTTTTTGGAAAATCAGGAAATACGAACGGTAACTGATAATGGAGGTTATCGTAAATCCTGCCGCGATAATGATACAGATAATAATATTAGTGCGTAAAAGGGTATTCTTTTTCATAGGAATTCCAGCTTTCTGTTCCGAATAAGACTTCTATTTAAAGTAAAATAACTATTCATGAATCTGACGGTATAAATAACCGGTGGTAAATTCAGCCCAGCTGTAATTGGACATGTATTCTCCGGCGTAACTGTTAATTGCCCGGACATCTCCATCTAGAAAATTATAATAGTCGCATTCTATTTTGGAGGTATCCACTGAAATGAAATTACGCTTTTTGATTACAACGTCATCTGCATCTGCACTTTTAAGTGTTTTCATCATATCGCTGACTATTGTCTGAAACTGTTTTTGAAGAGAAATGCTGTATTCCCTGTCTTCCCACAATATGGCACTTAGTTCGGCAGTAGTTGATCCAGCGCCTTTCCGGTCGATGAGATATGCAAACAGTTCTTTGGATTTAATTCTTGCAAATTCAAGAGGAATATTTCCATTAAACACCTCGAAACTTCCAAAGGTCTGCACACGAATTTTTTTGTCCGTTTTTTTCACAATCGGATTTCGCAGAAAAGTTATTTCTGAATGGATGCTTTCTACAGAGACTGGCTTTAGCAGGTAGCCGCTGGCATGGAGAGAAAAGGCATCTACGGCATAATCCGGAAATCCTGTGACAAAAATAATATTAATATCGGGCTGCGTATCTTTAAAACGTTTTGCAAGTTCAATTCCGTTCAGCCCATACATTTCCACATCTAAAAAAGCCAGATCCACAGGGTGTGATTTCACATATTGCAAAGCATCAAATGGATCCAGGAAGGGCTGTATCTCACATTCCGGCTCAGCTTCTCCCAGAATTCGGATTAAGTAAGCAAGTGCCAGTTCTTCATCATCTACGGCTATAATGTTCATGTTCAGTCGCTCCTTTGTAAATAGTAATAACAGCAGTCGTTCCCTCTTTGGGAGCGCTTGTAATGGACAGGAGGCTGCCCCCCAGTGAATATAAGCGGTTACGGACATTTTCAATGCCGATATGGGTTCGCCCGTCATCCTGTTTTTTATAGGGATCAAATCCAACCCCGTCATCAGAGATTGTGACGACAAAGGCATTTTCCGTTTCTCTGGTGGAAATGGTAACGGTACCGCCGTTAATTTTTTTCGTCACGCCATAGCGGACTGAGTTTTCCACCAGGGGCTGTACCGTCAGGGATGGAAGCAGAAACCCATCTGCTTCTATGTCGTAAACAATCCGCAGTCTGCGCCCAAACCGCAGTTGTTCCAGGGACAAATAATTTTTTGTATGGTGCAGCTCCTTTTCAAAAGGTATGGGTGCACTGCTTGATAGAGAATCCAGATTCCCTCTTAGAAAACTGGCAAAGTCACCAACTGCTTTTTCTGCACGGATCGGGTCTATTGCACAGAGTTGTTTGATAGCAGTCAGAGAATTGTACAAAAAGTGAGGCTGTATCTGGCTAAGGGCTATGGATATCCGGCTCTGGGCAAGTTCGCTTTCTAATTGTCTGGTCAGATAAGTATTATTGATGCTTTGGTTGAGATACCGCACAATAAATATAAACTGGGTAATTAAAAATAGTAAAAATCCAGTGATAAACCAAATGTTAGAGGACAATATCTGTACAAAATAATTCACTACATCGCCAACTCCTAAAAGGCAGAACAATCCGGAACGCAGTATAAACTTTGTCGTTTTGTTCCCAGTGTGCCTGATTTCATGCAGCAGACAGAAAAATGTAATACAGGTAGAAATGCCCAGTAAAATGCAAAGAGGAGTTAACAGTTCATACCCATCTAAAATTCCGCTTCCCTGTGCAAGGATAAACAGCAGGAGAAATCCCAGCAGGGAACAGGCAATGCCAATCAGCGGATATCTGGCTTTTCCCTCCACGAAATTCAGCAGGTAAATCACAAGCAGGATAGGAGCCAGTGACAGACAGACTATATCTAAAATATTGGTAAACAGGCCATAAGGTATAATCAGTGAAATCAGATTAAAGTCAAGGAGTATCCATATTCCGCTTATAATTGTAAAAAATGCGAGATAAAAAGGTGCAGGTGATATGGCTGTTCTCAAAATTTTAAACAACAGCAGTATTCCTAAAAGCATCATACCAAAGAGAACCACAAAAAACCCCAGGAAAATCTTGCCAAAGTTTTTCTTCAGGAGAAATTGTAAAAGTGAACCTGTATCTCCTTTGTAGATCTGCCGGAAGAAATTATCATAGGATATAGAAAGATTATTTTGGTAATTACTGCTTAATTCAATTTTTATTTCATCCTGTTTTGTAATATAAGGGAACGCAACGGAAATCCACATATTTCCTGGTGATTTTGCAAAGGGGGGATAAGTGCCCTTTTCACCAGAAGAAAAGTATTCCGTTCCATTAATATAAATTTTAATGCGGACATTGTTCAGACGGAAAAGCAGTCTTTCATTTACCTGTACATCCTGGTTAAAATGTCCGGTCAGCGTAAGGAGAGGTACCTCAGCAGCATTGATACTGGTATCGGGAGTCAGTTCTTTCCTAGAACTGGCAGTGGAAGTCTGATAAGTTCCAATAAATTGCATTAAGGTAAGATTATCAGGCTTTTTATAAATATTCTCTTCCTGTATGGAATAAACCAGCAACAGCACAGAAAGAAAGGATATGGTGTATAAAAGAACAGAAATCGGCAATGGTAAATGTCGTTTCAAAGTCAGGGCCTCCTCTGTAAAAACCGGGTAATTTACGATGATCTAACTGAATAAGTATAAAATGATTACCACACCAATACTACATCTGTATATTATGTGAAATTAATGGAAAGCAAGCTTGACATTTTTGCAGAACAGGTATATGATTAAAATGTAAAGGAAACTTTCCGTAATAAGAAAGGGGCGGTGGGGTGAAAAACCGGTTAGAAGAAATAAGAAAGGAAAGAGGAATCCGCCAGGAACAACTGGCGCAGGATCTTGAGGTTTCCAGACAGACAATCGGTTCACTGGAAAATGGAAGATACAATCCCTCTATTTTACTGGCATTTAAAATTGCCAGGTACTTTGAAATGATGATTGAAGATATTTTTATCTATGAGGAGGAGTAGAAAATGAAGAATAAGATCGGAAAATATGTTTTGCTTTCAGTAGTTGGATTTGTTTTAGGTGCATCCGGTACCATACTGGCGAAAGTCTGGAGGGATGCCCAGGGAATGATGACAGTACTGCCATATCTTATGATCGGTATTGGTGCAGGTATATTTGGACAGAATATCGGCACGTTAGTTACCAACCTAGCGTACCGGAAGAATCCGGAAGCCGCAAAACAGATCTTGATTGACACCAATGACGAGCGCAATGTATCCATAAGGAACCAGGCAAAAGGAAAAGCGTATGATATCATGATCTACGTATTTGGCATACTCATGCTGGTCTATGCGTTGATGCAGGTGGAACTTTGGGTAACCCTCGCACTTGTTGGAGCATATTTGATTGTGATTATGGCTAATGTATTTTATATAAGCAGATATAATAAAAATATGTAGACAGATAAGCATTAAATAACGGACAGAAAGAGGAGACATATAGAAATGGCAAAAGAACAGAAAACCAATGCAATGCGCATTCTAGAAAAAAACAAGATTCCCTATGAACTTATCACTTATGAGTGTGATGAATTTATAGACGGTCTTCATACTGCGGAGAAAACAGGTGCGCCTGTAGAGCAATCTTTTAAAACACTGGTTGCCCAGGGCAAGAGCAAGAACTATTATGTATTTGTGATCCCCATAGCGGAGGAAGTACAGTTAAAGACTGCTGCAAAGGCAGTTGGAGAAAAATCGGTAGAAATGATCCATGTGAAAGATATCAATAAAATAACGGGATATATCCGAGGGGGGTGCAGTCCTGTGGGCATGAAAAAACAGTACAAAACGATCATACACAGCAGTGCACAGAAATACAGCGAAATCTATATCAGCGGCGGGAGACTTGGAGCGACAATTAAGCTGTCACCGCTATCCCTGCAGAGGCTGATAAATGCAGAGTTTGCGGATATTATAGATAAATTTGGGTTTTGCTGAGTAAGGACGCTTTGTAAATGATAGGTAGTGTACGGAAAGATGGGCGTGGGAAACTGGTATGGACTCCGTCAGCTCTGCTCTACGCTTCCTCCGCCCATACCAGTTTCCCACGCCCATGCACCCAGTATGATTGCAAGCAATGATATTTACATTATCCCCCTCCGCCCCGGTATTTTACAAAATAATCTTTTGTTACCCGGAATACCGTAGGAGACAGGACTGTGATAGCTATTAGGTTGGGAATTGCCATCAGCCCGTTTAGCGTATCCGAGACACTCCAGACAAAATCCAGCCGTGCCACAGCTCCGATGACAATAAAAAATATATAAACAAATTTATATGCCGGCACTATTTTACGCCCAAAGAGATAGATGACTGCCTGTTCTCCAAAATAGGACCAGCTAAGCAAAGTAGCCAGGCCAAAGAGCAGGATGGAAAAGGAGACAAAGATATCCCCTAAGGAGCCAAAGGTGGACGCAAAGGCAGCTGAGGCCAGAGGGACACCATTTGGAAGGGCATCCATATAACGGGTGGTCTGATACATCTGATCCAGCTGCATGGCATTTAAATAAGCAGTCTGGTCATAGACATTGGAGCACAGGATAGCCAGACCGGTGATGGTGCATACCACCATGGTATCTGCGAAAACTTCAAAAATTCCCCACATACCCTGGATAGCCGGATGATCCACATCTGCGGCTGCGTGTACCATAACGGAACTTCCAAGTCCGGCTTCATTGGAAAATACCCCTCTGGAAATTCCGGTACGCATAGCAGCAGCAATACCATATCCCAGAATCCCGCCTCCTGCCGCACGAAAGTTAAATGCTTCATGAAAAATAGAGCGAAAGGCAGCTGGAACATTTCCAAGGTGGGTCATAACCACAAGCAATGCTCCGATGATATAAAGGATAGACATAATGGGAACCAGTTTTTCGCTGACGACGGTAATACGGCCGATACCTCCGGTAATTACAAGCCCCGTAATGAGTGCGGCGGCAATTCCAATGACCAGCTTAGGAGTGCCCCAGGAGTGGTTCAGGGCATCTGCCATGGAGTTGGATTGAGACATATTGCCCATACCCAGTGCTGCACCGATGCAGAAAAGGGAAAAAAAGCAGGCGAGCCATTTGCAGTGAAGGCCCTTTTCCATGTAGATCATGGGGCCGCCGCTGTAATGGCCGTCTTTATCTTTGTTCCGAAAACAGATGCCAAGTACGGTTTCTCCGTAATGGGTCATCATTCCCAGGAGAGCGGAAACCCACATCCAGAAAAGTGCACCGGGTCCTCCGGCGGTAATGGCGGTGGCGACACCGGCTATGTTTCCCACACCGCCTGTGGATGCCAGAGCGGTAGCCATAGCCTGCCAGGGAGAAATGGTGTGTTTCTTTTTGCCGGCTTGCAATCCCGGACCGGGCGGTTTTGGAGGCGGCGATTTTTTAAAACAGGTGAGAATCGTCTCGGAAAACCAGAGCTTAAAATGTCGGAATTGAAAACATCTGGTTCCAATGGTATAGAGAACTCCCACAGCCAGAAAAAATACCAGCATGGGAACTCCCCAGACGAAACGGTTAATTGTATCATTCAGGACAGATATGTAGTGGACCAATGTCTGCATGGCATACCCTTTCATGGGAATTGTTCTTCACATAATATTACGCATGAAAGAAATATTTATGACAACCCTTTAAAAGAAACGGAACCGCAGGTTATGCCGATTCCATCTGTCTGGTTCATTCGAATCTGTGAACCTTCATACTCCGGTCCTCCCTTATAGGGGTCGGTGCAGCAAAGGGAAGGTCCATCCAGATCTACTTTTGTAATGACTTTTTGACCAGCAGCCAGATGGGCAGCGGCACTCACTGCAAGTTTACTTTCCAACATACAGCCCATCATGCACTCCACACCGTAGATCTGGGCTATGCTGCAGATTTTTAAGGCACCATAGATCCCTGCTGATTTCATTAGCTTTATATTGAGCATGTCAGCTCCATGCATTTCCAGAAGCCGAATGGCATCCCAAGGAGTAAACACGCTTTCATCTGCCAGAATTGGGGTGCAGGAGTGGGCTGTAACATACTGCATGCCCTGCAGATCATGGGCAGGAACGGGCTGCTCAATCAGTTCGGGATTCACGCCCAGATCCTCCATACGTGCTATAATGCGGACCGCTTCTTTCGGATTCCAGCCCTGGTTGGCATCCACCCGGATAGCTGTCCTGGGGCCTGTGGCCTGGCGGATCCGGGAAATGCGATCCACGTCTTTCATGCCTTCTTTTCCCACTTTGACTTTCAGGATTTGAAATCCCCGGTCAATAGCGGTGAGGCTGTCTTGCACCATAACATCCAAGGGATTCACACTGATGGTAATATCGGTCTCCAGGGTCTGCCGGGCACCGCCGAGTACCTGATAGAGGGGACGGTGCAGGCTCCTGGCATAGAGATCGTAGACTGCCATATCCACCGCTGCCTTGGCAGATGAATTGTAAAGTATGCAGGAATGCAGCACGTGCATGATCTCCTCAATATTGCCTACTTCCATGCCGGTTATGGCAGGGGCAATAAAGTCACGGATGGCGCAGACAATGGAACCCTTGGTTTCACCGGTAATCACTGCAGTGGGAGGTGCTTCCCCATATCCGGTATCTCCGGCGTCCGTATGAACGATAATTACAATATCATCCACGGAGTTAACAGTGCGCAGAGCAGTCCGAAAGGGAACCGCCAGGGGTATTTGAATTTCCCGGATATCGATTTTTGATATTTTTATAATGCATTCCTCCTAGAAAATAATAAAAAATAAAAACCTGTCGTAGTATAAAATATGTATAGATCATTACTTCTATTCAGATAATAAGAAAGAGAAGGATTTGTAAAATATGACCAAAATTAGTTTGGGAAAATTGTAAAATAAGACGAAATGAATATTTTACTTGTAAGAAAGGACACAAGTCCTATCTAAAAAAACGATAAGGGACTATGATCTATTTATCAAGAGACAGCAATATGTACGATAGCTTAGCTAAAACAGGATAGACAAAGAGATTGGAAGAAAGGGCAGTGCAGCAGGCAGGAGCGTGTTTGACATATATCATCAATCATTCTCCGGCAAAGGCATGTAAAGGTAAAAAAATGAAAGCAAAAAGAGTGTTTTTAATTGTATTAGACAGTTTCGGAATCGGTGAACTGCCGGATGCAGGCAAATTCCATGATACCGGGAGCAATACACTTGGAACCATACGAAAATCCAAAGAGTATTTTACTCCCAACCTGGAAAAACTGGGGTTGTTTCATATCGAAGGGGTAGAAAAAGGAAAAACAGAGGTAACACCCATTGGTTCATATGCCAGGATGACAGAAGCATCTATGGGAAAAGATACTACCATAGGGCATTGGGAAATTGCCGGTGTTATTTCCCCCGAGCCGCTTCCGGTTTATCCTGATGGATTTCCGGAAGAGATTATTAAAAAGTTTGAGGAAGAAACAGGCAGAAAAGTTATCTGCAACCGACCGTATTCCGGTACCGATGTTATCCGGGACTATGGAAAAGAACATATGGAAACAGGAGCGTTGATCGTCTATACATCTGCTGACAGTGTGTTTCAAATTGCCGCTCATGAAGGTGTGGTACCATTAAAGGAACTGTATCATGACTGTGAGATTGCAAGAAAACTGCTTTGTAATCAGCATGGAGTGGGCAGAGTAATTGCAAGGCCATTTGAAGGAACAGATCCGGATTTCAGACGGACAACAAACCGCCATGACTTTTCCCTGGTTCCGCCTAAAACGACAATGCTGGATGTTCTGGAAGAAAAGGGATTTGACACACTGGGTGTAGGGAAAATCTATGATATCTTTGCGGGACGGGGCATACAGGATACCACAAGCATTGTGAGTAATACAGACGGAATGGAGAAAACCATTGCACTCCAGGACCGTGATTTTCATGGAATTTGTTTCGTGAATCTGGTGGATTTCGACATGCTGTATGGACATAGAAATGATATTGACGGCTATGCAAAGGCAGCCACAGATTTTGACAGGCAGCTTGGTACATTTCTGGGCAGAATGAAAGAGGACGATATCCTGTTGATAACTGCAGATCATGGATGTGATCCGGGAACGGCAAGCACCGACCACTCGAGAGAATATACGCCAATGCTGATTTACGGCAAGGGTGTGAAAGAAAATGTCTCTCTGGGAACAAGAAAAACTTTCGCAGATATTGCAGCCACCGTATTGGATTTGTTTGGAATTGACAACCAGGTGGATGGAGAAAGTTTTCTTAAGGAAGTGTGGAAGTAAACGGTAAGAGCAGAACGTATTAAAGAGAGGATGGTATGAGAAGAATGGATGACAGAGAGCTGATTTTAGAGGCATATAAAGCCCAGACGTACTCTTATTCCCCATACTCAGGTTTTCAGGTTGGGGCAGCACTTTTAGGGAAGAGCGGCAGGGTTTATACCGGATGTAATATTGAAAATGCTTCTTTTTCTCCAACGAACTGTGCGGAGAGGACGGCATTCTTTAAAGCAGTGTCGGTTGGGGAGATGGAGTTTGAAAAGATTGTTATAGTAGGGAATAAAAAAGGAGCTTCTTCAGAGGAAAGGGATTATTGTGCACCCTGCGGCGTGTGCAGACAGGTGATGGCAGAGTTTTGTAATCCAACGGAATTTATGGTAATCCTGGCAAAAAGTGAAACGGATTACCGGACCTATCGGCTGGAAGAATTATTTCCGTTTGGTTTTTCAAAAGAAGATTTATAGGAGCAGGCAAAAACTTATAATTAAACAGGAAAGGAAGCGCCGCAGAGGGGACTGCGGTATGCATGGGTGGGGATATGGCGGAATTTGTTATAGAGATGAACCATATCACAAAGGAATTTGGCAGTTTCAAGGCCAATGACGATGTGACATTGCAGCTTAGAAAGGGTGAAATCCACGCGCTGTTAGGAGAAAACGGGGCAGGAAAATCCACACTGATGAGTGTACTGTTCGGGCTTTACCAGCCGGAAAAAGGGCAGATTAAAATGAATGGTAAAGAGGTAAAGATTAATAATCCCAATGATGCAAATGCATTGGGAATCGGAATGGTACACCAGCATTTTAAGCTGGTACATAATTTTACGGTACTGGAAAGTATTATCCTGGGCAGGGAAACCTTAAAAAACGGATTCCTCAAAATGGATGATGCCAGGAAAAAAGTAATGGAATTAAGTGAACGCTATCACTTCAAAATAGATCCGGATGCGCAGATCGCGGATATTACGGTAGGCATGCAGCAGCGTGTGGAAATTCTGAAAATGCTGTATTGCGACAATGAAGTGTTAATCTTTGATGAACCAACTGCGGTTCTCACGCCTCAGGAAATTGATGAGTTGATGAAGGTGATGAAACAGCTGGTAAAGGAAGGAAAATCCCTGATATTTATTACTCATAAATTAAACGAAATCAAAGCAGTAGCAGATCGCTGCAGTGTACTGCGCAAGGGAAAATATATCGGTACCATTGATGTAAAGGATACTACAAAAGAAGAAATGTCCGAGATGATGGTAGGGCGTAAAGTAAACTTAAATGTGGAGAAAAAACTGCAGGATCCGGGAGAAGCGGTACTTGAGGTGAAAAACCTTACCATTAAATCCGCAAATTCCCAGAAGCATATTGTAAATGATGTTTCCTTTCAGGTGCGGAAAGGCGAAATTGTCTGTATTGCAGGAATCGACGGCAATGGGCAGTCGGAACTGGTCTATGGCATAACTGGATTAATGCCCCTGGACGAAGGAAGCGTTTCCTTAAATGGAAAGGATATCACCAAAGAGAGTATCCGGAAGAAATGCCAGGACGGGATGGCGCATATACCGGAAGACCGGCACAAACATGGCCTGGTACTGGACTATGATTTGCAGGAAAATCTGGTGCTTCAGTCCTACTACACACCGAGGTTTCAGAATCATGGTTTCCTGAAATTCCAGGCTATCCGTGAATATGCGAAAAAGCTGATTACACAATTTGATATCCGGTGCGGACAGGGGGAAGAGTCCATTGTACGGGGAATGTCAGGGGGAAACCAGCAGAAAGCAGTCATTGCCAGGGAACTGGACCGGGATCCGGACATTGTGGTAACGGTACAGCCGGTCCGTGGACTGGATGTAGGTGCCATTGAGTATATACACAAACAGCTGGTAGCACAGCGGGATAAGGGGAAAGCAGTTCTCCTGGTATCTCTGGAATTAGATGAAGTAATGCAGTTAAGTGACCGGATACTGGTAATGTACGAGGGGGAAATTGTTGCAGATGTTAAGCCGGAAGAAGTCACTGTGCAGGAATTAGGCCTTTACATGGCGGGAACGAAAAGGAGCGCAGGTTATGAAAGAAAAGCTAAATAATAAAAAAGAGCGGAAAGGGCTGCTTAATTTCTCGGCTTCCCTGGTTGCAATTGTTGCCGGACTGGCTGTAGGGCTGATTATTCTGCTTTTCAGCAATTCGTCGGAGGCGCTGGATGGCTTCTCCATGATTCTAAAAGGTGGATTTACCTCAGGTTCCTATGGAGTAGGACAAATGCTGTATATCGCAACGCCCATTATTATGACCGGTCTGTCAGTTGGGTTTGCTTTTAAGACCGGACTGTTTAATATCGGGGCTTCGGGACAGTTTACCATGGGTGCTTTTGCAGCGGTATATATTGGCGTGAAATGGACCTGGCTTCCAGGGGGAATACACTGGATCGTGGCAATCCTGGGCGCCGCACTGTTTGGTGCCTTATGGGGAATGATACCCGGACTTTTAAAAGCGTTTCGGAATGTAAATGAGGTCATCGCATCCATCATGACAAACTACATCGGGATGTATCTGGTGAACATGCTGGTAGCCGGGACGATTTATGACCAGATTAAAAACCAGTCTCTGCCGGTAGCGGCATCCGCAACTATTCCAAAGGCGGGACTGGACCGTATGTTTCCCGAGGCGAATATGAACATTGGAATCCTGATTGCGATTCTGCTTGTCATCGTCATTTACATACTAATAAATAAGACAACCTTTGGATATGAGCTAAAAGCGTGCGGACTGAGCCCACAGGCAAGTAAATATGCAGGAATTAATGAAAAAAGGAACATTGTCCTTTCTATGGCAATTGCAGGTGCCCTTGCAGGAATCGGTGGAGCACTGATGTATCTGGCAGATGTGGGAAAATGTATCCAGGTGCTGGATGTTATTTCGCCCGAAGGCTTCAGCGGTATTTCCGTTGCGCTGCTTGGTATTTCCAATCCGATCGGTATCCTTTTTGCAGGTTTGTTTATCGGGCATATCACAGTTGGCGGTGACAATCTTCAGCTGCTGAGCTTTGCGCCGGAAGTAATTGACATTATTATATCCGTCATTATCTATTTTGGAGCATTTGCGTTACTGTTTAAAAATGTTATTATAAAATTCATAAGCAGGAGAAGAAGGGAGGCTGAAAAATCATGAATATTCTTTATTTTGTAGTTCAGCAGACCATGTTTTTTGCCATACCGCTGCTGGTAGTGGCACTGGGCGCCATGTTTGCAGAGCGAAGCGGTGTCATCAATATCGCAATGGAAGGGATTATGGTTATGGGAGCCTTCGCCGGCATTCTGTTTATCAATACTTTTGAAAATACGTTAAGCGGGCAGTCCTTTATGATTCTGGCAATCCTGATATCCGGCATTGCAGGCGGTGTGTTCTCTCTGCTACATGCTTTTGCTTCTGTGAATCTGAAAGCAGACCAGACCATAAGCGGTACCGCACTGAACCTTTTTGCACCGGCGTTTGCAATATTTGTAGCCAGAATGGTACAGGGAAAGCAGCAGATTTCTTTTCTGGATACCTTCCATATTAAAAAGATACCGCTTCTGGGTGATATTCCCGTACTTGGAGATATGTTTTTCAAACATACATATCTGACAACATTTTTGGGGATTCTCATATTAATCGCTGCCGCAATTGTGATTAATAAAACGAAATTCGGACTTCGGCTGCGTGCCTGCGGGGAAAATCCCCAGGCGGCTGATTCGGTAGGTATTAATGTATATAAGATCCGCTATGCAGGCGTTATTATTTCCGGTGTCCTGGGAGGAATCGGCGGGCTGGCATTCGTGGTGCCCACCTCTACTAATTTCAGCGCAAGTGTGGCGGGATACGGCTTCCTGGCAATTGCAGTGCTGATCTTCGGACAATGGAGAGTGGGGAGAATCTTCGGAGCGGCAGTATTTTTCGGAATCATGAAGACCCTTTCCAGCACCTATTCCGGAATTCCGGTATTAAAGGATCTTCCGCTGCCGGATGGATTGTATAAAATGATTCCTTATGTGGCGACACTTGTAGTACTGGCGTTCCTGTCCAAAAATTCTCAGGCTCCAAAGGCAGAGGGAATTCCGTATGATAAGGGAAGCAGGTAAAAAATAAGGGAAGCGCAAATACATCCGGCAATTATAATTTGATAGTGTATCAGGTAAATATAATAAATAATAGAAGACGCATAAAGCGCCGATGGAGGAAAAAATGAGCGAATTAAATGTATTAAATTATGTAGACCACACCCAGTTAAAGGCATTTGCAACCTGGGCAGATATTCAGAAATTATGTGAGGAGGCAGCCACATACCATACGGCGTCTGTATGCATCCCCCCATGCTATGTAAAAAGAGTTAAAGAAACATATGGGGACCGGATTAATATCTGCACCGTAATTGGATTTCCACTGGGTTACAGCGTAACGGAGGCAAAAGCAGAAGAAATCCGCCAGGCAAAGAAAGATGGTGCCAGTGAATTTGATATGGTTGTGAATATCAGTGATGTAAAAAACGGGGATTTTGATAAGGTGGAAAAAGAAATCGCGGCATTGAAAAAAGAAGCCGGAGATTTTATTTTAAAGGTTATCATCGAAACCTGTTATCTGGACGAAGCAGAAAAAACAGCATTATGTAAAGCAGTGACAAATGCCAAAGCAGACTTTATCAAAACCAGTACCGGATTTGGAACAGCTGGGGCAACTCTTGAGGATATCCGCCTGTTTAAACGGGAAATCGGGGAAAAAGTTAAAATTAAAGCAGCAGGCGGCGTCAGAACCATAGAAGACCTGGAAGCATTTATCAAAGAAGGATGCAGCCGTATCGGAACCAGTTCCGCAGTTGAATTGTTAAAGGGCAGGTCAGCAAAAGAATATTAGGAGAATGTGATATGAAGAAAAAATGTATTGCATTTCTGATAGCAGCGGCCATGGTGTTCACTATGGCGGGCTGTCAGAAGGGTGGGGAAGAGGAATCTTCGGAATCGAATAAAAAATATGAAGTGGCATTATCCATGGATGTGGGGTCCATCGATGACCGTTCCTTTAACCAGGGTTCCTGGGAGGGGGTTCAGGCATATGCCAAAGAACATAATCTAACCAGTAAATATTATGAACCTACGGAAAAGTCCGATGATGCCTATACGAAATCCCTGGAACTTGCAGTTAAAGGCGGAGCCAAAATTGTAGTATGTCCCGGTTATCTCTATGAAGTTCCGGTTTACAACATGCAGAAAAAATATCCGGATGTTAAATTTGTGATTCTGGACGGATCTCCCCATGACGGAAATGGGAACAGCGAGATTCTGGACAATACTCATTCCATATTTTATGCAGAAGAACAGGCGGGGTTCCTTGCCGGATATGCAGCAGTGATGGATGGTAACCGGAAGCTGGGGTTTATGGGGGGAATTGCAGTACCCGCAGTAATCCGTTTTGGTTATGGTTTTATACAGGGAGCAGATTATGCAGGAAAGCAATTAGGGCTTTCTAAGGGTGATCTGGAGATGAAATATACATATGTTGGTAACTTCGACGCGACGCCGGACAATATGTCGAAAGCAGCGGCGTGGTATAATGAAGGTACAGATACTATATTTGCCTGCGGCGGCGGAGTAGGAAATTCCGTGATGAAGGCAGCAATGTTCGTAGATAAGACCGTAATCGGGGTAGACGTTGACCAGTCCGGTGAATCCGATACCGTAATTACTTCAGCAGTGAAGAATTTGCAGAAGTCCGTATATGATGTACTGGACAGTTTTTATCAAGGAAAGTTTGAAGGCGGAGTATCAGTTGTATTGGGCTCAGAGTCAGGAAATGTGCTGCTGCCTATGAAGAATTCAAAGTTTAAGACTTTTTCACAGGCAGACTATGATGAAATTTACCAAATGATCGTGGATGGAAAGATACAGATTCATAAGGATGACGTGGCACAGGATGCAAAAGGTGTGCCCACTGAGATTGTGGTAACGGAATTGATTAAGTAATGGAATTGATGAAGTAACAGGATATAAGATTTGGAAAGGAGGATTGCCATGCTGCGACAGGATTCTATGGAACAGCTGTTGTCTCTGATTGAAAGTCTGGGGAGACAGGAACGGGAATATCTGGAGGATTATCTGGCAGAGGCACCGCTCTGGCTGATGCAGTCATTTCAGATACAGAAACTGCCCAGGGGAACTATTTTTATTCGTGAGGAAGAAGAAGTAAATATGATTTACATTCTGGCTAAGGGAATTGTCCGCGCTGTTGATCACAGAGTTTTGGGAATTGCCTACGATTATATGCGGTTTGAGCCCATTAAAGTCTTTGGCACCATGGAGATCCTTCTGGACCGGGAAACATATGAAACTACACTCTCCACCGTTACGGAGTGCACCATGCTGGTCATATCCAGACATAAATTTGAAAAATGGTTAAAAAGTGACCGCCATGTTCTGCTGATGGAAATAAAAAGTATGGGGAACTATTTATTGGAGCAGGCAAAGAAGGAACGCATTTTCTTATTTTTGCAGGGTGCAGACAGGATGATTCTCCTGTTTATGAGACTGTACGAACACAATCAGGAGAACGGAATCTGCGAACTTCGGATGACAAGGCAGGAACTGTCAGAAAGTTCAGGGCTTTGCGTCAAGACGGTTAACCGTTCGGTGAAGGCGATGGAGGAAGAATCATATATTACAAAAAAAGGCTATACACTTGAGATAAATCGGGAACAGTACTTAAAAATGAAAGCATTTATTGCAGATAAAGTTGCAAATTATGAAAAGAAGTAAAATTATGAATTGTTGAAAAGGAGATTGTTATTATGAAATATGCAGAAGAAGGATTACAGTATCATATTGGGGTAAGAAGCGGCGATGTAGGAAAATATGTGATTTTACCGGGAGACCCCAAGAGATGTGAAAAAATAGCAAAGCATTTTGACAATGCAAAACTAGTGGCTGACAGCAGAGAATTTGTTACTTATACAGGATACCTGGATGGGGTGAAGGTAAGTGTCACATCAACGGGAATTGGCGGTCCGTCCGCATCAATTGCCATGGAAGAGCTGGTTAAAGCCGGTGCAGATACCTTTATTCGTGTGGGGACCTGCGGAGGCATGGATCTGGATGTTCAGAGCGGCGATGTTGTCATTGCAACCGGGGCAATCCGCATGGAAGGAACCAGTAAGGAGTATGCACCAATTGAATATCCGGCAGTAGCTGATATTGAAGTTGCCAATGCTTTGATTAATTCTGCGAAAGAGTTAAATTACCGCTACCATGCAGGGGTTGTAGAATGCAAGGATTCTTTTTACGGACAGCATGAGCCGGAGAAAATGCCGGTAAACTATGAACTTCAGAATAAGTGGAATGCCTGGCTCCGACTTGGCTGCAAGGCTTCAGAAATGGAATCAGCAGCACTGTTTATTGTGGGAAGCTATTTAAGAGTCCGGGTGGGATCTGTATTTCTTGTTGTGGCTAACCAGGAAAGAGAAAAACAGGGACTAAGCAACGAGGTTGTCCATGATACGGAAATGGCAATTACAAATGCTGTTATGGCTATACGAAAACTGATAAAAGAGGATGGCAGTCTGTAGATTGAGTAAAATATGGATGTAAAAACCCCGGCAGGGCTTTCAAAACCAAGAAAGCTGTGCCGGGGTTTTTATTTGTCTTGATCAAATTAATGTTTTTTTATTTTGTATGAAATACATGAAAATTTGCACAATAATATTGACACTACAAGTAAATAGGATTAAAATTTATAATATTTATAATTTTGGAAGCATATGAAGAAACAGCTGAAGAGATGCTGTGAAAGGGGACTTATATGAGTCAGGTTCAAAATATGTTAGACCGTCTGCCTGCAGAGATGTCGGGTGTTTTTCTAACAGTTACGATCATAATGGCACTGGTGAACTGTTTTTTCGGATTCCGGCTGCTTAAATTCTGGATTTCTCTGTTTGGCTTTGTTACCGGAGCGGGAATCGGATATTTTCTGGGAGATTATTTTACCCATAATCTGATCGTTGCAGTCATAGCAGCAGTCATTTGCGGAGTTGCATTGATGCTGCTTGCATTTAAAGTTTATCTTGCCGGGGTCTTTGTGCTTTGCGGTGCCCTTGCTTATTTTGCAGTAAACGAAATCATGCTGCCGGATATCTGGTGGAAGTTTGCAATATGCATCGTAGTAGGGTTGTTAATCGGCTGCATTGCCGTTAAGTTTGTGAGGCCCGCGGTTATCGTAAGTTCCGGAATCCATGGGGGAATATCTCTGGCAGGTGCAATTCTGTCAGCAATCGGGCTGAAAGACCAGACGATGGCTTTAGTGACCGGAATTGCACTGGCAATTGTGGGGATTTTATTTCAATTTGCCAACACCAGAAAGATGATAAAGCGATGATAATTTAAGAACGAAAGGATTGTAAAAGGTTGTTTGTCCTGGATAAATGCAGGCGCATATTTTGAACAAATGTATATAAAGTGTACGAAATTTGGCAATATCCTTGCAACAACACATAATTTATGGTATAGTATCTTCTGTCAAAGACAAATGTCCAATTAGGGCATACATTGACAACTCTGGAGAGTCTCAAAGAACGAGCGCCGAAGGTGTACAGTGGGTAAAGTATGTTACCCGCCTATCTCTCAGGCAAAAGGACAGAGCTATATCTGTATAAGTTCTACTCTTTAGGGGGCTGATTATTTTATCAGCTCTTTTTCTATTGCATTGAAACAGATAAAGGAGAGAAGAGAATTATGCTGGATCAAATTAACACGATATTGGGAAACATTGACGATTTCCTTTGGGGGGTCCCCCTTATTGTACTTATTTTAGCTACGGGTATTTATTTAACAATCCGCCTGAAAGGGCTGCAGATTACAAAACTTCCCAAAGCGCTTAAGTATATGTTTAAAAATGAAGAAGGCGGCCATGGGGAAGTGACCAGCTTTGCAGCCCTTTGCACCGCTCTTTCCGCTACAATCGGAACAGGAAATATTGTAGGGGTTGCTACTGCAATCGTAGCCGGCGGACCGGGGGCGTTATTTTGGATGTGGGTTGCTGCCTTGTTTGGTATGGCGACGAAATACGCGGAGGGTGTATTGGCGATTAAATACCGTGTAATTAATGATGACGGGCATGTAATCGGAGGACCATTTTACTACATTCAAAATGGAATGGGAATCAAATGGAAATGGCTTGCCAAATTATTTGCATTCTTTGGACTGGGTGTGGGACTTCTTGGGATTGGAACGTTTACACAGGTAAATGGTATTTCCAATGCAGTTAATAATTTTTTTGATCCTAATAATGCCTGGAGCGTTTCTATTTTAGGCAGGGAGTATTCCTGGACGGTGGTTATCGCGGGAATTATATTAACGATTTGTGTAGGTATGGTAATTATCGGTGGAATCAAGAGAATTGCCAGTGTTTCCCAGATCGTTGTACCATTTATGGCAGGGATATACATACTCGCATGTCTGGTACTTCTGGTGCTGAATTATAAGCATATTCCAAATGCGTTTAAGGCAATTTTTGAAGGTGCATTTGGACTTCGTGCGGCGGCAGGAGGAGCTTTGGGAAGTATTATGGTAGCAATGCAAAAGGGAATTGCCCGTGGAATATTTTCAAATGAAGCCGGTCTTGGCAGTGCCCCGATTGCTGCTGCGGCAGCTCAGACAAATGAGCCGGTGCGTCAGGGATTAGTTTCCATGACGGGAACATTTATTGATACAATTGTAATCTGTACCATGACGGGGCTTACGATTGTAATTACAGATACCTGGAATATCGGTTTAGAAGGCGTTGCGGTAACTACAGCGGCATTTCAGCAGGGACTGCCCTTCAGCAATACGGTCAGTGCATTTATACTGATGCTCTGCCTTGTATTTTTTGCTTTTACCACAATATTGGGCTGGGACTATTACAGTGAACGGTGTCTGGAATATCTCTGCGGATATAATAAAAAGATACTAAACGGTTACCGCTGGCTGTACATTTTAGCAGTATTTATCGGTCCGTTTATGACAGTTTCTGCGGTTTGGGTTATTGCGGATATTTTCAATGCACTAATGGCTCTGCCGAACTTAATTGCAATATTAGTATTAAGCGGTGTCATAGCAGCTGAAACAAAGAAGTATTTTTCTAAAATGAAATAGGTTAAAATTCTTGATATTAAGAGAAGGAGGCAAACCAATGTCCTGGTTCGCCCCCTTCTCTTTCTGGTATAGCTGAACTTATCACCGTGATTTATTCCCGCGAGCAGCGAGGTTTTTGAATATTTGCTTTCATGATCAGCATGATCAGCTATTCTCATAGGATTTTAAGATACGGTCAGCGATTATTCTTCTGGTTACCCTTGTATCCATTGCCTGTTTTTCAATGTATTTATGTGCTTCTGATTCCGACATATTCAGGTATTCAATCAGGATACACTTTGCCCGGTCCACTATGCGGATATCTTCAATTTTCTGCAGCAGCTGTTTATTTTCATTGCGCATCACAGACATGCGGTTATGGGATGCCTGGCACAACTTAAGAGCGCTCCAGAACAGCACCTTGCTGATTGGTTTGGCGATTGTGAACACACCGTATTCTTCGACTTTCATGGAAACGTCATCATATAATTCGGTTTTCACGATCAGAATAACCTGAGTGGATCCGTCCGTGGCGATATTTCTAGCCAGGCTGACACCGGTTTCATCCCGCAGTGGAGAATTTATAATACACAGATCAAAATTGCGCTCGATTAATAAGCGTCTGGCTTCACCGCAGTTCGCTACAGTGACAAGTTCACGGCAGGAACTTTGAGAAAGCATATCCCGGAAAACTGCGATACTTTTTTCAGTGGGGGATATAATTAAAACGCTGTCCATATCATCGCCGCCTTTCTTATTTTTAGATTACCAGTATCTTATATGAGCTTAAAGTAGACCTGTTTATAAAAATCCTCTTTGTTCGCGGTTTTATCAAAAGCAAGTATTTCTTCTTTTTTAATCATAAAATATTTTTCTAATAGCGCAGGATCTAAGGTGTTGTGGATAAAACTACTATTAGATGCTATGCGGACTGCCTCTTCCAAAGAACCGGGAAGAGCGGTTAGGTTACTTATAACCGAGGTATCAGCTGTATAAAGGTTCACATCTAAAGCCTCTGACAGTACGGAATTGCGTTGTATTCCATCAAGTCCTGCATGGAGCAGAATGGCAAATGCCAGGTATGGATTCAGAGAAGGATCCGGTGAACGAAGCTCCATTCTTGCTTTTTCTCCTGTCTGGGCTGGAATACGTACAAGCTGGGAACGGTTTTGATGAGACCAGGATACGTATCTGGGGGCTTCAAATGTTCCAAAGCGTTCGTAAGAATTCTGAATCGGATTTAAAAAAGCAGTCATTTCTGCAGCATGTTCCATAATGCCTGCCATAAAGCTTTCTGCTACAGGATTATGTTGTTCACCACTGAGAAAAATATTCTTGCCATTTTGTGAGAGTGATAAATTAATATGCAGTCCGCTTCCGCTTTCAAATGAAATAGGTTTTGGCATAAAGGAAGCATAGAGACCATTTCTGGCGGCAATAGCTTTCACGACTGATTTAAATGTCAGTAAATTATCGGCAGTTCCCAAAAAGTCGCAGTATTTAAAATCAATTTCATTTTGTCCGGGGCCGCTTTCGTGATGGGATGATTCCGGCGCTATCCCCATTTCTTCCAGACAAAGGCAGATCTCCCGACGTACATTTTCACCTTTATCAAGAGGAGCAATATCAAAATAACCTGCTTCGTCGTGGGTTTCAAAAACAGGGGTGCCATCTTCGTCTGTTTTAAAAAGATAAAATTCACACTCGGTTCCGGCTTTTGGCAGATAGCCCATGGATTCGCAGCGTTTGATTGCAGTTTTCAGGATATGCCTGGTATCGCAGACGTAAGGAGTTCCATCCGGGTTTTGAATGCTGCAATAGAATCGAACTACGCGTCCCTGCTGAGGACGCCATGGAAGTATGCTTAATGTGGCGGCATCCGGGATCAGGAACAAGTCAGATTTTTCAACACCGCAGAATCCCCGGATGTTTGATCCGTCAAAGGAAATTCCTTCACGAAAAGCCCGTTCCAGCTGATCCGGCATAATCGATATATTCTTTTGGGTGCCAAACAAATCACAGAAAGCCAGTCTGATAAATTTTACGTCATTATCCCGGACAAATTCTAAAACTTCTTGTATTGTATGATCCATAATTATTTCCTCCTGGTTTTTATTTACTTACGAAAGGACTATTAAAAAACAGCGCTCATCGTACAAGGTTCGAATTATATTCAAGCCCTGTACGATGAACGCCTTTGTTCATTAAAAGGATACACTAATTTGATTTTCTTGTCAATGGTGCCCCATCTTCTTTATTCTTTTTTAATAAGTAAAAACAGTGTTTTTTCAAACCCAATGTGATAAAATATAAAAAACATGCAGAATACTGCTGCATAAGAATAATAGTAAAGAGGAGTTCAAATGTCAGAGAGAAGTCTTGAGAATTTCGTTGAACTGTCCGGTGTTACCAAAACATACCACGTGGGTGAAGTGGATATACATGCTGTGGATGGCATAGATTTTCAAATTACAAAAGGTGAATTTGTTGTAGTGGTAGGACCAAGCGGTGCCGGAAAAACAACGGTATTAAATATTTTAGGAGGTATGGATACTGCCACTAAGGGAAAAGTATGGGTGGACGGTGAGAATATAGCGGAGTATAATCCCAGAAAATTAACCGGCTACCGCAGAGATGATATAGGTTTTGTATTTCAGTTTTACAATCTGGTTCCCAATTTGACGGCTCTGGAGAATGTAGAACTGGCACTTCAGATATGTAAGAATCCGCTGAAGGCTAGAGATGTACTGGATGAAGTGGGGCTTGGAGAACGACTGAACAATTTCCCGGCGCAGTTATCCGGCGGGGAGCAGCAAAGGGTGTCCATTGCCAGAGCTTTGGCTAAAAATCCAAAGCTGTTGTTGTGTGATGAGCCTACCGGAGCACTTGACTATCAGACAGGAAAGTCCATATTGAAACTGCTGCAGGATATGTGCAGGGAAAAAGGTATGACGGTGATCGTCATTACCCATAATTCAGCACTGGCACCAATGGCGGACCGGGTAATTAAAATTAAAAATGGAAAAGTATCCAGTATGAGAATGAACAATGAACCGATATCGGTAGAACTAATTGAATGGTAGTGGGCATATGAAGAAAAAAGCGTTACATAAAGATTTTTTTATGGAAATAAAAAAGAGTTTCAATCGGTTTATATCGATCTTTTTTATTGTAGCCATGGGAGTGGCATTTTATTCTGGAATTCAATCGGCAGCACCGGATATGCGCCTTTCCGGTGATGCTTATTTTGATGAGAATAATCTGATGGATCTTAAAGTAATCGGTACACTGGGGTTGACCGACAAGGACATCCAGGCTCTTTTGTCAGTGGAAGGAGTCAGCAAGGCAGAATCGGGCTATATGACGGACGTATTATGCGGCAGCGGAAAAGATGAGAAAGTACTTCATATGGAGTCCCTTCTGCCGACTTTAAATAAGGTGGCGGTTTCTGAGGGAAGGCTGCCGGAAACTGCTGGTGAATGCTTGGTGGACGAAGAATTTTTAACTGCCAACGGTTATAAGGTTGGGGACACCATACAGTTTGAAGAGAGTAAGGACAGTGACAGGGTATTAAGAAACAAAGAATTTAAAATTGTAGGAACTGGTAACAGTCCTTCCTATATTTCCTTTAGTAAAGGCAACACAACACTGGGAACCGGTGAGGTCTCCGGATATGGATATGTGGTGCCCGAAGAATTTGACCAGGCAGCATACACATTTGCTTATGTGGAAGCAGAAGGCTCCAAAGATCTGACTTCATATACGGAAGAATATGACCGCCTGATTGAGGATGTCACGAAGAATGTGAAAGGCATAGAATCAGTTCAATGCTCCAGGCGGTATGCAGAAGTAAAGGATGAAGCGGATCTCAAGCTTGCGGATGCAAAAAAAGAACTGGAGGACGGAAAGCAGGAGGCTGAGGAAAAGCTTGCCGATGCCAGAAAGGAACTGAAGGACGGAGAGAAGGAACTGGAGGATGGGAAGCAAAAGCTTGCTGATGCCAGAAAAGAAGTTGAGGAAAATAAAGGTACACTGAACGAGAAACAAAAAGAACTGGACTCAGCTAAGAAACAATTGGATTCGGCTAAGACACAGTTAAAAGATGGAAAAGATACCCTTGCTTCTAAGGAAGCTGAGTTTCAGGCAAAATATCCGGAAGCATCCAAACAGATAAAGGATGGAGAAACAGCAATTGCATCGGGTAAAACCCAGATCAGTAAGGCGCAGAGTGACTATGAGTCCGGCAAAAAGCAGCTGGAGGCGGCTAATAAACAGTATGAAGCCGGCAAGAAGCAGCTGGATCAGGGAAAAAAGCAGTATGAATCAGGCAAAGCCCAGCTGGATCAGGCAAATAAACAGTATAAGGATGGAATTACCCAACTGGAGGCGGCTAAAAAGCAGTATGAAACCGGAACTGCCCAGCTTGCTGCCGCAAAAACCGAATATGAAAAAAATGCTGCAGTTTTACAGCAGGCCAAGGCAGATTTTCAGGTTGAAAAAAATAAGTTCGATATCAGCAAAGCAGAATATGATAAAAATGCTGCAGCACTGGAAGCGGCGAAAAGCCTGATTGCCACAAAGCAGGCGGAGCTGGCAGCAGCAACAGCAGAGTATGAAGGCAAGATGGCAGAGCTAAACCAGGCAAAAGCGACACTGGCACAGCTACAGGCGGCAATTGATGCCGGAACTGCCACCCAGGATCAAATTGCTATGGCAGAACAGCTGAAGGGGCAGATTGCACAGACCGAGCCACTTCTTGCCCAGAAAAAAGCGGAGCTTGACCGTGCTCAGGGGGCACTGGCTGTAGAACAGCAGAAAGCAGCGGAGATGGAAGCAGCACTTGCTCCTGTGAAGCAGCAGATTGAGGCCGGACAGCAGAAAATCAATGCGGCACAGGCGGAACTGTCTAAAAGTGAAGCAGGGTTACAGGCCGGAAAAGCGGAGATTGATAAAAATGAAGCCGCACTGAAAACGGCTAAGTCTCAGATTGATGTTAATGAAGTAAAGCTGGCAGCAGCGAAAAAAGAAATAGCTGCCAGCCAGAAGAAACTGGCAGCTGCTAAAAAAGAGATAGACGAAAAGGAACCTCAGCTTGCGAGTGCCAAGGCAGAACTGGATAAACAGACGAAGGTATTAAATGAGGGGAAGAAGACCCTGGACAGCCAGAGTGCACTGCTGGCACAAAAAGAAAAGGAGCTCCAGGAAGGCAAAAATCAGCTTACCCAGGGAGAGGCACAGCTGGCTTCCGCAAAAAGTGAACTGGCTTCCAAGGAATCAGAGCTGAACAGTGCCGTACAAAAGACGGAAGACGGTCAAAAGCAGATAGCAGACGGTTATGCCAAGTTATCGGATGCCGAGAAGGAAATCACTGAGGCTGAAAAAGAAATTACTGAGAATGAACAGAAATTATTAGATGGCAAAAAGGAATACAAAAAGGGAAAGAAGGAGGCCAAAACAGAAATTTCCGATGGAGAGGCGAAGATCGCAGACGCCGAGAAAGAAATCAATGATCTGAAAGAACCGGAATGGCTTGTAAATGATCGAAGTTCCCTGCCGGAAAATACAGGTTATGGAGAAAACGCCGATCGTATTAAAAACATTGGAGAAGTATTCCCGGTATTATTTTTCCTGGTAGCGGCGCTGATCAGTCTTACAACGATGACGAGAATGGTAGAAGAAGAACGAACCCAGATCGGTACTTTAAAGGCACTGGGATACGGTAAGTTTTCCATTGCCTCCAAGTATTTGAACTATGCACTGCTTGCCACGATCGGAGGCAGTATTCTGGGAGTTCTGGCAGGAGAGAAAATCTTGCCGTATATTATCATTCATGCCTATGGAATCATGTATCATCATATGCCGAATGTGGAACTTCCGTATAATCTGAAGTTTGCGGGGATTGCTACCTTTGCGGCGGTGTGCTGTACGATGATAGCTACATTTACTGCATGTTACAAAGAGCTTGCGGAGACTCCGGCAAAATTAATGCGTCCTCCTGCGCCGAAAGAGGGAAAACGAGTTCTGCTGGAGCGGGTAACTTTTATCTGGAAGCATCTGAGTTTTACCTGGAAGTCTACTATCCGCAATTTGTTCCGATATAAGAAACGGTTTTTTATGACCATATTTGGAATTGGCGGATGTATGGCATTGCTGCTGGTTGGATATGGTATCAGAGATTCTATACGGAATATCGCAGTATTGCAGTATCAGGAAATACAGTTATATGACGGAACCGTATTAGTCGATGAGGACGCTTCGGATGAGAAACGCAATGACCTTGAGCGCTATATGGATACGGATAGTCAGATTGATGCTTCCGTCGATTCCATGATGCAGAAGATGTCGGTAAAAGTCGGCAAGAAAGACCTGAGTGTTTATCTTCTTGTACCGAAAGAGATGGAGGGCTTTGACACCTTTGTGAAATTCAGAGACAGGAGGACAAAACAGCAAGTTGAATTCGGTGACGACGGTGTAATCGTAACGGAGAAAACAGCAAATATGATGGGGGTGTCCAAAGGGGATACCATAGAACTTCATAATGAGGACGGTACCACAATAAAAGCACCGATTGCGGATATATGTGAAAATTATCTGGCACACTATATTTATATGTCTCCGACACTTTATGAAAAAGTAACCGGGAAAGGTGCGGACTATAATAGTATTTTATTCAAGGCAGTTCCTGATGCCAAAGATCATGTGGAAGACGTGGGGCAGAGTATCTTAAGTAATGAGGCAGCTCTTTCTGTCAGCTATACCTCCAGCGTAATGAAGCAGCTGGATGATATGCTGAGTTCCCTGGATGTAGTTATTGTAGTATTAATTGTATCTGCCGGCATGCTGGCATTTGTGGTACTCTATAATCTGAACAATATTAACATCAATGAACGAAAGCGGGAGCTGGCAACCATCAAGGTACTGGGATTTTATGATAATGAAGTCTGTGCTTATGTGTACCGGGAAAATATATTACTTACGGGATTTGGTGTTCTGGTGGGAATTGTATTGGGGATCGTGCTGCACAGGTTTGTTATCGTGACGGTTGAAGTTGACGCCTGTATGTTTGGAAGGAATATCAACTGGCCGAGTTTTATATATTCCATTTTATTCACCTGTGGATTTTCCCTGATTGTAAATGTTGTTATGTATTTCAAATTAAAGAAAATTGATATGGTGGAATCGTTGAAGAGTGTGGAATAAAGTTTGCAGTACCGCAGACCCGTCAGCGGTATGCAGGGGTTAAAAATGAAAAAGACAGAAACAGAGGATATTTATGAATTTACCAAAAGCGTTTATAGAGAAAATGAAAACAATACTTGGAGACGAGTTTGATGATTTTATGAAAAGTTATGAGGCACCCCGTAATTTTGGACTGCGCGTCAATACAGCAAAACTCTCTGCCGAAGAATTTGAGCGGATTGCGCCCTTTCATCTGACACAGATTCCCTGGGTGGAAAACGGATATTATTATGAGGAGCAGGACGCACCGGCAAGACATCCATTTTATTATGCAGGCATGTATTATCTGCAGGAGCCAAGTGCTATGACTCCAGCATCAAGGCTCCAAGTTCTGCCGGGAGAAAAAGTGCTGGATCTGTGTGCGGCGCCTGGGGGAAAAGCCACTGAACTGGGGGCAAAGCTCAGAGGAGAAGGGCTTTTGGTTGCCAATGATATCAGTGCGTCAAGGGCAAAAGCACTATTGAAAAATGTGGAGGTATTTGGGATTCCAAATTCTTTTATCACAAATGAAATACCAGGAAAGCTGTCAGGGCAGTTTGAGGAGTTCTTTGACAAAATCCTGGTGGATGCCCCCTGTTCCGGTGAAGGAATGTTCCGTAAGGATCCGGCAGTGGCAAAAGTTTGGGATAAAGAGAAACCGCTGCTCTGCGCAAAACAGCAGAAAGAAATCATTATGCAGGCTGCAAAGATGCTTCGTCCGGGAGGCCAGCTTCTGTATTCTACCTGCACCTTTTCTCCGGAAGAAAACGAAGAAGTGATTCAGTATCTTCTGTCTGTCTCCCCGGAGTTTGAGATCCGGGAGATGCCGGGATATGAAGGTTTTTCAGAAGGGCGTCCGGATTTGGTGAAGGATGGGGGACATCCTGATCTTAGAAAATGTATCCGGATATGGCCGCATAAAATGTCAGGAGAAGGTCATTTTATTGCGCTCTTAAGCAAAGGAAAACCAACTGGAACAGATACAGACAGGGAGCACGTGAAAACGCCCGGCGTAAAGTTAAAAATAGCGAAGGCAGACCTCATGATTCTGGATGATTTTCTGAAAGATATCTCAATGGATATGGATATGAATGATGTTGAGGTCCGAAAAGGCCAGGTATATTATGTGCCGAAATTACTGGGAGAACGGAAAGGCCTGACATTCCTGAGGAACGGACTTTACCTTGGGGAACTGAAGAAAGACCGCTTTGAACCCAGCCAATCTTTTGCTATGGCGCTGGGGAAAGGGCAGTATGTTTCCTGCGTGAATTTAAACTGGTCAGACAGCCGGGTAGGAAAATATCTGCGGGGGGAGACCATTTACGTGGATGATCTGCAAGTGAAGCACAGCAAAGGTTGGCAGTTGGTCTGTATCAGCGGATTTCCCCTGGGGTGGGGCAAACTGGTTAATGGGACTCTGAAAAATAAATATCATCCGGGATGGAGGATGAAGTAAAGCAACAGGAAAGGTACTGTATGGTTAAGAGCCGCGCAGTGCCTTTTTTTTGCCTCTTTCGGCTGTGATTTGTAATCATAAAATATAATACAAAAATCGTAAAAAAACATCTTTTTAATCAAAATTCCCACAAAATATCCAATAATATCGTAATCAATGCAAAAATTATTAAACTCAAGTAAAAGACAAATTTGTTACAATATCTTTATAGCTGCAGATAATCAAATTTAGTGCCGACTGGCGTAATTACGCCAGTTGGCACTAGCAGAAAAGGAGACAGGTTTTATGAGGAAAAAGTTGTATGCGAAACAAATGGTAGCGGCTTCACTGGCCGCTGCGATGGTTGTTACCAGTATTCCCGTAAATGTAATGGCTGAAGAAATGCCGGACAGTACGGAAAAGAAGATGATTGCCAATTTCACCTTCGATGGTGAGGCGCCCTTATCAGGAGAAGGAGCCACGGCAGTTCTTATGCGGGATTATTCACTGGTTGATATGGAAAACGGGGGAAGAGCGTTAAGACTTGCTTCATCAACCAAAGACTGGCTGAATGTAACTAAACAAGACGGAACCCCTTTACTGGCAGGGAAAGAGAATATTACCATTTCCTATGACAGCTTGGACGATGCGGATTCGGCAAACAGGGGCTGGGCTTTTTTTGCTGCACCGAATACTAATGAGCAAAAATACCAGCAGGAACATTATCTGGGCATAATGGACAAACAGACAGGCCTTGGAGTGGAACGTTATAATAATAACGGCAAGAGACCGGGTAATAATATGTCTTCAGCATCTTCCTCTGATTGGAAGCATATTGACCTGGTGGTAACGGAGACGGAAACCATACTCTATGTAAATGGTGTGGAAACCGCAAGGCAGGTGAGTACCTACAAGCTTTCTGATATATTGGGAACAGAAGGCGGAGTGATACAGATTGGAAAAGGCAACTGGGAAAAAGGGGAATACTACAGTGGACTGCTGGATAACTTTAAAATCTATGATGGTGCGCTGACAGAGGAACAGATTGCAGATACGTCCAAAGCAGCCGATGTGGGACTTTTAGCAGATTTCACATTTGATGACTATGAAACCGGATTTACCGGGGGTGAGGCTTCTGCAGCAGGAGCACTGTTTACAGATCATGGAAGTGAATCACAGGATATGGCACTGAGTCTGGATGGAGGCAGAAGCCGAAGCTGGCTGAGTATTACACAGGATGATGATACCTCCCTGTTAAAGGGACTGGAGGAGGTTACCATTTCCTATGACAGCAAGGCTGGGACAACCGGAAACGGATGGGCTGTATTCGCCGCTCAAAGCGGGGATGCGCAGACTCCAAACTATGAAAAGTATCTTGGTGTTATTGATAAAACGGACAGCATGAAGATCGAACGTTTTTATAATGAAGGAACCAGACCGGGCAATGACGTTCTGGGCACCTCTTCAGCAGAGTGGAAGCATGTGGATCTGGTTATTCAGGAAAATGCCACGACCCTCTACGTGGATGGTGTTAAAAGTGAAAATACCAGCTCCTATAAGCTATCCGATATATTAGGAGCAGATGGCGGAGTACTACAGGTTGGAAAAGCAAACTGGGGCAGCGGAGAATACTTCGGAGGTCAGATCGATAATATCCAGATTTACAATTATGCCAGAACCGAAGACGAGATCAAGGACCAGGTAACGGTTATTTACAAGGCAGGCAGCAATGGTACTCTTCAGGGAGTGACAGAAGAGAAGATCCCAAGAGGCGGCAGCACGTCCGGTGTGGAGGCCGTTGCAGACGAGGGATACCATTTTAAACAGTGGAGTGATGGCATTACCGACGCGGTGAGAAAAGACGAAAATGTAACCGAAAGTTTTGAAGTAACTGCCATGTTTGAAAAGGATGAGGAGATAGCAGATGAGAATCTAATTGCCGCCTTTACCTTTGATGACGAAGAAAACGGATTTGCAGGAGCAGGAGCGAAAGCGACGGTAAATGGAACTCCGATACTGGAAGACAGCTATGATAATGCCGGGAAGGCAATGTCCATAAGCAGTGCCAACTGGTTCAGCATTGCAAAAGAGGATGAAACACCTCTCTTAAAAGGACTGGATGAGATTACTATATCCTATGACAGTAAAGCATCCGGCGGCGGAAACGGATGGGCATTTTATGCAGCACCAAACCTGAATGCCCAGGTAGGAACGCCTGCAAATGAACGATATCTTGGAATTATGGATAAAGCTTCAGGTCTTACGGTAGAGCGTTATAACAATACCGGAAAGAGACCTGGAAATAATATTTCCGCCGGATCATCCGACCAATGGAAGCATGTGGATCTGGTTGTTACAGAAAGTACTTCTACCCTCTATGTAAATGGAGAAAAAGTGGGAGATCAGACCAGTACTTATAAGCTGAGCGATATCCTGGGCGAAAGCGGCGGAATTATTCAGATCGGTAAGGCGAACTGGGGCAGCGGAGAATATTATCAGGGACTCATTGATAATGTCAAGATTTACAATACGGCAAAATCCTCCGAATATATCAAAGAACATACCACAATTAAAAATCCGGAACCAGTTAAGCCTGTTGCACCGGATGTAGTGGAAGACGGCGGTTTACTGGTGCAGTACGATATGAGTGTAATCGAAGACGGGAAGCTGAAGGACGTCAGCGGGCTTGGAAATGATGCAAATGCAGTTGGCATGACACAGGAAAATATTCTGGTAGTGGAAGACGTTCCGGCGCTGAACTTTACAGGTAATAAAAGCCAGTACATAGAGCTTCCCATGATGGAAGGTGTCATGGATGAGGAATTTACCATTGAGACGACAGTCAGTTCTTTAAGTGGTGCATATCACTGGCTCTGGTGCCTTGGTTCTAAGGTAAAAGGAACCGGCAACAATTATCTCTATGTAGATCCCTGCTATAGTAATGGTTATGTTAGGGGAGGAATCAAAGGAGAAACAGAGGAACGGATCTTTGGCGGCTGCCATAGTCTTCCAAAAGACGGCTCCTATGGAACAATTACGATTACTTATAAGGATAAAGTCCTGTCCTATTATCTGGATGGAGCAATTATCACAACTTTTAAATTTGATACCAGTGTAAAGGAAATACTGGAAAATGGAACAGAAAATAACATCATGGGTTATATCGGACGTTCTCTCTGGTCAGCAGATCCTGGTTTGAAAGCCAAAGTAGCAGACTTTAAAATCTATGATAAGGCACTGACAGAGGAACAGATCTCAGGAACAGCCAGCCGCGACGACAGCGCAAAAGTAGCGGCAGCCAAAGAAGCATTGAATATTCCAAATGCAGACGATGTACGCGGCAATATTACACTTCAGGATGAGCTGGAAGGTGCGGTGATTACATGGAGCAGCAGCATGGAAGATGTAATTACTTCGAAAGAACAGAGCCAGGGCGATACCGTTACGCCTGCCGGTGTAGTTACCAGAGGGGGCGAAGACCAGAAGGTTACACTGACAGCACAGATCACAAGCGGTAACGAGACGGATAGCAAAACATTCGAGCTGACTGTAAAAAAATCTGTGGAGCAGGATCCCTATGTGGCATATTTGTTTGGCAGTTTTACCGGAACAGAGGGCAAAGATTCCGATGAGCAGATTTATTTTGCATCCAGCAAGGATGGATATTTCTATAAGGATTTAAATGATTGTAAACCGATATTAACAAGTACAGTAGGTGAAAAGGGAGTCCGTGATCCGTTTATAATGCGTTCCGCAGAAGGAGACAGGTTCTACATGCTGGCAACGGATTTAAGTATTTACCACCGAGGAGGCTGGGGCGCAGCAATGGCTACTACCACCGGAAGCCGGGATTTAATTATCTGGGAATCTACCGACCTGGTAAACTGGTCAGAACCACGTGCAGTCACCGTATCTTCTCCAACAGGAGGATGTGCATGGGCACCGGAAGCCATTTATGACGAGACAACAGGCGAATATGTAGTATACTGGGCAACCAATGATATGACAGATGACATCGGGGACGGCGTTCTTCAGATTTATTATGCGAAGACCAGAGACTTTGTCACGTTCACGGAAGCAGAAGAATATATCACACGTGGCGCAGGTCAGTCCATTATTGATACCACCATGATTAAAGGCAATGACGGTTATTATTACCGTGCATCTGCAGACGGACAGATCACACTGGAAAGAAGTACTTCAATCTTTGGTAACTGGGAAGTTGTAACGAATCTGAACAGCCTTGGTTTAGGCGGAGATATGACCGGCAGAAAACTGGAAGGTCCTGAGCTGTTTAAATTTAATGACGGCACAACCTTTGGCTTGTATACTGACCAGTTTGCAGAAGGAAAGGGATATCTTCCGGTCATCACTTCCGATTTAAGTGATACAACCGGAAAGGCATGGAAGAAATTAGCGTCGGATGAGTATTCTTTTGATACCCTGAAAAAACGCCATGGAACCATCCTGAATCTGACCCAGAAAGAGTATGATGCAGTCATGAAGGCATACGGGAAACCAGAAGCTGAGGATGACGAAGATGCAGCAGTAACAGAACCATTTGCATATTATCCGCTGACCAATGATTTAAAAGACGGTACAGAAAATGGATTTGACGGTACGCTCACAGGCGAGGCTGAATTTGCTGTTAAAGATAAAGGGGGTATTGTATTCCCGGCTGGAACGGCAACTGCAGGTAAAAACTATGTGAAGCTGGATGACGGCATTCTTACAAAACTGCAGGATGCAAAAGAATTAACCGTTTCGGCATGGGTTCGTAATGATGTAACCAATACGAACTCCAATGACCGCTCTACTGTATTTGCTTTTGGAAGCGATGAGAAAAACGGATATGCGTTCTCCACGCTGAACTGGGCAAGTGCCAGAACAACATTTATGCTAAACGGCAAAGAAGCCGGAGGGGCATGGGGAGACAAAGATAGCACCAGTATTCTGGGGGATACGCCGGGAAATCAAAAATCACCTCTTGGATCCTGGTATCAGATTGCTATGACAATCCGGGATGTAACCGGTGCAGATGGAACACCTGCAACAACACTGAAGTACTACATGAATGGAGAATTGTTATGTACGGCAACGACACCTGCATCCATCTCCAGTCTGGGAACACTTACCTATGCTTATATTGGAACCGGAAATAACGATTCCTATAAAGATTTCCAGGGCGGAATCCGGGAAGTAAAATTCGTGGAATCGATATTGTCCGGAAAGCAGATAAAAGAAAGATATGAGCAGGAAGATGCAAAATACCAGAAAACGGATGCTGAGATTGTAGCAGAAGTAAAAGAATCTCTGACCATTCCAAATGCGGATGCGGTACTTGGCAATGTTACGCTGCCGACAGAAAAGGATGGCACCAAAATCAGCTGGACAAGTTCGGATGAGCAGACAGTCAGTGCAAAAGAAACAGTAAATGAAAACTATGACAATACCCCGGCAGGTGTGGTTACCAGGGGGGAAAAAGATAAAAACGTCGTTCTGACGGCTGTGATCTCCAAAGGAGAAGCACAGGATACAAAGGAAATTACCGTAACCGTAAAGGCAAAATCCAATATAACAGAAGATGATTTTGAAGCTTATGTATTTGCTTATTTTAAGGGCGAGGGATCTCCAACAGGTGAACAGATCTACTTTGCTACCAGTGAAGACGGTCTGCACTGGAAGGACATGAATGATGGGGAACCAGTGCTCAAATCGGAACTGGGAGAAAAAGGACTTCGTGATCCATTTATTATCCGTTCACCGGAAGGAGACAAATTCTATCTGATTGCAACCGATCTGAAGATTAACGGCGGCAATGGCTGGGGAGCTGCACAGAATTCCGGAAGCCAGAGCATAATGGTTTGGGAATCAACGGATATGGTGAATTGGTCCAATCAGCGTATGGCAAAGGTTGCATTGGATGATGCAGGCTGCACCTGGGCACCGGAAGCTTTTTATGATGAGAAGACGGGAGAATATATCGTATTCTGGGCATCCAAGACCAGCGCAGATAACTATGGGGTACAGAGAGTGTACTACAGCAAGACCAGAGACTTCTACAGCTTTACAGAACCGGAGCTGTGGATAGAGCTTGAGAATACCGAAGGAAATGCAATCAGCGTTATTGACACATCCGTGATCTCCGTCATGGAAAATGATAAGAAGGTATACTACCGTTTCTCCAAAAATGAAGCCGGAGAAGATCATGATGTAAAGGGCGGCAACGGAAAATATACAATCGTCGAAAAGAGTGACTCCTTACTGGGCGGCTGGACAGAAGTAACCTCTTTAAAAGACCAGCGGTATGTAGAAGGCGGAACCTGTTTTAAATTCAATGGAGAGGACAAGTGGTGCCTGCTTCTGGATGACTTTGGGGGAGTGGGATATTACCCCATGATTACAACGGATCTTGGCAGCGGAGAGTTTACCAGACTGGATAGCAGCAAGTATTCCTTCCCGTCCACTATGCGCCATGGTACCGTTATGTCGCTGACACGTCAGGAGTACGATGCTATTCAGAAAAAGTGGAACGATGAAGCAGCAGAAAACACGGAACCGGAAGAAGAAAATGCAGTACTGAAATACAGCTTTGAGGATGTTACCGGCAGCGATATTATAAAAGATGATTCCGGAAAAGGCCGTGACGGCAAGATCTATGGAAATGCCGCTTATGTAGAGGACCAGGAAAAAGGAAACGTCCTGTATCTAAGTGGTACCAAAGGAACCTATGCAGAACTGCCTCAGGGATTCTTTGACGGCAGAAATAAGATGACCATTTCCATGGATGTAAAAGCGGAAATGGTAGACGGAAGTTACTTTACATTTGGAATTGGTAAGAACAGTAACCGATATCTTTTCTTAAAAACACAGAATACGCAGTCCAGAGTATCGCTGACAACCGGATCTTATGGTTCGGAACAAACCGCAAGCGGAACAACATCTGCCATCAAAGGCAAGTGGATGAATATTACCATGGTGGTAACACCGGAAAAAATTACAATCTACAAAGATGGAAAGCTATTAGGTGAAAAGAAAGTCACGGTTAAGATGACGGAGCTGGGTACTAACCTGTTTGCTTATCTGGGCAAGTCATTTTATAGTGGAGACAATTATTTCAAAGGATACTTTGATAACATTGAAGTATACAACCGCGCAATGGAAGCAAAAGAAGTTGCGGACAAGTATGGGGCAAAACCGGAAACAGAGAAATTTACCATTACTTATATAGCAGGCGAACATGGCAAAATTACAGGTACCGCTTCTCAGACACTGGAAAAAGGAACCCTGGGAACCAAAGTTGAAGCTGTGGCTGATCCGGGATATGAATTCAGTAAATGGAGTGACGGCAGCACTCAGGCGGCACGTACCGATCTGGCTGAAAAAGATGTTACATATACGGCATACTTTGAAAAAACTCAGGTAACACCGCCTACCGATGAACCGGAGACAGAAACGCCGCCGACTGAAAAGCCGTCTGAGCCATCTACGGAAAAACCATCACAGCCATCCACAGAAAAGCCATCACAGCCATCTACGGAAAAGCCGGCAAAACCTGTGGCAAAGAGTGTAAAGATCAACAAAAAGAAAATAACAATCGGGCTGAAAGAAAAAGTAACCTTAAAAGCTACCGTATATCCAAAAGGAGCTTCCCAGAAAGTAACCTGGTCCTCCAGCAAGAAATCAGTAGTAAAAGTAAACAGTAAGGGTCAGATTGAAGGAAAGAAAACAGGAAAAGCAACGATAACGGTTAAAACAGCGAACAAGAAAACTTACAAGTGTACGGTAACAGTTCGTAAAGCTCCAAGTAAAATTTCTTTGAATACTTACAAAAAGAAATTAAAAGCAGGAAAGAGTTTCCAGATAAAAGTAAACCTTCCATCCAAGACGGCAAGCTACAAGATCCGGTACTCTTCCAACAGAAAATCCGTTGCAGCTGTTTCTTCCAGCGGTAAGATTACAGCCAAGAAAAAAGGAACAGCAACCATTACAGTAAAAGCATTTAACGGAAAGTATAAGACAATAAAAATCCAGGTAGTAAAAAAATAAGAGACAGGTAAAAGCAGCGATGACAGAATCCATAGCCGATGTAAAGGCTGTGGATTCTGTTGGATGCACAGCTTGTAAAAAGTGTCCAAACAGGATCAGGCAATAGCATTTTATAGATAGAAAAAGGAGGATAAGGTTAATGAAAAACAAAATGTTGAAAAAGATTTTGGCAGTAGTGACCGCAGCTGCTGTGGCGGCGACACCCATGTCAGGCACTGCATTCGCCAGTGAAAATGTCACGGTAATGTCAGAGGCAGAGCAGCAGGATCGTGAACCGGTTAAGGGAGCATCTGTGGAAGAAACTATGGAAACGGAAGCTCACGTTCTGAACAATACGGAGGAGCCGGAACAGTCAGAAGCGGCCATTCAGGAGGATAATGTACAGGATGCAGAGAAAGAAATGATGGAGCAGTCCGACAACTTGAAGCAGTCTGGAAATCTGTTACAGTCCGCAGATGATCAAACGGCCGGTGAAATTTCTTCTACCTCAATTTGTACCTATGATTTTAAAGATTATAAGCTGTCTAATGATGGAAAAGCTCTTGAATGCGAAGATCAGAAACTCATTCTGGAAACAGTAGGAAGCGGAAAGAAACCATCGTTGGTAAATGACGTGTACCGGGGTCAGGTGCTTCAATTAAATGAGGCAGACTATAATAATCGGGGATATGCACTTCTTCCTGGAAATCCATTTGCAGGGAGGGATATAAAAAACGGTCTGACCCTTAATTTCTGGACGAAGACCACAGGAAAAGCAGGCGGGGACCGATGTCTCATAGATTTCGAAGTGGCGCCCTCTACCGGAAAAAGAGCAGGAACCTTTGCAGTAAATCAGATGATGGTTTACTGGAACACCACAGATCAGAATACCTATTTTACGGATTTTTCAATTTCCAGCCTGGGATTAGACCAGAAGGATGCCTGGAAGATGGTTACTATGACGGTAACAGAATCCGGAATCACTTTTTATAGCGACGGTGTGAAAAAGCAGCATACCATTACCTCAGGTACCGAGAGATATGAGCAGATGATCAGTGATCTGACAGGCGGTCTTGCAGAAAATCCATCTGCAACCAATGTGCGCCTGGGTGCCAGCCTTGCGACCTATTGGAAATGTGCCGGTGCTATGCTGGATGATGTTTCCTTCTATGAAAAAGCACTTTCAGATGAAGAGATTGCCGAATTATATCAGGAAACAATGGTTCCGATTCCTCTGGAACGGGTAACGATTACCGGCAAAAATGCGGTGGATGAGGATAAGAGCATCCGTCTGGGCGTTACACTGGAACCGGCATCTACAAATGTAGACAAAACAGTTACCTGGGTATCAGATAAACCGGAGGTGCTTACGGTAGACGAAAAGGGAACGGCAAAAGGAATTTCCGAAGGAACGGCACATGTAACTGCCATTGTTAGCGGTGTGGAATCAGAATCTTTTGAAATTACTGTAAGGGGAGTAGAATCCATCCGGGAACTGCAGGAAGGATATTATGCAGCGGTATATTCCACTTCCACAGACTTTTATGCATCAGCTTCTAATGTAGCCCAGGAAACCCGCAGTGTCTACATGGCTGTCAGCAAAGATGGGAAAAACTTTGAGGTGCTGAACAATGGAGGCGCCGTGATTTTCTCCAAGAATACCAGTGGTACGCTTCAGATTACCGATCCCCGTATCTTTAAGACGGAGGAAGGATTTACCGTAGCAGCTCCGGATGCAACATCATCCAAGGGGATCCACCTGTTTAACTCCCGGGATGGAGTAAATTATTATGATGATATCATGGTATCGGAAACGGAATTAAGTGCGCTTCCATTAAAACGGTCTAATTTTACATTATTGCTCAACGGAGAAAATATATTAGAGACAGACGAGCAGATAACCCTTGGCAATGCGGTATCCCTTACAGCCGAAGAATACCAGAATATTGTAAATAAACTGGGAACCGTTGTGAATAATGGACTGGAATCCCTCACCGGCTTAAATGTAGATGCGCAGCAGGGACTGACGGAACAGGAGCTGGAAAAACAGTATCCAAGTGTAAATGCACTTTATACAGACGGATCCCGCCAGGAATTCAGTATTGACTGGGAAGGAGCGCTCCAGGGCATCAATCTATCCCAGCCGGGAGAATATACTATAACCGGTAAAGTTGAACAGACCCAGTATATAAATAAATTAAAAGAATTAAATGGAAGCAGTCTTCCGGAAGATGATCCCGAAAATGCAAATCCGGATGATCCGGACAACTATAATGAAGAAGCCGGAACAGTATACTACGATGAGACAAAATTTGTAGAGGGTATGGCAGATCCCTGCATTTACTGGGACGAACAGAGTGGATATTATTATATGACAGGTTCCTATTTTCCCGAGGACGGGGATCAGATTGATGGATCTGACCAGCTGGAACAGTATGACCGCGTAGTATTAAGACGTGCGAAAACGCTGGAGGGCCTCCAGGACAGAAGTACGCAGGTTACCGTCTGGAAAGCTGGAAACCAGGGCTTCTATGACGGAGAAAACTATGCTTCCAGAGGATACCGTTACATCTGGGCACCTGAAATACACAGAGTGGGCGATAACTGGGTAATCTATTTTACAGAAAGCCACAGCAGTAATGTATTTGATATCTATTGTCATGCACTGGTACTTCCCGGTGACAAGGATCCTTATGAGACTGCATTACAGTCATCCGGACAGTCATCCCAATGGACAGATTATAAACTGAGTGTAACTTCCCAGGTATCGGACAATCCATTTAGCAGATCTTTCTGCCTGGATATGACATATTTTAAGGATGAAGTGAACGGACAGTCCTATGTCATCTGGGCAGGTAAACCTACCGCAGCTTACCAGGGTTCCAGTACCGACTTATTTATTGCAAGCGTGGATGAACAGCAGCCATGGCTTGTGACTTCTGAACCAACCCGTATTACCTGCTCCGACTACGGATGGGAACGAATCCGTTACTGTGTAAATGAGGGTGCAACGGTACTGCAGAAAGACGGCAATATCTTTATGTGCTACTCAGCATCTGGAACCGGTTCAGAATATGCAATTGGTATGTGCAGTGCAAAGGGAGGATCAGATTTGCTGGATGCGTCAAATTGGACGAAAAACCCTTATCCGCTGCTTACATCCAGAGATGTAAATGGGGAAGAAGGCCCCGGACATAACTCCTTTACGGTAGATCAGGATGGCAATGCAATCTTTGTATACCATGCCAGACCAACCTCACACAATTACCGAAAATGCGGTTCTGATTATAATGGCAATAACAGTTCCTATAATGGGGAGCCCCTGAACGATCCCTGCCGCCATGCCAGACTGAAGCGAGTACATTGGGCAGCGGACGGTTCCCCTATTTTAAAAATGACCTATGAAGAAGAATTACTGGATGCATACAGCACCGTTTCATTGAAGGTAACCGTAACCAAAAAAGCAGAAGAAAAAGTAACCGTAGAGTATGCGGCTCAAACGGGCGGAAAAATCAGCGGAACAGCGGTACAGACCATTGTAAAAGGTGGATCTACTGCAGAAGTTACGGCGGTAGCTGATACCGGTTATACTTTCGCCGGATGGAGTGATGGCATTAAAACTGCAAAGCGAAGTGACCGAAACGTAACAGCATCCAAAAAGCTGACAGCAAACTTTACGAAAAATCAGACACCTCCAAAACCACCAGTACCAAAACCGCCGGTATCGGAAACGCCAAAAGCATCCAGGGTAAAATTAAGCAAGACAAATATCACCATTGGTTATAAAGAAAAAGTAAAATTAAAAGCAACGGTAATCCCTGCAAAGGCATCTCAAGAAGTTACCTGGAGTTCAAGCAACAAATCCACAGTAAAGGTAACATCAAAAGGGGAAATAACAGGCAGAAAAGCAGGAAAGTCTACGATTACTGTAAAAACCGCAAACGGTAAAAAGAGTTATTGTAAGGTAACTGTGAAAAAAGCACCTAAGACTATTTCCATATCTCCAAAAACAAAGAACCTGAAGAAAGGAAAGACCTGGAAGATAAAAGTAAAATTCCCTTCAAAGACAGCCAGTTATAAACTGAAATATAAATCTTACAAGAAATCAGTGGCTGTTGTTTCATCAAGCGGTAAAATTACAGCAAAGAAAAAGGGAACTGCTAAGATCAGGGTAACTACCTTTAATGGAAAAAATGCTTATGTTACAATCCATGTAGGGTAAGCTTACAGGGGATCACACGCAAAGATAACTCATAAGTAAACCCAAATTTAAGCCATACAGAAACATATAGAAATTAGACCTGCTAAAGTGGAAATAATATCACAATAACGAAATTCCACAATGAAAAATGGCAGGATTAAAAGAACCGGAATGTATTTTAATCCTGCCTGTTTTCATAATATCAATTCTTATCTCCAGCATTCAAAAGAAAATTGAAAAAAGGGTTGAAAAAAGGTTGAAAAAAATGTAAATTGTGAAAATTAATACTTGATTTTATGGACATGCAATGCTATAATGATAAAGCTGAATAGCGAAGCGTGGCTCAGTTTGGTAGAGCGCTGCGTTCGGGACGCAGAGGTCGTGGGTTCGAATCCCGTCGCTTCGATTCCTTGGCAGGGGCGCCGGAAACTTATATTTTAATAGGTTTCCGGTCTTTTTTTGTTTAAAATCAGAAAGGGAAGGACACGCTGGTCTTGATTCTAAAGAATTAGGTAAAGACTCCTGGGCAATATTTGTATTATTCAATATCCGTAAAGAAATGGGTATCCACTTCTTGGACGGACAAGGTCATAAGAGGATTTTCCAGCTTAACCTTAATGTCTTTTGCTACATTTATGAAGGAATCTTTAAATGCTTCTTTATCCCAGGTCTCAATGGGATTTCTTGTAACCGTTATAACATAAGCCACTTCACCTAAACTACATCCACGGACCTTCCCGCATACAAGCCGGTTTACATCTATAAAGCCTGTGACATATACGCCCGAGCTTAAGTATTCGTCATTAGCACTGTCTTCCCATAACTGGGCAATATATTCCTCGCTATAATATTTCATCTCAAGTCCGTAGAATGTTAAGATATATTTTTCCGTTATCATGATACCACCAAAAAATAATTGATTATATTAAAGTATGATAATGCAGGATAATTGATACTTTTTTGATGATTTTGGGGATGTAAAAGGTTTTTTACATCAAAAATAAGGCGATGGAAAACAGTTTTGATAGCAGGAATCAACGCTCCGGGATAGAATGAAAGCAGGAGGAAATCAAAATGGAGATTAGCAGACAAATAAAAAAATACAGACAGGAATTTAAATTATCCCAGGAGGATCTGGCAGAGAAAGTATTCGTAACCCGGCAGACCATTTCAAACTGGGAAAACGATAAGAACTATCCGGATATAAACAGCCTTGTGCTTTTGAGCAATCTCTTTGGTACTTCTCTTGATATTTTAGTGAAAGGAGATCTGGAGCGAATGAAGGAAGAAATTAAGACGGAGGATATAGCAGTTCTGAAACGTGACAGCACAATTTTTACGGTATTGCTTGCAGCCACTGTGGTATCAATCGTGCCGCTGTTTCTGTATTTGGATTTTGCGGGAATTGCGATCTGGATAATTCTGTTTGGTATTACCATGTACTATGCAATCCGCATTGAAAAACAAAAAAAAATCCATGAAATTAAGACTTACAAAGAAATTGTAGCTTTTATAGAAGGGAAAAGGCTGGATGAAATTGAACAAACCCGGGAAAGTGGAAAGAGACCATACCAGGCAGTGCTTTATATAATCGGTTCCGCGCTGATAACTGCATTTGTTGTGATTGTAATGTATCTGTTGCTTGGCAAGGCATGACTCCCCAATTAACGACCGGCGCAGAAAATGCAAAGACCGTAAAATTTTACATGTTTTCATAAGATTTTTCTATTCTTTTTTGATCGAAAGAGGATTATACTTAAGCTAACAAATAGGCAGACAAAAAAAGTCTTTAGATCAGGATAAGAAAGGAGGAATTTGTATGAAACGGTTCACCTGTAAATTCTCCTCCGTGGAGGATATAGTGGCATTCGTAGACCGCGCTGAGAAATGTGATTATAATATTGATGTAAAATACGATCATGTACTGGTTGATGGCAAGTCGATTATGGGGCTGGTCAGTTTGGGAATTGAGAAGACAGTGGAAATCATCTGTTACAGTGATCATGCAGTGGCGGAAGCATTAGTTCCGGGGGCTATTGCGGCATAGAGACCAGAAGGTATTGATTTCTCAGCAGACTTTTGTGATACAAACCATCTGAATTCCAGAGGTGCAAGCTGGAAAATGGCAGATGAAAAAAGAGCTGCAAAAAATAAATGAAAAACAGGTTGGATTTCTATGTTTGAAATCCAACCTGTTTTTTATCGTCTTAAAACTTTCTGGCTTTGCCAGAGGAATATCAGATATAAGATACCGGCAACCAATTGAACGATTGCAATAATAAATGTAACAATAGATGCTAATATATTTATAATAGGAATGTACATCAATAACTCGCAGATCAGTGAAATCACCATACATAAACCATATAATTTCCAGATCAGTCCCGCACGGCTGACCAGTGTCTGGTCTACACCCCACAAAATCCCGGCTGTAGCCTTACAGATATAGAATACCGACAGGAATGATAAGATGGTGTTCGCCATGCCAAGCATGCCGGAAATAAATCCATGATTAAAAAACAATCCAATGATGTTAACTGCCAGATTTACGATCGTAATAAAAAAGGCTGTCTTATAATCTTCGCTGACTCCGGACAGGACATAAATAGCGTACAGACAGATAACAAAACTAGCCAGTACGGCTACCATCCCCAAAATCGGGATAAAGCCCAATAGTCCCAATATCTGACCTATAAATAAATAGTATATACCGTTTCCGGCTCTTCCTCCTAAGCTTCCCAAATGAATACCCCCTTTTATATTAAATGATAATCATAGTGTAGCATAGGATGAAAAATAAGTCCATGTTAAAATGCGGTCTGATAGTCCTCCCTCATGAAATCCCCAATATCTGAAATGCCGTTATAACACCATCTTTTCTGCCAGAAATATGAGTTTGTTTTTTCGACTTTTTTCATATATACTGGAACTGATAGTCTGAAGATAAGAAAAAGTTTGAAATGCATCATACATGATACAAAAATGATGCAACTTTGGCGCAAAATAGAAAAGAATAATGTTGCAAATATAAACGAGGGAGTATAGGTTGAAAGAAAAATTTGATACAGAAAGGGAGCCACGGTGTGATTCTTTCAACCGGTTTATTGTGGCAGTATTGCAGGCATGCCTGTAATATGCAATGGGTGTAAAAATGATAAAAATACTGGTTGTTGAAGATGAAGAACCGATTTCTAATTTGATTCGCATGAACCTTGTGAAAGCAGGATATCAGTGTGAGTGTTCATTTGATGGTTTAGATGCGGCTGATAAAATGGCGGAGGGAAATTATGATCTGGTACTGCTGGACATCATGCTGCCAAAAATTAATGGATATGAATTACTGGAATATGCCAAGACCCTGAATCTTCCCGTTATATTTATAACGGCTATGGGATCCTTGGATAATAAAGTAAAGGGGCTTCGCCAGGGAGCAGATGACTATATCACCAAGCCATTTGAGATTATAGAACTGCTTGCCAGGGTGGAGAGTGCCCTTAGAAGATATAATAAAGCGGAAAAGGTTATCCGCATTCTGGACATTGAAATCGATGTCTCTTCCAGGGTGGTCAGGCAAAAGGGAGAGCAGGTGCTGCTTACCTTGAAGGAATTCGAGTTGCTGCTGCTTTTTGTGCGCAATAAGAATATAGCCCTTTACCGGGAGACAATCTATGAAAATGTATGGGGAAGCAGTTATCTGGGAGACAGCAGAACTGTAGATCTGCATGTACAAAGGCTGCGAAAGAAGCTGAATTGGGAAACTTATATTGTTGCCGTATATAAAGTGGGATACAGACTGGAGGTTTAAATGAAATTTCGCTGGAAGATTTTCTTTATTTTTACGGCTTTGATTGCAGTCGTATTCAGCATTTTCGGCATTTGGATAGTGACAGCCACCTTTCAGTCTTCCCTGGACAGGGAGATCGACCGTGGAAATTCCGAAAATAAAATGTTCCAGTTTGCATTTGAAATGTCCGTAAACTCATTAGGGGAAGAATATCTGGTTATAGATGATAAAGTGATTAAGGATATCGCCAATTCACTGAAGAAAAGTGTTGGAGGCAGCAACAGCTATATCAGAGTTTATGATAAACAGAAAAATGTACTGTTCAGTGACGCAAATATTAAGTCGGATACGGATTTTATATCAAGACTTCAGACCAATAATTATGGTTATGAAATCGTAAATGAAAATGACGGATATTATCTGATCGTTATGTGTAAAAGCGAAAGCAAGGAAAGTGTATTTTATCTGGAGAATATCATGGATATTTCTTACATATATTCAGAACGGGAACAGCTGTTTCAGCAGTATCAGATTGGGATTGTGGTGCTGTTAGTGGGAACCGGATTTGTTACTCTGGTACTATCTAATTATTTGACCAGGTCTGTGGTAACCCTGTCTAAGGTAACCAGAAAGTTTTCCAGGGGAGATTATCAGATTCGGGCAAAACGTGTCAGCGAGGATGAGATTGGGGATCTGTCCCAGGACTTTAATGATATGGCTGAAAATCTCTGCCAGAAAATGGGTGAACTTGCACAGGCAGCCAGGCGGCAGGAAGATTTTACCGCCTCCTTTGCCCATGAACTGAAGACGCCGCTCACTTCCATTATCGGATATGCGGATATGCTGCGGACCATGGATCTGGATAAAGAAGAAATCATGGAAGCATCCAACTACATCTATTCCCAGGGAAAGCGGCTGGAAAGCCTATCCCTTAAACTGCTGGAATTAATCGTAACGAAGAAGCAGGAATATGAGCTGACGCCGATTCAGGCAGCGGCATTTATGAAAAATGTGGTGCAGACCGTAAGCGCATCTTTGGAAGCGAAAAAAATTACGCTGCATATGAAGGCAGAAGAAGGGGTAATCATAGGAGAAAAGGATCTATTGGTTTCTTTATTGGTGAACCTGATTGATAATGCCAGAAAGGCTTCTTACGAACAGGGGGACATCTGGATAACCGGGAAGAAAAATCCGGATGATTATGAAATTATGGTAAAGGACAATGGCTGTGGTATTCCGGAGGAAGAACTTAGCAAAATTACAGAAGCCTTCTATATGGTGGACAAGTCCAGAGCCAGAAAAGAAGGAGGGGCAGGGCTTGGCATGACACTTTGCAGTAAAATTGTGGAGATCCATGATGCCAAATGGCGTATCCGAAGTAAGGAAGGAGAGGGAACAACGATCTGGATTTCCTTCCCGGAAGGGGGGACACGCAGATGAATTGGAAGAAAATAGGAAAGTATGCCCTGAGTTCCGTCTTTGTTGGGGGGTTAATTGCGATGGCTGTGTTTTTCCCGCAGTATTACAGCAAGATACATGACAGCAAATATCTGAATAATGTTACCATTGTGGACAGAGAGAAGGTTTCCATGTCCTATGATTATAATACGTCCCTGGAAAGCAAGCTGGAGGTTTTGATGCAGTCTGTAGTGAAAGGTAAGGAATTTAAGCCTGTTCGCCAGACGAAAGACAATGTAGTCAGTGATAAGACATTGATTGAGGGTCTTGCAAAAGAAGTGATTGAGCTGCAGAATTTAGGGGTTCTCTGGATGGTTCAGCAGTACCCTTATGTGGATTATTTTGTGGATGCGTCCCTATACAGTGTAAAAAATGAATCTTCTGCATTGAATCCAAATGACAATGTATTGTTCTGGTATATGCGGTTTAGCGACTTTACGACCTTCGACTTTGAATTTTGTGTGGATGCATATGATTACAAGATTTATAGTGCCGGTATTGCATGCGACGTGCTTCATAAAGAATATGATCTGCTCCAATCTCACATGGCTATGAATGATATATGGATAAAAAGTAATGCAAATGATGCAAGTGTTACGGAAAGGGCAACGGAAAATGTAGTGGAAAATGGGGATAATGTTTTAGAAAGCATGGATCTTGAAACGGAAGTTTCTTCTATGGAGGCACGCAGTGAAGAGTTTTATTATTATTTGGATTCTCAGAACGCAGTTCTGATGGATGGTTTCCGGCAGTATTACGGCGCCGGTTACGCTGAAATGATCGGTTCTGATTATTTATATTCTATTATGAAATACAATTTTAAAAATTCTTCAGCCAATGTCAGAAAGAATTGGTATGTTAAGAATGTTGGGGCAAATTATATGCCGGCATTTTCTACAGGCATTGAAACAATGGCTGACTGGGTTGAGAATGCAGATAAAAATGAGTAAATGATACAACTATGATACAAATTCCACACGATTTTGATACAGTTGAGTTCTATCCTATATATAAGGATACATGATATGAGGGGGTATCTGCTATAAGGAGGGACTACTGTGAACAAAAGACGAAAGAAGAGAATACGAAGGTTCAGGGCGCACTGCCTGAGGTTTTTAGCTGGAGGGGTTTTATGTTTTGGCCTGGTAGGAATATTTATGGTGGCCGCAAATGCATTTGGGTCAATAGAAAATAATCCGGCAGCAAAAATGATTCAAAATGATAAAACCAGTACCAGTGGAAACGAATTAACAGTAAACAGGCAAAATGCAACAGATTCGGAAGCGGATCTGTTAATCCTGGTTAACAAGGATCATCCGCTGCCGGACGATTATCAGGTGGAATTAATGAGCCTGCAAAATGGGTTAACCAGTGTGGCTGCTTCCATTTATGAGCACTTGAAGGAAATGCTTACGGATGGAAGTGAAGAAGGGCTGGAGTTCTGTGTGGCTTCCGGCTATCGCAGTGTAGAGAGCCAGCAGAAAATCCTGGATCATGACATCACAGCTTTGATGCAGCAGGGGATGACATATGAAGAGGCATATGAGGAAAAAACAAGAGTAGTCATGCCGCCGGGTTACAGTGAACATGAATCGGGGCTTGCGGTAGATATTACAGCTTTGAGCAATCAGCAGCTGGATGACACACAGGAATATACACCGGAAAATAAATGGCTTCAGCAAAATTGTGCCAAATATGGATTTATTCTCAGATATCCCAGGGGGAAAGAGGATATTACGGATATAGATTATGAATCCTGGCATTACAGGTACGTGGGAGTCGAAGCAGCACAATATATTATGGATCACAATTTGACATTAGAAGAATATCTTGAAGAGAAATAGGGGGGATACCTATGAAGGTAAGAAAGAGACTCATAATTTTAGGTACAGGCAGTGAAAAGAGGTTAAAACCGAGATTGTTTTTTATGGCAGGCAAAATGGGGCTGTCAGGATGGATTATCAACATGAGTACCGGAGTTTTAGAGGCAGAATTTCAAGGGGATGAAAGAAGAATACAAAAGTACATAGACCGGATTACAGAAGAATATAATCTAAACATGGACGATATTCGCTGTGAAATGGTAGATATGGATGAAGCGGATGACGGAAGTCTGAGAATCGGATAAGCTGAAACAGGTTAGTGCCGCCCGGCACTAGAGCGTGTTTTAAAATTGCTTTCTGGCAGCTGTGCGTCCCAGTTTGTGGGAGATTTGTCCCGGATGAAGGGCGCATAGCGGGCTATGTAACCTGAATTCGGGGCAAATATGCCGCAAAGTGGGGCGTGCAGATGACAGGAATGAATTTTCAAACACGCTCTAGGCTGGAATCAAGAGAAGCCAAAGCCAGATGTAACCGAAACAGAATAATCAGAAGGAGAGAAAGAGTGAAAAGAAAAGTAGATTTTGAGACGCACTTACCTAAGGGGTCATAGATCCCCTGAAAATTAGGTATGTAAGAACAATGAATCATTAGTT
>JAGZJZ010000102.1 GCA_018365455.1 Clostridiales bacterium
GCGTGCCGCCAAAAAGCGCTTCGGAAAGGTTAGAAAATACCAGTTCCGCGGCCAGCTGACGGAGTCCATACCAGTTTCCCACGCCCATCTTTTCGTACACTACCTATCTTATACAAAGCGTCCTAACTCAGCAAAACCCCAATATATTTCATTTAATAAACCACCTATAAAGAATTCCCTATATTACCAGAGCATATTTCAACCCAAAAAAGGCACCTCCCGTTCACCGCCAACGGAAAATGCCCTGCTCCCATGCCCTTAAACCTCATGGTTCCGATATTCATTTGCTGACATCCCTGTCTGCTTTTTAAACACCCTTGAAAAATGTGCCATATCCAGAAATCCCACTGCTTCTGCTATATCACCGATGCGAAGGGACGGATCTGTTAACATTTCTTTGGCATGTTCTATTTTGGTATGGTTTAACAACTCTGAGAAGCTTTGCCCTGTATGGCGGTTCAGAAGCTTACTCAAATGCCATTGGCTGACGTAAGTCTTCTCTGCCACCTCCAGAAGCGTTATTTTTCGATTATAATTGTCCTCAATATACTTCAATGCATTCTTTACAATAAAACTGCTGGCAGCGCTGTCGGAACTCTCTTCCACCGCATCCGCCTCTCCTGTGATTTTCTTCTTCCGGAGATTTTGCACCATTGCATCTACCGCTTCCTCTATTTCACTCATATTAGAAGGTTTCAGCAGGAACCTGGTCACGCCCAGGCGAATGGCTTTCTGTGCATAATCAAAATCCCTGAATCCGGTCAGGATGGTAATTTCCATGTTTTCAAATTCTGACTTCAATCCGGCTGCCATTGCCAGTCCGTCCAATCCCGGCATAGAGATATCGGACACTATGATATTGGGCTTATGCTCCCGGATCACTTCCTGTCCTTCAATGCCGTCATTTGCCGTGGCAACCACTTTACAATCCCATTTTTTCCAATCCACACTTCTTGAGATACCTTCCACAATGATTGGTTCATCATCAATTATTACTACTCTATACATAACTACGGCCCCCAGTACTTTACTTCTCCAGACCAGACGCATCCACAAAACGACTGAAATGATACTTTTACCTGGATAGTATATCCATATTATCCCTTTATTGCACCTGCTGTCAATCCCTTAATAATGTTTTTCTGAAGGAAAACATATACAATCAAAACCGGAACTACAATCAGCGTTACCGAAGCTGCCATAAGTCCGAAATCTGTTCCGTATTTGGAACTGATCATCTCTAACAATGCACAGATCGGCATATTTTTAGGATCACGCATCATGGTTTTCTGTACAAACAAATCATTATAAGACCATAAGAAACTGAAAATGGCTACGGTTGAAAGGGAGGCTTTGCACAGCGGTATAATAATTTTCGTGAATACCTGAAATACATTTGCACCTTCCATATATGCCGCTTCTTCCATCTCGATTGGCAATCCCCTTAAAAATCCCATCATGACTATTGCCGCAAAGCTTAAATTTCCAGCTATCTGAGGCAGAATGACTGCAATCGGCGTACTCAGAAGATCCGCTTTTACCATCATTCTCAATACCGGTATGATCGTGGAAAATACCGGGAACATCAAACTTGCCACGATAAAACTGTCCATGAAATTCTTTCCCTTGAAATTATACCTGGTCATGGCAAATGCCATCATAGTAGAAAGCAGCATAACTCCAAGTGTTACAGATCCTGAAATAGTAATACTGAATCCATACGCCCTTAAAATGTTCAAACTTTCAAATGCCCTCTTATAATTAGCCAGATCAAATGCCTGAGGCAGACTGAATGAATTACTGATTACCTCTGCAGAAGGTTTAAATGAGTTTAAAAATACCCATAAAAATGGAAAGATTGTTGTGACTGCCCATAATATCAGCACTGCATAAATTACGATTTTTCCAATGCCGAACTTTCTTTTTGGCATCTGTAAATCCATTGAAAATTCTTTATTTTTACTATATCTTAATTCTGTCATAACCGTCCTCCTACATATTTGCATCTGGTCTGGCAACCTTTGTTACGATCTTGGATACGATAACCCCTAGAATAACGATCAAGATTGCGATTGCAGAGCCATAACCATAATCATTTAATTCAAATGTGGTCTGGTACATATAAGTTCCCATAAAGTGGGTGAGTCCGTAAGGCGCCCCCTGACTGGCAATTACCCATGGGAGATCGAATACCTTCAAAGCTCCCGTTACCGCAAGGGTAATACAAGTACAGAACACACCGCGGAGCATTGGCATTGTAATATAAAATACCTGTTTGAATTTACTGCACCCGTCGATGGATGCTGCTTCGTATACCTCTTCCGGTATATCACTAAGCCCCGTCAGCAGGATTACAAAATAGAATCCAACATATGACCAGAGTGTGGGAATGCATACCATGATAAATGCAAGGCTTTCACCCAGCCACTTCACCTTGGCAAATCCCAGTGCGGTTAAAATCTGATTCAGCATACCAGAATCATAGTTATAAAATAATTTAAACAGTAAACCGATAGCAGTTGCGGAAATTACAATGGGGAAGAAATATACGGTTCTGAAAAACTGCTGTCCTTTCTTAATATTGCTTACCAATACTGCTAAGACAAATGCAATCCCCACTTCAAAAATTACGGTCAGAAACATCATTTTTATGGAGTTCCCAAGAGCCACACGGATCATGGGATCAGAAAACAGTTTCTGGAAATTTTCAGCTCCCACATACCGGAATGCACGGCCTGGCATAGCTACTGGAACGGACATATCATAAAGAGCATTTTTTATATTTTCTACGAAGGGTACATACAGGAATATTACAAGAAATAAAATTCCTGGAACCAAAAAGATGAGAAGCGGCCATTTTTTCTTATATAACATGGTAAATTACCTCCTGTTTAATATCATACATTGAATTTTGGGTATAAAGAAGCAGAGGGGGCGGTTTTGGAAACTCCCTCTGCTCACAAGGACAATTTTAACTTAATTTACTACTCTATGGTTTCACCGTTTTTATAACGTGTAATCATATCATTGATAATATCTTCTGCTTTGACCATACCTGCTGCCATACCGGAAATCTGGCTGGTCAGTGCTTTGTATGTGTTGTATCTTGCATCAGTTGGCAGTACCAGTCCTTTTGCAGCCTGGGCATACTCAAGCCCGCTCTTTGCCAGGTTGTCAGAAGGCATTTCATCTTCAGAGATTTCACAGGTGGGGATACCTGCGCCATTCCAGTATTTCATCAGTGAATCTTTACAGGTCTGAGCCATAACAAATTTTACTGCTGCATCTCTCTTATCCGGGTCATCCCATGCTTTTCTTGTAATATAGAATCCAGAGGATAATCCGCTCACCATATAACCTGCCACATCTTTAGCCTGATCAGGAACACCCGGGAATGGAACTACTACCACGTTATCTTTATCATCAATTCCATTCATTCTCCAGTTTCCGTCTAACTGCATTGCTGCTTTCTTACTGTTAAATAACTGCTCTGCGGAAGAGTTGTCAATGGTGTCGGTATCTTCCGGAAAAGCGCCCATTTCCTTCATTGTTTTAATAACTTCAATGCCTTTGATCCAGTTTGCAGGAGCCTTATCCGGCATGGATGTATATTCTTCCTGTCCGGCTGTATATAACATACAGAACTCTACCCAGTAGTGAGGAACTTCATTTAGGGAACATGCTACCGGAATGATATCTTTGCTCTTGAAAGTTTCAATTGCTTTTGCAAAAGAGTCCCAATCAGTTGGAAGCTCTACACCGCACTCATCAAATACATCCTTATTACAGAAGAGTCCTTCCCAATATCCCGTTGTGGGAACTGCTCTTTTCACGCCGTCTGCATTTTTTACCTTATCCAATGCATCCGGTAATGTATCACCGGCATATTCCGGATATTCTTTTACGATCTCATCATAAGGTACTAATTTATCGGTGGAAATAATATCATTTGCTGTAGCATCTACAAAGAACTGTAAAACATCCGGTTCATTTCCTACGGAAAAGTCAGCTGCAATTCTGGACTTCCATTCTTCATTGGATACTTGTGAATCATCTTCCAGGGTTACATTTGGATGCTGTTCCATAAATGCTTTATTCACTGCCTGATAAACAATGGCATTGGGGTCTGTTCCGCCGAACATGGAAACGGTCTTAATGGTAACATCTTTTCCTCCTGCCACTTCTTCTGCTGCCTTTTTCGATGTTGCGGTCTCTATCGCCGGTGCGCTTTCCGATGCTGCTTCGGTTTCTTCGCTGCCGCCTTCTGATGCTTCTTTGGTCTCTCCATCCGTTGCCGGTGCTTTCGTTTCCTCAGATGCTGCACTTGCTTCTGTTTTCTTTCCTTCTGTTGTTGCGCTTGTGGTGCTTCCACAACCTGCCATCATGGTCATTGTCATCGCTGCTGTCATGGTTACTGCCAATACCTTTTTGAGTTTCATACTTTATTTCCTCCCTATGAGTTTTTTATTTCTATGAGTATTTCTCTCATTTCTTATAATCCTATTATACTTGCAATGACCTCAAAATGCATTAGACCTACTTGACATTATTTGTTCATTCTTGCCCTCTTCACAAGAATAATCAAATCCTGCGACAAAGTTACCCGTTTTATTCCCCAATTTTACCGGTGCTCTGCAATTCTTTTTGTGCCTTTTGTCTATTAATTTCTTCCTCTTTGTCCAGTTCTTTCTCATAGGGCAGCGTAATGACGGACTCTGTTTTGCCATCCCGGGCCGGCGTAATGGCAAGGCCATACTGCTCCCCGTAGATCAGCTTGATCCTTTCATTTACGTTGCGGATTCCAAGAGAAGTATGCTGCCCCGGCTCAGCTTTAATGCTTCCGGGGCTTCCGGACAGGATCCCATTGATTTTCTCCAAATCTTCACTGGTTATTGGTTTTCCGGAATTCAACACCTTTACATAGACCTTGGTTTCATCGTGGTATATCTGTATTTCAATTACACCGTTTTTAACCTGCTCTATGCCATGTACTACAGCATTCTCTAAGAGCGGTTGTAAAATAAGCCTCGGTACTTTTACCTGCAGCAGACTGTCATCAACCTTCCATTCCACTTTCAGACGCTTTCCAAACCTCATAGATATAATATAGAAGTAAGCATCCGCACAATGGAGTTCCTCTGCAAGATTAATCAGACGGCTTCCTGCTCTGTCCATCCGGTAATCCAGCACTGTACTCAGGGATTCGATCATCTTACTGATGGTGATATCTCCTGACATTCGCGCCTGCCAGTTCATCATTTCCAGGGTGTTGTTCAGGAAATGTGGATTGATCTGTGCCTGAAGTGCCATAATTTTAGCATCTCTGCGTGCCAGCTTTTCATCATATGCATAGTCAAACAGATACTTTACCTGTTTGGACATCCGGTTAAAAGAATCCATGAGATAAGAAAATTCTGCATTTGGCATATTTTCTCCCTCTACAACAGTTCCAAGCTGCCCTTCTTCAATTGCTTCGGAGGCCCGGATCATCCGTCTGACCGGAATACTTACCTGCTTATTTAAAAACTTCACCCCGTACATTAATACCGGAATTAGAATCAGGCTGATACATGCTATAATCTTGTATAGATTATACAGGGATTCATAAAATAATGCCTTGCTGACCAGAAAAGCAACACCTATGTTATAATCCCTGCACTTTTTTTCTTTTAGATAGCCTTTGTAACTGTTGCTTAAATCCATCTGGATTGTCTCATCTTTATTTTTATCATACTTCTGAAATAATGCCGGAAAATACTGAAAGGAAGCATCCTTATCCTGATTTCCCACCATTACGAATTCCTCGCCATCATTAAAACAGATTGCCGCATTGACGCTTAAATCCATCTGAATATTCCGAAACAGCTGATCCTGATTCAATTCAACTATCAGCGTTCCAAACTTAATATACTTCGTAACCGTATACATATTCCGTACAATATATATCCGCCCATCCACCACACGCAGCACCGCATCGGAAGAATGGCCCTCAATCAGGTCTTTCATTTTCCCATGAATCTGTTCCATATAGCTTAAGTAAGAAAATTCGTTGTTTGCCGAATAGCATAACGGTTCATCATCACCCTCCAGATAGAAGGTAAACATACTGAATTTCTTGTCTATGTAAAACTTGCTTTTTAATTCATTATTAATATCCTGATAAAACTGATTTTTATTGGTCTCGCCTTTCCGGTACTTTCTCCAGGCTTTTTCACATACCCCTTCATAAGATGGTTTTTTCGATGCCGTAATCGCCTCATCTATTCTCTGAGAAATCGTAGATGTCACATTTTCGATGCCCAGATTTAACATCATTTCCGATTTTTCCAGTATTTCATTCCGATAAGAAAAAACCATAAATACAAATAATACCAGCAGCGGTATTACCCAGCAAAGCATAATGAAAAAAAGCATCCGCGATTTCAAAGACCTGGGCTTTTGTACATTCTGAGACTGATTTTCCATAATCCTGACCCTCCCTCTTCCATGGATCTATTGTAACATAGTACCCTTGCAATTTGCATGAAAATTTCTGGATATTTGTGGTTATAGCATAACGATTTCCTTCTTCACCGTAACGATAATCTTATACACCTATGCCAAAAGAGAGCAGATGCAGTACGGATTATGTACTGCATCTGCTCTGCTCTGTTCAATTCACTTCATCCCCATCAATACCGCCTGCCGGAAATGATACCCCAATCAAATAGGTTCACAGGCAATCCCCAGAAACGTTTCAAAAAGGCCGCATAGTTCTGACGCTTCTTTTGGCTTTGGCATTTCACAGAAAATCCGAAGTAGGGGTTCTGTGCCGGAAAATCTGGCGCTGATCCATCCCCCATTTTTGAAATAGATCTTACATCCGTCCAGATAGGATACCTTTTCTGCCTCTGTTTCAATCTCCGGCAGCAGTTTCTGTACCATAAGTATATTATGGATTTCTTCTTTTTTCTCCTGGCTGAATTTATAAGCCCTCTCTTCCATATGAAGGAAACCGAACTCAAGTTCAATATCTCTGGCTATCTGGGAGATCTTTTTGCCTGTTACCGCAATCATTTCAATCAGAAGTGCCGCTGCGTAGATTCCGTCTTTTCCATTGATGTGCCCCCGTACCGTCAGCCCTCCGGAAGATTCTCCGCCAATTACGGCATTCATCTCCTGCATTTTAGCAGATACATATTTGAAACCCACCGGAACCTCATAGCATTTTTCCCCGAAACTCTCCGCTACCCGGTCCAGCCTGTGAGTAGTGGAAATATTTCTTACTACCGCCCCATGCCATCCCTTATATTTCACCAGATAGTAATACAGCAGTACGAGGATATCATTTGGATGTAGAAATCTTCCAGTATCATCAATAACACCGATACGGTCTGCATCACCATCAGTTGCTATACCAATATCACATCCCCGGTCCAGAACATAGTTCTGGAGGGAACGAAGGGTATTTGCATTTGGTGCGGGAAGCTTCCCGCCAAACAGTGTGTCATGACGTTCATGAATAACTTCCAGTTCACAGCGGGCAATGGAAAGGAGGGTTTTGATCGATGTCTGGCTGACACCGTACATCGGATCAAGCGCTACCCTAAGGCCCCGTTCTTTGATGGCTTCCATATCTATGGCAGCTATAATATTATCCAGGTATTCATTTAAAGGATTAAACTCAGTTACCAGACCCTTATCTTTCGCTTCATCATATTCGGTAATCTCAATAGGATTGCCCTTTTTACAGCTTTCTTCCACTTCAGCTATATAGTCCTCTATATTTCTGGTCTGCTCTTCATCCGCATCCCTGCCTCCCTGGGTGAACACCTTGATTCCGTTATAGATAGCCGGGTTATGGCTTGCCGTCACCATCATGCCATAGTGAAGCCCGTGGCTCATAACGTAATACATAATCAGCGGAGTGGGTGAGGAACGGTTGATAAAATACGTATGGATTCCTTCTCTGGCAAAGACTTCGCAGGCCCACATAACCGCTTCCTTGGATAAAAATCTCCGGTCGTAGCCAATGACCATACCGTCTTCCTCCACTCCTTCCGCTTTCATTTTCAGGACCATTGCCATCGCTAGTTTCTGTATATTTTCCCTTGTGAATTCGTCTCCGATTACGGCTCTCCAGCCGCCTGTTCCAAAATGTACCATAATCTATTCGCCTACCTTCTTTTATCTTCCCATAATGACAGTTACTTCATGCCTGCTTCCGGCATCGCATACCGGAATCACGTTTGTTTCCGCTCCATCCAGATACATCCTGGTAACACCTTTCATAACGCTATCCGGATTGAGAACTGTAATTTCATACACCGCTCCCCTAAATTCTCTGGTAACCTTAAACTCTTTCCAGTCAGATGGTACGCAGGGATCTATCTGCAAATGGTCAAACTGCGGTTTAATGCCTAGCATATACCTGGTTGCAGAGAAATAAGCCCATCCGCCTGTTCCGGTCATAAAGGGATGCCTTGCCCTGCCAAATGCCTTGTGATCCCGCCCAACAATGAACTGGCAGTAGGAATAGGGTTCTGACTCCCGTATCTCGATCTGGTCATTCTGGTTATAGGGACATAAAGCATCATAAAATTTCATCGCACGGTCCCCCCTGCCAAGTACACACTCTGCAGCCCATGCCCAGGGATTTGGATGGCTGAATACAGAACTGTTTTCTTTTAATCCGGGATAAACCCGTGTCACAAAACCGATGTCATCATCCGGCTGGGTATAGGATGGCCCGTTTAACAAAATTCCGTATGGTGTAAACAGATACCGGTCAACGCTGTCCATTGCCCTTTTGCCTTTTTCTTCGGATGCTGCACCGGACAGAACCGCCCATGCATTCGATTCCAGGTGAATTTTCCCTTCCCTGTCCTTCATGGTGCCAATCTTTCTTCCGTTTTTCGTTACACCCCGGATAAACCATTCCTCATCCCAGAGCCTGGTATCACAGACCTCTTGTACCTTTGCAGCCATCTTCTCATACTTATTCACATCATCCAGTCGTTTTAAATACCTTGCCGTTTCCAGGAAATTCTGGATTGCCCAATAATGCAGGAAGGAAACCATTGCACTTTCACCGCCGCCCAGGTTTAGACAGTCATTCCAGTCAGCACGCAGTCCTTTGCAGATTCCGCTTTCCCCTACCTGCTCCGCCGAAAAATCCAGGATCTTCGTCATATGCTCATATACGGTTCCTTCACCGCCATCGGCATAGGACAGTACCTGATCCAGGAATGAAAATTCACCCGTTTCTTTCACATATTCCACAATGGCGCTCACCAGCCACAGCGCATCATCGGAGCAGGTATCTTCCAGCCCGTGAATCATATCCTTCGCATTTGGTGTGGGCACAACCGTTGGAGATTTAAAGGGCTTTACTTCTGTATCCGGATCGAACCATTCCGGCTGGAATAAATGAAGCCCATATCCTTTTGAAACCAGCCCTCTCAGTAATTCTACCAGTCTCTGACGGCACTTCTGCGGGTTGGAATGGGGGATTGTCATGGCATCCTGAGCCGTATCCCGGTAACCGAGTCCCGTTCTGCCTCCCACTTCTATAAAAGATGCAAACCTGGAAAACATAACATTTATTTCAGCCTGATACAGGGTCCAGGTGTTAATTAAAGTATTCATGCCTTCATTTGGCGTCTGAATCTGTAGTTTATCCAGCTTCTTTTTCCAGAAAGCCCGCAGATCGGCATATACTTTTTCCATCGCGTCCGGTCTGCTGTATTTTTCACGGACAACTGCCCCTGTTTTTCTCCCGCCTTCTCCAAGCATATATACGATCCGGACTTCTTCCCCAGGCTGCAGTACTATTTTTTTCTGAAATGCACCACAGTGATTATTGCCATTTTCTGATCCGCCTTCCAGATACCCACGTTCCACCCCTATGGGATTATCCTCCGTCCGGTATTTACCAATAAACTGATCTCTCAATGTCTCATAACTGTCCTGAAGGGTACTGGATGTAAAATACTGGTATCCAAACTCTTCATAAAACAAATCATGTTCAATAATTCCGTCTTCACAGGATGACCCTGCTGCGTACATGCTCATCTGAAAGTTCTGGTTATCCATATTAATATGATGGAAGGAAAATTCACAGTAAGAAAACAGGCTTAACTCCCTCTCCCGGTCACTTTGGTTCTGCACCTTAACATCCCATAACTCTACTGCATCACCAATGGGAATTACCAGGGCCTGAGATGCTTTAATTCCCTTATAGCAGCATTCATATACCGAATAGGACAAGCCATGGCGGCAGGTGTATTGTGCCTCGTCCAGGGACTTCCCTACCGGCTGCCAGGAAATGCTCCAGTAATCCTCTGATTCATTATCCCTGAGATAGACATAATGCCCCGGGCGGTCCATAGGTACAGCATTTGCCCGGAATCTGGTGATCCGGTGATATTCCGGTGATTTATAAAATAAATATCCTCCTGCCGTATGGTTCACAACTCCGCACATATCCTCAACCCCAATATAATTCGTCCAGGATGCAGAAAGATCCACCCGTTCAATTACATACTCTCTATTCTCATTGTCAAAATATCCATACCTCATAGAAAACCTCCTCCAAAGCTTTTACTTTATCCTTATTATAATCTCTCCTCCCCAATGGAGGAATTGCCAGGTATGCGAATATTTGTACAAAGTTGTGCTATTCAAAAACCCCCATATAAAAAGCCCACAGAGGGAATGTTTATATTCCCCTGTGGGCTTTACGATCGCCAATTCCTGACAGCTGCTTAAAATTCAAATTTGTCTGCCAGATATGCCTCTAATTCTTCAATTTTAATTCTTTCCTGCTGCATAGAATCACGGTCACGGACAGTAACCGCTCCGTCTGTCTCAGATTCAAAATCATAGGTTACACAGAAAGGTGTTCCGATTTCATCCTGACGTCTGTAACGTTTTCCAATGTTTCCACGGTCGTCAAATTCACAGTTATATTTCTTAGACAGCATAGTAAATACTTTTTCTGCGCCTTCGTTTAATTTCTTGGATAATGGCAGCACACCCACTTTAATAGGAGCCAGTGCCGGATGGAAACGAAGTACGGTTCTCTTATCTCCGCCTTCCAGTTCCTCTTCATCATATGCACTGCATAGGAATGCCAGTACCACACGGTCTGCGCCAAGTGACGGTTCGATTACATATGGAATATATTTTTCTTTTTTCTCATCATCAAAATAACTCATATCCTGTCCGGAAGTATCCTGATGCTGTGTCAGGTCATAATCAGTTCTGTCGGCAACACCCCATAATTCGCCCCATCCGAATGGGAACAGGAACTCAATATCGGTAGTAGCTTTACTATAGAAGCAAAGCTCTTCTGCCGCATGGTCTCTTGCACGCATCTCGTCTTCTTTCATGCCAAGCGCGGTTAACCAGTCCAGGCAGTATTTTTTCCAGTAAGCAAACCACTCCAGATCTGTTCCTGGTTCACAGAAGAATTCCAGCTCCATCTGTTCGAATTCTCTTGTACGGAAAGTAAAGTTTCCGGGTGTGATTTCATTACGGAAAGATTTACCGATCTGTCCGATTCCAAACGGAATTTTCTTTCTGGAAGTTCTCTGAACATTTTTAAAATTCACAAAAATACCCTGCGCTGTTTCGGGTCTTAAATATACAGTATTCTTCGCATCTTCTGTAACACCCTGGAACGTCTTGAACATCAGGTTGAACTGACGGATGTCTGTAAAATTATGTTTGCCGCAGGTAGGGCATGGAATCTGATGCTCGTCAATAAAATTCTTCATCTCTTCCTGGCTCCATGCATCTACGGAACCTTCCACTGGGATTTCTTTCTCAGCACAGAAATCTTCAATCATTTTGTCTGCGCGGAATCTCTCGTGGCATTCTTTACAGTCCATCAAAGGATCACTGAACCCACCCAGATGTCCACTTGCAACCCATGTCTGGGGATTCATTAAAATAGCACAGTCAACACCTACATTATAAGGATTTTCTGTTACAAATTTTTTCCACCATGCCTGTTTTACATTATTCTTCAGCTCAACGCCAAGATTTCCATAATCCCAGGTATTAGCAAGTCCTCCATAGATTTCGGAACCCGGATATACAAATCCTCTTGCTTTTGCCAATGCTACAATTTTATCCATCGTCTTTTCCATTGTTAATTCCTCACATTCCATTCTATTTTCATTTTATTTTCTGTAATTTTATTTCTGACCGCAGCGAACCAATTCTATTCGATCCTGGCGGGCGGCTATAGAAATAGCTATTGCTTTATCATCCAAGCTCATAAATAATATAAGCTAATTTCTTACCAATTTCAACCTCTTTTGAAGAAGTCCCGGAATTACTGCTCTCGGGAGACAATAAAACCATGCCCGTTTCCGAATCTGTTTCTTCCTGCTTTGCTGTTTCTGACTGCTTTTCTGCAGCTGCTTCGGACCCAGACGATTTTATTTTAGCTTCACTTTTCCCTTTCACTTCTACATTGTCACTTGTGTAAAGGATATTACCGGGAACCTGTACAAGAACGGGTTCTTCCATAACTACAATCTGATAATCTTTTTTCAGTACATCACTGCTGGTGAGACCACTTTTTGCAACCTTGCCATCTTCTACCGACTGAAAGCCGCCCTCAAAGGTAACTCCTGATTTTTGTGCTTCTGATATTTTACCCACAAAAAATTCTACATGATTAAAATTCGCATAATCCTGCGCTGAAGCATAATCTATAATTAATTTTGCTTTTTGTTCATCTACACTAAATTTGTCCAGCTTAATATTATCTTTACCTGAACTGGTTTTATATGCATTAATTTCACTCTCAATCATAGTTTTAAGCTCTGTCTCATCATAATACTCTTTATCCAGGCTCTCCACCGCTGTTCCGGTAATTCCCCCGTCTTTGCCAATTGAAACTGCTGACTCATCTGGTGCCGATAATTTACTGCACCCGCTTAACAGGCACATAACTCCAACCATCACCGCCAGAATTCTCCTTTTTTTCATAATAAACTGCATCCTCCTTGTATAATCCTGGAGCATGTCTTAAAATTGCTTTCTGACAGATG
>JAGZJZ010000030.1 GCA_018365455.1 Clostridiales bacterium
ACTCCCAATAACTAACGTACAATCCCGTCCCTCTATTTCCTGAATCCGGTACTCTCCTTTTACATGCAGAGTAGAACCATTGTTCAGGGTAAACTGCGTCCCCAGGTAATCTCCTTCTATGGTCAGTTTATACCCATTTCCATAACCCTGCACGGCTACTTCTTCCCCTACAATAATCGTGTCCTGGGTTAGTTCCACTCCCCACAGCGGTGTATCTGCATAGATCTTTCCTGCATGGTTAGCTACTACGATACTTTTCAGCTTTCCCCGCATCGTTCCCATGGATACATGCTGTTTTTTTTCTCCAGCAAACACTAGTGTTCCCCAGGCACTTGATACCCGATTAAAGCTACTGTCTCCTAAATGGTGAAAATCCCCGTAAAGTTCAAGTATTAACCCCTTATTTATTTGATTATTGTCATTTATACTCTCAGTATAAAAATCCCCTTTAACCACTATACAAGCATTATTGCCACCAGTTAGATACGCAGCAGTATCTCCATATTCCCCCTCTTCACTCTCTGACTGAATCCTAAAGGTACCATCTACCCATACAATAGAGTTCTGTGCATTTAAAGAACCAGACTGCATTACCACATTGCCTGTTATCCTAATTGTACAATTAGAAAACTGAACATTACTATCAACAATTACATCACCCTGATATAATATTTTTTTATCCCTTAACACTCCTCCTGAAGAAAGCACAGTATCTCCATCTATTATTTCATCATAAACAATATCTTCTGGAATAACTGTTTTAACATACTCAGAAACCTTTTTTACAGAAGAATTTTCAACCACTGTTTCGGATTCCTTTGGTTGTTCTTGCCTATCAGCTTTTTCTGTTTCAAATAATTCTGTTTCTATCATTTCACTTGAATTTGTTTCAATAGATTCTGTTTCTTCTACTGTTTCAATTTCAGTAATTCCTTCTGTGTTATATTCAGAAGTTGTATTACTTTCTCGATTATTATATTCGTCTTTATCAACCCTATCTGTTTCTGATTCTATTTCTGTTTTTACATCTACCCGCCCATCTACAACTGCCAGTTGATTGGGCTTCGGATTAGCCATAACTTTTAATACAAGCCCCAAATCAGGCACGTCTGCAATAAATATCAATACAGCTAGCACCATACAAATAAACGACTTAAAAATTCTTTTTGTCTTTTGTTTTTTCCACATCTCTTTTTCTCCCTATTTTGTAATATATTTTCTCAATGTAAAATTAAGATATTATATTATAATATAAATAATGAAATCTGTGGCATAGAACGTACTGAAATACAGCAAAAATGTCATGAAATTTAATTGTAATACGGGTAATATTTTTCTGAAAAAACTCTGCAAAAACACGAATTGAAATGTGAATCTGCAGAGTTTTTTATGTTTTCACTATTTATAAGCTATTGTACACTGTTATGGCTTCCATATGAGATCCAAAGATTTTGAAATCGTAATAGCTTCTTTGGCATCGGTGTTAAAGATGAGAATAAAATCAAATCAAACCTTAAGGCACTATTTTCCTCCGGTTTATTTTCGTAATGTTCATATATCCATTGTTGAATTTTACATTCCCATTCTCTTGTAATTTCCTTAGTTGCTCCTGCCTTTACCATAACAGGTGTTTGGAGAAATATCGGTAATTCTATAGGTGCCAACCCATTCTGAATGTTTCGAATATATTTTGCCTCCATCTGAATTTTCATCTCCTTTCCACAGCTCTCTCGGAATAAATCTTTAAAAAATTCTTCAAAGCAGCAGCTAATTGTGCACTTTTTTTCTTTTGGTTTGATATCCAATTTCTGGCTAATATCTTTAAATGCAAAGTATGGATTTTCAAAAGCTACATTACCAGTACTGTAAATAAATGGCTCTGCAATTTCCCTGTTTTTATCAAGGGAAGAATCCTGCATCAGGCAGCTATTGCGAATTACAGATATCTGAGCTAATGCATTTTGCATTTCCAGCAAGTTTAATCCCCTCAGGCAAACCGTTCTCTCCTTTATTTCCTGACCTTCTGCCGGGCTCAAATATTCTTCTGTGTCTTTATATCTATAAATATAACATGCCATAGGCTCTTCCAGAATATTTTGTTCTGTTATCTCAATATTTTTATATGGAACAGCTTCAAAACATTGCGTATCTAACAAAATTTCAGGAATGATTTCTCCTTTTAGTTTTTCACCATATATTTTTATCATATAAACATCTCTGCCATCTATATCCACAGATGTCTCTGCTATATGAAAAGAATAGCATTCCGACTTATCATCCCTCTTTTTAACTGTTATAAGAAGATTGGAAGCCTGGGCTACTTCATTCAAAACGATGCTAAAAGCACTTAAAATTTTCTGAATCGGCTTGATATCACCCTCCGGATTCACTATCGCTGCTTCTCTGTCCATATCTTTTTTAAGATACGGATACACTTCCGTAAATTGCGCCAGAGCTTCAAATAATCGATCCGAAACATCACTCTTTACTGTACCATGCTGATTCCATAATATTTTGCAATGCATTATATCCTGAGGATAATGATAACTCAGCGAATAGTTAAAAGAATAGTCCCATTTCAAGAGTTCGCTGTAATCTGAACTTTCACTTAAATAGATCTTTTCGCTCCCCCCAACAGACAAATCTTTCTGTGTGATCATCAAAGGTGAATCGGGATAGCTTCTTAAAACCATAGGGATTGCCAGATCCCCCATATCTGCTTTTACTTCCTCTTTCGTTACAAACCCAAGCCATTTTGATGCTTCAAATTCCTTTATATTTCTCATTTCATGAACATCATGTTCCAAATGTGTAATGTGAAATCCTATTTTTCCCTGAATATTGGATATTACTTCGCCCGTCCTGGACCGTGCCAGTTCCTGAGCTGACACGGATACCGCCATATTTCCCTGTGGTTTATCAAGGTCAATTTTTCCATCGGAAAACATGACATCCAAATCTGCCCTTTCCATTTCAATTTTTGCCTGTCCATAGAAGCGGGGAGCTTTTCTGGACGTTTCTACGATCCCCCTGTTCACCTCTGTCATATAATCCAGAACGGCATGTACCTGATAAAAACTCCCAAGTTTATTTAACAGCTTCTGTCTGAGATTCTCTCTTGCCTTCTGGGATAGTTTTCGCTCTTCATCAGCAAATACCGGTATCAGCATATAACTCAGATTCTTAGCAAGCTGCTCTTTCGATTTTTGAATTTGTTCCAGGTAATTACTTTGTCCTTGTTCTCCTTGATCTGCTAAATAAATTGCAGCCGCATTTCTGAGCGTAAGCATATCGTCCACTGCCAACAAGACAATTTTTAGCCAGCGGTCCACATCTATATCCGTAAAAGATTTTTCACATACGGACGTTGGCTCCAATCCCCCTTCTGTGGTATATATCTTTAAAGGTATTGGCTTTCCACTACTCCATAATCTGTTAGATACAGGACGAATGACACCTATAACCGGTTTGTCGCTGAACTGAACACTTACTCCATGTTCTCCAAGACGAATCACGTGTAATGGTGTATCTGCACAGTTCAAATCCGTTCCGGAAGCCATTACCCGAAGACCATATTCTTCTTCAAAGGCTTTTTCCATACGGGATGCAAATTTCTCCAAAGTCCTGGTTCCGGAATTATCTAAAATCATATGCGGCGGTATCTTGCTTTTTGTCTCTAATATACCTTCTATCTTTTCCATTCCCTCCATAATAAACTGCTTAGTTCTCCTAAAACAGAGATTTACAGTCAGAGGGAATAATTGCTTTGTGTTTATTTTTTTATTACTGAATGTAAATCTGATGATTTCCTCCTCCGGTACACGTGGATGCTCACCAGATGACACTCTCTGTAAATAATTGAGAATGGAACCCGGATCCAGAAACAGCCAGCCTGTTAACTGCAGCCATTCCTCCTCTTCAAATTGAAAATCCCCCTCTTCTAACAGGGAATGTTCTATGCTAAGCTCAATGCCATTTAAATCCATCAGTTGATCAAACAGAGACTGGTAAAACAGTAATGTTTGATCTGCATTTCTTTGCCCATCCTCTGCTTCGTATCTGGAAGAATCAAATTGCAGCAAAAGAAGTAATTCGGGGTACTCTGAAATTTTTTGAACTTCCCATTGAACAGTTACCGAGGGCCAAGTGGCAATGGGATGGAGTTTATCTGAATAACCGGTGTGCATTTTGGAAATTTCTAATTTTCCTGCGTTTCCTGATAAACGGTTACCATAATAATCCAACCACTCACTTTCTACCTCAAATAATTTTCCCACACCCGCATATGGGCTGAGTCCTTTTCTCAAACCGGTCTTTTTTGCTGCATGGACACCCTCTTTTGCAAAACTACTGTATGGCAGAGAAGTTTTATATAGTAATGTACGCTCGCCGATTGGGCCACAGGGCATTCCATAATTACTACCCTTAAAATCTTTGTTTTCCACTATTTTATAAGATAACAAACTGAATTGATTGGACAAAAACTGTTTCCCATCCTCAATGTTGTGAATGTCTTCTGTTTCTGTCGGTTTCAAGCGCTGGCAGCCTAGTGAGAGAACTCCAGGAGCAGTCATGGGGCTTACGATAACACGACCGTCATCAGCGCTAGCCAAGGGAAATGTTCCTTTTTCTAACCGATATCCGCATAATAGGGTATTTATGTAGTCCCCGCCTTTATATTGAGCTGAATCATAAACCAGTACAAGTGTGATACTTGCCGTCCCGTCTTCCTTAAAAGCACTTTCCGGAAGCCCTCGTTTTTTCTCGTTATTCCAATAATAGAGATAATAGCCGCCACTGTTAGTCACACTGCCTTCCCAAAGCAGCTCCAGAAATTTCTGCATATTAGAATCTTGTTGATCTCCCAATCCGGAAGGATGGGTCTCTGTTGATAAATTAAGCCTGAGCATTGCCATATCAACTGCATTTGGTCCATCACATTCCATTTGATACAAATTCCCGGTGCTAGAAGTGTAACCTATCATTCTATTGCAGATAGAATATTGTTCCCTATTTTCCAATAGCTTCTCCAGTTGCTTTGTCTGTGTTTGCTTCATTCCAATCATTTCATAAGTGCATGCCCCTTCCACATTATCCGTATTTCTGCAAATAGAAAATGTAAGACTGGTACCCCATCCATAATTCACTGCCCTTTCTTTTTTCAGAACTCCTTCCGCTTCTTCATAAGCTGCATAATACAGGCAATCGCTTCCCTGCATTTCATCAGGTAACGGATATGTTTGAAACTGTACAGTTGCTTCACCCTTAACGGGCAATACCACACTTGTATCCGGCTTCCAATTCACCGGATTCGCAAAGCTTGCAGTAACCGGCTGTTCAGACTTCATATCCAAAATATCCAAATGACTGTTTTCCATGACACCCCCTTCTTTTCCAGCTGCCTTTAAGAAAGACAGTCTTTTCACTGTTTCATCATTTGGTGCTACTATTATTTCATAAATTTTATCACTTTTTACAGTACCATTCTTCCAGCTCTCAAATCCCAGCCACATAACATTAGCTGCGTTGAACAGAATAGATAGTTCTTCTTTAAGGTCTACCGGCACCTGGAACTGCTGCCCCGTCAGAGCATACAAGCCTGCCGTTTCCGGAAGCAACCATTTCCCCTTCTCCTGTTTTTCCCACATTCCACCAGCCAACGGGGTAATACCCTCCGTAGGAATTCGCAGACCATGCATATGATATCTGGATACCATTCCGGCTATTTGTTCAACAGATCTGTTTCTCTTTATTTCAGCAAGAAGGTGTACAAGTCGAAGTTGCTCCAAATGAGGAAGATTCAACATTGCCTGTTCTCCTTCTCCTTTATGAAACAAGCCGCTGACAGCTTCGTTTTCTGTTCTTGCCAGCATCTCTATCTCCAGCCCATTACTTCGAATAATAGACTGCAGTGTATCTCCTTCCTTAATCTGATATGTCTGTCCTTCTGAGATTACCAATATTTTATCTTTTTTCAATGGATGTTCCATATTTCCAGCCATAATATCATAAATTGAATAATCTGTACCACTTTCACTTTTAACCCATGTTAATATTTCCTTTATCGTTTCCTTACCGGATAACAGGAACTGATAATTACGCAGCTGTTCTCTTAACGCCTGAGCCACCTGCCTTCCCAGTAAAAGAAAATAATCCGCAAATAAAAACTCTCCCATAGAACATTTATTTCCGTCCCCGATTCCCATATTATTTTTGGAATCTTCCTCAGCAACTTTAACCGCAAGCTCATTAAACATCCTCCGAAGTGACAATAGTTTTCCTTCCGCAACTTGATTGTAACTTCCAAATGTATATTCTACAGAAGACACTTTAGAACCGATCTTAAGGGAAAGACCACCTGGAACCGGAAAATACACAGCGTTTATTTCGCCATCTTCTTTTGGTTTTGTTAGTACGGTAACCTCAAATTGTTCCTTAAGGAAACGCTCCATGTGGTCCTTACTCAGAGGTGTAAGATTTTCTTGCGTAGATGCCAGTCCAAAGTCGATCATCCAATCCAGTTCCTTCTTTGAAAGAATCATTTCCTTCACATCCTTCTCAGAACAGCTTGCATCCGTCTGAATTGCCGCCACCAGAAAACATGCGAATCTTTCAACGAATGCCGGAAAAGCTTCAAAGGATTCCAGCAGAAGCATTACCGCCAGACAGGTACGGTCTTCTGTTTCTCCCCACTCGTCAGCTGCCAATACCGGTGAAACCATTAAAAATCCTGAAAGAGGCGTTTTGACATCTATTTCTTTTAAAGCACTAAAATTCCAACAATAATCCTCCGGCTTCGCCATTTTGCTCAACCGCCTGTTCACTGGCGAAGCTATTACCCCTCTGTTCTCTGTCATTAACTCATCCCAAGGTGCTTCCTGAAATTCACCTATTTGAAAACTTTCTTTAATCTTTATGGAAAAGTTGAAATGGATTTTAATTTTAAATATCCCTAAATTAATCTGCAGAGACAATGAAGCAGACAGCGATGCCATCACGGTTAGTACTACCGGGCGATATACCTCAAAAGTAAACTGTACTCCAATCTGTATCGAGATATCCACCTCTGCTTTGATTATGGCAAAATCAATACTTCCAAATAAATGACCTGAAATACCAGCCGTACCTGTCAGACGGAAATAATAATCTTCTGAAAGATCGGTTGTCTTTGATATTTCATCTTTTGCTTTAGTTTCTACGGCTATTTGATATGGGTTGTATTTTGCCAGTACACCTTCTAATATAGCATAAACGGTAAGCGAAAATCCTGCGCTTAGAATCCCATAATGTACAGATTTGCCAAGGCCAACCTGAAGACCAAATCCAAAGATAATCACCGGCTGAAATCTCCCTTTTGACGTATGGGGAATTGCATCGCCTGCCGTCTCATCCGACAATTTTCCAAAATAGAATCCAGCCGCACCCATAATTGGAATACCGGGGTAAACGATTGCTTCCACTGCCATCGATCTGGTAAAATCCCCGTTCCATGGAAAACCAACATCTACCTGAAAGTCTCCATTTGTATATATGGAAATGCCAAATACCGGCAATGTCAGACTGTAAGCACCAATGTTCAGATAACGGATTTTGTCCGGTAATGTGACTTCCGCTTGAAATACGCCAATAGAATCCGTCACTTTTCGATACAATACCTGCACATCCAGACCTTTAAATACTTTTGCTGCCGTTCCGTTCAGACGCAGACGCAAGGCATAAATATTAGGATCATTGAATACCACCTGGGCATCGATCATATATGCAGTCTCTCCCTTTTCTTTCAATATACCAAAATCAGCTGCAAACAACCATGAGCTCTTTGCACAATAAGATACGGGAGGAAGTTTTTCTTCCGTTGCCGGCTCAAAACTCTGTTCAACTGCTTCCATTGCTTTTTCTACCGAAGCGGCGCTGTCTAATCCAGGTATCAATAAATGCTGCCCCATGGCCAGTGTCCGCAAAGTAAAGTAAGAAGTACCCGATGCAGGTGGCACAGGAGCTTGCCCGGGTTTACTGGCATCCCATCTCAAAGAGTCTTCCTTATCCCATACAAAAGAGCCTTTTATGTCAACAAATAGTCCTTTTTTCCTTGAATCATTCGAATCAGAAGCATATGTAAATCTTATACTGTCTATACGGGCAATTCCTAAGTCTATTGCCCCAATATCCCAGAAAAATTCTACTGCTTTTGTTCTAAAATGATAGATCAGCTTCATACCTCCAAGGGGAATTTTCTCCAATAAATTCCATGGTTCCTCAAGTCCGAATGGACTTCCTGTACACCAGGTAATCATTTGCCTTATCAGACCGCCTACTGTCAATGTCGGATCCAGCTCTATTTCCGCTTTGTGCCCACCCCCTTCATCCGGCGTCAGCGATGCACTTCCGATTCCTTTACAAGTAATACCCAGACCATAGTTCTTCTGAATACCGGAGTAATTATACCATATAATTAAGTCTACATTTTCCCATGAAAACTCTGCCCATACAGAAGCAAAAAAAGGATCTTTTTCATCTCTTTTTAGCATAGAGCAAAACTCTTCTATCCCTGTTTCTTTGCCTTGTGGCGGTATCGTCCCGATTTTTACTTTAGCAGATAATTTCAAATCGTTCAGCGCCTGTATTTTCCACGGCTCCTTAGATCCTGCTTCAAAGCTCCATCTTTTTGATTCTGACTCAAATACTGCCTGTATTTTACCCAGAGGGAATTGAGGGACATTCTCTTCTTCCTTCAACGTAAGTTGTTGCGGAGCATATTCTGCAATTAAGTCTGAAACTTTTGTTTCTCCACTGCTCTCCAAAGTCCCCATAAATCGAAATCCTGCTCCGGTATGGTAGTATGCCTCCAGACGCAATAATAAATTTGCTGTTTTCGGAAGAATCTGCATGGTTCCTTTCAGTCTGGCCATAACCTGACCACTGGTATTAAAAACACCAGCCGACATACCGGTAATCTTAAACCCTTCCACTACTTCCAGATCTGTATCAATCGCACCGTATATAGAATAACTTTTCACTTCCGGCTCGATATACATTTGTAATGCACTGATTGCCAGGGAAGTACTCATTTGAGCATGAGGTACAAACATACGCAGAAGATCCGAGAAAAATATTTTATTTTTGGTAAGTTGTGCCTGAATTTTAAATGGTGGATAGCATGCAGTTACCGACAATTCCCCGGCATCTTCCCCGTCGCCAATGCGAAAAACCCCGGTAACCTTGCCGCTTATACTTCTTGTATCAAAGCTTGTTGGATTTAAAATATTCAGTTCCACTGACGGCTTTACAGACAGGTTCGGATTTTGGTGAAAAATCCATTCTTCTTTTGCAGATAGTCCGATAATTATTTCTTGCAGTTTTTCTTCATTGGTATCATATAAAAAACGTAATCTGTCCACACCAATTCCTGACAATTCTTTTAATCCTGGCGGGAGAGATTCTAAAAAATTCAGATTTCCGGACAGTTTAAAGAATATATCCATGGCGGTTTGGGGTGTATCAAATCTGGCCTCCAAATTCCATTTTCCGTTTCTGGTGGGATATAACAGTCGGAATTTTGTCTCGATTTCTCCAATATGACCTGTAATCGCCCCATACGGAGGCAGGCCATTTTCCGAGACAGTCATTTCGAATCCTACCTGTTGTATATGCACCCATGGAAGAAACTCCCATGTCTCCAATGATTCACAACGAAACGTAGATTCTATTGACCATCCATCCATTGATTGAACAAATTCCAGTTCTGCATCCATATTGATGCCATATACTTCTGTACGTGCGTTTCGAAATATTACTTTACTTAAAATCCCTTCACAATATTCCGGAGTTACTACCATGGACTCGCCTGTAATTCTGATTTCACCCAGAATATCCTTCAGGGAAGACTGCAGACTGGTTTCAGCAAAAACGCGGTCTACGTCCAGCACTCCACTAGACGCAGCTTCTCTCAATTGCTGTAATATGTCATCCAGTACCTCAGTCATGACATTTTTTTTACGATTTTCAATTTCTCCTCTTACTAATCCCCAGCCTGTTATCATTCCCATAAGAAATTTATCATTTACTAGATTTCTTGATTGTTGGGAAATATGCTGGAAATAGGATTCATACTGTTTATCATAACAACTATTTAAAAATGAACTAAACTCTCCAATGCTTGCTATCAAATCTTCTTTCTTTTCGGCAGGTGGGATTAACATTGACGCATTCTTCTGAAGAGTTTGTGATATACCGTAAGGATCCCCAAATACATTATAGTTATTAATACCTCCATTATTCCCGCCGTTAAATTGTATAAATGGTTTTCCCGAAGAAATCATCATGCTAGATGTCCCCTGTCCCTCAAATACCGGCGGCAAATCAGCTTCGGAAAAAAATTTCTGAAATACAGGCATTGGTACATTTCCCAGGAACAGAACATGGATGGAAATGCTTGTATCCTGATTTATCTTCGTTATTAATGCTTCTGTGATGACCGAATGAATTATAATATTATCCAGAGGGTCAAACATATCATTAATCGACCATATTGTCTCAGGAATACTATCTAGAATTGGATCTGTAAAATTATACATATTAGCTCTATAATAATCTCTTAAATGCTTTATTTCCTCAATGTATTTTATCAAAACAGATTTAGCTTTTACAACATCTTTTAGTAGGAATAAAGTTAAAAAATCAATTAGACTCGCTGTGTCCTTTTTGAAATCACAAAGCAATACCATCAGGACTGGTTTTTTTAAGCTTCTGGCAGTAAGGAGACCACTTAATATAAACTTAAGCAGAAGCTCTGGAATAATACTGAACGCTTTCATTGCATGAATTCCATAAATGGGCCACAAGAGTTTTTCAGGATTTTTTGTTTCAAACAAACACTTTGCCATAATAGTATTTTGCCCAAGCTTTTCCCCGGAAAACTGTCCTGTATACCAATCCAGCACCTCTTTCGTTAATGTATAATCTACCGGTTCATAGCTATAAACCATATCAGAATATGGACCACTTGCCCTACTCTCTAATATTTCATCAAAACTGAACATCTGATTTTTATAATAAAAAGCACTTGGACGATGCCACTTATATGGCTGTAGTTTCCAAAACATCTTTGTAATAAATTCTTTATTCAGTGATATGTTATCGTGATCAAACCCACCGGTAAGACCATAATTCATCTCCTCTAATTTTTGATGATCATCAAAAGGAATAAAACATACTGATACCCCTTCCATATTCACCGTTTGCCTAGCCGGTATTTCCTTATTAAAAAAAGGAACGAGTATTTGCAGCTTTTCCCGCATACTGCCAAAACACTGATCATTTTCTTCATCATCATCGTAAATTACTTCAATTTTATCTTCCCCTGCATTTGGCTTAAATGTACGTAAAAAATGTCTCATAACATGAATCGTATTCGCCTGATGTCCAAAATTCGGAGAATTCCATATTAATATTCTCATTGTATTTTTTTTCTCTTTTGTCTGTTCCTGCATATCCTGAAGCAAATAATTATACCGTGCTGTTTCTTCTGCATTTGCTTCTAACAGCACCTTTTGAATAAATTCCGTAATTTTTATAGGCATCACTCTACCCCCTTCCCTTTCTCCGTATGATAAAACCCATACCAGCCAACTCCCTTTTCACTGATTTCCTCTCCGGAACCAAACAGGTAAAAACTAATATTTCCATTCGGAGGCAGTTTACCGATTCCAAAAGCCTTCACTGCAACCTCGTTGAGCATTAGGATAAATGACTGATTTTCTTTATCATATTCAAGACGTACAGAACCAATCGAAAGCCTTAATATATTCTGTAGAAAGAAATCTTCCGTTTTTCCGGTTCCTGGCATTTTTATTCCCATAAAAGCTCTTATACTATCACCGTTACTCGCTGTATTCCATGCCAAAAGAAGCCTGCTCTTCAATCCTGCTTTTCCAGCCAATTCCCCTAAGGATCCAAGCTCAGCCTTCCACTCCAGACCTATCCATGAACCTTCTCCTTCTTCCGAAAAACGTACACAGGGCATAACTTTTGCATACCCATCCTCCTGCCATCCACTTATATTACCATCCACCATTCCCAGTAGCTGAAGATGCAGCTGCGAACAAAGACTATGTATTCCTGGCTCGCTTTTTAATAAATCAAATTGTGTACTGCCTGCAAAGAAAGTAAATTCCTGGACATTCTCTTTTCGCTTCATTTCCAGTTCCGCGTGGGAAAAAATCAAACCACTTTTGCTTTCCTCTCCAAACGAGAACAAATCAATCATAATCTCAGAATCTGAAATAACGGGGACGGTATGGAAGTGTAAACTTCCGCTTAGTTCAAAGCGGGTACAGTCAAAAGTGGGGGAAATCATTTCCACATCTGTAACGCGTACTACCTTTAAAATATTGCTGTCCAATTCAAAAGTACCGGTTTCTTTGTTTTGCAGTAAAAATACTTCTGCTCCATCTCTCAACTGGTAATGGCCTTCCAACAGCAATGCACGATACGGATTTCCGTCCTTCATGGCCTTAACTGATGAACCAAACAATCGGGCAAATGAAATCTGCGCTTTACAGGACTGCTTTACCACAGCCGAATCCCGAAACAGAACTTTTAATTCCAACAGACGAAATTCCTCGTTCCCAAAATCCTTTGGCAAAACTGCCTCTACCTTTCCCTGGCCCAGAATCGTATCCCTGTAACAAATCAATCCAAATAAGGAACTATTCTTATCCTGCTTTATCTGTCCATTCTCCACACTTATGGTATTCAAAGTGATTCCTAAATGATGAACACATAGCTTCTCTGCATTTGCTGCACCAGACAGAAGCCCAGCCATCTGCGCGGGCATATTTTCTGCTTCCAGGGGAAGCCGCAAGAAGAGTACGCCCTGCCAGTTCTCATCCGTTATGACATCACAAAACTGAGAAAAATATTCATGGTCTGTTTGTTCATAAGCATCTTTAAAATAATTCTCAATCCATTTCATCAGTAACGGCTGCTGTGACATATCACCTTTACTTCCTGCATTAGTTATCGGAGAAGAGAATTTACTACGATAAGTCCATGCATCTATACAACTAATTAAACCTTGCTTTTTCTTCTTTTCCTTCAAATCATCCGGATCGAATAATTTTCCTTTACATCCTTTGATGATCATTACTCCTCCATAACTGCCATATTTGCAGTCATAACCCACTTGTGCCCGGAATATCCAATCCTGTATCCTGCACAGATTATGAAAGCAGGCAGGATTAGTATCATCCATGGAGCCCAAATACTCAGGGTTTACTGCCACCAGACACAAACTTGGAGACTGAAAAACCCGCACTAATTCCTCAGTAGGATTGCAAAAACAAATGCCATCCTCCCCCTCTCCATTTGTAAGCCTGATGTTTCTAAACCGGATTCCTTCCATATTTGCAAGGAATCCCGATGGCGTAACTATAGTAGTATCCTCCAAAGAATTACTGTTTCTTCGTATATACCTTTCACAGCCGCATTTTTCAATCTGTTTTTGACGCATATTTGCTAAAATATGATCCTCAAATATTTCCAGTTTCTGTTTATCCCTAACCAAAGCCTGCAGATAGGGCATCATAGGAAAACAGATCCCATTTTTTGTTTCATCCAGCTGGATAAACGGTGGCTGATGTACAAGAATTTTGGACATATGTTCCTGTTCCATGCCATATAGTGCAAATCCAGGCGGCTCAGACACATATTTTCCTTCTGATACACCTATCCAGGAGGTCCTATATGCATTTGTAAGATTCGATGCATTTGCATCATAATCTTCTCCAACCTGAAATGCCCTTCCTTCCACAGCTGGTGCATGAGCATTCTGTCCTGAAAGAAAACGAATTTTTTCCCCTTTCTGAAGAATCAGATATTCTGTTCCATTCCTTCCGCATAAAAGTGCTATCTCTTTTGTTCCTTCTGTACCATACAGATAAAACTCTCCCTCCGGACAGAGCCTGTGATGCTTTTCCTGCTTCGTCTTTGAAAATGTAAATCTTGACGGATAAAGGCTGTCCTCTTCTTTTACAAAATCAAGATAAACCGTTTCTCCATAAATTGTAGAGAAGGCTGTTGGAAAGGGGGTATCAAATTTTTTATTTATTACATTCAGAACCGTTCGATGATTGTTATAATCCGACATCTGTCCCGTCGGCTGCCCCTGTTCATTACAAATGTCACAAGGGTTTATAATAACATAAAGGGAAAGAAGAAAATCCTTCGGTTCTTTTTCTTTCATTAAATAAAGGGGACTGTATACATTTTCTTCTTTTCCTTCTGACACATAGCTGTACTCTAATCCAGGTGTCAGTTCTTTCACAAACTCTGACATTTTAATATCCATATTAAATACAAGACTGCCGCAGCATCCTTCTTGAAATAAAATGCCGCAATCATAAATATTATAATCACCTTTTTTTAACCCCGGCACAAATTCATATACGTTGTCCCAGCTATGTGTATGAGACAAATCAACTTTATCTTCTGCTATTTTTATCTTTGCATAGCTTTTAATCTCCATGAAAAGATTGCCTGCCACAGGAAACTGACAGTTTCCATAAGTAAACGCTGTCTCTTCACCTGTTTTTTCTGTTAATAGTCCAAGCATAATCATATTCTCAGCTATTGCTTCTTTACCATCACATAACCAGAATATCCCCCTCTTAGTAGTGTTACTTCCCAAAAGAATACTTTTTATCTGCTCTCGAATCTTATCTGCTTCTTCCGGTGAAAGTACGAGCTGCCTGCCCGGAATCCAAAAACAGATTCCTAAATTCTCTCTATCAAGAAATGCCTCCTCCAATGATATTTCTTCTGGTCCTGACCCTTCACCCATCAAAAACAAAAAAATCTCTGCCATATTTTTATTTTCATAAGCTGTATAACAACGCATTGTCTTTTTTCTAAACCGCATTACCGTCTCCTTTCCGGCAATACTTGCCGCATTATTTAAATTCAGACGAATAAAACCCAAAACGCCATAAAAGTATGAGATAATACTTTTATGGCGTTTTTACTATGCCTACATTCTACTTATATACTTCAGCGTCATACATAGAACGATTACTCAGTTGTAAAGGTTGTAATCGCAGCTAAACCGCTTCGTGACAAAGCACTCATCTTATTATTCCATCCGCCTGTAAAGTAACCTACTATATAACTATGCCCAACTACTACCGGAAAGCCATCCAACGCTATATCCCCTGACTGAGCATTGCTTTCCACTCTACATGCGCATTTTGGTAAATCTACATATATATCATTCAATGCATCCCATACTCCAATCCAATTTTCATTATCAAAGGGACGATAATTTACACAAGTATCATATTTAACTAAGACAGATGTAGACTGAACAGAATCAATATCAATGCTGATATTCTTATAAATTATTTCTGTTCCTGGTGCTAATGAAGAAACATATGCGGTTGAACAGAAATTGTTAATTCTAGAATTAGGATCGTAAGGAGCAAGAGAATATCCTATAATATATCCTCTTTCAATTAAGCCCAAATCCTCCATTGTAATTGTGCCATTTAGAAAATCTGATTGCATTACATAAGTTTTTAAAGGCTGTTTTCTCCATGGTATGGATGGACCTTTTATACTGTCATCTGCCGGCCATAACGCAAAATAGTTCTTATCTGTTCCTGGCATTGTTTCCATGAGAACATGATAATCCAATCTGGCATAATCCCCATTGATTTTATTTAATTTAATATTTACACACTCTTTCTGCAAAGCACTTACCTTCATGTTCGATCCTCCTAGTTTTACATAATTTATTTCTTTGCTTTATACCCATATTTTGTTAGTCACATCCCATAATCAAACGTACATAAGTTCTTTATAAATATTCTGATATTTTTTTACTGGTACAGGAACATGCGATCCTGATAACATTATCAATTCCGTACTTCTTAAAATCTTAACATAACTACGATTTACCATGTAGCTGCGATGGACCTTAACAAATTCTTGTCCCAAGATATTCTGGCATTCTTTCCAGGAAATTCTGGCTTCAATACAGCTCTCCCTAACAGTGTGAAACAACGTACAGTGATTTTGGGCTTCTGCATATTCCACCTCTGACTCTTTCAAATAATGTATGCTTCCATACGTATCCCTAATTTCTAAGCGATGATCTTTTCCATTCTCGTTTTCTATTAATTTTTTCAGATATTCATAATTCATTTCTTTCTTACTTGAAAAGAGCTGATTGACCCCTAAGTATTTAAGAGGGCTTGAAATATGTATATGTATAATTTTTAATTCATCATTTTTCAAATGCCAGCTAAACGTCACTCTTTGCTCCTCTTGCAATAGTAGTTGAGTTCCCTGATCTGTGCTCACCAAGTAACGTCCCATAATCAGACAGGAATTCCTGTCATGGGCAACACACCGGAATTCCTGATGTATTAAATGACATTTAGGATTGGTTTTACTAGTTTCTACTAAATCCTGTATGACCTTATCCTTACCTTGTTTAAATTCTTTTTCTAATGCTCCAATCCAGACAACCTCTTCGCTTAATTGCCGGATGATGTAAGAACTGTCTTTTTGCCAAAAAGAATTAAGGCATTCTTGAGTTCTTGTAATTGCTTCTTGAATCTTCATCTTTTGCATAACACCACACTCCCAAACTTTTCCTCAAAAAATTATCTTAGATGATATAACGTATTAATGTCAAATTCTTTTACTTAAGTTGTGGTGAATTGCATAATTTAAATGTGAATTGCATATACATATTTTTATTTACAGATTATTAAAAATTTAATAAATAATTCGCGACCCTCCTTTCTTCCAATTCATGAATTTCAACCTGGTTAATATCTTGTCTTTTAGCTATTCTTTCCAGATTATTTTTTTAATTCTATAATTTAAATTATATATAAATTTGTATTATTTTCCTATCATTATGCACCAGTAACCCATACAAAGCGTGAAAAACTATTATTTGTTTGTTTTTATGTAAGCGCTTAGATTCTAGGCATTAGCCCTATCGAAAACAATACATAATTTTAATAGAAGATAGCCATTTACTACACCACGAAAAAAAATACTCCGGCTACATTTTTCAGTAGCCAGAGCACTCGCTCTGCAATTGCGTATGTTCTTTACATCGGATGTCTTTTTTCCAATATGCACTGTATCTTTGTAGTAAAAGCAAGTTGTTTTACCTTGAAATCCTAGGTTTCTTTATATAATTTCTTTCTGCCACATTTTCAAGTTTCTTTCCTAATTGCAATTCTTGAATTACATCGACTTTTGCATGAAACCAGTTCATTAAATTTTCCACTCTTTTGCTTTCCATATTATCTTTGTCTAAAAGATCCATAATCAACTGATCAGATGGAAGCTTCGACAAATCAACTGCACTGAAATCCCTTATATATTTTAGAAGTTCTGGTTCACTATTTTTAAAAGATGTCACCGGAACTGAAAACAGACTTGATTTTATTTTTTCTTTTTCCGGCAGAAAACGACGGTTCCACAACATACTGTTACCACTGTCAAAAATTGGTGCCATTTCTATATACTTTAAGGTATTTACATCACGAAGAACACCAAAGTTATTAAAATGCCGGTCTGTGTTTGTTATTATAAAATCAGTCAGTATTTGATATTCCAGATAGCTTCGAACATATTCTTTATCAAGCCCATTTATACCGCATATAGCTATAAAGGATTCATACTCCGAGAGATCATTTCTTTTCTTAACGCTTGAAACCACATCATATGCCGGAATAAACTCAACATTTTTGTTGGCAAAATTTCTGCATATGCAGCCAAGTGCCTGTTCTTCGTCTAATTCTATTTGAATCAGATCATATGATGTATAGGGCATTTTATTCTGTTTTTCATGAATCTTTGTTGCTATTACTTCATTGATGCTCTGTTGGAAAGACAAGCCATAATTTCCTTTTATCAAATATCTGTCTCCGTCATCACCAATTACCCATTTTTTCTTCAACTCTCCTTGCAACGATGCCCCCGGAACAAATGACGATCCATTATAATCAAATTGGCTGGAAGGGCGAAACTGTATCTCACCTATGGTATCCCGAAAATCATTCTCATATGGATTAATCTGTTCCCATAATAAACTATAATCGGCAGGACATATCCAGTAGTGGTCTGACAAACTGATCCCAAGATTTTGAAGCAGTAAACTTTGTGTATTAATCGTACCTGATTCTTCCAGTACTTTTTTGATATTTCCACGAAGCTGTGGGACCGCCCTGCGTATCCACCAACGCCTTAACTCCTCTGTTGAAAGATTGCCCCCTGGTGGAAGCAACTCTTCATTTTCTATTTTAACCTTACGGATAGAACCATCCATTAAATCTATATGCAAAGATGCAGCGATATCATTTTCATGTTTAAGTAAAAATAAATTATATTCTGGCATTTACTTCCCTTTCTACAACCCCAATTTCCTGTAAAACACATTTTCTCCGATACTCTTTTATTGTACTATGTTTTACTTTTTGTGTATAGATATTAATTTCTAACACTTTTAAACATATAGAGAATTACAATAATTAATCATTTATGTAAGGTATTCCATTCCGTTAGCTGAATTCTACCTGTGTCATAAAAGAATTGACTACCGTTACATATAGCACCAGGGCAATACATAAAAACGAGATAACCAGAAAGCAGTAGAACATCTGCTGAACAATGTAACAGCTCTAATTGGGCAAAAGTTATATTCGAATATACCGTCCTTGTAACTACTTTGCTAACTTTTGCGCAATTTCCTGTAACAATACACGGTCAAATTCTGCCTTTTTACTAAGAAAGGGCATGTGATCTGCATCTGGTATATAAAAAATCTGCTTGTCTGGTGCCGCTATTTTTTCAAAAAATTCCTTCGTGGGAAGATATGGACTGACATAGTCATTTTCTCCCATTATGTAATATACCGGAACCTGATAATCAACTCCGTAATTGTTTATGTCAGCTTCCTCCATTAAATATCGAACTACATCACCCTGAGCATTTACTACTTTAGACTGATTGAAGTAGGCTGAATTTATTAATTCGTTAAATGAATAATATGGAGCTGCCAATATACGGATTATATTGCCAAATTTCATATTCACAGAAAGACCGTATTTGCTTTGGAGTGTTCTTACTGTCCTCATTTCCGTATAGTCTGAACTGTATGCCGATGGAGGATATGGCGCAACAGCTTCCAGTGCCTTGATATCTTTTTGATTCCCCCTCGCTTTTACCAATTCAAGCGTCTTTTCATAGCCCACGCGCTCATTGTTAAACATATTAACGACCTGGGCAATCCCAACATATGCGCTGTAATCCTCAGGAAAGGTCTGTACAGCCATGGTTCCCAACACCGTTCCCCAGCTATGCCCCATAAGGATGATTTTTTCCTTGCTAAGCCGTTTCTTAACATATGCCGTCACTTCATGAACATCTTCCAGTACACGTTCCGCACTCATTGTCTGTAGAACAACTTCAGGATCGTTTGCCAAGTAGGTTTTGCCTACGTTGCGCTGATCCCAGTGCACCACCGTAAAATCATTTTCCCACTCATACTGGAACATTTGGAAAAGAGGCATCATTGAGTTACCGGGGCCCCCATGCACCCACAATATGACGGGGTTGTCAGCGTTTTGTCCCCGGATATATAACGCTTGTTGTATGCCGCCGATCTCCACCATTTCCATGCGGTCGATTCCGGGAGCATCGATTTTATGGCTTGTCCGTATGACCCAGGGGGCTATCAGCCGCAAAACGGCAAATGCCAGAATAAAAGCAACAACTAGTGAGCAAAGTGCGAATAATAGCATATTAAGTACCTTCTTTCGTGTGTTTAATTTTAATTTTTTCACTCTACATGTCTCATTGGTTTCTTATCATAAAAAATATTAATTGATTCTATAATCTCATCTTCTAGGATATCAACGCCTACTTGTCTCATAAGATACTGTAAAAATTGAAATCGTTTACGAAGTGTTGGAGAGTCTGCCTGAAATACATCCTTATCACACCAAAAGTTGAGGAGCAGTGAAAGTACCTCTGCACATTCATCTGGAAATGCCGTAGTGATGCTTCCATCTTCTATGCCTTCTCGTATAACATCTGCTATTATTGGCGAAAGTTTTTTTAAATTGCCTTGTGTAAATGCCAGTATAATATGCGGACTTTCTATCGCGCTTGCAATCATGTTATTGGACTCTTTTATCTTCTCATCCGTCAAATTCCGCCTAACTAAACTTCTAAGCTTTTCTTTTGCAGTAAGTCCATGCATTTCATCAAGCAATTTATTTACGGTATCAATTATCTGTTCAAACTGTGTTTCCATGACCGCTTTAAAAATATCTTCTTTAGTATTAAAGTGATGAGTAATTGCACCCTTAGACATTCCTAAAGATTCTACGATATCCTGCATACTTGTTTTGTCATATCCTTTTTCTGCAAACAACTTTGCGGAAATGGCGATGATGTTTTCAATAGTTTGCTTTGGATTGTTCTTTCTAGCCATAATATAAACCCCCTTAAAAAACCGACTGTTGGTTTTTATTATATAGATTATACGTGAACCTGTCAAGCAGCATTAATGTCAAAGTAATAAAGACGTCTCGTCCACACGCCCTTAGTAAACTAGAGTTTTGCGCTACTGCCATAAAAACCCCCTTTTATTTTTCAATGCTAAGAATTTTATCATCATATTCTTCCATCGGTATCTTGATTTCTATAAGTTTTGAATATAGAATCTGGAATACTATTTGCGCTGCGCTCCATTTCTTTGATTAAATAAGCATATTCAAGAAATAGTTTGTCGCGAAGTGCATAAAAAGTTAATACTTCTAACTGCGAAATTATAGTAGCTAACATATCTAATGTCATTATTTTATTTTTTAAAGCTAATTCTTCTTGATCAGATGCATAAAGGCTTAAATACAATGCTAATTCTTTTTGTTCATCATTTAATCCCATGTTACACTCCTTTAATCATACTGTGTCTGGCTGTTATCGGTTGCTGTTCCTACATAGGAAAGCCGCCCATTACTGAGAAAGTATCTATTTCTCAAAACATTCCTGGGCGGCCTAAAGTATTTATTTACTGTTAAGTATTTTGATAATAACTTAACTTTTATAAAGTAGTTGCTGTTCCTACAAAGTTAAATGTCAGTGTGTCTTTGTACCGGCCTCTGAGATTTCCGCTGTGAGTCAAGGTTGCTGACACGTTTAATTTTTTGCTCAGTGATGTACCCGCAGCGGTATCCATACCGAATGTCCTTTGGAAATCCTGCTCTGTGGCATTATCACTAAATGTTTTGCCATCAATTGTCATACTGTATCTTGCCGGTGTACTGCCTGTTGGACCAGTTAATGCATATCCACCTGCAGATTTGACTTTACCTGTAACTTCTACTTTACTAAATGTAGCATCCAAATCCGTTCCGTTTATTCCAATCAATTCCACTTCTGACGTTATCGTTGTCTGTGAGTCTGTAAAGTTGAGAGATGTGGGTATTGTTACTCCCCATTTACCATTCCCATCTACATCAATAATGGTACTGTTGTCATATGTAACCGGTGTTACCCCTTCTGATGCCGCCATAACTGTCAGAGCCGTGCCTCCCAGTGCCCCCATTAACATCATTGCGCATGTACCTACTGCCAATCCTTTTGCTTTCTTGATTTTAAACATTAAAATCTTCCTCCTTTTGTTTTTTAGTATTCTGTTGTTCAATCTATATCTACAGGATGGTTCTTAACAAGTCTATTCCAATGACCGCACTGCACACAGTAACGAGTGTAAGTGCCACACCCCATCTTAATTTGCTTTTCTCCAACTTCACTCCTCCCCTCCTATAGCTCAGCAAATGCTCTCCTTAACACGAAAAATAATATAACAAAGAAATCATATGCCGTGTACGTTTCCGAACAAACAGCAGATTTTCTGCACAAACAACATCTTTCTTTTTTTAATCTTTGAATCATCTCACTTCCAGCTTTTTAAGTTTGTATTCAGTCTGAATCCTGACAGGAATATCAATCCGTCAGGATTTTTAACCGGATCTGGAGATGGCTTATATATTATATTTTTGCCATTAAAAAAAATTTGTAGAAATTTGAAACACCATCTGATATACTCTGATATACATAAGCGAGATTTATGTTAATTTGAGAGGAGGATTTCTTATGCTTCAAATATGTCTTTGTGACGATGATAAAACCATAGCTAACCGTTTCATGCCTATGATCCGCGACATCCTAAAAAACCATCCTGCCCAGATTACGTATCTGAAGAGCGGCGAAAGTTTTTTATTTCATTTTAGGGAAAATCCAAACTTTATGGACATTATTCTGATGGACATTGAGATGGGGAAACCAACGGTATTGAGGTGATGAAGGAAATGCGCCGTCTGGGCTGCAAAAGTGAACTAATCTATCTCACCGCCATGAGAGACTATGTGTTCGACAGTTTTGACACACTTCCCCTGCACTATATACTGAAAATGGATCTGGACATCAACAAGTTCCAGTCTGTCCTGATCGACGCTGCAGTCAGAGCCATGCAAAAAAAAGACAGCATGATTGCCGTTGGCAACAACAGGAATTCCACCAAAGTGGATAAAAAACATCTCATGTATCTTGAATCATCCAAGCACCAGGTTCTGTTCCACGTGACCGGCAGTATCCCACTTGCATATTCTACCACCCTCTCTAAAGCCATCGAACTGGTCGGTACAGACAACTTTACTCAAATCCATAAATCCTACGTAGTAAATTTGAATCACATATGTAAGATCAAGAGTACTTCCGTGATTCTAATTGACGGTACTGAATTGCCTCTGGGCAGAAAGTTTGTGTCCAGTGTAAGGAAGATCTTCTCAGATTTCCTTACAAGAAATACCCTAGAGGTGTAGCCCATGGACTTCTTACTGTTGGAAATATTCTTTGCAATAACTAGCAGTGTTGTCTACTGCTATGCAATGCTGAACTATGCTGGTTCAATAATGGGGTTTCGTTTAGAACGGCTGAGATGGATCGCTTCTCTTACCGTATGTGGTGCCAGCGCCCTCTACACATGCCTTACGTTGTTTTATGTTCCCATTCCGCTGATTTATATTATGGCTTTTTTTATTATCCTGATCCTGTTTCGCATATTTCTGAACGGCTCATGCCTGCAATGCGTGTTTGCTGCTGGAAATTTTATCTTTCATATCGTGTCTTTCCGGGGAGTCACGCTGGCCATTCTCTCGCTGACTACTGGTGTAAAACTTTCTGTCATCGCCGAGAATAAAACCTTGAGCAGCCTGTCACTGGGTTTAACTTTTACACTGGCTTTTATTTACCTGATATTTTTCTTTAGCCGTCTCTATCCACAAATGAAGATTATCGCTGTCGCACAAAAACCTAAGTACCTAAAAATCATGTCCTACAGTCAGGGTATTTTAAATATACTGCTTATTTTGGGAAGTACCGTGTACTATTTTGAGGACATCGATATATGGTTCTCCATTTACCATCTGTTAGCCTATATCCTGATTTTTATTTTATTTTACATCCTGTTTGATTTCTGTGTGAAAAGCAGCCGCCTTCAGGAGTTCCAATCAGCTTACAACCTATATGAGCAGCAATTGGAAAAGCAGGTAGATGCCTATACCACCCAGGAACAGTATATACAACGCATGCGGAAATTCAGACACGATTGGTTAAACTTAAAAAACACACTTGCCCCTATGCTGGAAACAGGGAGCAGAGAGGAACTTTTAAGCTTTCTCGGGCAGATTGACTCTGCACTGTACTGCCTGTCTGGCACATATAAGGAATTTTCCAACAATCCGTTAGTGCAGGCCATCTTAATTCACACCCAAGCACTCTGCCAAAAACACGGAATTCTCTTGGAAGCAACAGCTGTATTCCCACTTGAACTGCCGCTTGGCAATCTGGATCTCTGCCGCATATTCACTAACATTACCAACAATGCTGTGGAAGCAAACAGACTGCTGGAGGATTGTTTTCATAAATACATCCATATCACCACAGCTGTAAATTTGAACTGGTGCACGATTATTTGTGAAAACAGTTTTAGCGGAGCTATTCAAAAGAGTGGTGACACCTACTCCTCCACGAAGGAAGATACCAGTGCCCACGGCTTTGGCATAAAAAATGTGAAAGATATCATTGAAGCCTGCGGAGGCTTTGTGCAGATTGAACCGGATGTCTCCAATATGGTATTTAAGATTCTCATCCATATTCCTGTCATATCGTCATGAATAGTAATTAGGCTAACAGGTATTTATATGGCCATTAGTCATGAGTGCTTGGGAATAGTTGGGCCTGTAAATCATACGGTGGCTGACTTCAGCTGCTTATAGACAATCAATACTGCCTATACAGCGGTTTTCTCTACTTCTCGCACAAACCCAATACTCATCATGGCCCGGTCAACAACTTGTGTAAGTATTTTTCTACCCTCTTCTATTGGCAATGTATCCAGATCTACCCATTCTCCATTTACTTTTATTTGGCTGACTACTTCCAATGCCATAAGTACACACCTCCATGTATAAAACATCTATTGATTTAATTCTATGCACTACTGGTTGTACTTGTTGTTTAAAAATTTTAATTCTGATAAGAGAAATATTGTCGAATAACTCTTATTTTTTCTCTGAAAAAAGGTTAGTGGAGTAGTCTTGATCTTTAGCAAGATCCTAATGATACACTTATACTACTTTGCCAAGCAGTTTTGTTAAATGCGCTCACGCATATATTGTAATTCGTACTAATAATTAGTATGCATCAATAGTTTTATTCTTATAACTATTGACTTTTCTACTAATCATTATTAATATGTAATCATGGTAAAAAAAAGAGTGGTGAAACGTTTGTCAACTTATACTGAAAATCTTAACGATAGAATTAAAGAAGTCAGAAAGGCTTTGAATATATCACAAAAAGAAGTTGCAAAAGAAATGGGTGTATCCCAAGGAACAATCAGTTGGAGTGAACAACCAGGTAATAGTGTTCCGAAAGTACTTAGATCCCCAGATAAGAAAAGCTATCATTGAACACTTCAGAAATATTCTTTTCTCCTCCAATCCTGCTACAAAAAGTCTTTATGATGAATATCCGGAAACACCAGAAAATCTGTAGATAAAATATCCTCCTTTAAATACATCTTTTCTTTTTAATTTATGTATTTTTTATTCTAAACCAACACCTTTCTCCCGTAAGATTGGGCGCTTATCTATTATAATTTTAGTTAGTAAGTTTTTGTACTTTTTTGACTAATAATATGAGGTGATTTCAATGAAAGATAATTTATCTACAGATAATTACCAAGAAGGTGCACTCTATATTCGTGTGTCTACAGATAAACAGGAGGAATTGTCTCCAGATGCTCAAAAACGCTTGGGGCTCGAATATGCAAAGAAAAATAAAATAATGGTTTCGCCAGAACATATTTATATAGAAAATGGAATTTCAGGGCGGCATGCCGACAAAAGACCGGCTTTCCAGAAAATGATATCAAATGCCAAACAAAAGCCAGCTCCTTTCCAGGTAATTTTAGTTTGGAAGTTTAGTCGATTTGCACGTAATCAGGAAGAAAGCATCGTTTATAAATCACTTTTACGTAAGCAATGTAATATTGATGTTGTCAGTATCTCTGAGCCATTGATTGAAGGACCATTTGGCAGTTTGATAGAGAGAATCATTGAGTGGATGGATGAATACTACTCTATTCGCCTATCTGGTGAAGTTGTCAGAGGAATGACAGAAAAAGCCCTGCGCGGAGGCTATCAGGCTGCGCCTTGCCTGGGGTATAATGCCGTAAGCGACGGCAGACCTTTCGTTATCAATGAGGAAGAATTTAAAATCGTAGAATATATTTGTAACCAGTATGATAATTTTCATTTGGAACCTACCAGTATTGCCAGAAAAGTAAATGCCATGGGGTATAGAACAAAGCGGGGAAATACATTTGAGAAACGAAGTATCGAATATATTTTAAAAAATCCTTTTTATGCCGGCATAGTAATATGGAATGGTAATAAATTTATGGGGACACACGAAGTAAGGTTTAGTTTAGAACAATATGAAGCCCGCATAGCTCGTTTAAACAGTGAATTTCGACCTGTAAAACGCCGAAGTGTATCAACTTGCCAGCATTGGCTTTCAGGGCTCATAAGATGCCCTATATGTGGTTCTACTCTTGCTTACAACAAAAGAGAAAGTAACGGAAATGGATTTTTTCAATGCTGGCAGTATAGCAAGGGAATGCATCCCGGATCTATGTGCATATCTGAGAAAAAGCTATATGAAGGTGTAATCCGATATTTTGAAAGCGTACTGAATGGAATGAATTTTGAATATAGATATGCTTTGCCAGATAATCGCAGTGATGACAGCGAGTTAGATCTGTTAAAAATACAATTAGAAAAGTTAAACAATCGTGAAAGACGAATCAAACTTGCCTATGAAAATGAAATTGATACATTAGAAGAATATAAAGAAAATAAATCCAGAATAAAAAATGAACGTGAAGAAATAGAAAAAATGATTGCTTCCTATACTCCGTCTGAGCCTCAGGTTCTCTCAAATGAAGATGTAAAAAAGTGTATACAAAAAGTATACGATGTTGTTAAAAATCCTGCTATAGACTATGAAGTAAAAGGGGCTTTTATGAGATCGTTAGTCGAAGAGATCATTTATGACAAAGATAATAAAAGACTGCTATTCCATCTATATATCTCAAACCCCTGATAAATCAGGGGTTTGAGAATTTACAGGATAAAGATTGGTTAAATATTTTACAAATATATTTAGTATTTTTCTCTCAGGAAAACAATTAGGGGTTGAAAAGGATCATGTGCAGCATTGCAGATTCATTGCCTACATTTTTGTATGAATGAACGGTATCTGCTCTAAATCGTATGCTCTCACCATTAGCAACTATAAACTTTTGACCGTCGGAATAAATCTCAATTTTACCAGTGAAAATTGTAATAAATTCAGTGGTTCCCTTTAAATGTGGTTCAGATTCCCAATAACTGCCCTTGTCTAATTCCAGATAATATACTGCGAATCTGCGGTTCTCATTATCTGGAAAAATAGAATAGTTTTTTACCTTTCCTCCATCTTCAAGTAAAGGCTGAATTTCCGATGTTTTTACAATCTCATATAGGCACTTTGGACGAATTGTTAAAGCATCAAATGGCACTTTCATTCCGTTTGAAATTTTCCACAATGTAGAAATAGTCGGATTTCCGTCACCACGTTCAATTTGTGCAAGCATACTCTTACTAACACCGCTTAACTTTGCAAGTTCGTCCATACTTAACTTGTTATTTTCACGCAGCCGCCTAATATTTTTGGCAACAATCATATTCATGGAATCCAAAAAAATCGCTCCTCTCTATTGACAATATAATGTACTAGTTGTATTATTATATCGTACATATCCAATATAATGTTCATTTTGTACTATTATACAATTTTGATTTAGGTTTGTAAAGAGGAATGGCGCTATATTCAAGATGTACATCGGCTATATCCTTCTAATTATCATACTTATAATTTTCATAAGTGGTTATTTATCACTGTTGAAGTAGAAAGAGGTTAATATGTTCCATTTATATGATTTTTTTATTTATTGTTTTATTACGGCTTACACTCCAGGTGCAAATAATCTGCTTTCCATGAGCAATGCAATAAGGTTAGGATTCCGTCGGAGTGTTCCCTTTAATCTCGAAATACTGGTAGGATTTGCAGTCGTTATGTCTGTTTGTACCGCCTTTAGTGCAACACTGTATTCGTACCTCCCCAAAATAAAAATTGCTATGCAGATATTAGGCGCTGCTTATATGCTATACCTTGCGTGGAAAGTTTTGAAAAGTTCTTCCGATTTAAATGCTGACGGCGGCAAAGAAGCCAGCTTTCTTTCAGGGATGTTATTGCAATTTGCCAATCCTAAAATTTACATTTATGCAATTAGTGCTATGTCGCTTTATATTTTGCCGGTCTATCATTCTGTTTCGGCATTGATAGCATTTACTGTCATACTCTCGTTAATTGGTGCTTCCGGTTCTTTTATATGGGCTTTGTTTGGATCGGCATTTTGTAAATTCTTCTCCAAACATACTAAGCTGGTAAATACCATGATGGCTCTTTTGCTTGTTTATTGTGCTGCCTCGCTATTTTTTTTAAATTCGCAGATAATTTAATCCCACACAAATCCTGTAACTGGACATGGATATCCCGGGTGTCATTGAAGATGGTAAAGAGAATACGTGACTATTTATACGAATACCTACTTGAAAATATAACATCACACCATAAGACGTTGGCTTTTTTCATACAATTACAGATATTTTTTCCTCACCGTCTCTATTATGGAAGCTGCTTCATGGGCAATATCTCGATCGGTTTCCTGAAGATTTTCCAGAGGGAGTCGGACACCTCCGATATCTACCCTCTCATTGATACGTAGAATCTCTTTTGCAACAGCATACATATTGGCACGTGCTGAACACATCTTACTAATGATTTCATTAATGCCATACTGCAATTCTGTTGCTGAGTTCTTTTTCCCTGCTTCAATCATTTCATTTAATTTCAGGAACAGCTCAGGCATTACCCCATATGTTCCTCCAATTCCTCCGTCAGCTCCGATTGCAAGGCCGGCAACTAACTGCTCATCAGGACCGTTAAATACAACGAACTCACCCTTTGCCGCTTTTCCTGCTGCCTTGAACATCTGGATATCCTGTGTAGACATAGAAGAGTTTTTCACCCCTATGACTCTTGGGTTTTTCATCATTTCTGCCAATAGGCTCATTGTCAGCGCAGTACCGGCAAGCTGCGGAATATTGTATATAATGAAATCTGTGTTTGGAGCCGCATCGCTGATCATATTCCAATAAGCAACAATCGAATATTCGGGCAATCTGAAATAAATGGGGGGAATACAAGCAATTGCATCTACTCCCACGCCCTCAGAATGCTTTGCCAGGTTCATGCTGTCCTCCGTATTGTTGCAAGCAACATGATTGATAACCGTCAGTTTTCCCTTAGCAACCTCCATCACATTCTCAATAATCTCCTTACGCTCTTCAACATCCTGATAAATGCACTCCCCTGATGATCCATTTACATAGACTCCTTTTACGCCTTTCTCAATAAAATATTGAGTAAGGGCTCGAACACGTTTGGGACTTACCTTCCCTCCTTCATCATAGCAGGCATAAAAAGCCGGGATGATTCCTTTATATTTTTCTAATTTGCACATTGCCATGTTCCTCCTTACTGTTTACTTGTTACTGCCTACAGGCTTGCCTGCAGACAGTTTGTGTTATTCTCTCTGGCCATTAATTTCCTGAAGCTTGCCCCGTCAGCTCACTGATTGAATATTTCTCATACTTCAGTATATCTTTCAGATGTAATTCATTCCGTGACCAGGAATCATACTTTTCATACAATAAACCTATTTGACCGTCAGGCAACTCTGTCAGGCAGGAATAGGAATATCCCATTTGAGGCGCATCTACCGCATAGGAGTACTTCCACTCTACCGAATACTTATCTATTCCGATATTTCCTGTATCATTGACAAGCCCAATCCATATTTTCCCGTTCTTACGTCCATTTGTGGCATTTGGCGAAGATAAGATGATTGCCGGCTTCCCGTCTATAGGCTGTGAATAATTAATGACTGATAGCTGTGTCCCATAAGAGGTGGTGCTGATTCCCGGCAGCGGTACTCTGTCGCTCCATGTCTCTCCTCCGTCAATGCTGGTAACTTCAGCAATATAGTTGGAACCTGTTCGCAGATACGTCTTAAGTGAACCATCCGGCATCTCGACAATCTGCGCTTCGGCTGTCGCGCCGCCTGTACGGTTATCCGCCTCCACATAGGTCCAGTTGTCCCCGTGGTCGTCACTGTACATAAACCCAAGCTCTGCTGAAGACTTAGAATATAAAGGCACAAGCAGCCTTCCCGCATTCTCACCAGTAGATATCTGTTTTCCGATACCTGGTCCCACAACCAGGAATTTGGAGACTTCCGGCTTAAAGCTGCTGACAATATCTAAATCTGACCAGCTTGCCCCTTCATCGTCAGAATATCTCATTGCCAGATAGTTGGTCGGGAATGCTTTGAATACAGAATCTTTATAAAATATGTTCATGTTTACATCAACATCTCTCTTACTTTCAATTAAATTCGTCCCGCTAAAATTGTAATCATACTGCTTACAGGTCAGGTTTGTATCATTCTGGTAAAGATTATATTCTCCATCTACCCGAAACTCTGTTGGCTGGTCGGTAACATCATTGTATATTACTCCTTTTTCGCGGATCGTGTAGTCATATGCGCTGCCTGCATCCTCATGCCATCTGAGTTTTAGATACTTTTTGCCATTCACTTCTTTAAAGCCAGAGCCTACAGAAGCGTTGGAGCTTCCGATACCCGCGGGCATCAGATCTGCAAACAGGAAGATTCTTTTAGTAACCTTATCCTCCAGCAATACCGGATCTATATAAGATGCACTTCCCTGGATCTGCACATTTTTCCCTACAGAGTCTCTTGGCCAGTCTATATTTTTAGCTATGTAATCGTCAAACTTAAACGGCAGTGTCGGCTCAGACCATGTATTTCCGCCATCAGTGCTTTTGGCAAAAGCAATATTTATCTTACTTTTTGAATCGTGGGTGCCGCCATACCTTGCATCAGCAGCAGTGATAACGGTACCTGTGCTTAAAGTCAGCAATGACGGTATTCGGAAGTAATTTGATTCAGTGGCATCCCCGGCATAGAATATATTCTCACCATATGTGGTCACTCCTGTTGCCTGGATCAATTCTTCGTCGGACAGTGCATTACTATATACCTTAACGTCACCAATCGTTCCCCCGAACGGATATGCAATCTGCCCCTGCCTCTTCGTGCCGCCTAATGTAACGTTATCTACACCTGTAATGTCACTGATAAACTTAAACGCGTCTTTATCCAGTGTTGCGAGAAGCTCGCCATTTGCAAATAATTTGTACTGTTTATTTGCCGCATCGGCTTTTAATGCAACCGTATTGAATACCCGTTCTCCTTTATACAGAGCACGCACTGACGCCGGTCTGTCCAATGTATATTTGAAGACACCGTCCGTGTTTCTAAGTTCTATGCCTACGCCGCCAGAGTTTGTTATATAGATATGGAAATGCCTGTCCTGATTGCCCTTGGTACTGTTCCCTACGCTGAACAGAGACTGGATTCCATTTTCACTTGTTGATTTATAGGATAGGATTATTGTACCCTGGGTCATTGCCTTTACATATTCGGCGCCAGCCTCCTGGTCCAGACTGTATCCCTGCCCTTCGGCTATATCAACATTGCTCTTTTCCAACAGAATGCCTTCCGGGATTTTAGCGCTGCCCTCTTCGGCTGTCTCCCCCCCCTTCAACAGTGATAGCAGTTGCTTCATCTGCCTGTGCTTCGTCTGTAGCAACTGTTTCCTGACCGTCATCTATAACGGCTATCTCCTCTGTTCCTTGCGTTACCTGTCGCTGTTCCTGATTTTCTTCCGTCGCACATACAGCTAAAGGTGTAACCATGACTGCTGATGCCAGTGCGATTGCCATTGCTTTCTTCCCAAATCTTCCCATAACTTACTCCTCCTGATATTTATTCTTCTCTGATACGATTGAGCCCTCTACTATTTCCACAAGTTTCACTTTGCGGTCCTCAAGCCTTGATTTTGTGCAGGCATCCGCAGTTGCAATAGCTGCCTTTGCCGCCTCCCCGGTAAGCAGCGGCCTGAATTCATCATCCGCTGATTCCCCATGCATAATTCCATTGAAATATCTCATCTCATTTTTCATAATGCTATGAAGCCACATCGGCGGTTTTTTGCCCGGCTTCCCATACATAATCGCACCATCCATCTCTGTTCCATGATAGATTCTTGTGCGGTCATCATCTTCCTCCTGAGATTCATGTACCTGGAAATGCTCCTCTTTTCCATCTATTTTCAGAATACCGCCGCATTCGCACATGTCAATGCGGATTGCTCCCTTTGTCCCCTGGATAAGGACATAATGCTCCGGCCAATGGAATGCCGAGCCCCACTCCAATATGGCATAGCGGCTATCCTCATATTCCATGTTCACAAACAGCATATCATCTTCATCGCCAAATTCATCGCCCTGATGAGCCGCATTTCCCCCTGTCATGGTTACTGTTTTCGGCATACCGCCCATGAGGAATTGCACACAGTCAAGTTCATGGATGTGATGGTAGAGATGCCCGCCTGATTTCTCCCTGATTTTCTTCCATGATATGGATGCCTGCGCTTCTTCCCATCCATTTCTCGCGGAATGACAGTACAGCACCTTTCCTATTACACCATCGTTGATTAATTTTTTGGCATGACGCACGCCCTTAAAAAAGTTCATGACATGCCCTGCCATAAATTTTACTCCATTCTCCAAGCACGCCTTTACCATCTCATCGCAGTCCTTGTAGCTTAGTGCAATGGGTTTCTCACAAAATACATTGACTCCATGCTGTGCTGCCTTGATAACCGGCTCTTTATGCAGGTAATTGGGAGTCGCTACTATGACAGCATCTACATCATCACGGCTGTAGAGGGCATCCAGATCGGTCTCCACATCACATCCTAACTCTGATGCCACTGTCTGAGCATTTACCGGGTCCAGGACAGCTGCAATTTTAGTTCCTTCAGCTTCCTTCAAAATACGGCCCAGCTCTGCCCCGAAATAACCTGTTCCTACTATTGCATATCCTATTGTTTTCATATTTATAATGACCTCCTTAAATGTCGAAATAAGTAAACGTTCCGAACAGGACTGTGCATTTACTTTACAGTCCATGCGAAAATAATCAATCAGCTATAGACCCCATCGCCAAAGGCGTTTTTCATGGGCTTGCAGGCGTGTCTGTTCATGGTCCTGACAGATACTGAAATTATTTTACGGCTCCGTCCGTCATGCCGCCTGCAATCTTGTTCTGTATAAACATAAAAAATAATACCGATGGTACAACTACCAGCGCAGATGCAGCCATCATGTCACCCCAGTTTAATATCTCGGAACCCTGGAGGGATTTTAACGCTACGGATACCGTCATTTTGTCTGTACTGTTAATCAGAATCAAAGAGTATAAGAATTCATTCCACGCATTAATAAATGTATAGATAGCAGTAGCTACTATTCCAGGCATTACGAGTGGAAGCACAATCCTTGAAAATATCTGAAACTTATTCGCGCCGTCCACCCTGGCCGACTCTTCTATCCCCAACGGAACCGTCTTAAAGAATCCCACCAGCATCCATACAGCATAAGGCACGCTGAAAGAAAGATATACGATGACAAGGCCTACTCTCGTATTCATAAGCCCCAGCTTTGCCATAACCAATGAATAAGGGATTGCCAGTAAGATTGGTGGAAACATGTAGGTAGTCACAAGTGCCTTGGACATAATGGACCCAAGCTTTGGAAAAAAGCGCACGATCCCATAAGCTGCCATTGATGAGATAATAATTGCAATGCATGTGGTAGAAAATGCAATAATCACGCTGTTTCCGATATTTGCAGCAAACTTAAGGTCATTTATCACGTGACTGAAATTTTCCAAGGTAAACTTAACCGGCAAAAACCGGGTGGGGTTTGCAGTCATATCGCCTGAGGATTTTACAGAGCACAGCAAAACCCAAATCAGGGGAAAGAAAGCAATAAGGGACAGGATAATGAGATAGATATGGCAAAAAAAATTGCCGGTTTTAGTCTTCTTGTTAGTCATCACTTATCCTCCTTTTCCCATTTTTCGATAATTGTAAAATATACCACACACACAAGCAGCAAAAATGAAAGTAGCAGCATCGTAACTGCCGATGATTTACCCAGAAGCTTCGTACCCCAGCCCATGTTATAAGCATAGATTGGCACGGTTGTAGTCGCATTGGCAGGCCCGCCTCCTGTCAGAAGATAAATCAGGTCAAAGTTATTAAATATCCAGATTGTACGCAGCACAACCAACAGACCTACCACAATCTTAATATGCGGAACTGTTATCAGCCTAAACTGCTGCAGTTTAGACGCTCCGTCAATCTGAGCTGCCTCATACTGGTCTTGCGGGATTGTCTGCAGGGCAGAGAGTACATTTACCATGATCATGGGCACGCCGAACCACACATTGATAAATATCAGTGTTAAAAACACCAGGTTGCTGTCACTTAAAAATTGTGGAAGTTCGCTGCAGATCCCTACTTGCACAAGAAAATTCGGCAAAAAACCTGAAACACCGTTAAGTATCCATTTCCAGGAAAGTGCTATAACAATGGATGGGAAAGCCCATGGAATAATCATTAATGTTCTGTAAATACCTTTGCCTATTTTAACACGGTTGATAGCCAACGCTGAAGTAAACCCTATGAATAACTGCCCTGCCAGAGAAGCTACCGTCCAAAGAATGGATGTCAGGAATGCCTTATAAAAATTAGGATCTGACAGAACTGCTTTGTAATTGGCAACCCCTACAAAATCATAGGATGCCTTGATTAGATGTTTTGTCGTCAGGCTGTAGTATAAGCTCGAGAATATAGGATATACCAGAAGCAGCCCGACAATAATCAGTGCCGGGAGAACGAAAACCCAGCGGGCATAATCAAATTTAACCTTTCTTTTCACAATAATTTGCCGCCTTTCTTTTACTATCCGGGATTGCCCTTCCTTGTATTTATGAATCACAGTGATGGTCGGGCATCCCCTGCTTTATTCCCACGAAGGTAACAATTCAGGTGTACATGCTCGTCTGTACATTTGATGACTGCCCGTGGGGTATTTAACTTTACTGTATAGAACTGAACACCTCATTTAACTTATCTTCTGCAGTTTTTGCAGCTTTTTTCACATCTGTTCCATTCGTAATAATGTCCTGGAACATGCTTTCAATGATTCCCTGGGACGTCAGCAGGCCAGCCTCTACGCTTGGGCCTTTTTCAAAGCCAATTGCTGTTCCCATGTCCATTGTCTTTGTAATGACATCTACTGCATTTGAGAACTTCTTAACGGTCTCATTTTTCTGATACTCCGGCGTGTCGGAAATTCCAGTAATAGATGGCAGCATACCTACCGGCGTCGCCTCCAGAAATTTCATATATGTATCCTTGTCATATAGCTTCTTGATGAATGCCTTGCAGATTTCGGGATGTTCTGAGTTCTGCCAAACCACCATAGGAATGTTGGAAGTCTCAGCCCCATAATCTGGGTCATCTGCGTTAATCTTAGGCAGCATTGCACAATCAATCTGGTCTGATAATTCCGGAGAGTTTGTCTCCACGCCGCCAATCTGGAAGCCGGAGTTAAAATCAAATGCTGTCTTTCCCTGATAGAACAATGTAGCCTGGTCTAATACAGCATAGTTCACGGAATCCTTCGGAGAACAATTCTTATAAATATCCAGCCAGTAATTAATACCGTCAATTGCCAGGTCACTTGTTAAATCTGCCTTTAGGTCATCTGTGAGAAGGCTTCCCCCGCCACTTCTTACATAGAAGTTCAGGAAACGGGTTCCCATCAGGTCATTGGAGCCGCATGGGAAAGAACATCCATATACGCCATTTTTTGTCAGGGCTTTTGCCGCTTCTGCAAATTCTTTCCAAGTCTTGGGCACTTCAAGACCGGCTTCCTTAAGCAAGTCTTTTCTGTACCACATAACCTGTGCATGTGAATAGAGGGGCAGGGAATAACAGGATCCATCCTTTTCCCCCTCCGAAAGTGCCGATTCTGAGAATCTGTCCCTGCCGATTTCATCGATCAGGTCATCCACCGTAACCAATGCCTCTGCATCCATCATCTCTACTACGTGACCGGGAAGCGCGGTGCTCATGTCAGGAACATTCCCTGAAGCCAAGCCTGTTGTCCACTTTGTATAAAAGTCACCCCAGGAAAATGTTTCGATTGTAATTTTAACTCCTGGATTCTCTTCCATAAACTGATCCGCGGTTGCTTGAATTACGTCAAGACGCTGCCCCTGTGTGAAAGAATGCCAGAAGGTAATGTCACCCTTCATTTCACCTGAAACATCTGCTGTTTTGGAATCACTTTTATTGTCTCCCTGCCCGCATCCTGAAAGAATACTGGACACCAGCATTGTGCCTATCAGCAAAATAGCCAATTTTCTTTTCATAAATAACTCCTTCCTTGACAAAACTGTTTTTAACTGTTTTGGATTTAATAACGACGTCATTATTTTGTTGGTTATGTATTTATGTTAAACTATTTTTTTATGCATTTCTACCGACCACAGGTTCAATAATAGCACTACGCACTTATTTTTTAATAAGATAATACATAATGTTCAGTTCAGGCCTGTCCTGTTTTGCCCTAAAAAACAAAAGGCACAGAGAACAGTTTCCTAAATTCTTAAACTGTTCCCCGTGTCTTAATAATAAAAGGTGAATTCTGTTCTGTATCGTGATTGGATATTCATGTGCCTGGCTGGTGCAATGAATATCCAATCACGCCCTATCCTTCCTTTGCTACTTTCCTGTACTGGTTTGGTGTAAATCCAAATGCAGCTTTAAATTTCCTGATAAAATAATTTGTATCTTCGTAGCCAACATCATAGGCTATCTCATTGATATTTTTATCACTTAACAGCAGTTTCCTCGCTGCTGTTGTAAGGCGGATTTCCCTTACATATTCCATTGGTGTTTTTCCCGTATTATCTTTAAACAAACTGCTGAATCTCTGCTTGCTTAAGGATGCCAACTTTGCCATTTTCTCAGGGGTATATTTCTCTGTTGGATTTAAAATGATGTAATCCACTACAATCTGCACCCTAGAATCCATCTGCCTGCTTACCTTACGCTCTCGGCTTTTCAGCTTTTCTATATCATAGTCTTCGCTGCCAAGTTCACCGACTTCCTTTTCAATATGCTCCCCTCTCAGAGATAATGAGCCTATCAGCAGATCCAGATAACCACGCACGAAAAACTTTCTGGCGATGTGATCTGATTTTACCCATTTATATATCTCTTTAAAATATATATCCTCACCCTGATTATTAGTTATCCTATGTATTCCATAGTATTTCTTAAGCATATCTTCGCTTTCATAAAGAACTGAAGCAGCAAAACGGATGCTGTAGAATTCAAAACTGTCTGTGATTGCCTGGCAGGACATTATAGATCCACTTGGGATATATACTATCTGATTTTCCTCTACAACCACTTTCTCATCATCAATACATAACTCAGCTTTTCCTTTTACTATATAACGGAACATATTATATGGTATCATGGATTTCGGATAAACCCACGTAGACCCCATAGAATATAGGCCTATATACAAGAATGTAAACCTTATATTATCAATTGCTGGCATTTCTTTCTCCCCTTCCTACTACAATATATTTATGGTTATAGTACCTTACAGTCAGGTCTTTATCCATCTTGTTGCTTAAGTTGTTATAATGATGATGGTGCAATCGGTATATGGGCTACCTTCCCTGGACTTCGCTTTCATAGTGTAAATGGCTGCCGGACAACTTTACAGACTGCACATGTTCATATATATGATGACTTAGTCGGTGTAACCAAGATTCTGGTAACGTGATCTATAATTTAATCGTTGCAATATTTGATAAATCCATGGTAACTGTAGCTGTATCAAATTTTATCTCATATAATATTAAGGACTCTCCGGCATAATCTATTGTACTTTGAAAATCAGGTATTTTTCTGATAAAGCAATCGGCTAGATCAAAAATCGTGTTTTTACTTATGTAAGCAATCCCTTTCGCTTTGACATGAGCTTCTCCGTTATGTGGTATTGTAGTAAATGCAACATTTTGATTAGCTTTCATTTCTTTAACCTTGTCATTGTTTTTGAAAGTTGTAAAATATAAGATATTATTATCCGGATTAAAATAAAAATTTACAACTCTAACATTTGAAATATTACTAATGTTAGTTGCTAATGCTATTTCTGTTTGCTCATCCATAATCCTTATAAATTCTTTTAGTGTTTCCATAATAAATTCCTCCTTTAGTTGTTGATACGAATATAGTATAATATATATTGGTTTCAAAATCTGACACCATTTATGAATTATATTGAAAGAGGATGATAATATGCGTAAATCAACACGTTTGAATGATATGATGATTTTTCTTAATGATAAAAATCACTTTAATTTAAGAGACCTTATGCAGGAGTATGGAATTTCTAAAAGTACTGCAATTAGGGATATCCGAGCGCTGGAAGAAATGGGAATGCCGATCTATTCCGAACCCGGGCGAAATGGCAGGTATGGTGTACTAAAGAATAAACTTCTATCACCGATTATTTTTTCAATCAATGAAATGTATGCCCTGTATTTTGCAATGCTGACTCTAAACGCATATGCAGAAACGCCGTTTCATCTAAGTACTTTAAAACTAAAGCAGAAATTTGAAATGTGTTTATCAAATGAGCTTAGAAACAATATTCATAAAATGGAGGATATTTTAAGATTTGAAGCAACAAAACATCACAATAGCAGTCCATTGTTAAATAATATACTTCAATGGGCAATAGCTGATAAGGTCTGCAAGATCACTTATATAAAGAACAATTCTAACATAACCTATCATATACAATTCTTTAACATCTCTTCCTCATTTGGGCAGTGGTATGCAACTGGATTCGATTATGATACAAAAAAAGTTCGCGTGTTCCGCTGTGACAAAATCACAAGCATTACGGAAGATCGTTCATTTGAAGCAAAACCAATTAAGGAATTACTTGATTTTTCGGCTAATATTTTTCTATCTTCAGATGCTTCAAATTTTGAAGTTCATATTTTGCCAAAAGGAGCAGATTTGTTTTACAAAGAAAATTACCCCTCTATGCAATTAATTACTGTCAATGGAGAATATATAATAAAAGGATTTTATAATAAAGGGGAAGAGAAATTCATTGCAGATTATTTTATTTCTTACGGAAAACTCATCCAGTCAATTTATCCTATCCAACTAAAAGATCTTATAAACAATCGAATATCTGAAATGTCACAATTTTTTTCTGAACTTTAAAAAGGCATACAGCATTAGCTATTGCAGCCGATTGTAATATATCGGTATATTTTCCTGATGCTGGAGATCGTGTACCTTCCCTTTTAAACCCTAGGGTTTAAGATATTATATGTTACAACTATATGGTGGACCTGATGGTGAAATGGGTGCATCCATGAGATACCTTTCCCAGCGTTTCACAATGCCCAACAGAAAAGCAATGGGCGTTTTAAATGATATCGGAACAGAAGAACTGGCACATTTAGAGATGGTGTCCACGATTGTTCATCAGTTAACGAAGAACCTGTCAATGGAAGAAATAGAATGCTCCGGTTTTGCACCTTATTATGTTGACCATACAGTTGGAATCTGGCCTCAATCTGCAGGAGGAGTTCCTTTTAATGCATGTGAATTCCAGTCTAAAGGAGATCCGATCACAGACCTCCACGAAAACCTTGCTGCAGAACAGAAAGCAAGAACTACCTATGATAATATACTCAGACTCGTAAAAGATCCTGACGTAATTGATCCAATCCGATTCCTGCGTGCGAGAGAAGTCGTTCACTATCAAAGATTCGGCGAAGCACTGCGTACTGTACAGGATGAACTTGATTTTAAAAACTTCTACGCATTTAATCCGTCTTTTGATATGCCGGCAAAATGCAGCTGTGATTCCTGTAAATAACAAATGTGAGGGGCGGTTCATCCGTCCCTCTTTATGTGCCAGAGCAGTCTGTCAATCACCTGGTATTTATTGGGATTAAACTGTACACCAAATCTCGCTAAAGTATTCCCGGACTTCAATCAGAGAGGGAAATATCTTAAGACTTATGTTTAGCATCTCATCATTTGGAGGAATCAGATCAGGCACCATAATGGGCTTCATGCCGGCACGATGGGCAGCACGCATACCGTTTAAGGAATCTTCCAGTACATAGCACTCTTCTGCCTTCACCTGCAGCATTTCTGCAGCTTTCAGGAAAATATCAGGCTCGGGCTTACTTTTTTGAACCATATCCCCTCCGGCTATCACCCGGAAATAATCCCGTATACCTGCCATTTGTGCCTCTTCCTCTAGAATTTCGATTTTTGTAGACGAAGCAACCGCGATATTACAATTATTCTCTTTTAAGAATTTCAGCATTTCAAGCAATCCTTTTTTCAGCGGAATCCCGTCTTTCTTTAACATATTATTAAAAGTGATCAGCATTTCTTTGTTATATTCGTCATAGGGAAAATCCCCGCCAAATTGATCACAGAATATTTTACGGGTAGCAAGGTTGGTCGTACCTATACAGCTGTAACAGAGGTCCCTCAAATTACCTAAGCCATGTTTCAATCCAACTTCAATCCAGGATTGTAATATTAAGGATTCTGTGTCCGCAACTGTTCCGTCCCAATCAAAAATTACTGTCTTTTCCATAAATACTCTTTCCCTTCGTATGTTTTTGTTCCGCCGCCGCATTCATAGGGGATATTTTTAATAAATTGAAATCCTAATTTTAGCATTACATTTTCAGATGCTGTATTTTCGGCAGTCTTTTGGTTTCTAATATTGGCGTTATCATTTACTTTTCTCCTTAGAGCAGTTTAGGCGTTAATAAGTTACTTGTTTCCAGGTTTCTTCCTGATTTCGATACTCTTCATTTAACCAGCCCACTACCAGATCAAGATTTTGATCATTTGCTTCAAATTCTTTAAATTGCTTCTTTTCATCGGGAGTAACATCCGAGCAATAAGGACCTGGCCAGATGGATACAATGAGTTGTTTTTCAACAAGTTCAATTTTATATCGCATGCCCTGATAACTCCCGGTACAGGCTTCTTTTTTTAGAAAATTCAAATTTACGATATCTTTTCGTTCAATCATAATATGTACTCTCCTTTTAGCGTTTATCTTGATCTTTATCTTATCTTTGCTTTGTAATGGGTTTAAATCCTTCTCCAATGACCTGGTCTGCTTCTGTTACAATCATAAAAGCGTTTGGATCTTCATTATATACAATTGTTTTCAGCTGATGGTATTCCTGAATACGTACCACGCACAGCAATACCAGGGCATCCTTTTGGCTGTATGCTCCCTGACCTTTGATAAAGGTTGCACTTCTCTCCATTTCTTCAATTACCCTTCCGGCGATAACTTCATTCTTATCTGACATAATCACAACCTGTCTTCCCTTATCCAGACCATAGATCATGCCGTCGATGACCTTGGTCTGGCAAAACAGGGCTACCATTCCAAACAAACCGGATTCGATATTTCCAAATACAATAATGGAGAGTCCAAGGATAATGCAGTCCACCAGCATCAGAGCGCTCCCAATCTGTACATGTGGAAATTTTCTTTCGATCAGACAGGATATAATATCTGTTCCCGCAGTGGTGGATCCTCTGTAAAAAATAACACCCAGGCCAAATCCCATACAAACTCCGCCAAAGATCGCTCCCAGCATTCGGTCACCGGCATATTGGGGGAAATATGGCGTTACTACATAATCCAGAATGAGGCTGCTGATTATCAGGGTTCGCAGAGTTTTAAATGTAAACTTCTTACCCAGATACCGAAATGCCAGATAAATAATCGGAATATTAATCACCAGCGTCATGGTTCCAATTGGAAGTCCCCAAAGGTATTTGATTAAAATTGCAATACCGGATACTCCTCCCGGGGCAATATTAGCCTTTTCGGCAAAATAATATATACCGATTGCCAGGGCAAAAGAACCAATAATGTCAAATAAGGTATCTATAAAGATTTCTTTATAATTTTGCCGTTGTTTCATAGTTTACCTTCTCTCTATTTCGTAATGCTTTTGAATAATTTAAAAACTGGATATGTATACTCAATATTTATAGTCTATCATAAAGAAATCCGGCTTTCAATAAAAAGTGCAGGTAACCAATATATTTTACCTGTCGGTTTCCTTATTACCATCCCATCATATCCAGATCCAACTATATTCAAAACTTCTATAGCTTAACTTAAGCTATTCTTAAGACCTCTTTCCAAATTTTAGTGTATAATTATAATAATTTAGAAAGGGGGCTTTACACTTGCGAATAAGTCATTGTATTCCATTTTACAAACCGATCATTCCGGAAAACCTCAAAGAGAAAATATGTTTTTCCGCGACTGAATCTTTAACACGCGATGAAGCTATCTGGTATAGTTATGCTTTGATGATAGTTGCTGAACAATTGGAAATTGAGGAAATTGATATCAACTCACTCACTGCAGTTACCGTAATCTTTACCATAAATGGCGTTCTCTCCATTGATGGTGAGTGTTCTAAGGGGGAAAGCGTTTACTTAGACCTGATCATCTATTCTATGAGACACATTCGGTCTATTTCATCTCGGAAGCTGGTTCTGTTCAAATTTCTGGAAGGACTGACCAGACATTTTTGGCAATTGGAAGATGACTCTATGGTAAATAGCAAGGTAAGGCAGTTAATGCAATACATAGATAAAGATTTTTCCTCAGGAGATCTGACACATAAATTTGAAGCCGCAGAGCTTCAGGAAATGTATAGTTAAACATATTCTTTAAATTTTTCATTACATTATATAATCAGTAAAAGAATATCCGGTTTCATTGTGCACTGTTTATGAACAGTTATCAATGAACCGGATATTCTTTTATTTTTTATTTCGTTGTGCTGCCAAATCCGCCGTTTCTAATCTCCGTTGCATCATCGTCTACTGTTATGCCGTACTCTACAAATATTCCCTGCATAAAACCAGTTCCTGCTTCTACGGTAATGGACTTATCTTCGTTGCTGTCGTTGGTGATTTTTGAAAATATATGACCTTCATTGTCGGAATAAAAATAATCGCTGTCGATAATACCCACGGTATTATTCAGCTGAAGGCGGAATTTAAAGCCCAGTCCGCTTCTGGGATAACATTTCAATACCCAGTCTGGATTCATCTCCACACGGATTCCGGTAGGGATTTTTATGGTCTCTCCCGGCTTCAGCGTAAAAGTAAAGGGACTGTAAAAATCATATCCGGCAGAACCTGTGGTTGCTCTTTTGGGAAGCTTGATCGCCTCATATATGCTTTTAACTTCTAATTCTGAAGCCGCTGGAAATCCGTCTTTGTACCCGGCTTCAAACTGTGTAAAACTTACTTTATGAAATTTCGCTATTCTCTGCATGTAATTCTCCTATATTGTTTTTATTCCTATGTATTAATCAGATTGTCTTTTACTGGCAGTAAAGAACTGCTTCACCCGACTCCAGTGATTTTTGAACATCGATTACTCTTTGGTTGGAGCTGCCTCTCCAGTGCAGCTGCTTTGACTGCTTATTACACTCAAACTCTCCATCTACACAAACATCCAGATATTGCATAATAGAAGAATGCCGGATACTCTCCCAGGTGGATCCGGTATAGAGCCAGATTGTTTTATGCGGAAATTTGCTGCGAATTTCTTTTGCCAGCTCTTCTACATCTTTTTTATTCTTTGAATGCAATGGGTCTCCTCCACTGAAAGTGATACCGGATATGTAAGTCTTCTCTAATTCAGCAAATAATTCTTCCTTAGCACTTTCGTCAAAAGTTACACCGCCATTTGGATCCCAGGTTATCGGATTGTGACAATCCTTACAGCAATGGGAACATCCCGATACCCATAGAACTACCCGCAGTCCGTCTCCATTTAGCATATCGTCTTTTGTTATATTATGATACCTCACATCTATCGTCCTTTCAATAACAATATTTAGTAAAAATTTTATAATTGCACACTATATCGTGTTTTTACGCCAGTGATTATCTTACCATTTTCATTCCCTCACGTCAAGACTTAAATCCCCTGCTTGGATTTTGACGGCAAGATTTCTGCTTACAATTATTCTTGAAAAATCAATAAAACCGGGGAGTAAAGCGCATCCTGGCATGCGCATTCTTCCCCGGTATATTTTTAATTTCCACACTCGATACTGATCTCATTAAACAGTTCCAGGATCTCGTCTACTTCCGTAGCTTCTTTTTCTGTCCCTTTTTTATCCAGTATCACATTTCCCTGATGCATCATAATCAAACGGTTGCCATACTCTACTGCGTATCTCAGATTGTGGGTAACCATAATAGTTGTGAGATTTTTTTCCTTTACCAGCTTACCCGTTAATTCCATAATAATCTCAGCCGTCTTAGGATCCAGTGCAGCCGTATGTTCATCCAGAATCAAAAACTCGATTGGTGTCATGGTAGACATCAGAAGTGCCATAGCCTGACGCTGTCCACCGGAAAGAGCGCCTACCTTTACATCCATTTTATCTTCCAGCCCCAGATTCAGCTGACGCAGGCTGTCTCGGTAGGAATCAATTCGTTTTTTATTGATTCCGGGTTTCAAGTTGTACTTTTTTCCCTTATTGTCAGCCAGTGACATATTTTCCAGAATCGTCATAGATGGACAGGTACCCATGGAAGGATTTTGAAAAACCCTCCCTATACGCTGATGCCGTTTAAAATCCCTTGCACTTGTGATGTCTTTCCCATTCATCAGGATGCTGCCCGAATCAATATCTATACTGCCACAGATAATATTCAGCATGGAGGTCTTACCGGAACCATTGCTGCCAACCACAGATACAAACTCTCCCTGGTTCACCTCAAAATTAAAATTTTCAAAGAGACACATTTCATTAATCGTACCGGGATTATAATATTTATTAATATTCTTTAATTCAAGCATGTGCCTTCACCTTCTTCTTCCTGTCCATACTGATTACTAAAATTACAAAAAACAGTACCGCCGTGATTAATTTCATATCATTTGCCCCAAAACCAAGCTGCATTGCAATTGCCACACAAGCCCGGTATAAGATAGCTCCTACAATTACAGCCGTTGTATTATTTACTTTCGGGATAAATTTACAAAGATTTACTCCAATGATAACACTCGCCAGCCCAATAACCATAGTTCCGGTACCGATTGAAATGTCAAACACCCTCTGCCATTGTGTATAGACACATCCACTTAGTGCCACCAGACCATTTGCGATGGCCAGCCCCAGAATCTTGACTTTGCCGCTGTCCTTTGCCAGGACGGTAACCAGTGCATGATTATCGCCTGCTGCACGAAGTAAAAACCCGGACTTTGTTTTCATATAGGCATCCAATAATAGTTTTACCACCAGTGCCACAATTACGATAATTATTAAAGTCTGATAAGGTACCATAAATTCGGGTACAATTTTCGTTAAAAATGAATTATCAAACATATTGTCCATACTAAAGATCGGTACGTTTGCTTTGCCTGCAATCTTCAGGTTAATGGTATATAATGCAGTCATCATGATGATTCCCGACAACAGGTCACGGACTTTGAATTTTACATGGATGATGCCGGTCAGCATACCAGCCAGCGCTCCGGCTGCAAATGCGATGGGAAGGGTCAGATAAGGATTTACCCCATTCACCATCAGCGTAACTGTTACCGCCGCCCCCAAAGGAAAACTTCCGTCTACCGTTAAATCCGGAAAATCTAATATTTTGTAAGTAATGTAAATGCCTAAGGTCATGATGGCATATATAATTCCCTGTTCTAAAACTCCTATTAGTATGGACATATCTCTACCTCTGTTATCCTACGATTTTTGACTTTTTCTATTGTGCTGTAATTTCCGTGAAAGTTTCTACCGCTCTTCCTTTTGTATCATCACTGATTGTAATGCCAAGGTTTTCTGCTGCTTTGGTATTCAGGTACAGACTGCTTTCTGAAATTGTTTCAAATTTCATATCGCTGGCTTTGGCATCGCCTTTTAACACTTTTGCGGCCATTCTTCCGGTCTGTTTACCAAGTTCAATATATTCAATTCCTTCGGATGCCATGCAGCCAATTTTTACCTGTTCAATCTCACTTCCGAATACGGGAATGTTTTTCTTGGATGCCTTATCTAATATCGTAGGAAGTGCACTTACCACGGTGTTGTCAGTCAAGTTGTTCAGGCAGTCTACTTTTGCTAATAACGTATCTGCTGCTGATGGAACATCTGCAATGGTTGCCACTCCGGCTGTTTCCAGGGTAAAACCGTATTTTTCTACTAAGGATTCATATTCTTTGATACTGCTTTCTGAGTTTACTTCGCTGGTTGTATATAAGATACCGATGGTTTTTGCTTCGGGAAGCAATTCACGGATCATTTTCAGCTGTGCTTCTACCGGAAGTTTATCGCTGGTACCTGTCACATTTCCGGTGGGTATCTGGTCTTCTTGGGCAAGCTCTGCTGCGACCGGGTCCGTAACGGCTGTGTAAATGGTCGGAATATCTGTTTTCATTGCGGCATTATAACATGCCTGTGCACTTGGTGTTGCAATTGCGCACATCAGATCTACCTTATTTGCTACAAACCCCTGTGCGATGGTATTAGCATTTCCCATGTCCGCTTCTGCATTCTGATAATCCACCTCGAGGTTTTTCCCTTCTACAAATCCCTCTTCTGCAAGGCCTTGCAAAAATCCTTCCCGGCAGTTCTCAAGGGAACCATGCTGTGCAAATTGGGCAATACCGATTTTAAAAGACCCTTCCACTAATTCACCGGAGACCGCCCCTGCACTGTCACCATCAGCTGTTTCGTCATTATTTGCTTCCGTTCCCGCATCTGTTGCATCCATGCTTCCTGCTTCCGTTTCAGATTTGCCGTATGCACTTGATGATGCTGATTCTGTTCCGGCAGCCCCGTTTCCCGTAGAACCACATCCTGCTGTCAGTGCTGCTGCCATTGCCACGCTTAAAATAGTAACTAAAATTTTCTTTCTCATAATAATTTCTCCTTCTTTTCATTAATTTTGATTAATAGTATCAAACAATCACAAAACTAATGGGAACGTTAATCTGGCTGCTTTGTGTTCCTTATAAATACACAAAAAAACCGCCCCAAGCCTTCGCTTGAGACGGTAATAATATCGTATTATTATCGCGGTACCACTCAAATTAACATAATGTCCACTTTCGCATGTACTATCATACACTCCTGATTGATAACGGGTTCGGTTCCCGACAGTGCCTACTCTTCTGATACCGGATCACACCGCTATCTTCTATTTCAGACTGCCCTCGAAAGTCCATTCGGCAAACCACTCAATACTGCAATCACACCACCTGCAGCTCTCTGCAATTTTGTTGATAAGCTTACTACTCTTTCTCATCGGTTTTGCTTTTTGTTTTTTTCATTCTAATACTAATTGGTAGGTGTTGTCAAGTGTTTTTTAATATTTTTCTATCAATGGGTCTCCTTCTTGAAAACTCACCCGCTCAGATATTGTAGAAAGTGCTTTTTCCCTCACCAGAGGCCTCACATCTGCTGCGCCGCTTTCTTATGCTTCTCTATGCTGCCCATTCAAAAATAAACGAACTTCCCAAACATTTATTTTTTTATACACTCATATCATTCAATCTTTCACAATAATTTTTCATTTATATGAAAAATATTGTTCTTTTTTACTACTTCTCTTCTATTCTAACCGAAATCATCCAAGCCATATCCTGCTCAAAATCCAAAAACTGACGATTGGTCATTTTTGTATTGTATTGCCGATTCTTTCGTGCTAAAATATCCCTATCTTAATTTAGAAAGGCAATGACGTTATATGGAAGACTTTAATCTTTTTTTAGATGAATTATTTCTGGATATGCCTGATACCAAAGAAACGAGAGCCGCTAAGCAGAATCTGCTTCTATATCTGCAATCCGATTATGAACAACGGCTTCTTGAGGGAAAAACATCCAGAGAAGCATTGGTGGAATCACTGATTTATTTTGGTGCCAGGGAAAATATTGAAAAAGAAGTGGCGCATCAGGAATTCATCAGCTCTTACAATCGCTTCCGTGAAAAATATCCACGGTTAATCCGGTGGGGATTTTTGGCGATTCTTATCATACCGGCTGTTTTTTTAATTCTTATGTTTAGCCTGGAATCAAAACTGAATTTTCTAACTGCCTGGATTGTATCGATTATTCTTTCCGCCGGCTATTTAATCTGCGTGGAGTACATTGATTATCGTTATAAACGTAAGCTCCACCTGACCGAGCCTGAACCGGAGCTGGACGGTAACGGTATGCTTGAAAAAATCAACAAATTATAATGGAGGCTGAAATGAAAAAAATATTTAGAATTTATGTTCGGGATTTATCCCGTCTCAGTAAGAATGTAATGGCTATGATTGTGGTAATCGGTGTCAGTATTATTCCTGCATTATATGCCTGGTTTAATATCGCTGCAAACTGGGATCCCTATGGAAGTACTTCCGGTATTAAAGTAGCCGTTTCCAACGAAGATAAAGGCTGGAAAATGGATAGGATGAATCTGGATGTGGGTTCTCAGATTATGGATAATCTAAAAGCAAATGATCAGATCGGCTGGGAGTTTACGGATACACAATCGGCCGTAGACGGCGTGAAATCCGGCAAATACTATGCTGCCGTAGTTATCCCTGAGGATTTCAGCAAAAAAATATCCAGTATACTTTCTACGAACATTGAAAGTCCGAAGATCCAATATTATATCAATGAAAAAAAGAATGCAATTGCTCCCAAGATCACAGATAAAGGCGTAGGCGTTATTCAACAGCAGGTTAACAGTACCTTTATCAGCGTAGCTACCGAAACCATTGCCGGAATATTAAATACTACAACCGGGGATTTACAGGAAAACGGCAATACCCTGATCGACCGTCTGATTAACGTAATGCAGGTGGTGGATTCGGATTTAAGCCAGTATAGTTCTACAATAGATGCATTTTCAGAAACAATTGACGGTGTGAATACACTACTCTCCACAACAAAGCTGACTTTGCCGGATCTCAGTTCCACACTGGAAAACGGTACACAGACAATCAACGATTCCCAGTCCGTGCTGGATACATCCAAGTCCTCTTTAAACAGCGTAAACCAGTCATTTGGCAATGTATTGAACTCGGCGCAGGATATATACGATTCCATTTCAAATACTGCCTCACAGGCATTTGGGGATATTAATAATGATATTTCCGATGCGGCGGGGCAGCTTGCACAGACAACCCAGCTTGCCCAGGCAATCATTGATATGAATACGAAAAATATCAACATTCTGACCGATCTCAATGCCCAGCTGCCGGAACCAAAAGATGAGATTAACAATCTGATTGATAAATTAAATACATCCAGCCAAAATCAGCAGTCCATTATTGATAAAATAAATGCAACCAGTGAAAGTATTAAAAATGCTTCTGACATCAGCAGTGAAACCCGTAATTCTATTTCCTCTGTAATATCCGGGAGTAAAGACGAGATTTCGGGCATCCGCGCCTCATACATGAATTCGGTACAGCCCATGCTGGATAATCTGATGGATGAAATCACAAAAACCGGCAGTGACCTTTCCGGACTGTTACAGAGTACCAATGGCAGCCTCAGTAATCTGGATGGTATTTTTGATGGTATGAGCTCTTCTCTTACCTCCGGTCAAAAGGCTTTGTCCAGCACAAAAGATGTAATCGGCAGCACCCACGATAAAATACAGAATATTATTTCCCAGTTGAATTCCGTAGGGAAAGATAAGAAGCTTCAGAAATTAATGGAGATTATACAAAATGACCCAGATCTCATGGGCAGTTTTATGTCATCCCCGGTACAGCTGGAAACGACCTCTTTTTATCCCATTGAGAATTACGGTTCTGCAATGGCACCATTTTATACTACTTTAGCTATCTGGGTTGGGGGCATTGTTCTGGTTGCTATTTTAAAGGTCCGGGTAGACGAAGATGAAAAGCTGAAGAATTTACGCCCATCCCATTGTTACCTGGGAAGATATCTGCTTTTCATGACATTGGGGCTGATTCAGGCGTTTATTATCTGCATGGGGGATCTGTATTTCCTTGAGATACAATGCAAAGATCCGCTGCTGTTTGTTGCCGCTGGGCTGTTATCCAGCTTTGTATATACGAATATTATCTACACGCTGACCGTTTCATTTGGAGATATTGGCAAGGCACTGTGTGTCATTTTACTGGTGATTCAGATTGCCGGCGCCGGAGGAACCTTCCCCATTGAAGTGACTCCCCGGTTTTTCCAGAATGTATATCCCTTCCTGCCATTTACCTATGGGATCAATGCAATGAGAGAGACGGTTGCCGGTATCTATGGCAGCAACTATATCAAAGATCTGCTTCATCTTCTGGTATACGTACCACTTGCCCTGATGCTGGGTCTGATCTTACGAAAACCGCTGATCCGGCTGAATATATTCTTTGAAAAACGGCTTGAAGATACACATTTGATGTAAATATAATATCGAATTAAGGGAGGATTTGTAATGAAAAAACTAGAAAAAATGATGATGCTTTTTACCCTGGCATTCTGCCTTGCTTTCACAATGGGGCTTGCGGTTTGTGCTGCTGAGAAACCGGTAACCGGCGGAAGCAGTCCTAAATCTGCCGCTGAATTAGAATATAATATCCGCTATATGGACCGTCTGGAGGATGCGGTCCCCCACAGTAAGTGGTACCAATTTACTTCCACCAGCCAGGATGCCTATTATAATATTACCTGCAAAAACTTAAGTATTCCAACGGGATTACTTGCAGTATCCCAGCCGGATTTTGTACTTCGTACCGAAAATTTAATTGATCTGAATAACAGCCGCATTCACTTAAAAGAAAATGAACAGGGTAATATTAACCTGAAATTAGAGAAAAATACAACTTATTATATATCGGTAAATCCGGGAATCAACCCATCCAAAAATACCGGACAGTACAGTATACAGATCCGTTACCGTAATGACGCTGTCAGCGATATTTCAAGCCAGGCATCCAATGCTGCTCTGGGACAAAAATATACCTCTTCCCTGGATGGCAACGGTGATATTGACTGGTATCAGTTCAAAGCTCCTTCAGACGGAACCTATCATATCAGTTTTACCAACCACAACATGGAAACCGGTGCCCTGGATTCCCAGAAAGCAAATATGTATGTCTGCACGCCTTTTGAAGAACAGCTCTATCAGGAGAGCGCCGGGAAAGGAGAAACAAAGACGCTTACCTGCAGCCTGAATGCCGGGCAGACCTATCTGCTGAAAATTACCATGGGAACGAATAAGCGAACCAATACCGGAGATTATTCCTTCAAGATCTGGAAAGATGTTCCGGTCTCTTCCGTTACTATCAAACAGGGTAAAACCATTACCCTGGTAAAAGGAAAAACAAAACAGCTTCAGGCGGTGGTTTTACCCCAGTCAGCGACGAATCGATCGGTATCCTGGACATCCAGGAATAACAAAATAGCGAAAATCTCAAAATCAGGTAAGATTACCGCAAAAAATTATGGAATTACTAAAATCATCTGTACATCAAAGCAGGAAAATCATAAAAAATCGGTCTGTACGGTTAAAGTGGTACCTGTAAAGGAAAAAATAACGAGAATATCCGGGGAAGCCGGTAAAAACCTGCACATTACATGGAAGAAACAAACCGGAGTTACTTCTTATCAACTATACCGATCTGTTAATAAAAAGAAAGGATTCACCCGGATTGCAACCGTAAAAAACAATTGCAGTTATACCGACAAAAAAGTGAAGCCTAAGAACGTTTACTATTATAAGGTGCGTGCCTGTAAAATGAAAGGAGATACAAAGCTCTATGGTAAATTTTCTGATGTTCGTTATGGAAAATTAAAATAAGTTGAATAGAAAAAAGAAACAGCCAGTTGACACCCCCTATAGGGGAACTCACATCTGACTGTTTCTTCTCATTTAAGAGGATAAATTGATAAATTACTGCTCAGAAGGCTTCTCAGCTTTCTTTTCTGCATACTCTTTGTGCTCTTTGTGCTCTTTGTGCTCTTTATTCTCTTTGTTATCTTTATCTACATCTTTCATACTGAAGCTGATTCTGCCCATTTTATCCTTGCCAAGGCAAACAACTTTTACCATATCTCCAAGAGTCAGAACGTCTTCTACGCGGTTAATTCTCTCTTTTGAGATTTTGGAAATGTGAACCATACCTTCTTTGCCCGGAGCAAATTCGATAAATGCACCGAATTCTTTGATACTTACTACTTTACCAACAAAGAACTGTCCGGCAACAAAATCAGTTGTAATAATTTTGATCATATCGATTGCTTTATCCATGCTGTCTTTATCAACGCCACAGATGGAAACTGCACCATCATCTGTGATATCGATCTTAACACCGGTCTGCTCGATGATCGCATTAATTGTTTTTCCTCTTTGTCCAACTACATCACCAATTTTCTCAGGATCAATTTTGATCTGTACGATCTTTGGTGCAAACTTGCCAACTTCTTGGCGGGGTTCTGCAATTGCTTTATTCATAACTTCATCTAAAATGAAAGTTCTTGCTTCTTTTGTTCTTGCTATCGCTTCTTCAATAATCGGTCTTGTAAGTCCATGAATCTTAATATCCATCTGGATTGCAGTAATACCGTCATGAGTACCAGCTACCTTAAAGTCCATATCTCCAAAGAAATCTTCCAGGCCCTGGATATCGGTCAATACAAGATAATCATCATCTGTATCACCGGTTACAAGTCCTGCTGAAATACCAGCTACCGCTTTTTTAATCGGTACACCAGCTGCCATGAGGGACATACTGGATGCACAGATACTAGCCTGAGAAGTAGAACCATTGGATTCAAAAGTTTCAGATACAGTTCTGATTGCATATGGGAATTCTTCTGCACTTGGCAGTACTGCAATTAGAGCACGCTCTGCAAGAGCTCCATGTCCGATTTCACGACGTCCCGGTCCTCTGGAAGGCTTTGTTTCTCCTACGGAGTAGCTTGGGAAGTTATATTGATGCATATATCTCTTAGAAGTCTCAGCTTCGTCTAAACCATCGATCCTCTGAGCTTCAGATAAAGGAGCAAGTGTGGTAATGGTACAGATCTGTGTCTGTCCACGTGTAAACATTGCCGAACCATGCACTCTTGGAATTAAATCTGTTTCTGCTGCTAATGCCCTGATCTGGTTGATTGCTCTTCCGTCCGGACGTTTATGGTCTTTTAAGATCATCTTACGAACTGTTTTTTTCTGGTACTGGTAAACAGCCTCATCCAATACAGCAAGCCATTCTTCGTTTTCAGCAAAGCTTTCTGTTAATTTATCTTTGATAATACGAATATTACCTTCTCTGGTCTGCTTGTCATCTGTGAAGACAGCTTCTTCCATCTGCTCTGGTGTTACAATTTCTTTCATTGCTGCAAATAATTCTTCCGGAACAGCACAGCTTGTATAAGTATGCTTTTCTTTTCCACATTCAGCAACAATGGTATCAATAAATTTGATTACTTCCTGATTTAATTCATGTGCAGCAAAAATTGCTTCAATCATTTTTGCTTCCGGAACTTCGTTTGCACCGGCTTCAATCATGATTACTTTATCTTTGGTTGATGCAACAGTTAACTGAAGATCCGATACTGCTTTCTGAGCTGCATTGGGGTTAAATACCAGTTCTCCGTCTACAAGTCCTACCTGTGTTGTGGAAGTTGGACCGTCAAATGGGATGTCAGATATAGCAGTTGCGATAGCAGAACCTAACATAGCGGTTAATTCCGGGCTGCAGTCAGGATCTACTGACATAACCAGGTTATTTAAAGTAACATCGTTACGGTAATCTTTTGGGAATAATGGTCTCATTGGTCTGTCGATTACACGGGATGTGAGGATCGCATTTTCAGATGCTTTACCTTCTCTTTTATTAAAGCCTCCCGGAATCTTTCCAACAGCGTATAATTTTTCTTCATATTCAACGCTTAACGGGAAGAAATCAATTCCTTCTCTTGGCTTTTCTGAAGCAGTAGCTGTTGATAATACGGTGGTCTCACCATAGTGCATAAATGCTGCACCATTTGCCTGTGCTGCAACTCTTCCCACATCTACGGTAAGCGTTCTTCCAGCCAGTTCCATTGAAAAACTTTTGAACATATTTTGTCTCCTTTTAATTTACTGTAGTATACTTTCCGAAACAACTGAAAAACAGACTTTCCGAAAATCTGCTTTTCAGTGGTCTCGGCTTCTGTGATACTACATATTCTAGTTAATTGTTAACGGGTTGCGAAACAAACTTAAGGGACGGATTCCTCCGCCCCCAACTTTGTCTGAATTATTTTCTGATTCCTAATTTTGCAATCAAAGTACGGTATCCTTCAATATCAGTTTTCTTTAAATAAGCAAGTAAACCACGTCTCTGACCTACCATTTTAAGAAGACCTCTTCTTGAATGATGATCTTTCTGATGCTCTTTTAAATGCTCAGTAAGTTCCTGAATTCTTGCTGTTAAGATTGCGATCTGTACTTCCGGTGATCCTGTATCTCCAGCTTTTCTGCCATACTCGTTAATAATTGCTGTTTTCTTTTCTTTTGAAATCATCTTGATTTCCTCCTTATTTTTTAATCGCCTGATACTAAGAACATGGTCGGAGTTGTCCAAAATTCTGAATAACGGCTGTTTTAACGCGCATAAGAGACACAAAACTCACATGTAAGTCCCGTCTTACGCACTTCGTTAGTATATCACATCTAAATTCTTACGTCAACCTCTCGTTGCAAATAAAAGGAAGGTTATTCCACCTGCTATGCAGAATAAAAACCCTAATAAATAAACGGCGGTCAGCAGATAAGACCGTGGATCCTTTTCCAGAATACTAAAATGATAAGGCTTTTCCAGATTAAAACAGATCTTTAAATGCTGGTTCATTCTGAATTCACTTGGATTGCTCCCCTTTTCATATCGCTCTTTAAAGAGCAGTCCATTGGCATAATATGCAATTACCGGATAATAGTAATGATGTATTCCGGCCCTCTCGCCTTCTTCGTCCGGTTTATCCATAACCAGATCTACAACCTGTCCGTCCGCTCGTCCCTGATATTTTTCTTTTCCCTGAAAGTAATATCGAAAAACGGCGGTACCAAGAACCAGGACAACACCAATAAAAATGAATACCCCACTTAAAATTAACATCTATTGCTCACCAAAATATTCCTTTCCAAACTCAATATCTCTGTGCATGCACTCTTTTAATTTTTCTAAGGAATCAAATTTCATCTCAGGGCGCTCAAACGTATAGAGCAGAATCTCAATTGTCTTGCCATAGAGATCCTGGTCAAAATCAAAAATATACGTCTCAACACCCCGGAATGATTCGCCCACAGTAGGCTTATAACCAATATTGGTAATGCCGGGATACAGCTTCCCGTCAATTACGGTCTTAGATGCATATACGCCATTGGGCGGCAATAACTTTTCTTTCTCCGGAACCAGATTGGTAGTAGGCATTCCAAGGGTTCTGCCGATTTTTCTTCCATGAAGCACTTCACCGATGATACCATACGGGCGTCCCAGAAGTTCATTTACAACTCCCATATTGCCTTTTTTTAACTCTTCCTTTACAAATGTACTGCTGATATCTTTCCCCTCATATTTCTTTTTATGAATCACTTCTACCTGATATCCATATTTATCCTGAAGGTTCTGCAGGAGTCTGTAATCTCCCTTTCTCTGATATCCGAAATGAAAATCTGTTCCTACAACCAGATATTTTGCATGAAGGCGTTCTGACAGGATCCGGGATACAAACGCTTCCGGCTCCATATGGGATATTTCCGGCACAAAAGGACATTCGATCAGACAGGAAAGCCCCTGGTCTTCCAGAAGTGACCTGCGCTCCTCGCCTGTTAATAATACTTCAGACTTGTTTGAGTTCAGGGTGAAAACTACACCTTTTAAACCATCCCGCTGAAGCTGTCTGACACGCCTGATCAACCTTTGATGCCCTCTGTGTAAACTGTCAAATTTACCTAAGGTTACCGCACATTCTTCCTTACAGCTAAATTCTGTCGTTCCTACGATGTACTCCATACTCTTTTGTCCCTCCAGTTGCCTTAAACGTTAAATATCTTGACCGGTTTAAATCTTTTTTCTGCTTTTTCATAGCCGTATATAGCAAAAAACTGTCCCCCGGCATCATAAACCCTTACGGGTCCATCCTGCAAAGGAACCTGCACCGACATATGCTTTTCATAAAACATATTGCCATTGTATAATAATTTGTGGAACTCTTCACTTACATCAACCCTGGGGTATTCCATGAACATTTCGTCAATCGGCGTAATATGATCCATCAAGGATCCGTTATCCCGCAATTCTTCGATCTGCCCCAGCGTAAAACTGTCTGCAATAGCAAAGGTTCCCGCTTTTGTTCGGATCAGACTTTCCATGCAGCCGCCACAGCCAAGTTTTTCACCAATATCATGACACAAAGTACGTATGTAAGTTCCCTTTGAGCAGGAAACGGTCATGGTAACACGAGGCAGCGCAGTCTCTTCAACTTTAATCTCATGGATATGGACTAATCTTGCCTTCCGCTCAATGACTTTCCCTTCCCTAGCCAATTCGTACAGTTTCTTTCCGTCTACTTTTAATGCGGAGTACATGGGCGGAATCTGTTCATAATCACCTCTAAAGCTCTGTATCGCTTCCAGCACTTCCTGTTCCGTAGATGTCACTTTACGTTCCGACAGGACTGCTCCGCTGGTATCCTGTGTATCTGTTACGGTACCAAGAAGCATCACCGCCCGGTATGTTTTATCCCGGTCTGTAAGCATATCACAAAGTTTTGTACCTTTTCCCAGACATACAGGAAGAACACCGGCAGCATCGGGATCCAAAGTACCGGTATGACCGATTTTTTTCTGCTTTAAAATACCGCGCAGCTTAGCTACTACATCATGGGAAGTATACCCCTGTTCTTTATAAACATTTATAATTCCATGAATCACGATTCTTTCTCCTGCATCAGCTGCTTTTCTATATGTTTTGTCAAGTTATTAAGCACATCATGCATGGTTCCCTGCATTGTACATCCTGCAGCACGTACATGACCTCCACCGCCAAAATAAGCTCCTATTTTGCTTACATCAACAATACCATTGGATCGCATGCTTACCTTAAATTCCTGGTTTCCGGTCTCATAGATGAAAATTGCCACTTCCACACCTTTTGTATTGCGAAGCTGGCTTACTATTCCATCCAAATCTTTTGGTTCTACTCCATAAAAAACCATATCTTTTTGACGGATCGCGCTGATAATGCATTGTCCATTCAGAACCATGATGCTCTCCAGGAGCGCTCTTCCCAGAATCTGATTCTGTACATACGATTTTTTATAATACGTATCATCTAAGATTCCGGAAAAATCTATTCCTTTATCCATCAGGTCCGCTGCTGCACGCATCGTTTTCGGTGAAGTACAGCTGTACTGAAAGACTCCCGTATCATGTGCGATTCCCATGTAGAGTGCTTCCGCTATTTCTTTTGTAATCTTATCTTTGTCTAACACATCATAAACCAGTTCAGAAGTAGAGCTTGCTTCCGGGACAATATAATCCACATCAGCAAATCCGGAATTGCTGATGTGGTGGTCAATGCACATCCTGCGTTTTGCAGTTTCAAAATAAGTTGCTGCATCTCCCAATCGCCCTTTATCGCCGCAATCCAGGGAAATAAAAAGATCATATTCCATATTCTTGTCACAGGTATGGTGAATCTCATCAGTCCCCTGAAGAAAACGGTAAGAGTTCGGAATCGCCTCTAAATATACATCTACATCTGTAATATGCGGGAAGTTTTTCTTAATATAGAGATACATTCCCATGCTGGAACCCACGCAGTCACCGTCCGGCCTGATGTGGCCGGCGATTGCTACCGTTTTCACATGATTCAGTTCAGATGCTATGTTATTCATTCTCATCATCCTTTTCTGTCTCTTTGATATCTTTGTTGACATCATCAATAAGTTTCGACATATTCACACCGTACTCAATGGACTGATCTAAGATAAAGCGAACTTCAGGCGTATTGCGAAGATTAATCGTTCTGGCAAGCTGCCTGCGGATATAACCCTCTGCGCTTTTCAGCCCTGCAAGTGTATCTGCCTGGGATTTTTCGTCTCCCAGGACGCTGATATACGCTTTACAGCTTTTCAGATCCGGTGCTACTTCAACGGCAACTACAGAAGTCATAGGATTAATCCTGGGATCTTTGATTTCCCCACGGATTATATTGGATAACTCATGCTGAACTTCTGCATTGACACGTGTATTTTTAATACTGTTTTTTCTCATATTTAAAACTCCGTTCTACTTAACGTGGAACCTCAACCATTGTGTACGCTTCTACCTGGTCAAACTCTTGCACGTCATTGAATTTTTCAAATACCAGACCACATTCATAACCTGATTTTACTTCTTTTACGTCATCTTTAAAACGTTTCAGTGATGCAAGCGGTCCTTCAAAAATCTGATTTCCTTCTCTGGTAATACGTACGGAACATCCTCTCTGGAAAATACCATCCAGCACATAGGAACCGGCAATTGTACCAATACCGGATGCTTTAAATGTCTGGCGTACTTCTGCATGCCCCAGTACTTTTTCTTCAAATACAGGATCCAGCATACCCTTCATTGCTGCTTCCACATCAGCGATTGCATCATAGATAACACGGTATAAATTCACATTTACACCTTCGCGTTCTGCAGTAAGCTTAGCAGTTGCATCCGGACGGACATTAAATCCGATAATAATTGCATTAGATGCTGATGCCAGGATAACGTCAGATTCATTGATTGCACCAACTCCGCCGTGGATAATCTTAACTACCACTTCATCATTGGAAAGTTTTAAGAGGCTCTGTTTTACTGCTTCTACACTACCCTGTACATCGGCTTTCACGATAATTCCAAATTCTTTTAAATTACCGGCTTTAATCTGTGTGAAGAGATCGTCCAGAGACATTTTTGCTTTTGTATCTTCCAGAAGTTTTTCACGTCCCTGACTGATAAAGGTTTCTGCAAAGCTTCTTGCTTCTTTATCGCTGTCAGTTGCTACAAATATTTCACCTGCGTTTGGTACGTCGCTTAATCCTAAGATTTCAACTGGTGTAGAAGGACCTGCTTCTTTTACTCTTCTTCCCTTGTCATCCATCATAGCACGAACTTTACCAAAACAGGAACCTGCTGCAATTGGATCACCAACTCTTAAAGTACCTTTTTGAACCAGAACGGTTGCTACCGGTCCTTTTCCTTTATCCAGCTCTGCCTCGATTACAAGTCCTCTGGCTTTTCTCTTAGGATTTGCTTTTAACTCTGCGACTTCTGCTGTTAAGATAATCATTTCCAGAAGCTGATCCATACCTTCCTGGGTATGAGCAGAAACCGGTACAAATATGGTACTTCCGCCCCAGTCTTCCGGAATCAGTTCATATTCGGATAATTCCTGTTTTACTCTTTCGATATTGGCACTTGGCTTATCAATTTTGTTAATCGCAACGATAATTTCAATTCCGGCTGCTTTCGCATGGTTGATAGCTTCAACGGTCTGAGGCATTACACCATCATCTGCAGCTACTACCAGAATGGCAATATCTGTAGAATTTGCACCACGCATACGCATAGCTGTAAATGCTTCATGTCCCGGTGTATCCAGGAATGTAATCTTCTGTCCGTCAATATTAACCACATATGCACCAATATGCTGTGTGATTCCCCCTGCTTCTTTTGCAATAACATGTGTGTTACGGATTGCATCCAGAAGGGATGTTTTTCCATGGTCAACATGACCCATAACACATACTACCGGAGGTCTTGCCACTAATGTTGCATCATCATCGTCATCCTCTTTTAAGAGTTCTGCGATCACATCTACTTTTACTTCATGCTCTGCAATACAGTTGTATTCCAATGCAATTTCTTCTGCCTTATCATAATCGATTTCATGATTTACCGTAACCATAGTACCCTGAAGGAATAATTTCTTAACAATGGCAGCTGCCTGGATTTTCATTTTATCCGCAAGTTCTTTAATCGTCATTACATCTGGTAAAATGATTGTCTTGATTTCATCTTCCTTCTTTTCCACTGGCTGTGGTACCGGCTTAACTGGTTTAGCAGTCTTATTAATAGCTTTCCCGCCCTTGAAATTACTATTCTTCTGATTTGGACGGTTTCCTTTGTTTTCTTTTGAAAATTTATCAGTCTTATCAGATTTATTAAATTTATCTGCTCTGTTTCTGGATTCTTTTGTAATTGGCTTGGATAAATCTGATTTTGGAGCGCTTGATGCGGCACCGTAAGAACCCGTTCCCTGTGAGCGAGGACCATTATTGTAAGGTCTCTGTCCGCCTTGGCCGCCCTGGTTATTGTAAGGTCTCTGTCCGCCTTGACCGCCCTGGTTGTTGTAAGGTCTCTGGCTGCCTTGACCGCCCTGGTTGTTGTAAGGTCTCTGGCCGCCCTGACCACCCTGGTTGTAAGGTCTCTGGCCGCCCTGACCGCCCTGGTTGTAAGGTCTCTGTCCGCCTTGACCACCCTGGTTGTTGTAAGGTCTCTGGCCGCCCTGACCGCCCTGATTGTTGTAAGGTCTCTGGCCGCCCTGACCGCCCTGATTGTTGTAAGGTCTCTGGCCGCCCTGACCGCCCTGGTTATTGTAAGTTCTCTGACCACCCTGGCTGTTTTGATTGTTATAAGTTCTCTGACCACCCTGGCTGTTCTGATTATTATAAGTTCTCTGACCACCCTGGCTGTTCTGATTATTATAAGTTCTCTGGCCACCCTGGCTGTTCTGGTTATGATAAGGTCTTTGTTCACCCTGGCTATTCTGGTTGTTATAAGGTCTCTGGCCGCCTTGACTGTTCTGGTTGTTATAAGGTCTCTGGCCACCCTGGCTGTTCTGATTATTATAAGGTCTCTGGCCACCCTGACTGTTCTGGTTATGATAAGGTCTCTGTTCTGTTTCCTGTGGTCTGCTGCCTGATGCCGCAGATGACACTGGCTGTGATTCCTTGGCAGCTGTATGCTGCACCGCAGCTGCCGCTGGCTGTGCGGAAACTGGTTTTGTCTGAACGTCACTTGCTGTTGCCGGCTGAACCGTTGGTTTTACCGGCGCTGCTGACTGTACACGTACTTCCGGCACTTCCTGTGCCTTTACTGTCTGCTGGCTCTGTGGGCGCTGTGCGGTACCAGTCGTTCCCTGAGGTCTTCTTGACTGTCCCTGGGTGCGCTGCTGTCCCGGACGCTGCTGCATTCCGGTGCGGCTGTTCTGGGGACGGAATACCTGTGATATATTCTTTTTCTTTACCGGTTCTCCTGTGGTTTGCTCTTTACCTTCCGGTTTTGTAGCTGTGGATGCTTCCTGTGCCTTTACTTCTCCTGCTCCCGTAGCAGGTTTAGCAGTGCCTTTTCCGATATTTTTACGGATGTCATCCACCATACCTTCCTCTATTGTACTCATATGGCTCTTTACCGTTATTCCTTTCTCTGTAAGATAATTCATGACTTCTTTATTTTGCTTCCCTAATTCTTTTGCTAACTCATGTACTCTCAATTTTGACATATTACTACCTCCGTTAATTACTGTTACTAAGCTGCTTTTCTATGGCAGTAGATAAACCCTGGTCGGTCACTGCTAAAGATGCCCGAAACTCCTTTCCAATGGCGATGCCCAGATCAATCTTCGTTCCATAAAAATAAATCGGCACTTCATAGTACGTACACATATTCTGAAATTTTTTTCTGGTATTATCGGAGGCTTCTTCGGAGATAATCACAAGACATGCATGCCCTGATTTCACTGCTTTCTCCGTCGAGAATTCGCCGCTTACAACTTTGCCGGCTTTCATTGCCAAACCAATGAGAGACAGAATTTTATTTTGTTTCAATATGCTCTATCTCCTTTTTTAAACCTTCATATACAGATGGTGGTATGCTCATTTTTAATGAACGTTCCAGCCCTTTGCTTTTCACTGCCTTTTCAAAACATTCTTTTGAAAAGCACAGATATGCGCCTCTACCATTTTTTTTACCGGTCGTATCAATGATAAGTTCGTCTTCCGGTGTTTTGAGGACTCTCATCATTTCTTTTTTGTTTTTCATTTCCTGGCATCCGATGCATTTACGCATAGGTGCTTTTTTAACCTGGCTCATACTGTACTCCTTCGACTACTGCTCTTCCGGATCCGGACCGGCTTCCAGAGAAGCTTCTTCTTCAAGAATGTCCGCATCAAAACCGTCTTCTTCCATCAGTTCATTTTCGTGAAACAATTCATCCTCTGTATATGCTTCCTGGTCTTCCATAATGTCCTGTGCAAATGATTCCTGCTCATCTGCCATCTCATTATAATTTTCTTCTTCAAAGAATCCTTCTTCTGCCTCCTCTTCGAAAATATCTTCTTCGTAAGGATCATCATAGAAATCACCGGATTCTCTGGCCTGGGTTTCACTCTTGATATCTATCTTAAAACCGGTAAGCCTTGCTGCCAGTCTTGCATTCTGTCCCTCTTTACCGATAGCCAGTGACAACTGGTAATCCGGAACTACAACTTTGGCGGTTTTCTCATCGTTATCAGCGATAACGGAGATCACTTTTGCAGGGCTTAAGGCATTTTCAATAAGTATTGCAGGATTCTCATCCCAGTTGATGATATCGATCTTTTCTCCTCTGAGTTCATTTACAATGGTGTTAACCCTTGCACCGTTTAATCCCACACATGCACCAACCGGATCTACATCAGAGTTGTTTGACCATACTGCGATTTTGGTTCTGCTTCCTGCTTCTCTTGCGATACTTTTAATCTCAACGGTTCCGTCTTTTACTTCTGTTACTTCGGATTCAAAGAGACGTTTTACCAGTTCCGGATGTGTTCTGGATACCAAAATTTTAGGTCCTTTTGGAGTATCCTTTACTTCCAGCACATACACTTTAATACGTTCTGTAGGTTTAAAGACTTCACCCTTCACCATTTCATTTTCATTTAAGATTGCGTCAACCTTGCCCATATTGATACTTACATTCTTGCCAAGATATCTTTGAACAATACCGGTAACCACATCTTTTTCTTTGCCATAGTACTGATTAAAGAGTACTTTACGCTCTTCTTCACGGATTTTCTGTAAAATAACGTTCTTTGCGTTCTGTGTGGCAATACGTCCAAACTCTTTGGATTTAACTTCCACATTTACAATATCACCAATATCATACTTGGAATCAATCATCATTGCATTCACAAGACTGATCTCCATAACGCTGTCTTCTACTTTTTCTACCACTGTCTTTTCCATAAATACATGGTACTCACAGGTATCCGGGTTAATGGAAACTTTTACGTTGTCTGCTTTACCAAAGTGGTTTTTGCATGCCTGAATCAGTGACTGTTCGATTGCCTCCAGCAAAGTATCTTTGCTGATGTTCTTCTCCTTTTCCAGAATATTCAGCGCTTCTAACAATTCGTTATTCATGATTATATTTTTCCTCCTTGATTAGAAATCGAACGCCAGCCTGATCAGCGCAATATCCGATTTCTCAAACTTCATTTCTTCTTTGTCTTCTAATTCAATAGTTACGCTCTCTTTATCATAGGCACATAAGATTCCGACGAATTCTTTTTGTTTATTAAAAGCACGATAAGTACGGATCTCTACTTCTTCCCCCATACTTCGTTCGAAATCTTTCTCCTTTTTCAGCGGCCTTCCAAGTCCGGGAGAACTCACTTCCAGGATATAAGCATCTTCAATAAAATCCTTCTGGTCTAATATTTCACTTAATGCACGGCTCACTACTTCACAGTCATCAATTGCGATACCGCCTTCTTTGTCGATATATGCGCGCAGGTACCAGCTTCCACCCTCCTTCACATATTCCACATCAACCAGTTCAAATGCATGTTCCTGCACAATTGGTAAGAGGATTTCTTCTGTTTTCTGCTCATAGATTTCTTTTTTCGTCATCTGCATCGCCTTTCTGTTCTACACAATAAAGATGAGTGGACTTTCGCCCACTCATACTCTAGTAATTTATTCATCATCTTGTTCATTATAGCACCGTGAATTGTAAATTGCAACCCCCAATTTGGGAGAAACTCCCTTATAAAGAATCTTGAGGTAACAGTTCAGACAGGTATGCGCATTTACTGAGTATACCGTAAGAAAGTGATTCAGGAGTGCAAAAATCCCATCGCGTAAGCGATTATGAATGGATTTTTGCAGTAACAGGTCAGCTCGTCTGAACTGTTACTCTTAAGGTTACTGCTCAGTCTTTCCCGTATGCGCAATTGTACAACGTTGCTGACTGGAAAAAGAGATGGCTGCAGGTAAATTAAACCCTTATTTTTGTCCCCTTGGTATCACGCTTTCCAAGACGGAGTTTATTCAGCTGCACTTCCTTATCCTTATATGAAATCGTGGTGTCATCCTGGGATGAAAGATAGTAAACTTCCTGAATGAAGTCATTTTCTGAGAGACGGATTCCCCGCACACCCACGGCCCCCTTTTTCTTCTGGGGCACTTCTTCCAATAAAAATCTCAGGAAAATACCCTGATCTGTCTGAAATACAATCTGACTGCTGTCATCCAGGCAGGAGACAGATACCACCTGGTCTTCTTCTGCCAGTTTGGTTGCGGCAATGGTTTTCTTCGCCACGTCAAATTCTGTTCCTTCTACTTGTTTAATCATTCCGGTTTTTGTGGCAAATATCAATACTGACATCTTCACCTTTGTCAATGTTTCCACCAGTACAATCTGTTCTTCGCTGCTGCTGTAATTGCAGAGATTGTCAATGGGCTTGCCCTTATCCCGGAACTTACCATAAGGAACATCCATCACTTTAATTAAATGCTGCTTGCCGGTGTCCGTAAAAATACAGATCTTATCCGTGTTCATACAAGAAAGAACATATTTATTTTCACTGTCCGCAGCTTCTTTATTCCGGTCATATGCAGTAACATCGATTGTTTTTGCATAACCGAACCGATCCATCAGAAAGATTACTTCCATCTCTTCTATTTTTTTCTCTTCATATACGGCTTCTGCCGCATTTTCAATAGCAGTTCTTCTCGGTCTGGCATATTCTTTTTTGATGGCATCCAGTTCTTTAATAATTACTTTTGCCATGGATTTATAATTATTTAAAATATCTTCATAAGATGCGATATTTTTAAGTGTTGTCTCGTGCTCTTTCTGCAATGCTTCAATTTCCAGTCCAATCAATTTATATAAACGCATCTCTAAAATAGCAGTTGCCTGTGCTTCGGTAAAATTAAGAGCCGCTGCCGCCTTTTTAGAAGCCGCAGATTTAAATTTAATACCTTCCGTCACGCCATTGATCAGACATTCTTTTACCTGTTTCTGGTTTTTGCTGCCTCTTAAAATCTCTATAATCAGATCAATCACATCACAGGCTTTGATTAATCCTTCCTGGATTTCTTTTTTATTTAATTCTTTTGCAAGAAGCGTTTTATATTTTCTGGTAGCAAGTTCAAACTGGAAATCTATATGGTATTCAATGATCGCTTTTATTCCCAGCGTCTCCGGTCTGCCTTCTGCAACGGAAAGCATATTTACGCCAAAAGTGTCTTCTAAGCGGGTCTTTTTATATAGCATATTCACCAGGTTTTCATGATCCGCATTTTTACGGAGTTCCAAAACAATTCGTATGCCATCCTTGGAAGACTGATTGGATATATCCACGATGTCATTGGTTTTTTTCGTTTCCACCAGCGTTGCCACATCATTCAGGAACTTTCCGATGTTGGCGCCCATCATGGTATAAGGAATCTGGGTGATCACAAGCCGGTCTTTTCCATTTTTTCCAGGTTCAAATTCCACTTTTCCCCTGAGCTTTATCTTACCTGCCCCAGTCTTATATATCTGAAGAAGATCATCTTTGTTTACCACGATACCCCCTGTCGGGAAATCCGGTCCCTGCACATACTCCATGATCTCTTCTGTCGTAATTTTATTATTTTTAATCGTAGCCTTAACTGCATCAATCACCTCTCCCAGATTGTGAGGAGGGATGCTGGTTACCATACCAACCGCAATGCCTTCCGCTCCATTTACCAGCAGATTGGGCAGACGTACCGGCAGTACCGCCGGCTCCTTTTCCGTACCATCAAAGTTCGGAACAAAATCTACCACATCTTTGTCCAGATCATTTAAGTAAGCTTCCTGGGTGATTTTTTGCAGCCTAGCTTCTGTATAACGCATTGCTGCCGCTCCATCCCCTTCAATGGAACCAAAGTTTCCGTGCCCGTCTACTAAAGGAAGGCCTTTTTTAAATTCCTGTGCCATCACTACCAGTGATTCATAGATGGAACTGTCGCCGTGGGGATGGTATTTACCCATGGTATCACCTACTATACGTGCACATTTACGGTAAGGTCTGTCATACTTGATACCTAATTCATACATATCATAAAGAGTTCTTCGCTGAACCGGCTTCAGACCGTCCCTTACATCCGGAATTGCTCTGGCGATAATTACGCTCATTGCATAATCAATGTACGATTTCTGCATTACATCTGAATATTCTGTTCTGATTATCTGTTCCTGTATATTTTCCATATTAAATGCTCCTTCATCGTGATACCCCCAAAATAACGCAAGTGGTTGTGCTATTCCCTAATAAGTAATTTGAAAACTCTTTTCTTTCACACTTATACCCCTGCATACCGCTGACGGGTCTGCGGTACTGCTTCAATAGAAAGTATGGAACGCTTTTTGTTCCAAACTTATACCCCTTGCATACCGCTGACTGGTCTGCGGTACTGCTTCAATAGAAAGTATGGAACGCTTTTTGTTCCATACTTATACCCCTTGCATACCGCTGACTGGTCTGCGGTACTGCTTCAATAGAAAGTATGGAACGCTTTTGTTCCAAACTTATATATCCAGTTCCGCATCTGACGCGTGTTCATAAATGAATGCCCGTCTTGGAGGTACTTCCGTCCCCATTAAAAGCTCTGTAACATTGGAAGCCATTCTGGCATCTTCAATTTCTACGAGCTTCAGACGGCGTGTAGCCGGGTTCAGAGTGGTTTCCCAAAGCTGATCCGCATCCATTTCTCCAAGACCTTTGTAACGCTGCAGCGTAAATGATCCTTTATGAGCTCTGCGGTATTTTTCCAGTGCTTTATCATCATAGAGATATTCTTCCGCACCTCTGGATGGAACTGCCTTATACAATGGCGGCATAGCTATATATACATGTCCTTCATAGATCAGATCCGGCATAAACCGGTAAAACAGGGTCAGCAGAAGTGTGCTGATATGGGCACCATCCACGTCGGCATCTGCCATAATAACGATTTTATTATAGCGCAGTTTCGTTATATCAAAATCGTTGCCATAACCTTCGGAAAAGCCGCAGCCAAAAGCATTAATCATTGTCTTAATCTCTGCATTTGCCAACACCTTATCTATACTTGCTTTCTCCACATTTAAAATCTTACCCCTGATTGGCAGAATCGCCTGATAATTACGGTCTCTTGCATTTTTGGCTGAGCCACCCGCAGAATCGCCCTCTACGATGAAGATCTCACACTGCTCCGGTTTACGGCTTTCGCAGTTGGAAAGTTTTCCATTGGAATCAAATGAATATTTTTGCTTTGTCAGCATATTCGTTTTTGCTTTTTCTTCGGATTTTCGAATCTTAGCAGCCTTTTCCGCACAGGAAAGCACACTTTTTAAAGTCTCCAGATTCCGGTCAAAATACAGCACAACTTCCTCACCCGTCACTTTTCCGGAAGCCTTCGCCGCATCCTGATTATCCAGCTTGGTTTTCGTCTGTCCTTCAAAACGTGGTGCAGGATGTTTGATTGAAATAACAGCCGTCAATCCATTTCGGATATCCGCGCCGGTAAAGTTCGCATCTTTTTCTTTCAAAATTCCTAATTCTCTTGCGTAATTATTCATTACGGTGGTGAAGGTTGTCTTAAACCCGGTCAAATGGGTTCCACCTTCCGCATTATAGATGTTATTACAAAAGCCCAGTACGTTTTCATGGAATTCATTCACATACTGGAATGCACATTCTACCGTAATTCCTTCCGACTCCCCTTTAAAATAAATAGGCTCATGAAGTGCCTCTTTATGTTGATTCAAGTCCTTAACAAATCCAATAATTCCATCGGGCTCATGGAATTCAATATGTTCTGTTTCTGCTCCCCGCCTGTCCTCAAATACAATCGTTAGCGTAGGATTTAAATAAGCAGTTTCGTGAAGACGGCTTTTTACTTCCTCCGCCGCAAAATTAGTCTTTTCAAATATTTCCGGATCCGGCAGGAAATTAATCAGCGTTCCTGTCTTTCTGGATTTCCCTATAATCGGCAGCAGACCATTTTCCAACTCAATAACCGGTATCCCTCTTTCATAACGGTCATGATGAATTGCACCTTCCCGGCTTACCTTAATATCCAGATACGTAGATAATGCATTTACGACAGAAGAACCTACGCCATGCAGCCCACCGCTTGTTTTATATACGGAATCATCAAATTTTCCTCCTGCATGAAGTGTGGTAAATACCAGACGTTCTGCTGACATTCCTTTCTCGTGCATCCCTACCGGAATACCCCGGCCATTGTCATTAACCGTACAGGAACCGTCTTTCTCCAGCGTTACTTCAATCCGGTCACAGAAACCTGCCAGATGCTCGTCCACTGCATTATCTACAATTTCATATATAAGATGATTGAGGCCTTTTCTGGAAACACTGCCTATATACATACCCGGTCTCTTACGAACTGCTTCCAGGCCTTCCAGTACAGAGATGCTGCTCGCATCATATGTCATCGTTTGCTTTGCCATTTTCATTATCCTTTCATAACTTAACATTTACCTAACCGCTATTATAACAACATCCTGATTAAAAATGCAAGTAAAAATCAAATCGTCGCTTCTTTCCCGTTTCTTCCCTGCTTGTTATCCGGCAGAAAAAAGAACCCCTACTTATTTAATAAGGGTTCCTTTTGGAAGTCAAAACCCCGCTGCAAGCAGCGGCGTCATGGATTGCATCTTTTACATGGATCATAACCTTTGCTTATTAAATCATCTCTGCTTCCATTATAAGTCTGCTTATTGGAATCATTCATCTGATTGACTGAGGAACAGCCAGGCTTATGGAATTTGCCGGTATTTTTATTAATCATATAATCCATTCCCTTTGCCGGAGCCTCTGTTGCTGATTCACTGGTCTGTTTCTCACTCTGGCTGCTCTTTACTTCTCCTGAATTACCGTTTTTACTGTCTTTTGCGGTAGTATATTTCCACTTAATCGAACTGCCGTCACTGGATGCCACAATTGTTCCCAGTTCATCTGTCCTGAAATACTTAATTTTATTCTGAGTTAGCTTTTCCAGGCTTTCTTCATCCGGAAGTCCGTAATCATTATCTTTTCCTACGCTGATAACCGCATATTCTGGCTTTACAGCTTTTAAAAATGCATCCGTTGTGGACGTCCTGCTTCCATGATGGCTAAGTTTTAATACATCCGCTTTCAGATCGATCCCGGAATCCAGCATGTCTTTCTCTGAATCTTTTTCAGCATCGCCGCAGAGCACAAAACGATTCTTCCCATTTTCCAGCTTAATCCCCACGGACCAGTTATTGTAATTATCACCATAGTCCTTCCCCTTTTCAGGTGAAAGTATGGTAAATTCAGAATCCCCCAGCTTGTATTTTTTCCCCGGAACAGGATTGGTTATACTTAATTTCTTCTTTTCAATTGCAGATAACACATCTTCAAAGGTCTTAGTCGTATGAGCTTTAGCCGGCATGATCAAAGTATCAATATCATATGTATTAATTACGGTATCTAAAGACCCAATATGGTCTTCATGGGGATGTGTCCCAATTACATAATCCAGCTTTTTCACACCCTGGTCATTCAGATAATCTATTATGGTGTCTGCATCATCATTATTTCCCGCATCAACCAGCATAAATTTCCCCGCTGACTCCACCAGTATACAATCCGCCTGGCCCACATCAATAAAGTGTACATTTAATTCTTTATTTTTGCTTTTGTCATTTTTGCTCTTGTCATTTTTGCTATTATCATCTTTACTTTTGTCATCTTTGCTTTCTGATGTCTGTTTATTGGAAGCAGAGGCACTTCCTGTCACTGCTTCCGCATTATTCGCTCCCAAAGCGCCGATTCCACCTAAAATAAAAACGATGGCAAACAGCAGCCCTAATATTCTCTTTGTGTTAGATCCTTTCATCTTTCTTTCCTCCCTTGTAAAAATGTTAGCAAAATTCTCTGCTTTGTGATACACAGCACTATTGCTCAATTGCTGCCCCGCTGTCTTCCGTTACAGGAAATATTTTATCGATAACTTTATATTAGTTCCAAACCATAAATTTGTCCAGTGCTTTTCATTTTTGCTGATCACATGCTGCTAATCCCTTAAAACCCCCTAAAATACACACTGGAATTTAAAATTGTCGTAATTTGCAAAAAAATTGAAAAAAATCAAAAAAAGTACTTGCAAAATTTTCTAAAATGGTATATGATATGCAAGTACCAAGCGATGAGGTCCGTTGGTCAAGCGGTTAAGACGCCGCCCTCTCACGGCGGAAACAGGGGTTCGATTCCCCTACGGACTGCTCTTTGGATAGTGGAAAATCTTAGTGTTAACTGAGGTTTTCCACTTTTTTTATACTTTGGTTTTTGATTGCCCTTGATTGTCTAAATAATCATGTAAATATTTATGCTTTTAGTTTAAGTGCATTTTCCATCTGTTCTTCCGTTTGATTCTTCGTATATCTGTTGAAGCAATAATTTCTGAGTGTTGTTCTCTCATCTTCATGCCCCTATGGAAATCAATGGAATGGGATTATTTATGGATAAAATTTCTATCGAGCTTAAAAAAGAAAATATTATCGTTCCAATGATTGGGATAAAAGCAAATGACAATATACTTGAAATAATACGGCAACAATAAACAATATTTGCAAATATTCTCATAAAAACAAAATAGTCATAAAAACGTAGTTTCATCTGAAACGGCTTTTATGACTATTTTCATACACATTACTTTACGGACTGTTCTCTAAAGTGGAATATCTTGGTCTTTACTGAACTTTTTATGGTATAGCAATTATCCATCTTCTGAATTCTGATTTGTTTTACAATTTATATCTCTTCCGAAGCAAATACCTCCGCCACCTGCTTTTTTTACTTGATACATTGCCTGGTCTGCTTTATAAAGAAGCTCCTCCGCAGTTACACCATCTTCAGGATAACATGCGATACCAATACTCGTATTACAAATAATATTCCCTGTTTTAAGATTCCAGGGCTTTTTGAAACGTTCAAATATATAATTTAATAAAGTTATCAAGCCTGACTCCTCTATGCTGCCATTAATGATAGCTACAAATTCGTCTCCCCCATTACGATAAATACAGTCTTTGAGGATTGGGATGCTATTAAAAAACTCACCCAGATTAACTAAAAATTCATCTCCCGCATCGTGTCCCAGTGAATCATTAATTGACTTAAATCCATCAATATCAAAAAACAGCACATATCCTTTTTCATTTTCGACCGCAAGATTTATACGTTTTTCACAGTCGGCAACTAGTAATCTGCGATTAGGCAGCTTTGTCAACGGATCATAGTTAGCCATATTTTTAATAATCTCTTCATTTCTTTTATTTTCTGTGATATCTGCACTGCTTACAACATGGGCAAGCCGTCCATCCACCCATCTAAAAGCCGCACTGAATACTCTGAACCACGCCCCATCAAAGTATCTCTGATAATTCCAGGAATAAATTTTAGTTGGATTGTTATGTTCGTCTATTAATTCCTTTTGAGGACAAAATTCACACTGACCAGTTGTTCCGGGAAAAAGAACTTCCCAACATTTTTTTCCTTCAAACGCGCTGATCCCACCATATGGCGCTGCCATTGATTTATTAACATAAAGGATTTCATGAGTATAAAAATCGTTGACATATATATCAATTCCGGTATTGTCTAATATACCTTCCAGTGACTTACGTGCAAACCCCAACTTATTTTGGTATAACCGGATACTGACATAACGTGATAACATATTTAAGATCGCAGTTAAACTTTCTAATTCATAATCATCTATTCGTATTTTCTCATGGATATCCAATAATACAATAAGACCACATATACTCGAATCCTCATCGAATAATGGCAAAATAATAACAGAATTTGCATAGAAATAGTGATTCAGCGCAAAATTAGAGGTAGAACATTTCGTTTTGCTGACATAAATGAAAGGCGCAGTTTTTAATTGACTACAGATTTCAGCCGAAATTTCTTCAACTAAAATATTCTGACGAACCTGCATATGACATGGATTGTAGTGTTCTTTTAAAGACAAAGAATTTTGAGGGTCATTTTCATAAAGAAGTCCACAGTCAAATAAAAAATTATCGCAAATAAGCTTGAGTGAGTGGATAATGGTTTGAGTATCAATTTTGTTACCAACGAGCAGATTGGCAAATGTTAAGATAATATCGTTTCTCATAGTATCCTCTATTTTTCATTCGTTATTTTTATTACTTATTTTACACAGAAATTCTTGGGAGCATGTTCGCTAGTTATCGTTTCAAGAATTATAGCAAATTAGCATAGAACAAGTCAATATGAAAGCTAAATTTCGTTGTCCAAAACGCTAAAATAAGGTTATCCTCTATCGTAGAATTGACAGTATTTTATTTAGGAGCTAAAATAAATAAAAAGACATGTTAGGTTTCATGAAACAATATAATGAAATCTTAGAAACGATTGAGGCCATCGCTGCCCATGAGCCCATGAATGCCAAGGCCCTTACCCAAGCATTAGGCATTACCAACGGTGCTGTAAAGAAAATCACGTTATAAACTTCAGAAAAGGGAAACACGGGCCTATTTGCTGTATGCAAAGTGTGGATTGCTCAAACAGAGAGCACTCGAAGATACCGATGAGTTTTCTAAATTGCTGTTGGATCGGATCTAGGGAAGGCGTTAATACATAATAGAATATGAGAGGTGATGGAAATGTATCATGGAATTGCTATTGCAGGTGGAAATGGCAGCGGGAAAACTACATTAGGCAGGCAACTTTCTGCTATGCTTGGATATAAGCATATGGATATTGAGAATTATTACTTCAGAGATTCTGTTATCCCATATGCAGATTCTCATACCAGAGAAGAAGTTCTGGCTCTTTTATCAGCAGATATTAAAAAGTACCACCGGTTTATTTTGTCATCTGTAAATTGTGATTATGGCAACACGATTAATGCCATGTATGATTGCATTATATATATAAAAGTACCGCTTGGAATAAGACTTAATCGCGTAAAGCAAAGAAGCATAAACAAATTTGGTGATCGTGTATTAGAAGGCGGAGACATGTACGAACAAGAACGGAAATTTTATGAATTTGTTGCAACTCGTACAATGGAAAAAACGGATACCTGGCTGCAAAGTATGAAATGCCCTATTATTTTTGTGGATGGAACAGAGCCGATTGCAAACAATGCAAAGATGATAATAGAGATCATGGCAAAGTTTATGATTCTCTAAGACTCCCCAAAAAGGAAGAAACAAAATGCAGCATAATGAAAAGATATAGTAGTGAAGAATTATAGAAATGGAGAAATAATAAATGAGTTACGATAAAGTATATCAAATGAGTTTTTC
>JAGZJZ010000103.1 GCA_018365455.1 Clostridiales bacterium
TATATTTGCCCCGAATTCAGGTTACGTAGCCCGCTTGTCGCCCTTCATCCGGGACAAATCTCCCACAAAGTGTGACGCACAGCTGCCAGAAAGCAATTTTAAAACACGCTCTAGATTGTCCAAATTCCGGGGTGTAGCTGCTGTATGCATCCAAAGGTTATGAACTGACTACGCTCCAAACATGAACATTGGGAATTGAGGAAACTCTTATTTTCCTTGAAATCCCCACCACGCAATGTTATGATAGGGAATAGAAGAATTTTAACACGTTAAAGGATTATAAATCATGGAAAAATGGGGTGAAAAACCGTATCGTTCTCTTGATTTTCATTTGAGGGAACAGTTCGGTGAAAAAATATATAAACTCTCTTTAAACGGAGGAATGACTTGTCCAAACCGGGATGGAACGCTTGGCAGAGGCGGTTGTATTTTCTGCAGTGCCGGTGGTTCCGGAGATTTCGCAGCTGACCGCACGCTTTCCATCCGGGAACAGATTGAATCGCAGAAAAAGGCTTTGCAGGATAAAAAACCTGCCAAACGTTATATTGCTTATTTCCAGGCTTATACCAATACTTATGCACCGGTTAGTTACCTGGAACGGATTTTTACGGAAGCAATCACACATCCTGATATTGCCGCACTCTCCATTGGCACACGACCGGACTGCCTGGGAGCCGATGTTATGGAACTTCTGGGACGCCTGAATCAAATAAAGCCGGTCTGGGTAGAATTAGGATTACAGACTGTTCATGCAGATACTGCCAGGCTGATCCGCAGAGGCTATGAATTATCCTGTTTTGATACAGCCGTTACAAAGCTTCGCCAGTTACATATTGATGTAATCGTGCATACGATTCTGGGTCTTCCCGGTGAGGGAAACGAACAGGTAATGAAGACGATTTCTTATTTAAATAAAGCCGAAATCCAGGGCATTAAACTGCACCTGCTTCACATACTAAAAGGAACTGAGCTTGCCGGACTTTATGAATCAGGCGGATGTCCGGTCATGTCAATGGAAGAATATGTCGATCTTATCATCCGGTGTCTGGAGCACCTTTCCCCGAAGATCACGATTCACCGACTCACCGGGGACGGTCCCAAGGATCTGCTTCTGGCTCCCCTTTGGAGCAGTAAAAAACGAACGGTACTCAACACCATCCATCAGGAATTAAAATCGAGAAACACCTGGCAGGGGCGCCTGTATCTGCCGGAGTCTATATAAGAAGGAGTTATCTATGTCAGAACCGTTAACGCTTTACAAATTAATTATTCTGGATATGTTAAAAAAAGTTAATTTCCCCCTGTCCAACAGCCAGATCTCTGAATTTATACTGGACAAGGAATATACGACTTATTTTACGCTTCAGCAGGCTATCTCCGAACTGGTTGATTCCGGACTGGTTCATGTGGAAACCATCCGCAATACTTCCCAGTACCATCTGACCGATACCGGAAGGGAAACCCTGGAATATTTTGAATACAAGATCTCAAAACCTATTCAGGATGATATTGATGATTATTTAAAGAAGCATAAAATGGAATTGCGCAATGAAGTATCGATTGTAGCGGATTATTATAAAAATACAAATAATGAATATGAAGCCCATTGCCAGGTCAAAGAACGCCACTCTGATCTGATCGATATTACCGTGACCGTACCGCTGAAAGAACAGGCAATTGCCATCTGTGACAACTGGCCGAAAAAATGCCAGAGTGTATACGAATTTATTATGAAAGAATTGATGTAAACAGGAGCGGGATATGTATTCTATTTTAATTGTGGAAGATGACAAATCACTGAGTAATGGAATCGCACTGGCACTGCGTGATCCTGAACTCACTTTTTACCAGGCCTTTGATATTCAGAGTGCCTCCGAACTATATAAAACCCATAACATCGCCCTTGTCATTCTGGATCTGAATCTGCCGGATGGCAGCGGGCTTGATTTCTTACGGTCTATTCGAAAAATCTCCGAAACCCCTGTTCTGATTTTAACTGCAAATGATCTTGAACTGGACATTGTTACCGGTCTGGAAACAGGTGCGGACGATTATATTACAAAGCCTTTCAGCCTGATGGTGCTTCGTGCCAGAGTAAACACTCAGATCCGCAGGCTCAGTGCAAAGGAGTCCCGGGATACCCTCAAACGTACTGCCTGTTTTTCGGAAGGCATTCTCTTCTTTGATTTCGAAAATATGGTGTTTAAGAAAAACCAGGAACGTATGGATCTAAGTAAAACGGAACAGCGTCTGTTGCGCATTCTTACAGAAAATAAAGGCATTACTCTGTCCCGGGGACAACTTGTAGATAAGGTCTGGACCGATGATGCTCAGTATGTGGATGAAAATGCACTCTCCGTCACAATTAAGCGCCTTCGCGACAAACTGGAGGATAACCCGGCTTCTCCCAGGTACATAAAGACCGTTTATGGGATAGGCTATACCTGGCAGGAGGGATGTAATGAATAATCTAATAATCATTTGTATAATTACCGCCGCTTCTTCTATAGCACTATCTGTCTGCCTTGTCATAATTAACAGAATCCAGACCAGACGCCTGTTAGATCAGGTGTCTGATATGGTGGATGAAGCTGCAGGCGGGAAATTAGTGGAAAAGGTATATGATGAGTCTGTTATGTCAGCACTCAGTGTCAAAATGCATGCCTTTCTTACCCAGACCCTTACTTCTTCCGGCAATCTGCAAAAAGAAAAAGAGAACATCAATATCCTGATCTCCGATATCTCCCATCAGACCAAAACACCGATTTCCAATATCCTTTTGTATGCCCAGCTGCTTCAGGAATTGGATCTGAATGATGACGCCCGGGAATATTCCGCTCAGATTAACTATCAGGTTGAAAAGCTGCGTTTTCTTATTAATGCCCTTATTCGAACCTCCCGGCTGGAAAATGGAATTATTACAGTAACGCCCGCCAGGAACCCAGTCAATATGCTTTTTTCACAGGCATTGCTTTCAGCCGACCAGTCCCTTACCACAAAGCACCTGCATCTTCAGGTTACATTGGAAAATGAAACAGATACTGCATTATTTGATATGAAGTGGACTTTAGAAGCACTCAACAATTTAGTGAATAATGCCATAAAGTATACGAAAGAAGGCGATACGATCGTCCTTGGCGGAATGCCTTATGAATTATTCTACCGCATTGACGTAACTGATCATGGTATGGGAATCAAAGAGGAGGAGCGCAATAAGATTTTTACCAGATTCTACCGCTCCCCTTCCGTCTCTGATGAGGAAGGCATAGGACTTGGACTGTATCTTTCCAGGGAGATTATTACAGCTCAGGGGGGGTATATGAAAGTAAAATCCCAGCCGGAGTGTGGCTCGGTATTTTCCATTTTTCTTCCCCGTGGGAATTCTTGAGGAACAGCCAGGAAGAAATAGCATTTTGTTGCGGAAAGACGCTTTATTGATTGAGAAACGAAATCTTTCCATTCCGTTATATTTCAGAAAGAACGTGGAAATAACTTCATGATATAGTCTGTATATAAGAACTTTATATGCAGGCTATTTTTAAATACAAAATATGCTCTGCTCCCAATCAGAAAGGAGATTGAAAATGAATATATTAGAAACTACCCAGTTAAAAAAATTTTATGGCACCGGTGAAACAGCCGTGAAGGCATTAGACGGTGTTGACCTTACCATTGAAAATGCCTCTTTTACCGCGATTGTAGGTACTTCCGGCAGTGGAAAATCTACACTTCTTCATATGCTTGGAGGTCTTGACCGCCCAACCAGCGGGAAAGTCCTGGTGGATGGAAAAGACATATTTGCACTAAAAGAAGAAGAGCTCACCATATTCCGCAGGAGGAAAATCGGTTTTGTATTTCAAAATTATAATCTGGTTCCGGTACTGACTGTTCTTGAAAATATTTTACTGCCCATTGAATTAGACGGCAAAAAACCGGACAGTGAATATATTGATAAAATTATTTCCCTGCTGGGACTGAAATCCAAACTGGATAATCTGCCTAACAATCTGTCCGGCGGACAGCAGCAGCGTGTTGCAATTGCACGTGCACTGGCATCCAAGCCGGCAATTATCCTTGCGGATGAACCTACCGGGAATCTGGACAGTAAAACCAGCTCAGATGTGTTGGGACTTTTAAAAATTACCAGCAGCCGTTTTAACCAGACGATTGTTATGATCACCCACAATGAAGAAATTGCTCAGATGGCTGATAGTATCATACACATTGAAGACGGGAAGATCGTAAGGGGGTAGTGAGATGTTAAAAGTTAAAAATAAAAAGGCCATTCAGCGAATCGCCTGGAAAAGCTTTCAATCAAATAAATCCAGGAATTTCATAGCAATGTTTGCAATCATGCTGACCACGATGCTCTTTTGCGCTCTGTTTACTATTGGTATCACCATGAATGCTTCCACCGAAATGCAAAGCCTGCGGCTTACCGGCGGAAAGGCCCATGCCAGTTTTAAAGTCCTGACAGAAGATCAGTTAAACCGCTTAAAGACACATCCGCTGATCAAAGAAGCTGCCATAACCAGAATACTATCTGGGCTGAGTACCGATGCTTATAAAAAGTACCCCTACCAGGCAGAGCTTCGTTACGGAAATGATGCAGCTGCAGAAGTATTTTTCAGCGAACCGGAAGTTGGACATATGCCGGAGTCAGAAAATGAACTGGCTACCGATACTGCACTGCTGGATTTCCTGGGCATAGAACATAAGCTGGGTGAAGAAGTGACCCTTACTTTTCCTATGGGCGATACCGAAGTAACCCATACCTTTACCCTTTGCGGATTCTGGGAAAAAGATACATCCATTATGCATACCCAGGTCTGGCTTTCACAAGAATATGTTAACAAAACCCTCAAAGAGTACCCAGATGCATCTTCCCATAATTTATCAGCAGGCACCTGGAATCTGAGCATACTTTTTGCAGACAGCAAAAATATTGAAAAGGATCTGGAAACCGTCGCAAAAGACAATGGATTTACGCTGGATGACCCCAAAGCCTCCAGTTATCTGGAGACAGGAATAAGCACGGCATACACATCTGTCCGTCTGTCTAACAGTGATGTGATTCTCAATCTGTCCATTTTGGCGCTTGCTGCATTTATCATCCTTTTGACGGGGTATTTGATTATTTACAATATCTTTCAGATTTCCATTACAACCGATATCCGTTTCTACGGGCTGCTGAAAACAATCGGCTCCACCCAGAAACAGATCCGGCGTATTGTACGGATGCAGGCATTTTATCTCTCCTGTGTGGGTATCCCACTTGGGCTGCTCCTGGGCTTTATCGTTGGTACCGGACTGTCCGGGCTGATTATGAATATGCTCAACACCAGTACCTACATCAGCCCCAATCCACTGATCTTCATTGGCTCTGCCCTGTTTTCAATATTAACAATCATGATTGCCTGCCGTAAGCCCAGCCAGATGGCTGCAGCCGTAACCCCGGTGGAAGCCACCAAATATACAGAAGGGAATAAAAAATCAAAAACCAGGCGCAAATCCAAATCCGGAGCTAAAATGCTGCGCATGTCAATCGCAAACCTGAACCGAAACCGGAAAAAAACGGTTCTGGTGGTATTATCCCTGACACTGAGCCTCCTCCTTTTAAATGCAACTTATACTTTTTCCAGAGGGTTTAATAAGGATCGTTTTTTAAAACAGTTTATCCTTTCTGACTTTGTACTGGGCAATGCTGATTATTTTAAAATGAGGTTTAATCCCTATAATTCCCAGTCCGCCCTGAGTCAGACTGCAAAAGATGCTCTTCTTGGACAGGATGGAATCGAAAGCTATGGGGAAGTAGGAATGAACAGTAAATATGCAACGTCCAGGATGACCGCCGCCGATTTTGAGAAAACTGCAGGCTATCCCTATACCCCGGAATTCAGCCCCGAACCTGAAGAAATCCCTCCGGATGAAGAAATAGATTCCAGTCTGCGGATTTATGGAGTTGATGATTTTACAGCCGGCTACCTAAAAGTTATAGAAGGAACGATTGACCGAAGCCAGTGGAAAGATCCCCATTCTATCATTCAGGTCATTCTTAAAGATGATTACGGCAATTATAATATCGACGATAAAATCTACCAGGTGGGCGATACCATGACTATCGATTATTATGAGGATTTCCCCTGGGATGATGATGGGAATATGATTCCCGCAGACAGCCGCAAGGTAACTTACACCGTAGCTGCCAGCGTACTGATTCCCGAGCCTTTGACCAGCCTGACTTTTGGAACCCCCATGTTTGTCCTGTATCAGGATATTTTAAAACAGGATACGGCATATACGCCCATGATCTGTATGGCAAATGCGGATGAAGCACACACAGATAGTATCGAAACATTCTTAAAAAGTTACACGGAGCAGGCTGAGCCTGACATGTCATTCAAATCAATGAATAGCTATTCGGACAGCTATACGCTGATCCAAACCGCCATCATTACGGTGGGCGGCGGACTCAGCGCAATTATAGCCCTCGTTGGTATCCTGAATTTTATCAATGCCGAATTAACCAGTATTATGTCCAGAAAACGGGAGCTTGCCATGATGCAGAGCATCGGCATGACAGGCAGACAGCTTAAGCAGATGCTTATTTTAGAAGGTATCTTCTATGGGGTTCTGGCAGTCATAACGGCATCCGTACTGAATATTTTCACCAGCCGGTTCCTACTAAGTCCCATTGAACAGATTTACTGGTTCTTTGAATACCGCTTTACTATGCTGCCAATCTTGATTGTGTTTCCAATTTTCCTGGTATTTGGCATTCTGGTTCCCCTGCTATCTTACAAAAAAGCAGCCAGACAGACCATTGTGGAAAGACTGCGGGAGAACGAGTAGTAAAAGTTCTCATGCTTACTCTACGCTTTCAATAGACTCAACGATACTCATCTTTGCAATTTTACTAAGGGGAATGCAGGCAGCAGCCAGACAGGCAATTATGGAAACTGCTGCTGCCTGCAGAATCGCCATAACCGGTACTGCAGTGAGCTGTAAGGTATCCGTAGTGGCTGCATTTACAAAAATGGTGCAGATATACCCCAGCACCGCACCAATCACAGATGCTATGACCGCATAATAACCTCCTTCCCACAAAAAGGTCTGATAAAGGGAGCGTCTGCTCATGCCAATGGCACGCTGTACGCCGATTTCCGTAATCCTGGTGTGGATGCTGGTGTATGTGGTATTAATGATATTTAAAAGTCCAATGAACCCGATAAAGAAAATCAATCCCCACGCCAGCCATTTTACCTGGGCATAACTCTCTTCCAGCTGCCGGTCTGTTTTCCGGTAAGAGACAGAATAACTTCCTGGATTCTCATTACAAAGTTTTTCTATAATCTGGTCTGTATCTGTTTCCCCTGCTGTCTTATGAAACTTAGGATAGATCTCGGAATAGCTGCTATTTCCGGTGAGTTTATCATAGATCTTATCAAATACAATAATCTGGACCCCATTAGTAAATCCTTCCCCAGACATGGTGATCTGCTCACAGTTTCCTGCCACCTGAAGGGGGTGGTCCCCAATCTGAATCTGATCCCCGGGATTCAGGGCAGTTCCTTCATAAGTCTTTCCTTCCATAGCAACTGCAATTGGGTTTTTAACCAGGCAGGACTTGCCGTCCTTGAAATCCTGCATCTGCTGATCCGTAATCTGCGGAACCAGGCTCTTGAGCCACGCTTCATCAATACCGATGATCTGCAGTGTCTCATAAGCTTGTTTTAACGGAAAGTTTAGCGCAATATCCAGCGTTCCATCTACTTCTTGTTCATAAAGACTATACTTTAAAGTGGAGACCGATTCTAATTCCGGTCTTTTTTTCAACTCTTCTATTACCTCGGGAGCAAATCCGGTGTTCTCATTGCGGACTGCATAATCTCCCCGGTGCATATCCTGGACATCTCTGGATGTATCCAAAAGTGTGGAGAAACTGGTGAGGGCTACAAATACCGTAATACTCATCACCAGTGAAAGTATGGTAATGGCTGATCGTCCCGGGCTTCTTTTCAGATTCAGTCTGGCAAAAAAAGCCTCAAAGCTTCGGATCTTACGTTTTCTTCTGTTCTTTCTCTTTACTTTCAAACTGCTTCCCGCCATTGCTGAAGTGGGTGCAACGTTGGCTGCATACCTGGCTGCCGGCATTGCTGCGATACAGGCAAATGCCAGCGTAATGATCACACTGACCAACAGCGGCAGTATTTTGCCTGAGCTGTTCTGCCCGATGAGACCGGATAACTCCTCCTGGTTCTGTGCCATAAAAATACCAGGGGAAAAGAGGCTGGTGGCAGCCTTTGTTATACCTCCTGCCGATAAAATACCGGCAGCTGCACCGATTGGGATTCCGATTCCGCACAGCAGTATCAGCTGTCTTGCTACCAGATTGTAGAGTTGTCCCGGAACTGCACCAATTGCCCGCAATATACCATATTCCCAAATCTTTTTATTAATAGATATTTTCAGTATATTATAGATTACAAGACCTGCTGCCAATAGTACAAGCGCTCCAACCATTACTCCGGATGCAGCCATGAAAGAAAATCCAGCCGTTTCCTGAGAATTATCAGCTGTTTCCCGGTAAGAGATATTCAGGGCGTCCAGATAGACCCAGTTATATTGAATCATTTTTTCATCCATCTGATACTTATCTGCCAATTCATCCAGGACTTTCTGGAAATCCTGCCTGGATGCGGTGATAAAATCAACCGAATACAACTGATATTTCTCTGGTAAAAGGTTCTTTGCAGCACCCGCCCCCACTGCACCTGTAGTGGTTCCGCTGACGTAGCCGGTGTAATTTGGCTTTAAGATCCCGCACAAGGTAAATTCAGCTTGATATTCATAAGGGGTACCCGAGTCCTGCAGCAGGGAAATCCGCAGATCCAGGGTGATCTTTTCCCCTAATTTCCCCTCCACTCCCAGAAGTTTCAATACATCGGATGGAAGTGCTATTTCATCGGACTGTTGAGGCAGCTTTCCTGATTCCAGATTGAATGCTGCCCCATAAGCGCCTATGTCTTTCTTGTCATACTCCCGGATCTGAAGATCTAACCCGCTGTTTTTAATCCGGCTTACCCCCAGGGCAATATTGGCACCTGCAAAGGACAGTGACTCCTCTCCCAGCATTCCGACTTTGTCTTTTTCAGACAGGTTATGAAACGAAGCATAGCGTATTCCATTTAACATACTTGCCTGCTGTTCCCGCAATGCCTGCAATATGCCGATGGACTGCCCCACAACCGTGGTCATCATCGTTGACAGAATCACTGCAATCAAAATCAGTGCCGAGGTAACTTTTTGTGCTTTTATTTCTTTCCATGAAAATGAATGATAGGATCTCATATGGTTTCCACCTCCGTAAGCACCCCGTCAACTATGTTACACTGACGCTCTGCCATTTTTGCAATTCGGATATCATGGGTTATGATAATTAAAGTTTTTCCCATCTCCCTCCAAATGTCTGCAAGAAGCTCCATTACTTCCCCTCCGCTCTTGCTGTCCAGATTCCCGGTAGGCTCATCTGCAAGAATGATATCCGGTTTGGCAATCAGCGCCCTGGCTATGGCTACTCTCTGCTGCTGTCCTCCTGACAGCTCTCCCGGCAAATGGGTCAGCCTCTCACCAATGCCCAAGAGTTTTGTCAATTCTTCCAGATAAATCTGATCCAGATGTTTTTTGTCCAATAGCATCGGCATTTCGATATTTTCCCTGGCGGTCAGTACCGGAAGCAGATTAAACTGCTGGAATATGAATCCGATCTTCCTTCTGCGAAATGCAGATAATTCCTTATCCCCAGCCTGATAAATATCCTGTCCGTTATAGGATACGCTTCCTTCACTTGGTTTATCCAGTCCCCCAAGCATATGCAGCAAGGTGCTTTTTCCGCTTCCGGAAGGTCCCATAATGGATATGAAATCCCCCTCCCGGATCTTTAAATTAACTTTGTTTAAGGCTGTAACCTGATTCTCTCTGCCTCCATATATTTTCGATAATCCTTTTACTTCTATTAACATAAAAACACTCTCCTTTGCTTTTCTTTGTAAGGAGAGTGTATCAGGCAAATCTCAAAATTTGCTCAAGGTTTCCATGCAATTTTAAATTTAGTCTCTGCCAGTGCACCTGTCGGTTCGTTATCATTGTTCCCCCAAAGATTGCGCAGGGTAAGCCCTCCTCCGTGTTTTTCACATAAAAGCCTGCTGATATAGAGACCCATGCCAAAATGTTCTTCGCTGTTTTCTTCCCCACGCAAAAATGGCTTTCCCACTTTTTCCATTACTTTTTGCGGAAAACCCCTTCCGTCATCCTGAATCGTAATAAATAGATAACCGCCTTCTTTCCAGGCTTTCACCAGGATATCTTCTCTGGCATAGCGCTTTGCATTGGAAACCAGATTTTCCACCACTTCCTGAATCAGGGAGGTATCCAGCCATAGAGCCTGATTCCGCTCCCCTTCCCTGTTCAGATACCGAAATCCAATATGGGGAACCAGCATTTTAAGTACCTTTTCCAGCGTCTCCATAAAACGTCCCAGATCTGTTTGCATGGGCTTACAGACTACCTCTTCCAATCTCTGGGCTTTACTCATGGCCTCCACATATATTTCGATGCGTTCACTGTATTCTTCCAGTAATCCCACCGTAGACCCCAGATGTTCCAGATCCAGATTCTTTTGCTCGATTCCCCGGCGCATTAGCTTGGCACATCCTTTTAGTACCGTTACCGGATTTCTCAGGTCGTGGGAAAAAGCAGCATTCAAACGCCTGCGCTCTTCCATCTGCATCCACATCTCCCTGTTATTTTTCTGCAACTGTGTGCGCATGGATTCAAAAGCTGCACACAGCTGCCCCAGCTCATCTACGGATGTCTGCTGCACCTGAAAATCAAGATCATTATGCATAATCCGCCCGGCACCTTCCTGCAGCCTGTCAATGGGCACCTTTAGCTTTACCCGGTAAAACGTAACATCTGCAAGAACCAGTGCAGCAATGACAAAAAATACCGGCAGGAACATCTGAAGAAAATCCCATATCTGAAAAGCGGACTGTTCTTCCACATGGTACTCCCCGGATACTTTTACATCAACTGTTCCATCATTCATCTGAGCTACAATGCTGCTCCCTTCCTGCCTGCGCATAGAGATACAGCCTGCGAAAGCAATTCCGCCGAGAAGCAGCGCAATGCACAGATAAAATAAGGTAAGGCAGAAGAATGCTTTTTTTAAACCCATCTGTTTTATCCGTTCCATTTATAGCCCATCCCCCAAACTGTATCAATATAATTATGAAGGGAATAGACGCCCAGTTTGGAGCGGATCTTTCTGACATGCTCCATAATAGTATCGCTATTGCCTTCTCCTTCCACGCCCCAGACCAGCTCATAGATACGCTCCCGGTCAAACACCTGCCCGGAATTCATGGAAAGAAGCTCCACAATGTCAAATTCTTTTTTTGACAGGGAAACCTCATTCTGGTTTACCGTCACCTCCCGTTTGGAATAGTCAATTACTAAATCCGTGAAAAAACGAACCGTTGACTGTTCCTGCCTCCTCTGCTCCCTGCGTAAATGGGCTGCAACCCTTGCGCCCAGTTCATCCAGATCAAAGGGCTTTAAAATGTAGTCATCCGCACCAGCCCGAAAGCCCATAATCTTATCCCGGCTCTCGACCCTCGCCGTTAAAAATAAAATCGGACAGGTTATATGTTCCCGGATGCGCTGGCACACGGTCAGTCCATCCAGCCCCGGCATGTTGATATCCAGCAGTATGATATCGGGCTTGCTGGATATCTTCTTAAGCGCTTCTTCCCCGTCATAGGCGGTATATACCAGATATCCGCCTGGTTCAAAGTAATTCTTCATCATGGTTACGATCCCTTTTTCGTCATCCACGATCAAAATTTTATGATTCATGATAATCCTCCTTTATATTAGTACTACAGCGAACGTTTTATAGTGCTCTATTAAATTAATTATATTTGGGTTTTGCTGAGTAAATACGCTTTGTATACAGAGGTTGTGTACGGAAAGAGAAGGGGGCGGACCAGGACATTGGTTTGGAATGCTTAACGCAGAACTGGCATTTTCTAACCTTCCCGGAGCACTTTTTGGCGGCACGCGGGTATTCGCTCCGAAATCCTGATGCATTTCGCAGCTCAGTACCCGCTTACAATCCGATGGGAGCCAGTCGAATTGTATCCGC
>JAGZJZ010000006.1 GCA_018365455.1 Clostridiales bacterium
GATCATTTCCATCACTGTCTTTTACGTGGATCGTCACTTGCAAGTCTTTCTTGTACGTAAATGTTACCTCTACATCCTGCGTAATTGGATTATATTCCTGGAAGGTATCTCCATGAATTTTATATCCGCTTATCACTGGGGCTTCTACTCTTACATTACTTCCCTTTGCCACTTCCCTGTTTAAAGGTGTGACGCTCTGGTCCACTAATGCACTTAAGTCGTTTCCATCTCTATCCTTTACCCATATAGATATATTTACTTTTTCCTCTACCTGGTTTCTGGTATAAGTGAATTTCACTATCCGGTCCGAAGTTACCCCTTCCAGGGTTATCTGGCTGTCACCTTTTATCGTATAACCTTTAATCTGAGGTGCATGGATAGTTATGGATCCGTTCTCTTCTACTTCATAATTGAATTGATAGCTCGGATCTTCCGCTAATCCTGTCAGATCTGTGGTCGTTCCATCTTCAACCGGTACTACCTGTATACGATGCAGTCCCTTTGCATAATGGAATACTACTTCACTGTTCTGGGTGATTTTAGAAATCTTAATATATCCATCTGCTGCTGATATGCTCCCGGTTCCCTGAACAAATTCACCACTTGGAGCTGCTAATGTATATCCTGAGATTCCCGGTAATTTAAACTGTATGGTTTCATCCGGGAATACCTTGTAGCTGCTCTTAAAGCTCTGCGGCCATTGACTGGTTATATCCTCGCCTTTGGCATTTCTGGCTGTCAGTTTAAGTGTATGTCCAGTCTCTATTCCCTCGCCCACGCTCACGTAAAGCGTTCCGGAATATTGTGATAGCTTTTCTCCCTGGGAATTATAAATCGACTTGGCATCAAAAGTGATGGTATACATATCTCCTGGTTTTGCATTATCCCAGGTAAACGTGTACGCATTATAGTCGTATTTACCTCCGCCGGAAATGGTATATTTGTCAATTGGGAGCTTTCCGCCATGGTATTGAAGCGGATTTGTTAAAACTGCCTTTTTGGTACTTGGATTATATTGAGCCGTAACTTTCGTTGTCTGTCCCTTAAGAACTGTACTGGAAGGAACAACCTTTCCTTCCCAGGACTCCGGTATATTCAATATGCGGTTACCGGACAAGTTTACGGATACGCCAACTCTTTGATTTGCATAAAAACCATTGAGTGCACCCGGTCTCCCGTCCTCCTGCGTCCAATCGCCCAATTCTTCGATTTCACAATTTGATAAATCTAAGGACGCAACGGTTGCTTTCTTGAACAGCGAAATATCCGGAACGGTTTTAAACTTATTGTTACTTAAATCAATTGCGACCTGCCCCATCCAGCTGCTTCCATCCAGCCCTGAAATCTCTTCCGGCAAAGAGGTTAGCTGATTGCCCTGAAGAAACAACTGCCCCAGGCATAGATTACCAATTGACGCTGGTATTTCTACCAGATTATTTCTCTGTGCCTGCAGTATGCCCAGGTTTTTTAGCTGACCGATAGAATCCGGCAGTCTGGTAAGCTGGTTTCCTTCTACATAGATCGCCGTTAAACCAATCATCTTCCCAATTTGCTCCGGCAGTTTTTTCAGCTGCTGCTGCCCTGCTTTTAATTCGGTCAGATTCGTCAGATTTACAATAGAATCCGGCAAGGTGCTGATCTGACCAATATTGGGAAGGACAACTTCCAGATCCAATTGAGTCAGTCCGGTTAATTCACCGATATCTGCAGGCAGGCTTTTCAGATTTAAACATTGGCTTAAATCCAGTTTTGTTAGCTTTTTCAGTTTGGTAATTGATTTTGGCAAAGACGTGATTGACGCCCCTGTTAAGTTCAATTCCTCCAGCTCTGTACAATTTCCAATACTTTCCGGAAGCTGTGTGATTCCCACCTCTTTATCCAGGTCATTATAATAGACGCTATATGTGGATAAGTATTTTAGTTTTGTCAGCTGTCCGATGCTGTCCGGGATCCTGCATCCAGTGGGCAGAAACAGCAATTCCAGCCTCTCCAGATTCGCCAGATCCGAGATCTGTTCGGGTATTTCCGTATAGTTTCTTCCATACAGGGACAGTTCTTTTAAATTTTTACAGTTGGTGAGTCCAGCCGGAAATTCATCCATTACTACATTTGCAATATTGAAAATTTCCAATTGCTGTAGTTTTCCGATTTCATCCGGAAATATAACCCCTTCTCCATCGGATATTTCAATCGACTGTAAATTTACCAGATTCCCTATTGATGCCGGAAATGAAAGGTTACTTACCGTCTCCTGAATATTCAAACGCCTGAGGTTTACTAAATTTCCGAATTCCTGCGGTATCACCGTTTGTTTACTGCTTCCTAAAGTTCCTGATCCGTTGAGCAGCTCAAGTTCTTCAATCTGAGTAGCCAAACATAATTTCGCGGGAAAATTCCCCTTATAATATGTTATTTTTAACTTTTTCAGGGAAGGAATCTCAAACATTTCATTCGGTGTGTTATTAAACACGCTTTCTGATGTTAACGCCTGAAATTCAATTTCTTTCAAATTCCTGAGATTAGCCAGTTCTTTTGGTGCTTCCCAGGGTGTTTTCCCACTGCCAGGAACTGTTTTAATAACAAGTGTCTCAATAGAGTCAAATTGTTCCTGGGTAAGCTGCGAAGGCGTAGGTTTCGGCGAACCTACAATTTGTTTTGCAATTAATGTAGTCAACCAGTTCTCTGAAGCAGGATTGGATACCGGATTGATATCCTCCACATCCCAGAAACTTTTTTGAGATGTGGCCGCTAATGTATCCATTTTCATCATACAGATACCGGATACAAAAACTGCCAGAAAACAGATTAACACCATTAATTGTCTCTTTCGGTTTTCCATATTTCTCTCCTTTTCTTATGTAATTCTCAGCTTCTTGTTTCACGTAAATACATTCATATCATCATCCCCTTTTCTTATAAATTTATAAAATCACCTGCAGATATCTCAGCAAAATCACTGGAGCAGATGAATTTATCAAAACGCCGATCCCAACACTTCTAAAAATACTAAGCAACTTTCATACCCACTCAAATCTATAGAATCCGGCAAATAATGAACCGGTTATTTTCAAAATAGAAATCAATAATAATCCTTTGCACCTAAACAATATAACCCTAGCAATAAAAGCCACAGTGTACTGATCAAAATATTATTACCAGAAAGTAACACGCCAACAAAACCCAATAACTGTAAAATAATCATAATGGTTCCCAGTATTCGGATCACATTCATTCTGTCATCCCGCCTGTTAAAGACCAAACCTAAAATACCGGATACAAACATTTGTATAACTGGTGTTATTATAAAAGGCACTATAATTATAATAATCATATAATCATAGTGCCTCGATCTGTCCTCGTACCGTCAGGGTACAAAGAAACAATTTCCATATTCTGCTATCAAACTCATGTTTCCCCAGAATCCATCATGTATTCCTTGTGATTCATAGAAACCTTTGCTGCAGAAATACAGACAATCTGAATTATTTAAAACAGATAATTTTCCGTTCATCACCTGGGTGACGATAGAAATCTGTTCTGCTGTTGGTACATAACTGTCAATCATGGCATAGGTTGTAAACTGTCCCGGTGCTGCTACAACTCCTGTAGCTGTATTGGGGAATAATGGTGACATTACCCTGTTGCGAATTACTTCTGCAACAGCAGTCATTCCTTCTACTCCTGTCCCGCCGGCTTCCAAACCTACGATTTGTGCAACCAGATAGATTTCGGCATCGTTGGTTCCAATTGGCGTCATATCTGCATTCGCATTGATATTTGCATCAGCAGTATATGGTCTTCCGTAAAAGTTAATATTAGATTCAACAATTGGATCTAATACAGTACCTCTGGCGGAATTAGCCGCATGAATCATCATCCCGTCACCTACATAAATTGCTACATGACTGATATTCATATAATCTCCATTAGCTTCATAACTGTAAAAAATCAAATCACCGGGCTGAAGTTCCTCTCTGGAAACTACACTTCCCTGTTCGGCACAGAACTGTGCCTGCCAAGCCGCTACACGGGGTACCGATACACCTGCAAGGTCATAGGCTGTCATAACAAGATAACTGCAATCCAGGTAATTTCCCTGTCCTGCCAATGGCATGGAATAAGGATCCCCTAAACGGGTATAAGCATATTGAACTACCGTATCTCCGATCGTTCCGCTGTATCCCCGAGAAAATCTCATTTTTCCTCTCCTGCTATTCAGGATTAAGGGATCCGCTTCCATTACTAAAGAGTCTCCTGCTTCTATCAGGCCCTCTGTCTTGCCTAAGGTGATATCTATTTCTTTGCCCCGCATCCTTCTGTCATTGCCATCCCTCACTGCGGCTACACTTAAGACAAATGGTGTATCCTCCGTCAAACGGTTTGTGATATCAGCCCAGTACTCCGGACTGAAGTGGTAACTGTAAGAAGTTGCTTTTGGCGTTCCGGTCTGGTCCGCCAGCCCCGGTCTTAAGGTAAGTATCCTCTTTGGATTCTGATCTGCATCATATAACATAATTGCAAATCCATCCACAGACGGATCCGTCTGTTCTGTGTAACTCCAATTCACTACATAATCGCCGGAAACCGGGTCATTTGTAATGGATACATCATGAACTGCCTCTACCATATAGTGGGTTTCATCATCCGGTGTATATTCATTCCCCCTTAATACAGGCAATATATACTGTCCTTCTGACTCATCCGCGGTATGCATCATCCATTTTGCCGGTGCATCCGGATCTGCCGGGTTAATTCCCTCTATCAGGGTATCATCCCAGCCGGATTTATCTTTTAAGGTATCTAAATCCTGCATCTGTGCAAGACTTAATAAGATTGCACTTTCTGCTTCCGGCTCTGCTTCCTCAGACTCATCCGTTTCGGTTGTACCTGTTGTATCGATTGTATCTGTTGTGTCGGTCGTATCGGTTCCTTCCGATTGCTCAGGACGAACCATATCTTCCAGCCCTATGTTATAATACTGGGCGATTGCCGGTTTTGGCGGTTCAGGCGGATTGGTCTCCGTTTCAGTTTCAGCTTTCGTTTCTGTTGAAGTTTCGGATTCTGTGTTACTCTCCGTTTCAAAGCTGGTCTCGGATTCCGATTCGCTTTCGGTTTCTGACATACTTTGGGATTCTGTTACTGTTTCAGACTCCGTCTCTGTTTCCGTAAGGATTTCAGATTCTGTACTGCTTTCGAATTCTGAAGTTCCCTCAGTGGCTGTACCACTGCCTGAACCTGTTCGGCTCTTGGATCTGGTTTCTTTTTCCTGTATTTCCGGGTGCGTTTCGGCACTCTCTTTTGATTCTTCTGTTTCCGGATTAATATCTATCACAGATACCTCTCCGGATCTGGAACCGGCTCTTATACGTTCTGAACTTTCCACTTCCAAAGTAGATTCCATATTGGTTTCTTCTTCCGTCTCCGGTGCCGTTTGTATTTCGGTTACCGCTGCAGATCTCAATGCTGCACTGGACTTCTTCACTTTTTCTGTTTCCGGTTCTTTTATTACTTTTGTCTGGCTCTCGGTTTCCGGTGCCTTTTTCACTGCTGTCTGGCTTTCCGTCTCCGGTGCCTTCTTAGCTGCTGTCTGGCTTTCCGTTTCCGGTGCCTTTTTCACTGCTGTCTGGCTTTCCCTTTCCGGTGCCTTCTTCACTGCTGTCTGGCTTTCCGTCTCCGGCGCCTTCTTAGCTGTTGTCTGGCTTTCCGTCTCCGGTACTGCCTTCGTTTCCTTCATACTTTCTGTTTCCGATGCTTTTTTTGTATCTTTTACATCTTCTGTTTCCGGTATTTTCTTTGTTTCGGCTGCACTTTCATCAGAAGCCAGCTTCTTTGTTTCTTTTTCGCGATCTGTGTCCTGCCCGGTCTGCTTCTCAGCGGGGCTTTCTGTTGTCTGCGCGGTTGTCTCAGTTGTTGTTTCCGCTTTTTCAGCTTTTTTATCTGCCTTATTTTTTTGTTTTTTTGCTTTTACAGATGTAGTTTCCGGGGTTTCGGCATCCCCTTCTCCTTCATCCGGCGGAGCTGTTGTCAATTTCTCGCCCCGTCCGTTATACTCATCACCGTTTACATCCACTTTTACCGGAAGCTGCCACATTGCGGTTATATCCGCTCCGTTTTCATGCGTTCCTGCATCAATGGTTCCTACGTTGATGTTGTATCTTACTGTACTGAATGGAAGGCTGTCTTCATCCAGAGTATGGACAATGCCTGCAGCCATATCCGCTTTGATTCCTCCTGCATTGTGATTATAAGTTATATCCACGCCGCTCTTATAGAGGATCTCTGCTGCAATTCCACCGGCTTTTGCGATTCCGTCTGCCCTTGCCGGCACTTCATCCGGATCAGATTTATCCCGGTTATCCTGGATATTCCCCTGATTCAGTGCATTCTGTACGATGAAACGTGTAGTTGGAGGCTGTGTTGGATGTGCGTTATCTGCCGCATAGGCTGCAATTCCTGCTCCGTAGAAATTAGCATGTCGGTTTTCACCTGTTACTTCTACATTACCTTCGTTTCTCAAACCATACAGTACCAGCATGGTATCAGCCGCATATCCCACTGCTCCGGCACTATAAACGGTACCAGGTGCAAAGGTATCAGCCTTTGGATTCTGTACTTCCAGATCAATAACTGTATTACCGGTATTTCTGACGTTACTGCTTTCAGTATCATCACTGTCTTCCATATGGACATTTCCATTTTCCGCTTTTCCGATAAATCCGCCGCTGTAAAGCACTGATTCATCACCCAGCTTCGTTACTTCAAGGTTACCGATATTCACGGTATTTTTCATGTTTACGGTATACCCATTCAGATGTCCTATGATTCCGCCAAGTTTACTTTCTGTCGCAGGTTTCTCCAGGAATAAATTGCTGTTATTGGTCACTCCCTGCAAAGTAATCACATTGGCGCTGTTATCGGATGCCGTTGCTTTTCCAATCACACCACCCAGACTTAACATATGCCTGTCTGTATTCTGAACAAACAGCTTTGTCTGGCTGTCCGGATCTGTATCATCATAGCTTCCGGCTGTTACTTTTTTCAGTTTTACTTCTGCTGCCTCATTCAGTTCACCGATAATTCCTCCAATGGACGTTCCCAGTGTATTAGCCGGATTGCTTCCATTTTGCTGGATGCTGCCTGAAGCCGCTGAATCTTTGATACTCAGTTTACCCTGTTCACTTCTGCCCACAAGTCCGCCGTAGCTTCCCTGTCCGTTCGTATTGCCAAGTGCAATATTTCCCGCAGAAATGTTATCATCCATTTCAACATCAGACTGCGTCACACTTCCCAGTACTCCGCCTGCCGCTGTACTTCCGTAGAAGTTTGTGCCTGCAGATGATCCGGTAATTGCAATGCCTCCTGTATTTCTAAATCCATGAACCGAAAGCGGAGTCTGATCCGCGTAACCCACTGCACCTCCTGCATATAAGTATCCTGCTGTTGTTGCAGATCTCGGGGTCTTGCCGATGGAAATTGTACCCTCGTTTTGTACATTGCTTGCATCCGTGTCATCGGTGTCTGTAATTTCCACATCACCATTCTGCGCTTTTCCGATAAATCCACCGCTGTAGAGAACGGATTCATCACCCAATCCTGTTACGGTCAGATCCCCACGGTTCTGCGTATTTTTCATAATCACGGAATAGCTGTGCATTTCTCCAAGGATTCCTCCCAGCTTGCTTTCTGTCTGAGGATTCGCCAGTTGAAGCGAACTATTATTTACAATGCCATCCATCGTTACCTTATTCTTGGCATCTGCTGCTGTTGACGGTTTTGCTACTTTACCAATTATTCCTCCCACGGATACCGCATGTCTGTTGCTGTTGCTGATATTCATCTGGGTTATTGGTTTCTTATCCACCGTATTGTAGCTTCCGGCTGTTACGCCGTTCAGCGTAATCTCAGAAACTTCTGATGTTTCGCCGATAATGCCTCCATAGGTACCTTCCTGGCTTACGGCATAAGTCGTATCCTTATGGGAAATACTTCCCGACGCCGTACTATCTGTAACCGAAATATCTGCTTTTGAGATTCTACCCACAAGTCCTCCAAAGGAGCCCTTGCCGCTGATCTGCTTCAAGCTGATATTACCGCTGGAGATACTATCTCCGATGGTTACTTCTGACTGATCTGACAAACCAATGATTCCGCCTGCCATTTTTCCGGTTTTACCCGGTCCTGTTATTTCGATATTACCCTGATTTACAAAGCCTTTTACTGTAAGAGGTACTGATAGGGCACTTCCAATTCCGCCTCCCGCATATACGGTAGTCAGATCTGCACTGGTATTTACAAAAATGCTGTTGATTGACGTATTTCCGCTGTTTACCACATTGCTCTTGTCTGTGCCTGTATCTTCAATCAGAATGCTGCCTCCCTGGGCCTTTCCAATAAATCCGCCGCTGTAGAGTACATTTGTATCACTTATATGTGTTGCATTTAAGTTTCCGCGGTTTTGAACATCTTTTAATTCCACCGCAAAACCTTGCTCTGATCCGATGATTCCGCCCATCTTACTGTCATTTCCAGATGTTGTCAGCTGAATGGTGCTGTTATTTACAACGCCCTCCATCTGTATGGTATTGGAAGCTGCTGCTGTATCCGCTGCCGCCTTACCAATGATTCCACCTGCATTTATTACTTTTTGCCCGCTGTCCGGAATCGCAATCTGTGTTGCCGGCGCTGCTGCCACATCATCATAGCTTCCTGCTGTCACCTTTTTCAAAGTGATAGAAGAAACTTCAGATGTTTCCCCGATGATTCCGCCAAAGGAACCTCCCTGGTTATAGCTTTGCGCACCTTTTACCGTGATATTTCCGGCTGCTGCTGCGTCTGTCACTGCAATTGCTGATTTTTCCAGCTTCCCGATCACTCCGCCGTATGTGCCAAGTCCATTGGTTTGATTACGTTCTATGTCTATGTTCCCCAGGTTCTTTATGGTTTTCATTTTAACCTGGTAATTTTTAGCATATCCCAGCATTCCACCTGCCCGGCTGTTATTTACTGCAAAGTTCAAACTCAGGCTGCTGTTATTTGTTACATTTTCCATCACCAGCTTATTCGGTGCTGCTGCACTTCCCGCTGATGCCATTACCGCTTTACCAATCATTCCGCCAACTACTGCTTCGTAGCTTCCGCTGTTGAAAGCCTGAATCTGTGAAGCGGATTTATTAGCTGCTGTATCATAGCTTCCTGCCGTTACATTGGTAAATGCAATCTCTGGTACCTCTAAAGCTTCTCCGATGATTCCACCGAAAGAACCTCCATGGTTTGCACTCTGGGTTCCCACAGTATCCTTTATACTTCCGGACGCAGTTCCATTTGTAAGAGCAATCGTTGACTTTTCTAACTTTCCGATCATTCCTCCATAGGTTCCCAAACCATTGGTATAGTTTCTGCTGATCTCAATATTTCCAAGGCTGGCTGTATCTTCCATTTCCACCGTGTAATTTACTGCATATCCCAGTATACCGCCGATTCTGCTGCTTCCTTTTGCATTGGCCAGATTCAAACTGCTGTTATTTGTTACATTTTTCATAACCAGCCTGTTTGGTGCTGCCGTACTTCCGGGTGCCGCCATTACTGCTTTTCCAATGATTCCGCCAAGCACTGCTTCGTAGCTTCCGCTGTTGACAACCTGTATCTGCGTAGCAGATTTCCCGGCTGCCGTATCAAAGCTGCCTGCTGTTACATTTGTAAATTCAATATTTTTAACTTCCTGAACATCACCGATGATTCCACCAAAAGTTCCGCCCTGATTATAACTCTGGGTTGAACTATCCTCTATGATATTTCCCGCTGCACTTGCGTTTTTCAGATTCATATCGGACTTTATTAATTTTCCAATCAATCCGCCGTAAGCGCCCTGACCGTTTGTACGGTTTACGGTGATATCCGCTGATGAGGATGCGTTATCTATTACAGCGTCAGTCTGTTCCATGATGCCTGCAATTCCGCCGATTCGCTGGTTTGCTGCATTGCTCACGGTCAGTTTTCCGCCAAGGTAATGTACATTTTTCAAGCTTAATGCTGCCTGCTCTGTGGAACCTGCAGGTACTGTAACGCGTCCTGCAATTCCGCCTGTAGAAGCCGGACTGCTGCTTGCTCCGGTATGGTTTAGAGATGCTGCCGAAGTTACATCTACCAGATTTGCAGAACCGGTGATCTTGCCAACCGTACTGCCTATGTCCTCTTTATTCGAAACCTGATTTTCCACAGAAATCTCTTTCCTGATGTCAATCTTTTCTACAACCGGTATCTCAGCTGCTCCTGGTTCCGCTTTTATTTCACCCGCAATCAGACCAAACCGGTCCGGACTTGTGGTGGTTACTTTTACTTTAGTGTCCGCTGCGGCAGAAGTGAGGTTGATACCGGAAATGGTACCCGCTCCTGTCTTTACAAGGATAGCATCTGCAAGGATTCGGTAATCCGCTTTATTAATAATGTAATCCAGGTTCGATACTTTAGCTGTCTTGCTCATACCGTTAAAAATGCTGTATCCAACCGGTTTCGCTGCTGATGCCGACCTGTTATCCAGGATTTTGTGATTCGTTCCTCCCGCTGCCGCCCCAGTATAGGTTCCCGAGAAATCCATAGCTGCAGTTCCAATGCCCCGCTTCCAGAATTCCTGCATGGTTCCTTCCTGGTTCGCCTGCACAGGCACGGATAATTTCTGATCTTTTAATTCCAGATCCTGTGTCTGTGCATAATGAGATTTCAGATAATGGCTGTCCCCATGTTTAATTCCTCCAAGACTGATGTTATAGAGGTTTCGCTGAGTCATGATCTCATAAGGTTTCGCCGTAGTTCCAAATTCCCATGAAGCACTCTGCGTCTCTGTTGCTTTCGCAAAATGCGGGCTGAACTTAGAGTAGAAGTTGTTTTCATCTGTCTGCTCCTTGCCCGGAACCTGATATTCCACTACTGTTGCACTGTAATATGGCTTGTCCTTCTGAGGCTCTTCCAGCCTGTCTAATACATTGTTGTTCAATAAAATCTCATTTTTGTTATTGATAAATTCTTTATTGGCAAAAATCGCCGGTACTTCATTACCATATCCATCCCTTACCAGGACTTCATAATAGTATCCGCTCTGCCCGTCCACATAAATCTTACTGTACTGCATATTGTTCAGATTACTGATGTTGGACAGGTTACCCGGATCCCGAAGATCCACATATTTCTTTTCAATGGTAACGAATAGCTTCTGTTTCTCCTGTTTCTTAACATCCTCTGCTATCGCATCGCCTTCATAGACCAGGACTTTATATCTGGCTGTGGTACTCACATTATTCAGATCTACCTTGATGGTATCCTTGAAGGTTTCTGTTTTTCCTTTGTCAGCCACCGGGTCATACGGTTCGTATTTCAGCTTCTTATCACTGCTTCCATACGGCGTCTTCCCTGTTTCCTGCGCCGCTCCGAACAGAAGCGGGAAGTTTAAATCTTTTCTTGTCTTATGTTCATACTGCGTAAACTGCGGCAGTGGATATGGATCTTTTGCATAATCCCTCAATAAGAGGTTACTGCTGTTAATGGTATCATTTACCGGATTCGGATCCAGCTTCCAGGTCTTATCCGTACTTCCTGTAGTCATATCAAATCCCTTTGCTGCCATTGCGGCTGCATCCGTGATTTCTGCATAAGTCAGTGCGTAGGTATCCTGGTATACTTCATCAATACTATTGTCCGGATCTGCCGGTGTTGTTACATAATCTTCGTGTTTGTTGTCTGCGAAAGCCCAATATTCATTCGGTGCCCTGCCAAATCCCAGGTAAAGCTCCAGATCCTTATCGTCTGTCACCACCATGGATCCCGGCAATCCGGGCAGCTGTGTGGAATCTCCCCAGTAGAAATTTTCATCCTTCAGGTAATATGCTTTTGTAAACCGCCCTCTGGATCCTTTGCTCCTGGATAAGCTTCCCTGATATTTTCCGCTAACAAATCCTGCGTTATAAACTTCCGTAACACTGCCTGCAACATCTGCGGCAATACCAACTGCGGTTCCGCTGCCTCCGGCCGAAGCAACTGCAAGTGCCGTTACTTTACCGGTATTGTATGCCTGTTTGATCTGACCGCTTCTTAAATCTTTTACAAGTCCTGCCGCTGTTCCGTTGTGAGCTCTGATATAACCGCCGTTCATACTCTGGGAAATCTGTGATTTACTTCCTTCCATGGTATGCACCAGACCCGCTGCGTGATGATTTCCCTGGCTGGCGATAATTTCACCATTATTGGAAACTTTCACGAATTTCGTATCTTTTGCATACGCCGCAATTCCGGCTGTTTCTATACTGAGTGCTGCCGGCAGATCGTATTTCACTTTCAGGGTATCCCCATTTCCAAGTGGAACATCTGCCTCCGGTCTGCTTAAATTAACTCCAAGTGTAGCGTTATTTCTTGTATCGGTTACTTCTGAATCTCTGATGAATCCTGCCACACCGCCAAGTGTATAGCTGTTATTTATGTATTTCTTTACATTTGACAGGTTTGTGAATCCCTGGGCACGTACCTCTCCGCTTACCGTGATCTTATCCAGCAACGCACTATCCGCATAATCTGCAATCAGTCCGAGGTTTGCCGTATAGTTGGATGCTTCCTGGTATTTTCCAAGGTTCTTAAGCTTTTTGCCGGACGTATCCGTTGCTTTTACCTGCATCTGTAAATCATGTACACTGGCTGTAAATGACGCTTTATCTTTACTTCTTAAATAGGATATAAATCCAATATCTTTATTGTCCTGAGTGATCTTATGGCCAGCGCCATCGTAATCACCGTTAAACTCAAACATTTCATAGAACGGCTGATCGATTGTGAAATCTTTACTCTGCCTGAAATAACGCCCTGTTGTGGCATCCTGTGCAATACCGGATGTAGTCATGCCGATAATGCTGTACTGGTCTGTTACATAGTAAGGCTTCGCCTGTGTACCGTAAGAATATCCGGTTGGAAGCAGACCAAAGAAGGTTGTCTGGGAATCAATGTTACTTCCGTCAGCATTATCCCCTCCAAAATGTACCTGGAACCGCTCTGAGGTGTTTCCTTTTATTGCGGATTTGGCAATACCGTTTACCGTTCCTTTTTTATCCGGGAAATCACTGACTTTAGATTCGATATCCGCTGTCGTGGCATTTCCGGTTGACTTTGTTACAATTGCTGTATAGTATCCCTTATTTGGCATATACCAGCCGGTTTCTTCTTCATCCAGAATCTGAAGCGTTCCTGTTCCTGCGTTAAATACTACATTTGCCGGATTAAAGAACTTCATTGTTCCCGCCGCTGTGGTGGTTGACTCATAATTCGGAAGTTTACCGCCTGAAGTTACCGCACCTCCCGGTGCTATTTCAAACTTTCGGATGACAATCGGGGCATAATCTGCCTTCTCATATGCATCACCATCATAGATTGTGACCTGATAAGAGGCTGCCGGATCATATCCATCTATCTGAATGGAATAATTGGAAGGTGTATCCTGATAGCTGATTGTACTGGATACAGCATCTTTCACTGTAACCTGTGCGTTCTCTATCGTTGTCTTCGGGGTTTCTATATCTATATTGTTCTTACGTTTATTAAAGTCTGTGTTGAATGCAAAATCCGGTTTATCTGCCAGGTATTGATCCCCAACATATTCCGCTGTCTGCTGTCTCTTCACAAACTGAGGGAATGGATACAGAAGATCACCTTCATCGTCCCTGGTCTGATGATCCAGAGTCCAGATATCAGGATCAAAGCCTTTGAAATTATCTCCGGTCATCATATCCATATAAGTCATGTTTGTTACATTATTTCCATATGTAGTGTTTCCAACCGCATCCAGTTTATAATTATAACCTTTAGCGTCAGGGTCCTGATTTACTACTACCTGATTCCAGGTGAAATCTGTCGTTGCTCCGTTTATTACCAGCTTATAAGCCTGGTGAAGCCGTTTGATCCTCAGTTCCGGATCTGACAGGCTGTAGCAGTTCTGGATATCTACAAACCGGTTTAATCCTCCACCGGCTATTCCTCCGATATTTCGGTTATTATCTGAGAAAGTACCAGAAATATAAGAATCCGCTGTGTAATCTCTGATATAGTTCACGGTTCCCACATTATAACAATTTCTGATAATGGTCTTTCTGTCGTCATGATCCGTAATATCTGTCGGTTTTAATGTATCCCAGCTGTAGCTGTCCGGTTTAGGACTGGATGCATATGCTACGATACCTCCGGCATAAGAATTTTCAATTGCCTTTTTATTATCGGTATTTGTAGTAACTGCAACATTTCCTGTGTTGTAGCAGTTGCTCAGTTTCAGCTGGACATCCTGATTCGGTACAGCTGTTCCTCCATACTGGGAAGGAACTGCCACGATACCTGCTGCTGCCAGCGTTCCCTGTACATAACCATTATTGACACAGAGATCTACAATGGTGTGCTTATCTCCATAGTTACTGATTCCAGAAGCGATTTTTCCAAATACACTTCCGTTGTTCGTACAATAAGAAGCTTCACTTACATAGTTTCCGATTCCGCTTGCCAGTCCGTTGCCGTCCGGCGTCTGTACGATACCGTTATTATATGAATAAGTAACCTGTATCCTGCTTTCATTTCTACAGTTGTCCTGCTGTACAGTGTCACCCGTACCAAAGCTTACAATACCCTGTGTGATGCCGTTTGCCTGTTCATGGGCAACGACTGCCCCGTTATTGGATGATTTACGGATTGTTCCGATCTGTCCCACCCGATTCTGAGGATATAAGGCCTCGCATATCATTCCGGCGGATACGTTGTTTGCAAATACATAGCCTTCTCTGTCTACCTGGCATCCATTTACTTCCGCCTCGGTTCTGTAATTTGGATACAAATTCAAACCTGGCTTCGTCTCGTCAATATCTTCTGACTTCCGGTTTCCGGAGACAAATACTAAGATACCTGCTGATTTAGATGAATTTCTGGCCAGTGCATCTCCGGCACTCATAAATGGATCATTTCCTCCATAAATACCGTTAATCTTTCCGGCAAAATTATCATCTGTAAAAGTAACTGCTTTTTTCACTGCCTCTCTTCCGGAGGCTGTTGTTGGAACATCCCCGCTTCCGCTGAAACGTCTCGCCGTATACAGTGCAAAACCTCCTGCCCTGTCGGCGCTTATCCTTGCAGACACTCTTGTATCATAAATTTTTGCATCTGCACCTGTTTCCATCGGCAGCTGCGGACTTAAGTTCTCGAATAAAGCATTGTCGTAATCCTGATAAGGATCCGGGTTCTGGGCTGTTCTGCCATTACTTACATAGTATGCCAGCCCTGCTGCTTCATCCGCAACAATTTTACTGTCACTTCCGATATTTAGATTCTTAACCACACCGCCGCTCAAATCATAAATCAGAGCATAATGTGTATTCGGTATGGATGCCCCGGTCTCGAAATTACCGGGATTTTGTATACGGTTTACCCTGATTCTTCCAATGGTAAAACCATTGCCGTCCAGAGACCCCGTCATTCGGTACATACGCTTGTTGGATGCACCAATCACAAATCCATTATATCCGTCATCACTTGTGGACAACTGAATGTTATTCATTAATTCTATATCTCTTGTGAGATATTTCAGATAGGAACTTCCGATTGCAGCATAACCCATGTTTTCACCCAGGTTCATGTTATATAAATGACGTTCATTCCGGATCTGCAGCTTGTTCTCTGTCTCTATCCGGTATGTATCCGGCTGAGGCGCTGCCCCATCTTCTGCAAGCAGTGTACTTCCCAATGCCGCTGTAGTCTGAGGATAATATTCCAAATCGTCCAGATCATCAAAATCAATGGACGGAATTTCATCCAATATACTGTCATTATGAATATCATCTATTTCCGTATTAGAAAAATGCATACTGAACATTCTGCTGGTTCTGTCATACGCCGCTAAATTCTCCGGCTTTATCCCTAATTCCTTATCGTAAATCTTGGTTGCCTCCATGGTAAAATAACCGCTGGAAGCCGGCAGATAGGAATCCATCTCTTCACAGGGAAGATTTACCCGGATTGTCATATTGGTTGTACCTGTGAGATTTACGGATACCGTAATATCATCTACAGAATCAAATTTATCCGGATTGTTTCCTGCCGTATCTTTTGCATAGAAATAATACAATTCCCCGTTAACCATAATATCCTGTTTTTTGTTCGGGACGTCATACTCATAACTGGATGCCTTAGCCAATGTGTAAACCTTAACCGGCGATTTTGGCAATATCGTATTTGTAAAAACTGTATTATTATAATTATAAGTTCCTCTGCTGTGTCCGTCATAAACGGAGAAATTCATATAGCTTGGCAATACACCGCTGCTTAATTTGAACCTGGCTACTAAGTCTACATTTTCCTGGGTAACTCGTTTAACCGGATATTTATCATTATCTCTGAATTTAATTGCTACTCCGGTATTATTTGTGTTATCTCCTGTCCAGGTTCCATCTGTATATGCAGAGTTATCATTGTTTCCTCCATCATCATATTCTATGGAAGACTGCATATAATCCACAGCTTTTGTTGGCCAATAGTTGTAATAATAGGAAACCTTCGTATTGTCAAGTGACGTAAACGACTGGTTATTCCCCGGCAATGCCTGTCCGCCGTTTGTCGTAAAACTGCCCAGGCTGACTTCGGATATGCCGCTGTCATCCGCAGAAGCACCTGCCAGATCCAGCTGTGGAAATTCATAATCCATTCCCAGTGTTAATTCATCCTCTGTCCAGGGATAAACAAACTTAGCCGATCTTGCCTTTTGGGCTGCAAGGCTGCCTGAAGAAGCTGCCACATTTGCGGATCCGGTTCCCGTAATCTTATTGTTAAGAGGAGTTTTTAAATTTTCTTCCCCTTTGGCCGGATATTCCATGGATACGCTGATGCTGGAATTTACCTTCGCATACTGACGTACCATATTGCTGTAATTTCGCAGTCCATATTCGCTGTCCGTTCTCTTTTCATCCAACGGTGTGGTATTATCTGCCGGATCCCCATCTTTTTTCAACTGCTGCGTTTTCTGTACAAATGTATCATAGTCTGTACTGCTTGGCAGTGAAAGTGGTTTTAAACCATAGTTGAAAGTGGAGTCGATCTGTGACGTGGAACTATTCCAATACTTCAATTCATTGTCACTGAGATAATAACTGTTTTCAATACGTTCTGATTTAATTACTTCATCGGTATATCCTTCCAGGAATCCAATCAGGGTTCCCCGGTCATTGGTACCTATTATTTCTCCTGTATTATAGCTGTTTGTTATTTTTATGGTCTTGCTGCGATCCTGGGCCATTACGCCTACCAGCCCGCCTACTTTTGTTCCGGATACACCTAAGTCATCCAATCCGGTATCCGTCTGTTTTGCAGATATTGTTGCACTGTTATAGGATACATCCACCGGACCGACTGCATAACCTGCAATACCGCCAATGTAGCTGGCTCCTCTGACAATCTGCGCACTGTTGAATACACTTTGGATATAGACGCCTGCCTCCGGCTTTTGAACAATTCCGTTTCCGGAACGTTCTCCAAGTTCACCGGCTATACCGCCGATATGAGTTGCCTGTGTATATTCTGTCAATGTGGAATTTCCCGGAACATGTCCTACATCATGAATGTAGAGTACCCTGTTTTCACCAATCACATCGCCCGTGTTGTATGTATTTGTAATCCGGTATCCGCTTCCGCTGATACCGCCTGCACGCTGCACCGCTGAGATCTGTCCGGTATTAACTGTATAATTGATAATACCGTAAGCTCCTGTGATACCGCCTACATAGCTTTTTCCACTGACTGCATTAGACTGGTTGCCGCCAAGGGTATACTTTCCGGCGAACTTCGCATCTTCTTGTAAATCTTTAAATTCTTCGGTTATTAACGGATCATTTTTGCTCATAGTAACAATAACACTATTGTCACCCCGACCCACGATTCCACCGATATAACTTCCATCTACATTACTCTTATCAAGCTGTGCAGATTCATAAACCGGTAAGATTGTGGATGAAGTATCCGCTTTTAAATCTTCTGCGCTGTATGCCTTTCCGGTGACAGCTTTCAGATTCTGGGCAAGGGTTACTTCCACGCTTGTTCCTGCATATCCGATAATACCGCCTACATTTGTTCTTCCGGTTACGCTGTTATAATTACGGGTATCCAGTACCTGTGTTCCATCATAGGCATAGCCGATGATACCTCCCACATTCCGGCTTCCCCTCTGAATAAAGTTTCCGCTTCCCTTTGCGGCTTTCGTCGTAAGAGAAATGTCTTCTCCATCCATTCTGGTAACCTGTTTCACAAGTGCATTCTTTGCAAATCCTACTACTCCGCCTACATTTTCCGGAGAAACAACTTCTCCCTTCAGCGAATAAACTCTTTCTATTCTGCCGCCTTCCATATATCCGACTGCACCGCCTGCATTCTGGCTGGTCAGGTTATACTGGTCTCCTGTACTAAAGTCAACCAATCCCTGAGCAGTAGTCTGTGCGGCGCCCTTATCTATGGAACTTGCCCTTACCTGGGCATTGTTGGCAACCATGTGAAGACCGGTCATGCTCCCGCCAATGGGGATTGCATACGGATCTTTACGTACTGCTTCATCATTGAACGCCGGTGCAAATGTACTGTGATCGCCTTTATCCGTAGTATTCAGATTAGACGGTCCGGGATTTATGTCAAAGGTATAGGTAATATCAGCAAAAACTGAATTCCCCACCAAACCTCCGGCATTGCTGTTTTTCGCACGTATACCGCAGATTGCACTGCCGTTTTTCTCGGCACCTGTGTTAAAGGTGTTCTCAACGCGGATATTCCCCGGATTGCCAGTAATGTATCCTGCAATTCCTCCGGCATTATTGTTGCCTGCCGTTATATTGTCCTCTGCCGACGCTTTTACTGTTGCAGCTTTCGGGGCATTGGTATAACGGTTCTTATAAGGTGTATCCGGCGTATCCGGACCTGTTGTAATCGTCTGATAGGTAATATAGCTGACTTTTTTGGCTTTTTTCAGATCCTTTACGGCAGTACCGTCTACATTGGTATCTTCTGCCTTTACAGTCTGATTTAATTTCACATCAATACCGCTTAAGTCTGCTACATCTTTGTCAGCGGTGTCTTTTTTATCACTGACGATATCTCCGATTCCCTTATCATATAATTGTCCGGCAATTCCTCCGGCATTATTTCTTCCTGCGGTGATCTGGCCCATATTATAGGTATCCAGCAACTGCACGCTTCCTCTTCCGTTACCGATGATTCCTCCGGCATTGTCCCTTCCTGCACGTATATTAGCCAGGTTGGTGTAGACATATGCACGGTTATTTATGATCTGGTCAGATATTAATTTGGAATAGGAAATGCTCATTGCATCTGCTCTTCCCACCAGACCTCCGGCATTGTCCTGACCGGCACTGATCACTCCCTGAGTACCGCTGTTCTGGACCTGTTCATAGGTTCCTGTCATACCGCTGTTAAATACATCCTGTAAAATACAGATGTTGGCATCGCCAATGATTCCTCCGGCGTTGTCATAATCTGCGGATACCCGATTCGTATTGGTAAAAAGGAAATTGTCAGGATTGTTTGCATTCATAGCATCGGTCAATACTTTTTTGGAATATTTCAGATCCAGCTTAACGGCTTTTCCTGCTACTCCTCCGGCATTGTACTGCGCACTGATGTTTCCTCTGTTAAACAGATCGGTAATATCTGCATCTGTGTTGTTTCCCTGATAGTCTTTCACAGAAGCGGAAATCTCAAATTTTTCACTGGCATAACCGAAGATTCCTCCGGCATTTGCAGTATTTGCCCTGACATTTCCCGTATTCGTACTCATACCTTTTGCAATCATGTCTACCACTCGGTTTTCTTTATTGCTGTACTTTCCGTCTCCGCCTATACCGAAGATTCCCCCAGCATTCAGGCTTCTTGCAGTAATATTTCCTGCATTATAGACATCAGAGATGTTAAAACTGTTCTGTTCCAGTCCGGAACCTGTCTTTATACTGTCTACGGAAGCGTATGACATATTATTAAATCTGTCATCTGCTCTGTCCCTGCCGTCCGCATTGCCGACAATTCCTCCGGCATTGCTGCGGCTTGCTGTTACCGTAGAGTTATTTGTGTAAATTCCTTTGCTGATTGCTGTATCTACACTGACTTCATTGTTAATATCAGTATCGATCAGCCTGCCTACCATACCGCCTGCATTGCTTCTGGCGTTAACCGTCAGCGGTGCAGCTCCTGCCGCTGTTGAAATACCGCTGTAGACATCTTTTAAAATTGCTCTGTCTGCATCTGCTGAACCAACACCGACTACTTTACCTGCTATTCCTCCGGCATTGTCTCCGCCTGCGGTGACATTAGCCTGATTGGTCATGAAGTAATCATTCAGGACGCTGTCCGGTTTGCCTATGCCTCCAATGACAATGCTCTTGCGATGTTCAATCGTTCCTTTTCCGCTTAAAAATCCTGCTACACCACCGGCATTATTTCCGGCAGCTGCATTTACGGTTCCCCGGTTGAATACATCTCTGATTGTCACATGGCCTTCCGCACTTCCGACAATTCCTCCTGCATTACTCTGATTCGCAATGATATTTCCCTGGTTGGTACTTACTTTTTTCTCCAGGGTTTTAGAAGCCGTAGCTTCCCTGCTCTCGATCTGGATTTCTCCGATCACCTGTCCGGCAATTCCTCCGGCGTTGCTATTGTATAACGATTTTACTGTACCGGTATTGTAAGTATCCGTTATCGATACTGCATTTGCTGCTCTTCCCACAATACCTCCGGCATTACTGTTTCTTGCCGTAATATTTCCCTGGTTGGTATACATGCCATGTTCTAACATGCTTATTGCAATTGCAGCGTCTACACTGATGGCAATATTCTGCATATCACCCTTTAGATCACCGGCAATACCTCCGGCATTATCTCTATTGGAAGTCTGGACAGTACCATTGTTAAATACATTGTTAATATTCGTATCTACACCTGCGCCAACCACGCCTCCTGCGTTATCTATTGACGCTATGATGTTACCCTCATTGGTAAATATCCTGCCGGCAAAAACTTTTTCGGCTACATCCGCATCATGACGGATGTTTCCTTCGGTAATACTTCCGGCAAGTCCTCCGGCACTGTAGGTATAAGCAGTTACATTTCCACGGTTGAACATATTTAAAATATCTGTGTGTTCACTGTGCCCTGCAACTCCTCCGGCATTTTCGGTATTCGCCCATACATTTCCGGCGTTATTATAGATCGGCACTGCTCCTGCTTCTGCCCGGGATATCAATCGCTTTGCAAGATACCCTTCATTGAATATAACCATTGGCAATGCAGCAGTTGCTGTATCCCGGTTCATATTGCCCACGATACCTCCGGCATTCCCATAAGTACGTGTACTTACCGATCCCCGGTTAAACACATTCTTTACATCTGCATGTGAATCGCCAATAATTCCTCCGGCATTGTTTGCCGCCTGTACTGAGCCGCTGTTCGTGTAAAAAATACCTTTACCTGCTTCCACCGGTATCACAACATTATCTAAGATATTCTGGCTGTATGCCAGAATAAATTTATCCGGCAGTGCGTTTGTACCCCTTGGCTGTCTCTCCTGGATCAGCCCTGCAATTCCTCCGGCATCTTCACCAGTTGCTGTAATATTTCCACGGTTAAATGCATTATGAATAACTGCATCCCCATCTGAAATATTTCCTGCGATTCCTCCGGCATTTCTGTATGCATTTACAGATCCTTCATTGGTGGCCATGGAGTTGGCATGATTCATTCTTGCTTCTATTAATTTTTCATCATATGTAATCGTAACTGCTGAGCTGATATAACCGGCTATTCCACCTGCATTTGCCTGTGATGCGGTTACAGCTCCGGCATTAAATACATTTATGATTTCTCCTGTGGTATTGAGCTTTCCTGCAATACCTCCGGCATTATTGCCGGCTATACCGGTTGTGCTAACCGGCATTGTATTTGTGTAATACCCCAGAACAGGATCTACCGCACCTGTTGTAGGGTCTACCGAAATACTTGGGAGATTTTTTAAGATTTTGATCGATACTTCGGTATCCGGTGATTCAGTGTCCCCCGGGAATAAATTTGCATCTGCTTCGGAAGTAACACTGCCTGCGATACCTCCGGCATAACTGCCGGCAGCTTGTATCTTAGGTTTGTCCACCGTATTATAACGGTTCTCCACATTTTGAATCTCAACTTTTCCGGCTGCCACTCCTGTGATTCCTCCGGCATAACTATCCCCTGCACTGACCGTTCCTTCATTATAGACCGGTTTTTCCTGCGCCTGAGCAGATCCATTCATATTAAGCTTTACATCTTTTGTCAAAGCACCGGCGATCCCTCCGGCATAACTGCCCTGGGTTGTTACATTCGCACTGTTGCTGACCTGAATAATGGTATTTGCCGTCAGGTTTCCAATATTATAAGGCAATGAAAGGTTGGATATTTCCACCTGCTCATCTGCCAATCCTATAATCCCTCCGGCATATGAAACTGCGTAAATACCGGGTTTCATAACAGGCACACCACCGATCTTAATGTCTTCAATGATTTTTCCTGTCTCCGTTTTGAGATTTACAGCTCCGCTTAATTTAAACTCTTTGCCTGCAGCAGCGGTAATACCTCCTGCATACCCTTTTATTCCGGCTCCACCAGTCAATGTTGAACCAACGGCAGCCACATCGGCCTTATTTGCCACGTTCTGCAGAGATACCTGATAACCCTGTATCTGTCCGGCAATTCCTCCTGCATAACTATCTGTTGCCAGAACCGGACCGGCATTTGCCGCATTTTCTATTGTTACATTATAATTCGGTTTTAAGGTTATAGGTCCTTCTACAGAACCTGTAATTCCTCCGGCATTTATTTCAGCCTGAATAATCCCATAATTGGAATATTCACTTTGGTAAGTCTTCACCGCAGTTGTCCCGGCACTCGTCACATATTCGTAATCCCGAATAACATATTGCTCGCTGTTTGAACCGGCTGCTTTATCCAGTCCTGAAAAAGTGCTTCCTTCTTCCAGACTTCCGGCAATTCCTCCGGCATTAAACTGCTCCGCTGTAACGTCTCCAGTATTAACTGCTTTCGTTATAACTGTTTTTTTATCTGCTACACCGGCAATTCCTCCGGCATTATTCTCTGCCTTTACGGATATACCATTCAAATCGTTTCGGCTGGCATTTCCAAGAGCAGGTTTCTGGGTTTGATTGTTTTCGTCAATCTTACCATCATACAGACTGATAAAACGATTTCCGTTTGCGGTATCTACCAATACACCTGATTTTCCATCCCCTGTAACAGCCGGATCTCCAATCGTCAGCATACCGGCAATTCCTCCGGCATAGTTGCCTACTGCCTTTATCGTGTTTCCACTAAACTTTGGATCTGCTGCTCCATATTCGTAAGGCTTTAAAACAATTTTGTTTCCGCCGCTATCCTTCAGGGGTTCTTCACTTATATCTCCGCTTGCTGATTCTACCATTTTCATGTGATAATTATTTTTTTCATTTTTCAGGAGTGTAATATTCTTACCAAATCCCTGAAATTCACCGGCAACACTGCCTACATAATCTATTCCATAAGCCGTGATTCCATCAATGGTAAAATTCTTAACGGTTCCCTGTTTTCCAATAATTTCAAACAGACCAACTCGATTGTTTTTTGCTATATTTTCAGGTTCTGTACCTGTATACGTATTGCTTATTTTTAAGTTAGATAATTTATAGTTTTGATAAACCGGAATCTTTTCCTTTTTTGCCACACCATGGGAATCCGTAACTTCATATTCAAGATCCGTTCCGTCCGCCCTTTTCTGGTATTGAATTTTCCCGGCAGTATCTTTTTTAACTGTTGACGTAAATGACCCTTCAAATCCATTTGTTCTGTTTGCTTCCACTGCATTTCGATTATTCGCCGAAAGCGGCTGTAAAATCCGCAGTTTCGAAACATCTGTTGTAGTCAGGTCATTTCCCGATGCATTTGACACCACCAGCCGGTGATATACTTTGTTACCACCTCCGGGCTGTATAACCTCTTCTCTTCCAAGCTTCTGTAGACTCCAGTCAATGTCATCATTGAGCATAAAGTTCTGGAAATTACCCGCTTTATTTTGCGCATAAGCAGGATCTGTAGTATCTGTTTTATCATTCAGTATGTACCGAAGATTACTCAGGTGTCTCGCATACCCCAAACCATACCACATGTTAGATAAGTTCACGTTCTCCCTGTTAGCCAGATACGCTTTTGCTTCTTCCCAGACCGTACCTCCCCGCACACCTGTTACATAGATGTTTTCTGCAGGATTAACTGTCTTTGCTTCCGTATAGGCATTCTCTTCTCCAGATGAAACACTCATGGATCCGGTAAACCCTTCACCCTTATACTTTCCTTCTACTATGACTTTAAAGTTTTCATTCCATGGTATTGAGGGATATCTTTTATTGACCGATAATTTATCATCACTGTCATCTGTTATACTGTCAAGAACAAGCCGGTATACTCCATATTGTTTCTTACCTGCTTTATCCGCAGGTACATAGTATGACAACCGGTGCTTGAAGGTACTGGCCTCATCAGAGCCGTCATAACTCTTCATCGTTCCATTACCCTGAAGTTCTTCTGTATAAAAAGGAACCATCAAATTGGTTTTCAGGGAATTATTCACACCTTTATTTTTATCATAAGAATAGAGATCATAAACCGGCATTGGACCACGGACATCTCCGGATGCTTCTGTTGTCACAGTACTTCCGGGTGTTATATAACCATCTCCGCTGTTATACGCAGTAATATCTTTTATCTTATAATAAACCTTGGATGTATCCACAGCATTTACAATGGATATATCATACGTCATTTTCGTGAACTTCTTCCTCTTTTCATCCGTTATACCGCCCGTATCATTTACCGGACCGATTTCTCCCCACTCAATGGTAAGCATATCATCATTATTAACTTTTACATATGCATTCTCCAAAAGCCCTAAATTTTCCGGTTCTCCAATCCCCTGAGCGCCATAGTAGCCCTGTCTTTTATCTTCCAGGGCACCCCGGTCCCTCAGAAGTACATTTTCTTTACTATACAGCACACTTCTACTTAAACCTGTTTCGTTATAAGAAAAACTGTCTGTTCGTTCGGAATAAAATGCACAACGAACCGTTTTATTGTTTAGATTAACTTCTACCAGAATGCTGTAATCGAGAATACTCTTATCACTGATATAAGGTTCTAACAGACGATAAAGCAAATCAGATTCAATGGAGTCATCTTTGCTCAATACCATATAAACTAAATTCTTTGAATCGATCAGTTCTTGTTTTTTTGCGGCCTCATCTGCACTGCCTTCAGCAATTCCAGGAAACGTAACACCGGGATAATCAACTCCATCCACAGTTCCTCCCTTAATTGCCTCTTCGGGAACATCATAGAATTCCGTTCCCCGGTTTGCATCCGAAAACTCGTCATCAAACTTTCCCTGAACTTTCAGATCTGTCAGCGAAGACTGCATCGCCATATAAATTACCTGAGCAGTATCATCTGCCCTCGCCATGTATGCCTGATTAGCAATTCTTACCGCATTAAATGCAACAATTCCAATCAATATACTAAGCACACCTAAAACTACAGCTAATTCAGTAATTGTAAAGCCTTTTTTATTTTTAACCCTTTTTTTGTACCTGTGCATAAATGGCATCATATACAGTCACCTCCTTTCAAAGCAGTCAGCGCTGCATTTTTTAGATGCTGATAATTTCTGTCACATGCCATTTTGTTACACTTGAGTTGCTGGCTTTAAATGAATGCTCCGCCCTCCCCGTTGTACAGGGAGAAAGGGGAAGATTTGCGAAACATTCATTTAAAGCCAGCAAGTGACTTCTGGGTGTTGCACCAGAAGTCTCCTGCTGTTAGATGATATTAATGTCTATGTAATATTACTTATGGTGCAACTGTAATTTGACCTGAAGCAGCAATAGTACCATTTCTCATTGTTGCTGTATTAAACTCTGTTACTGTTGTATCTGGTGATACACCTGAAACGCCTTTTACAACTCCACCATTAGCATATACTGCACCCATAATAGCACCTTCGCTTGTAATATATAAGTAGATTTCATCAGTGCCTTTTAAATCATTTGGGGTAAAATATGCATCTCCGCCGGCTGCAATAAAATGATCTTTTGCCGGAACAGTAGTAGCCGGTGCCACAGGAACTACACTAAAGAATTGCAATCCATATCGGTACTATCAAGCTTAACTGTATAAACTGTTGTACCTGTATACTGAGTACCACCTGTAATATCAATAGCACGACCTGCTGCCACATTACGTGTAGCAAATGCCTGAGCTGATGTCATAAAGTTCTTCGCTCGTGCAGAGTCAGCAGTTTCCTGACCATCTTTAATAATTCTTGCAACATTAGGTGCAACCAAGGCAATTAATATACCAATAATTGCTAATACCACGATCATTTCAACCAATGTGAAACCTTTTTTGTTCTTAAATTTTTCTCTTAATTTTTGCATTTCTTATCCTCCGTTTTTTTAATTTATAATCGTTTGTATCTGTTAATCTTTATCTTTTTTCCTCCCTCCATTTTCTTTTCAGATACATTTTTTGCTTCAGTAAATTATTACTGCCAGCTACTCATATAAAATAACAAAAAAAACGGATTTTTTACCATTTTTGTATTCAATCGCTTATAAAGTGTAATGCTTTTATTGTACACGTACTAAAAGGTAGTTTTTTCGACATAAAAACATCAATTTTATATTTCTAAAAGGAAATATGAACGTTTTTTTACTTATTAACCAGATATTTGTTAACCATTTGCTTGTCAACACACCGTTCAATACCTGCATCGTAAGTTATAATATTAGACTGTATTAATTTTGCTATATGAAAATCCAATGACTGCATTCCTGCCTTCTGACCTGTCTGCAATACGGATGCAATCTGATGACACTTATTTTCACGTATCATATTTGATACGGCATCATTACACAATAAGATTTCAAATGCAGCTATTCGCCCTGTACCATCTGCTTTAGGGATTAAAGTCTGGGTAATTACCCCTCTTAATACCTGTGCCAAAAGAATTCTAACCTCATCCTGCTGGCTTGCCGGATACTGGTCAATAATACGATCCAGAGTGCTGGCTGCTCCTGTCGTATGTAATGTAGATAGAACATAATGTCCTGTCTCTGCTGCTGTAATTGCAGCAGAGGTAGTTTCCAGATCACGCATTTCTCCAACTTGAATCACATCAGGATCTTCTCGAAGTGCACTCTTTAAAGCTCCTGCAAATGTATCTACATCTCTTCCCACTTCCCTTTGATTAACCATAGATCTTTTGTGTTCATGCTTGTACTCTATAGGATCTTCAAAGGTTAAAATATGGCATTGTTTATTCATATTTATATAATTAATGATCGATGCCAATGTTGTCGATTTACCACTTCCTGTTGGGCCGGTTACAAGTAAAAGCCCTCTCGGATACATAGCAAGTTTTTTAAATAATTCAGGCAGATTTAATTCATCTATTGTAGGTATGGTATCATTTAGCAAACGTATTGCTATGCCAGGGCTGCCATATTGCGTGTAAATATTAACACGGTTCCGGTTCCCATCTGAAGAAACATAACAAAAATCCACATCCTGTCCAAATACATATCTCTTTTTCACTTGCATCAACATAGAATCTGCCAATGCCCGTATCTGGTTTTCATTTAAAATACCTACCTCTTTCATTTTTTCTAAACTTCCATGAATTCGCATAATAGGTGGAAGCCCTTTTGTAAAATGTAGATCTGATACTTTCCAATCCCTGCAAGTTTCCAGAAGAATATCAATGATCTGCCTTTTCTCAATTTCGTTATTCATGATTCCAGCCCCTTTTAATCTAATGATGTTTTTATTTTTTTCAATTCCTGAGTAGTCGTAATGCCTTGTTTCACTAATTCCTGCATATGAAGTCCCAAATCAAGAAATCCCTTTTCCTCCTTAAGGTATTCTTTAATGACATAACTCTCAGCCTTTTGTACAACAAATCTTTTAACTTTATTATCCATCTCTACAATCTCATAAACTGCCATTCTGCCCAGATATCCAGTATTATTGCACATTGGGCATCCCCTTCCATGATGTAATCTTTCAGGTAGTTCTCCTTCCCACTCCACCAATTCCTCCTGTTCTGGCATATACTCTTCCTTACAATATTTACAGATTTTTTTTACAAGTCTCTGTGCTACCACGCAGACAATTGAGGATGCAACCATATACGGTTCCACCCCCATATCGATCAACCGCATAAATGCTGATGCTGCATCATTTGTATGCATAGTTGCAATAACCAGATGACCGGTTATTGCTGCCCTTGCTCCGATCTCTGCAGTTTCCGCGTCACGGATTTCTCCTATCATTACAATATCCGGGTCCTGTCTGAGAATAGAACGAAGCCCCGTAGCAAAAGTAAGCCCGCTTTTTGTATTTACCTGTACCTGATTAATATTCGGCAAAATCTTCTCTACAGGATCCTCTACTGTGATTACATTTATAGTGGATTTTGCCAACATTTTTAGTGCAGCATAAACTGTAGTTGTCTTTCCGCTGCCAGTAGGTCCCGTAATTAATACAATTCCATTTGGGGCATTTAAACCTTTTTCAAATTTGGGTTGGTTCAGTCCCATATGCAGATCTTCTATACCCAGGATATCTTCGGGATTACTCGTCCCAAGAATACGAATAACAATCTTTTCTCCAAATATAGTAGGGAGAGTAGATATTCTCATATTCACCTTTTCTCCATCTAAAAGAACATTCATCCTTCCATCCTGAGGCAGACGTTTCTCTGCGATATCCAGCCCACCAAGAACCTTAAAGCGGCTTAACAGATGTCCAAATGCTGTTTTCGCAAATGACATAGTTTCTATTAGTTCGCCGTCAATTCGAAGTCTGACAGTTACATAATTTTCAATAGGTTCTATATGAATATCACTTGCCTTCCTCTGATACCCCTGTTCCAGAATTACACCTACCGCTTTCACAATTGAATCATTTTGAAGATTATCATCATCAAATGTAAAAATCTCTTCCTCTGCCTCTTCTCCTTTTCCAAATTCTTCCTCAATCTGTGCCATAATATTATTTACACTTTGTTGAATATAGTTTTGCCGAATTGCTTCTTCAATATCATTTTTAGTTGCCAGCAAAACTGAGACCTGCTTACCACAAAGTTGACTGAGTTTTTCAAATAGAACCTGTTTAAAAGGATTGTCTGTTGCAACATGTAGTAAGTATTCTGTTTCATGTACAGGTATAATTACATTTTTTTTTGCATCTTCTTCTGATATATATCGCAGGATCGCCGGAGATATTTTCTGTGCAGCAAGGTTAACCAAAGGCAAATTATACTTAACTCCCATAGCCCGGATATAATCAAACTCCGAAATAATACTTCTTTCTAATAAAATAGTACTCAAGGTTTTTTGGGGACTTGCTTTTTTTGCTTCTACAGCTTTTAATAATCCTTCTTCATTCAAAAGCCCCATTTTAACCAGTATCATTTCCAAACTTTTGTTTTGTTCATTAACCATTAACTTGCCTCCTTTAATATAGACTTATATACCATTCAAAAATCTTATTTCCCCAGATGGAAGCAAATATAAGTCCAAAAGAAAGAAATGGACCAAAAGGTATCTTCAATTTTCTTTTTTTCTTATAAAGAATAATAACAATCCCATAGATTCCTGCTAAAATCACAGCTGTTAACATTGCAACAATATTAGCTTTCCAGCCCAGCAGAAAACCCGAAACTGCCATCAGTTGGATATCTCCTCCTCCAAATCCTCCACATAACAACGTTATGAGAATCATAGGTACACTGATTGCAAAAATACCAATAACCTGATCTAATATACTTTCTGTCCCATTAATTAAAACAGAAGTCACGCCAAGCCCAAATATAATAAATTCGAAACGATAAGGAATTTCCATTGTATCCCAGTCAATCATACAAACTATGATTAAAACAGAAAAGAAAATACAGTATAAAACTGTATTCCAACTCTTTCCCCAAATATAAGCGGCAGCTCCCCATAAAATTCCATTTAAAAGTTCGATGACCGGATAGCGAAGAGATATATGCTTTTTACAAAATCTGCATTTTCCTCCTAATATACAATAACTAATAACTGGAATCAGATCGAACCATCTCAATGTTTTCTTACAATCCGTACACATGGACCTACCATGATTTCCATTAACAGAAATATTCCTGGGTATTCTGTAAATACATACGTTTAAGAAACTGCCAACAATAATCCCAGCAATAACTGCATATACAATGATATAACTTAAATCAATCACTGTGCTTCCTCCTCAATAGGTGGCGGTGTCATACCATACATGTTTACCTGTAAAGTCACTTCCCGCACAACCTCTCCCTGTGGTTCATATTCAACAGAAGGTATCTGAAGACAATACCGTTCTTTATTTTTTTCCCCCAGACCTTCCGGGGGTATATTATTAATAGCATTAATTACTTGTAAGCACTGATCATCATTAACATCCAACCGAATTGAAATTTGCGAAACCAAAAATAGATTCATTAATTCTCCTGACATATCTGTCTGCATTTCTGTATATTCTTTCATACTTTTAGGCTGCACAATACTTTGTTCATAAGTAACCGAATCCACACCTATATAAGGTGTAATATTAATTGCGTTCAGTTTTAATCCTAATCCGGTAACTATTTCTTCAATTTTTTCATTTGCTTTAAAACTCTTGTAGTTTTGTTCAAAAGTCATTTTACTTTCTTTTTTCAATTTTTCATAATTTGACTCAATTGTAACATCCTCAATAACTCCACGAATCCCATCTTCCTGATCTTTTAATGTTGTCAGTTCTTCCTTGTTTACTTTGATTTTGTCGTAGACTGATTGAACCCCTAAGGTAATGATCAAGACGCTGAACATAATTGTAAAAAGAAGCATAATAAGCTTTTTTTGACTTTCCGTGACAGAAAAATTCATTAATTAATCCCTCCTTATCTACTGTTCAGACTCTGATTGATTTGATGTTTCTGCTGTTTCAGGTTGGGACTCTTTTGTGGTAACAGTTTCTACCTGCCAAAGTGTAATCTTTAGGTCAAAATTATATGTCATTTCACCAAAATTATCCTTCTGATAATCAAAACCTGTGTATTCAACATCTGAAAACATTATTGTACCGTCTTTCTTTTTCATTTCACTTAAATGCTGAGCAAACAATTTTGGATTTTTTTCATCATAAGTTGTACATTTTAAAGATAGTATATTTCCTGTATATCGATAACTATTAATTTCACTTTCGCTTCCAATTGTCTTAGCCATTTCTGTAGTAAAAAAATCAACCCACTTATTTGAGAAACGGGCACTGTTTTCTAACTGTTTTAAATATCGTGCAGATGCATTGTTGTAATCTTCAATCTTCTTTGCCTTCGCCTTAATTGCCAGTTTTTCATTATACAGCTTTAAATTATTCTCATCCTGTATATAACCTCTAGTACTAGCGATTTGCTGCTCAACCTGTAGGTTTTGATTCCATGCCATCGCATATATAATCATAACGCCTCCCAACATCATTGCACATACAAGAAACACTGCATTACTTGAACGACGTGCTTTTAATTTTTCGGGATTATCACTTTCATGCAAGCTAATATAAAAATTAATATCCCTGTCTCTTCGATTTATTCTCATAATTTTAACTCCTTAACAGGCAGCCGATTGCCCCTGCGTACTTAGGATAATCTGTACTAGATATTCCCTTAACCGCTTTTGGAATACTAATAAAAGTAGTTGGAAGATCCACCATTGCCTCTGTCAACTCACACATTTTAGCAAGCAAAGAAAATTCTCCGTACAGATATATATTTTCTACTGGCTGATCCGGTAAAACACTTTTTTGAAATGCAATAAACTGTTTAATCTCTTTGATATAAAGAATCATCATGTTTTTTTCAGCTTCGATTTCTGATTCATATTCAGTGTCTTCACCAAGATTTGTATTCAATCCTTCCAACATGATTGTCTTTGTAAAAATATCCCCATCAATGCCATTTGTCATTATCTTGATTTTTTCATAATATAGCCCTATCCATAATTTTACTTTACCCTGAATGCTAACACGTTTATATTCATTTGATTCAATCCCTGACTCTCCCTCAAAGTTTTCAATTGAATTAGCTTTCTTTTTATTTGTTTTTTTTAATTTCTTCGTTTTCATTGAGACCGTAATTTGTTCTTTTATAATATCTTTATCTTTTTTATCCAATTGTTTTATAATTGATTCGTTCAAAGTATCTATATTTTTTAGATTTAAATTGCTCTCTTCACAAAGGCCCATATAATCTCTTAAAAAAATTTTAGGGATAGCATATAATATACATCTCATATACTTCTTATGGTTTTTCTTAAAAACTTCTTTTACTATGTAGTCAATAATATGGTCTTCATCAGCAATTAATTCTCCCATTTCCCGTTGCATTATCTGTAATATAATTTCTCGCTTTTCAACAGGTACTTCTACTTCTTTTCTCTTTAATGCTGTACCATCTACAACAAAGCAAACCTGTTTTTCCTTAATAAGATTGTGATCCAACAAAGCCCCCTTTAATTCCGAAGATAATCCTTTGGCATTTTTTATATATCCATTTCTAAGAGCTCCCCATGGAGTAGGTATGCTGAATGCATCTGATATTCTGACACCTTTTCCTGTCAGGAATCCGGATACAATATGAATGCTATTGCCTGTCATTTCAATTCCAATCATAAAATGCCTCCTTAATTATTTTGTGCCATTTCAGTAACCTGTGAAGCAAGAGAAAAGGATGGTAATATAACTGCAGCCACAACTACAAGCAGTAATAAACCTATTACCACTAAAATTATCGGTTCAATTAATGTAACCATTCTTGCAATAGCTTCTTCCGCCTCACTCATATAAAATTCAGATATATCCTGTAAAATTTGTTCTAAATTACCAGCTTCTTCACCTACATACATCAATGATGTAAACATTGGCTCAAATATATTTTCTTTATCCAGAGACGCAGAAAGCATTTTTCCGGATTCTACTGCCTTGATCACGGACTTAAACCGATCTTCATAATATCTGTTAGATAATATAGAAGACGCTATTTCCAGAGAATCCAACATAGATACACCGCTTCCATAAAGCACCGCCATAGTGCTGCTAAAATTAGCAATTGCTACTTTTTCAGTTGCTACTTTAATAGCTGGCAATTGAGTTTTTATCTGGTCTATATAAAAAGCAAATTGATAATTTGTCATTAATATGGTAAACAATAACCAGATAGCCACAATTACTATTACAATATACAACCATTTAGAAATAAAAAAATTACTAATAGACACGACGATTTGTGTAACTGCAGGCAGTTCCATATCCAATTGAGTGAAAACATCAAAAAATTTAGGAAGAATAAAGGTAAACAAACCTACAACAATGCACACTAATAAAACCAGCAATATTTTAGGATATAATAAACCTGATTTAATTTTGTTTTTTAGCTTATGCTGTGCTTCAAAATATACACCGCATTTTTGAATAACAACATCAAGATTACCACTGGCTTCTCCTGCTTTTACCATATTAATTAACATAGGGGGAAATACATCCCCCTCTACTCTCATACATTCATTCAAAGACATACCCTTTTGAATATTCTGATAAATATTCTTATATATTCTGTACAACTGCCTTTGTCCCGTTTGCTTTGCCTGCACTTTCAATATATCAAATGCTTTAACCAAAGGAATACCAGCAGATAGCATGGATCCAAACTGCTTACAAAACAAAGTTACCGTTTTCAGCGAAAGTTTTTTCGCTTTAGTTTGTTTTTCCTGTTTGTCTAGTTGAATAATTTTAACCGGCTGCAATCCATTTTTTTCAATATTGTCGTAAACATCTGCATAATTTGTTGCTTCCACATATTTCTTTACAACTTTTCCTTCTACATCTCTAGCTGTATATCGAAATTTTGCCATAAACTATTTCCCCTTTCTTTCCGGATTTTTAAAAAAGATGTCTCCCTGAACCATCGCTCCTTGGGTTATACGTACGTCGGAAGAATAAATATTCCCTAACACCAAAGCATCATTCTTAATTATTACCTTTCCTCTAGCTTCAATCTCACCAAATACTGTCCCTTCCACAATGATGGATTCACAATTCACCTTTCCCATAATTGCTGCCCCCGAAAGACAAAGAACTTTTCCCTGAGCAATAACATCTTTCTTAACAACAGCCAAAGGGTTTAATGTTACGTTATCTCCGCTAACTGAACCTGTAATTAGTCCATTAATAAATGTCTCTTTTTCCTGGCTTTTATAAACATTACTTTCATCTATGGCAGCTTCCTGGCTAATAATTTCCATCTTGGGCTTTTTCCTGAACATGTCCTTGATTTTCTGCAAGAGCCTGGCTAATAGACTTTGCCTCTTTTCTTCTGTCAACACTTTAACAGCATGAATGGAATGACCAGATTTTACTAACTCTGCATCTATTTTTTTATTATCTGCATCCTTTTTATTTTCTGGTATTTTATTATCATTGTATTTTTTTGTGTTTTCTCTTCTTATTCTGTCAACCTTTTTTTTCTTCTCAGTTAAAACCAAAGCAATGGGATCAGCCTTCTTTATTTGCATTCTTTTCTGACTGCCCGAGATCGTTGTTTCATCCCCCTGTTCTGTCAGTCCCAAACTATCTTTAGTCAACGACCCATTCTCCTGTATTTCAGCTGAATCAGAACCTGTAACATGCATGAATGAATCAAGTAAATTTTCTATCTTATCCTTTTTTTCGAGAGTTGCTTCATTTAATCGCATTCCTTTATTTTCTATTGGTACAACTGCTTCTTGATCTTTCACGTCTTTTAATTCAGTTTCTTTAACATATTCAAGATCATCTGTAGATTCCATAACCCTAGTCAATATATTCTTTTCATCTTCATCAGTGTCCTTTTCTACATCATTTTCGGAATCATCTAATAATGAGTTTAAAATATCCTCTATATTATTTTCTACATTCCCTTTATCATTTTCTGCAAATTCTTCTTTCTCAGCTTCTATGATTCTTTTTCCAACATAATCAAAACTCTCCTTTTGCTCATTTTCCGAACCTTCTAAAATTGATACTTTATCTTCATCTGAGTTCTCTTGCTGATGCAATGGTTTCTTTATATTAGATCCCTGATCCTGCTGCTCTGTTGAAGTGTCTCCTTTTTCCTTTCCTAAATCCAAGTCTTTCTCTTCTAACTTTTCTTTTGTTAAAATATCTTTCAAACTCTCATTGTCCGAGTTTAAAAGCGATTTTAAACTGTCCTCTATCAGATCGTTATTCTTCATATCAGCAGATTTATTATCCTGTTTTTCGTCTACCATACCAATATTTTGATTCTTCATATCAGAGTCATCTTTGATATGATTATCAAGATTAATTTCTATAGCTTGCTCATCATCTCCCCCGTACTCCTGGAAGATAACCTTTTCGTCAGACTTGTAATCCTCTTTCATCTCCCCTTTTCGGTTAGCCTCCACAGATTGTTCTTCTAATCCTGGTAATTTCTTAGCCGCTTTAACTGAAGATATAAATACCCTGTTATGATAGTCTTCTGTATCCAGTCCCTTATCTACCGTCTGGTCTTTATCGGCATTGTCTTGGTCTTTAGATAGCAGATCACTTAATAAATCTGAAAGATTACTATCATGACTATCTCGTGTTTCTTCTTCATCTCTATTTAATAAATTATCTCCTTTATCAGGATTTGGTATATCTATATCTATACCATCACCTTCAATATTTTTTTCCTCCTCATATTCTACATTCATTCCAGGTATATATAAATCTGCACTTCCTTCCTGATTATCCTCGTTATGCAGATCCGCTTCTAATTTTCCTTCCGACAAAAGCTTACTTAATAAATCGCTCATATTCTTCGTATCATCATTTTCCTGATCCTGCAATTTTACGTTTTCTTCCTGATTAGAATTTTCTCTACTGGCTTCATCAGCTATTGAATAATTATCAGACTTATCAATTCCCTGGTGCGTAAATATTTTATTTTTTAGCTCTTCATCCTGCTCGTTTTCAATACGTTGTTCCTGTAATTGTTGCAATAAATCTTGATCCAGACTTTCTTTTAATAAACTAAGATCAACTTGAACTTCTTTTATTTCAACATCTTCAACATCACTAGTCTTATCCCCATCTATACTTTGCATATCTCTGGACAGTTCTTCACCAAATAACTCTTTGACTGTATCCGTATCTGATTTCTTATCTATGTAATCTGTTACGCTGTCCTTTTCTTGCTTAGTTTCATCATCTGCTATATTCGGTGAAAAAACCTGACTTCTGTATTCATCCGGCAAGTCGTATTCTTTCATTCGGCTGAAATCCAAAGGACTTGCCCCCCCAGGTCCATCCTGTTCAACTATATTTTTTATAACAATTTCATCTTCCACTACTTTTTTGGGGATGTGCTCTGTTATTTTTTCTTCCAGTTCATTCATATCTTTTACATATATTTTGTCTGGCATTGAAGGATCTTTATCCGGATGCTCCAGGTAAAAAGCTTTTATTTCCGCTCTTAACTGTTCGATTTCCTGCGCTATATCCTGTTGTTCAATATCCAGCACTTCTTCCTGTTCCAATCCCTCTCTGGATTTAAAAACTTTTTTAGCAGAAGTAAATATTTTATTTTTATTCATTTTACTTTTCCCCATTCTTATTTATATTCCTTTCTTCTATTCTGTCCTCCTGCAGCCGCATATCTGAGGCCAATTGTTTTATTTGCTCATCCATAATATTGATTTGACGCTTCAAAGTATAATATTGTCCTGCTATATAAGTAACCTGAATAATTGCAAATATCATCAAAACAATAATTAAAATAATTCCAACCCCTATAAATCCTTTTTTTCTTTGCTTTTCTCTTATTAAATTTTGCTTCTGTTTTTCTTCTAAATCACGCAGTCTGATAATCTTAGCCTCGATATCATTCTGTTTTTGATCAGACATAGCTTGTCTCCTTTCCTGCATCTATTAACAATTATTAAAGCTTGCAGCAAACTTATTTCGTGTTTAATACTTTCACCGAAACTTCCGATGTGGCTGCTGCCACTTTTCCTACCCCCGTCAGTTTAATCATATAAACGCCTTTCGCAGCCCCCGCTACAATTCCTTTATCTTTGATCTGCAGTTTCAGATTTAATCCTCTGTAATACTTACTGCCAAATGACAGCCCATAAACAGATTCTCCAATATAACTTCCGTCTGATAGTTTCTTATTAACCAGATATATCTTTTTATACCCTAGGTCTATTCCATTACCATAAAATTCTGCACCTGACGTTAATTGATCATTAGTCCCGGACCCTGGCAGGGCTACCGCATTTTTTGATCCATTCATGTCATCAAAAATGAGCCTGTTATCATCCTTAGGATCAAGATATACTTCTGTTCCTTCTGTAAACCAACCTGCATTTGCGCCCGCAACAATTTTACCGGAAACCTTTGTTTCTCCTTCTGATAACCGGTAGAATACGCGCACATCCTCTCCATACATAACATAATTTGCTATATCGTCCATAATTGTTGTAATTGCTTCTTCATTATTCCAAATCACAGTTTCTGTAAGATATATTTTACTTCCAGAGGACAAAATCAACGTAACTCCCAAGAAAAATATTGACATAATTGACATGGCAACAATAAATTCTACTATAGTAAAACCATGTTTTTGAATCGTTCTACACTTTATATTCATCACCTTCTCCATTTAATACACATATCTTAGTTATCTCCAATTGTATAAATATATGCATTTCCACCTGAAACTGCAGCTTCTGTCTTTACAAGTTCTTCATATCTATAGAAAGCTTTATTACTAATAAGAATAACACTTGGTATGCTACCTCCATTTATTGATGCTACATCAATCATTCCAGTACCTAAAGCCGTATTATCAGCAAGTATTATATTTTCTCTATTTATATTATTCATATACATAACAGCATTAAAAGCAGATGGACTTTTTGTAACAGATGTTGAATAATCCTTTTCCACTGTTTTACTAAATATTCTTTCCCACTCACTAGATACTACAGCTGATTTTCGAAACAGAATAGTAGCACTGGTAACACTTAAAGAAAAAAAGATAATTACTAATGTCAGAACAGCAAACGCACATAAAGTCTCAACTAAAATTGAACCTTTTGTATTAAGTATTAGCTTTTGTATTTTTCTGTACATAATAGACCTCCATCCATAATTATGTCGTGTATATCTTTCCAATATATTTATTCAACTGCCATTTCATATTTACAAAATCTTGTGGTGTATCAATAGCTGATCCATCAGGATTTTTATTCTTATCTGCAGCACAGTAATAGTCCGCTGTAATGCGGTATTCCAGATTTTTAATCATAATACGGTATTCCACTTTTAACCGATCGCCAATTTTTATGTATGTTTTTGGATCATCCGGAAGCATCTGCCCTGGCCCCTGCGGCTCATATATAACTGACATCTCCACATAAATTTTCCCAAGTTCATTTGGAATAAATGTATTATCCAGATATCGATCATTACCGCTCATATCCTTTCCCAAATTAAATTGAAAGTTATACTCTTTAGCATAATTTGATAATTTACCAGTAACATCTGTACTAATCATATTTTGGATAGTCTGAGCAACCTGTTGGTTTAATTTTCCATCATTTATAGTCTTAGTTGCATCATCAACTAAAGCTGTTGCATATAAATATAGCTGATCCTGTTTTTGACGAATATAAGTACTCTGATATCTGTAACTGGCAACCAAAAGAATACTTCCTGCAAAAGCCATTAACAACAGCATTAATGCCAGCGCCATTGGGATGGTAAATCCTTTCTTGTTTAGCATGTTCCTTCTACCTTCCATTTTTTAATTCACAGCAGTATTGTTTTATCCTGCTGAATCATCCTCTCCAAAAGTTCTTGTTTGTAATTTCTTGCAACAGGTAATTTCTCACCAGTGACCAGATAAAGTTCTCCTTTGTCTACGCAATCAACATAGTTCAAATTAACAATATAACCTCTGTGAATTCTTACAAAATTATTATTTTTTATATTCTGTTCCACATTTTTCAAGCTTTCGTAAAAAGAGAATTCTTGTTTATCCTGACAATATATCTGTGTTACTCGATGTTCTACCCTTAAATAAACAATTCGGTTCAAACTAATCCTGTTCACCTTTCCATTTTGAGTAAAACAAAGTAAATTACTTTTCTTTTCAATAATACGGCTAAAACATTTTATGATTATTTCTTCAAACTTTTCATGTGTTACAACCTTTTCAACAAAGTAGTAAAAGGGATTCACTTGAAAAGAATCCAGTATATTTTCTATTTCTGCCCCTAAAAAAATAATTTCAGCCTCACAATCATTTTTTCGAAAGGTCCGGGCTATATTAATTCCTCTAATATATCGGTATTCCCACCCTATAAAAATCAAATCAAGTGTTTTTGCCCTATCCTCTTCACAAAAAAGTGCTTCTTTACCACTTTCATAAACAGAAATATCAACACTATACCCATGCACACCAGCATAATAACTAATCAAATATTTATATGATTCCATCAGACATTCATTTTCATTGCACATTAAAATGCTAATATTTTGATCATACAACTCTTGAAACTTATTTTCTTTATCTTTCATAGCCTCATTTCTTCCCGATTTCTTTAAGATATTATTCTAACAAAAAATAGTACTTCTATTGCTCTTTATGTACTGAATAGAAAATTTATCGACATATTTTTATGATTTGCAATAAAAATGGTCAACCAGTGCCCTCTTAACCCTGTTTTAATACATAAATTCTGCTTTTTAATACAATTCCATGCATTGAATTTTTAAATATGGTATTTTTGTATTATCAAATTTAAAGTTCTGTTTTCATTCCATGCGATCATATATCATGATTCAATTGCATAACAAATTTAATAGGCAGAAAGAAATTTAAATTGTATATGCTGTTTCTTTATTAATTTATCGATAAACAATGCAAAAAATACAAAAGGAGTACAAAATTCATGAATCCAGAAAATATTAAAGAATCAAAGGAAGACAAAAATATGCACGTACAAGATATTAATTTACCCCCCCAAAAAGTTGATCAACCGAATACTGAAATAAAAATAGCTGAAAATGCACAAGAAAGTTCAGGGAAACTAGAAAAAGATCTTCTTACTTTAAAGGGTGACCATCCGGTTGATTCCAAGCCCGAAAAAAAGCAGGAACAACCACAAAATAACAAAGAATCCAGCAAACCTTTTCCTTCTGTTCAGGATATATCATCAAGATCTCCAAAATATGATCCTGAGAGAATGAATAACCACATCCAGAATCTGATTAAAGAAAAAAAGGCACATTTAAAAAAGATTGCAAATTTAGAAGACCAGGTCAATCAATTAAGAAAAGACTTATCAGCAAATAATACACGTGTTCCAAAGACTGAAAAAATGATTGATATCTTCTCTACTGCTCAGGAGAATGCAGAAAAATATTTTGATAATATTAAAAATCTTGCAGATGAAGAGATGGCAAAGGCGAAAAAAACTGCGGATGAAACAATCACAAATGCAAATCAAAAAGCACAACAGGTATTAGCTTTGGCAGAAAAAAAGGCGCTTTACATACAGGAAAAAGCATCCGAACAGGCATTGGAACTACAGAAAAAAAATGGAATTATGATGCAGGAAACAGAGCGTTATAAATCCTCTATTGAGGCTCAGCTAAACGAAGCAAAAGCCAAAATAGAAACCTCTGAGAACCAGGCAATTGAAAAAGCAGAACGAATTATTATTAAGGCGAAAGAAGATGCGGCAAACATTTTGACGGAAGCAAACATGAAGCTTGAACTGGCTAATAAAAAGCATGACCAGATTATCGACCGTGCCGAAGATCAGGTTGAACATATCGTAAGTTGTGCCCGTACAGAATATGAAGGTCTGCGTTCTTTGATCGATAAAAGTTCACTTCAATATATTGAATTGTGTAAAGATTTGTCTGATTTTGACTATCTTTACAGTTTCACCGAAACGATAAATTCACAGCCTGAGGAGGATGAAGATGATTCTGAATCCGAGAACAGTGATAATAAAGTGAAATAATTTTTATAAAAAATCCCCCGTTATCAATTGGTATAGATAACAGGGGATTTTTTTATTTCATTTATAAAGTTTATCAACATTTATTACTAATAATACCTGAAAAAAGAGCGCATTAGAGTGTTCTAAACTGGTTGTTTATACCTGCTGGAATTACCTGATGTCATGAAATCTGACAAACCTAGTAAACTGCTGCACAGCAGTTTCCTTACATCATCTCTGTCCAAAATCAGGATCTTTTTTCTTTTTTATTAATCTGTATAATTTCTTATAACAATGTACAACTTCCCGTTTTTCTTTTCCAGAAACCAACATTTTTCCATACACGCTCCTGTCAAATATCTCCCCGATCACAGTACAGTCATATCCATATCCACGTTGTACAATTTGGATTAAATCGTCACTTCCCAAGGTCGTTTTTTTCTTCATTTTCTTTAAAATAATCTTCCATAATCTATGGTATACTTTCCTGACAGACTGCTCATTTGTACAAAATAATATACGGAACCGAAACCATAATTCACCTGCTAATGTTCGGATGATCATAAGAAGACTCATTCCGATTGCACAAAAAGCAATGATAATCAATATACTTTGGAAGGTAATGGTTTCCCACCATTTTGTTACTGTATCTGCAGATTTATCCTCATATTCCTGGCTTAAGGATACTGTTGGTTCAAAGACCATCCATCCCAGACCTTTAATAAAGATTTCCACAAATGCATGGGAGTTTTTTGCCCTGACAACATATGCCCCTTTTTCTTCATTATATTCACTTGCCTTAAAGCCTTCCATATACCTGACATTCAGTCCAAGGGTTTGGGCCATTAACGCCATGGAAGTTGCATATTGGGTGCAGGCACCACGTTTACTGTTCTCCATAAAATACTCTGGTCCAAAAACCGGTGGTACATATGTGGCATCATAGATATAATCTCCCTCATGAAAATATTTTTCAAGGGCTTTTGCTTTATCATAATCTGTTTTGGCATCTGATGTAATTTTCAATGCCTTTTCTTTTATATAATCCGGATAATAGTCGAACTGTCTTTTGATATGATCTGAATAGGCAAAGGAAAATGCTTCATAGTAGTCCACATATTCATCATCAAATACTTTTCGTAATTTGTCATAAGCATCCTCATCCAGTTTCGATAGAAAATTTAATATTTTATCGGGATCTGACATTTCGTTTTTCATGTATTTTACTGTGTAGGGGTATGATGAACTTCCATTGATTGCCATCATTTTGTTCACGTCCCATAACACGGGCTGCTGTAATTCCTGAGCAAATTTTCCCTCATAAGAGTAGGGCGGATGCGGCAGCATGGTGAAGATCATATTCGGTTCCAGGTAGACCGTTTTATCAATAGAATTAATGGCTTTTGAAAGCTCCGGCTGTACATCTGGAAAACTTTGTTTCAGCTCTTTTTTATTTCGTAATATCTCATCTATTTTGGTATACAGTTCTTTCAAATTAAAAGGATTCTGCTGAATATCAAGCGCTTCAAAGCCATCACTATCTTTCATTTCCCAACTGTGATTATCCCAGTTATAAAAGGTATAAAACTGGCGTTCCAGATACAGCGGTTCATCTGCATATACATATAGCAGAATCTGGTCATCTAAATCTTCCTTCCCCTTGGTGTTCCCTGACTGCTTATTCAGGTGTCCCAGATTTGCATTTGAGTTTACATCCATCTGAAACATAACCAGTAGCCGGAACTCTTCTCCAAAAAGTGCCAGATTTCCTTTGGGCATCAGAGAAGCCGGAACTAAAAGAATACCCAAAAGCAAAAATGCATACCACTTATATTCTTTTGTAATTATATAAGTATAATTATTCTCTTCCCGCATCTGACGGCAATGCAGGATTGTCATAAAGTACATGAAGCATAAAGTGATAATATATACATGGGAAAATATTCTGCCTACTTTTAAAAAAAGCAGCATCGGCATGATTACAATCAAAAAATTAAGCAGACTATTTTGCATCACATTGGAACAATAATAAACCAGGGATCCAATCAGAAAGCATATGAACACCATGATACCCGTCTGCAGAAAAATATTCGTTGTATATACGCCGCCAAAAATAATATCTTTGAATTCACCAACCGTTTTACCTGCTGCCATACAGCACACCCATACGACAATCAAAGTAGTAACGATACCCAGACAATAATATAATGTCCCTCTCCTGGTGTTATCTTCTTCAATAAAATAAAAGAAACAAAATAACACTGCCTGAAATAATAAAACAACAATACTCCAAACCAGGATATTTTGTATGTATAAAGTCAGGATAATACCACAGACAAACGTTGCATATACAAGAGGTACTCCATTCTTTTTTATTGTGTTCAGCATAAATGTTTCCTTTCTTCCATCATCAGGTAATTCTTTGCAAATAAAATTCTTCGGTAATCAAAAACATATCCGGGGCAGTAAACAGATTCTCTCCTCCGATTACCGTTATCACCTGATTTCCCAGAATTTTAATTTGGGATTTCAACCTTTCATTCATGCCTGTCGTGAAGATAATATATCCCCCTCTGCTATCCGGAATCTGATCATATAGATTAAAGCTGCGATAGCTGTTGTGCTCAAATTGAAACCGGGACATCTTCCATTGCAGAGCTCCCAGATCTTCCATTGCATTTAATGATGTCTGTTGAACCTCTCCTTCAAAAAAGCAGTACAGTTCACAACCGGGTCCATTTTCTATAAATTCCTTTATCACTCCCAGCATTCCCTCAAGAACCCGCTGTTCCTTATAGATTATCTGGCTTCTCTGGATCTCCGGCCAGGCATCCCCATCCACATATGCATCCAGTATAAAGACCGGGGGTGAACACATAGCGTAGTCATCCAAACGCAGCATGTATTTCCCTCTGCGCTCTGATAATTTCCAGTTAATTCTTTTGATCGGCTCTCCCGGCTGATATTCCCGGTATTCATATCCAGGCATGGCTGATCTTTGATCTAAAGCTTCCCTGGATTCCTTTTCATCCTGAGAATCATCTGCAATCCTGAAGCAATTCCATATACGCTCATCTTCTATTAATACATCCGGGATATCCGGTACAATCTTGATTGTTTTTTTAATCTTCTCATCCTCAGCAACTGCTTCCTGAAAACTGATAAATCCAAACAAATCGGTAACGGTTACATAGGCTGCTTTCAGATTACACTCTCCCCACATGACCGCCTGATATTCCTTATCGTATGACAGGCTTTGCCTGCCGCCAATCGATAAATGATACTGGTCTTTTCCAACATATTGAATATGATTCGCTTCGGTTAAGATAACTTCCAGCCCCAGAACCGGAGGCAGACTGTGATTCGTTACGGTAACTGATATTTTCCCTTTCTCCCCTTTCAGGAGAACTGTTTTCTGAATGTCTATAGAAACCTCAAGCTTCTTCACTACAGCAAACGCACCGCCAATTGACAGGATAGGTGCTGCCAGATACATCCCTAAGAAAACCAATGAAAAATCCATATCAATAAACAAGCCGATTAAAATAATGCCAAGACCGGTCAGTAAGTATTCTTTTAGTTTATATATCTTAATTTTTCCCATAATTATTCCCTCGAATAGTACAATCAGCCTTGCGCTATTCCTTAATTAGTATTTGAAACGATTTTCTTCCAAACTTTTCATTTTTCTATGATGTCACTGAGATATTTTCCAGTAGGTCGTTAATAAATGATCTGGAATCCTTAAATTTTACCTTTCCTTTTCTGGATAGGATCATACGATGAGCCAGAATATCCACCGCAATTGCCCTTACATCATTAGGCGTTACATAGTCACGGTCATCCATATAGGCAAGCCCTTTTGCCGCTTTAAAGAGACTGATGCTCCCTCTTGGGCTGATTGCCAGGGAAACATTCTCATTAGACCTGGTTGCCTGAACAAGATCCAGAATATATTTTTTAACCTCGTCCTGAACCCGGACCTGTTCAACCTCTTTTTGCATAGCCGTTACATCTTCAATGTTCCATACCGGATTCAATGACGTTTTTAAACTTCTCACACTGTTTTTATTTAAAATTTCCATTTCACTTGCATGATTGGGATACCCGATGGATAACCGCATGAAAAACCGGTCCATCTGCGCTTCCGGCAAATGATAGGTACCATAGTTTTCAACAGGGTTTTGAGTAGCAAACGTAATAAACGGTTCTGGAAGCGGGTACGTTTTTCCATCCACACTGATCTGATTTTCTTCCATAACCTCCAATAACCCCGACTGTACTTTTGGTGAAGCCCGATTGATTTCATCTGCCAGCAGAAAATTACAATTTACCACGCCTTCCCGATACACCATCTTCTTAGTCTCAGGATCAATCATCGTATACCCGATAATGTCGGAAGGCATAATATCAGGAGTCAGCTGTAATCGGTGAAATTCGCCGGCAACAGACTGGGATAAAGCAAGTATCAATTGAGTTTTCCCGGTACCTGGCACATCTTCTATCAATACATGTCCATTGCACAGCATTGCAAGAACTACTTTTATGACCGAAAGCTTTTTTCCGACGATTACTTGTTCAATATTTCCGACTAACTGTAGAATTTTTTGATTCATTGGTTTTCCTCTTTTCAAAAATTTGTAATACTTTTTCCTCTTAATTATTATATTTTATTGTAATATAATTTTTCTATTATATACTAAAATCGTGAAAAATGGCTTTATAATGTATTGAAAGGTCGACTTTATGTCATATATATCAAATAATCCAAAGCACATATCTATACGTGCAGAAAATTAATAAAAATAAGGCGTTGAAAAATAGAAATTAGATCTATTTTCCAACGCCCTAAACATATCCCCTATATCAAAACCCGCTCTTCCATCGCCAGCATCGCCGCCTGTCTGGCGTGTATATAAGTGGTATCAAACACAGGAATCTTCGTATCCTCCTGCTTCACTAATAACCCGATCTCCGTACATCCCAGAATAATACCCTGGGCACCTTTTTTCATAAGTCCGTCAATAATTCTTAAAAATTCTTTTTTGGATTTCTCCGAAATATTGCCCTGACACAACTCCTGATAAATCACAGAATTAATTATTTCCATATCCTGGATATCAGGAACAATTACATCTACCTGCTTCTCTTTCAGGTTCTCCTTATAAAACTCCTGCTGCATGGTGTACTTCGTTCCCAGAAGACCTGCCTTCTCAATGCCCTGCCTTCTTAATTCCACAGCAGCAGCTTTTGCAATGTGAAGAATCGGAATCTCAATTTCCTTCTCTATCTGCGGGACCACTTTATGCATTGTATTGGTACAAATGATAATAAAATCAGCCCCTGCTTTTTCAAGTGTTTTTGCTGCTTCTGTCAGTATATGACCGCTCTTTTCCCATTCACCGTTAGCCTGGCATTCTTCTATTTCCTGAAAATCTACACTGTATAATAAACATTTGGCAGAATGAAGACCGCCTAATTTATCTTTCACCACTCTATTCAGGATCTGATAATAAGTAACTGTACTCTCCCAACTCATGCCTCCAATTAAACCAATTGTTTTCATTACTAAAATTCCTCCTATTAAACAGGCTTTTTGCAGCCAGATACGATTTACATCACATTTCCAATAAAAAGTATAACTTTTTATGAAACCTGTGTCAATGCACAGTCGCAATTTCATCATCAGATACCGCTGCCAGAGCACCAAAAAAGTGCCGGCACACTTCTGCTGCGCACCAACACTTTTTATTTTCTTATAAAATCCCAAACTTATCCGAATATAAAACGGTTATACCTCTCCATAATCTCCTGCTTCCGATGCCTGGATACCGGGAGTTCTTTTTCATTTTTTAACAGAATCCGGTCCTTTTCCAGGCATTTTATGTAAGACATATTGACGATATAACTACGATATGGCTGTATAAAGCAAGCCGGTTTTAATTCCTGATAAAGCATACTCAGATTCTCATAAGTAGTAAATTCCTGATTCTGTGCATGGATAATCACCTTATTGTTGAATGATTCGATATACTCAATGGACTTAAGTGGAATGGAAACTTTCCGGTATCCGCACCTCACCTGGATGCATGCCTCCGAGCAGGAAATACTGAGCCTGGCAAAACAGTCACAGATCTGTGAATATACCACAGGCTTTAGCAGATAATTCACTGCGTATAAGCGAAATGCCTCCACCGCATAATCACCTATGCCGGCAATAAATATCAGTTTTCCCTGATATTCTTCACAGATTTCTTCTGCCAGCTTCATACCCCTGCATTCTTCCATTCCCACATCGAGAAATATCACGTCATAACAATATCGCTTCAAAGCATTTTTCATAGAAAAGATAGATTGATGCAGATGAATTTTGATATTCATAGAATTTTCGTATCCATAGCGGTTAATATAAGACTTTAAAACCTCTGAATCTTCCGTACAAGTATCACAAACAGCGATAAGCATATCTCAACACCTCCCAAAAGCGTAAATCTGCTTAATTGTAATAAAACAGGTTTTGTCAGTTTGTGCAATTCACTTGTAATAAGGCGCAGGTTTTTGTAATAAAAATCACGAAAACGGACGAAAACATGTTATAATAATACAGATAATAAAAATAGGAGAACCGAATATGAAAATAGCTATCTGTGATGACAATACACATGATTTAGACAACCTGACGCAGCTTCTGGAGGATTATTGTAGAGATCAGCAAATACCTATTGAACTATCTGTCTATTCATCTTCCAGAGAACTCCTTGCGGACTTTGACAAAAACAGATTTCCCCTTATTTTTCTGGATATCTACATGAAATCCCCGGACGGTATGCAGACAGCTAAATTGCTGCGCAAGAAAAATACCTGCTTTCATCTCATTTTTACTACAACCAGCCTTGAACACCCTTTACAGGCATTTAGCGTATCAGCTACCGATTATCTCATTAAACCAATCACTTATAAATCACTGGGAGAATCCATGAACAAGTGCCGGGAGCTTCTGGATCAGGCCGCACATTATCTGGTTGTCAAAAACAAAAAACTGTTACGCAACATTTTAATACATGATATATACTGGACAGAAAGCAGGGGCAGGATAACCATACTGCATCTTGAAGATGAGATCATCGAAACATACCTCTCATTTCATGAACTAAAAAAGCAGGTCGCCGGACTTCCATTTCTGGACTGTATCAGAGGCTGCCTTGTCAATATGAATTACATAGATACCGTTCTGGAGCATGATTTTCTACTTAAGAACAAGGAAACAGCTCCTATCCGTCTGCGGGGGGCTTTGGCTGTAAAGCAGTCCTACTACGATTTTCTTTGGAGCCGTACAAGAAAGGAATCCATTTAAATGAAACATGGTTTTACATTTTTTATATACGGTACGTTGATCATCACTCTGTGTCTGTTATCCTCCATTTTATGTCTTCCGGTATCCGCATCCGTTCCGGAACCAGGCAGCACTGTTATGGTATATTCCCAGACTGAACTTATGAACTGGTTTGATACCCATCCAAACGGAGGGGAGATCGCATTGGGCAACAACATCGACGCCGGTAAATATCTTACACTGAATGCCATATCTCCAGTGACCATACATATGAATGGCTACGGATTTAAGATTCCCCAACACGGTTACATGAGCATATCTGGTGAGGTCACAATGATCAGCATTGACAACCCTCAGCCGGTAATAGAATCAGCAACAGCAACGAACATTTCTTTTAGTAAAGGCGTCAAAATAAAAGTGGTAAATGGCTGCGGGATTTCTTTTATGGGAAGCGCAGATTCTGAATTAGTGTCCGGCGACAGCAGTTGTTTAATCAGTAGTTTTTTCAATATGTCCGTTTCCGGACGGGAAAGTATTGGTATCAAAAGCAATGGTAATATTTCACTAAATAGCTTTAATATAACTTTATCAAAAGGCGCATGCGGCATTAAAGCCTCAGGAAACGTTACTTTGTTCCTGGCAGGGATCACAGGCAATGGCAAACCGATACAATCACAGGGGGCAATTACATTAGACTGCTGCGGCATGACTGTAGTGCCGTCAAATGCATCTGTTATTAACAGGACGGTAACATTAAATGATTTATATCCTAATTATATAATATCACCAGGTTCTAAGGAATCTTTGTTGTACAGACTTCCATTTGCTCTTCAATTTACGTTTCAATCCGATGACCCAGCTGTACCTGATCGTCTCTCCTTGTTACCCGTTACCTGGAATGTTGAAAATATAGATACGGAGACACCTGGCATTTATGAACTGACAACTTATAAGGAAGACTTTCCGATCCTGGGACTGGATTATTACTTTCCCCAGATAAACGGAACCGTTCTCGTCACTTCACCCGGCAGTTACTATTTGTACAGCGCGGCTTCTATCGGGAAGAATGTCCGTATCTATTTCTATATGCCACCTGCTAAGGAATCAATTATCGAACTTTATTTTTCCACTGATGCCGGTTCTTCCTGGAAGCCATTTGAAGGCTATACTTATCTATATCCCGGTGAACTTTATCTGGAAACATACCTGGATAAAAACTTAAGCTATTTATTTCAGGCGGATATTACAATAGATGGGATTACCACCAGGACTAATATCCTGAAAATTGAATATAAACAGGATGGGACAATTACCCCTCAGATCACGGATGGAGACCGGGACGGAAGTGACCGGGATGATCAGCCGGTAATCCCCCCTGGCGGTGGAATAGCACCACCAGGTGAAACGTATCCTCCAGATGATTCCCTGCGGCCGCCATCACCGGATGACAGCGATTCCACTGAAAAACCGGAGGCAAATCCTCCTGACACAGAGACGGAATATCCTCCTGAAGAATTACCTGACGGTACACCGCCTTCCGTTAAGCCCCCTGCATCCGGATCCACTTCCGGTCTGCCGCCCGCTTCCGGATCTACTTCTGATCCGCCTCCTGCTTCCGGATCCACTTCCGATTTACCTCCTGATTCAGACTCACTATCCGGTCTGCCGCCTGCTTTTGAATCATCTTCCGGCAGCTCACAGGATTCAGCGTTGGACAGCGCCTCCGATGCTGTGGATCAGAATTCACATCAAACTGACCAAAACCAGGTAACGGATCCACCGGATAAATCAGCCTCCTCATCAGATAATACGGAACAGGAAAAACAGGGCTCTTTTATGCAGGAAACCTCACCTGTTCTGAAGGCAAATGCCAGTGCCGGAACGGATCAAGGCGAAAGTAGTATCACGGATCCCATGCCTGTAGGAAAAGCCGGAAAAGTTTTGCCAAAACTACTGCTTTTATGTTCTGCGGTCATTCTGGCATGCCTGACTCTTTATTGGAGGGGCCGGCGGAAATCTTAATACAAACAATAAATTCTCGGAAAGGAGTTTCCTCTATTGCAGAAACCTGGCAGACAGAAAGACAACTATCCCCTGCTACTTGCAGCTATCATATTGGCTGGCATTCTACTTTTTTCATTGAATGCCGTCTATAATAACAAATATACCCTGCAGACTCCACAGGGACAAAAGGGCGTGCTGGATCTGAGAAATTCGGATACCGGTTTTCTGTATCTCATCGGCGGCTGGGAGTTCTACCAATACCAGCTCCTTACGCCTCAGGAAATCCATTCCAAGTCCTCCGTCTGCAGTAATTATGTATCCATCGGACAGCATGGGGGCTTTGAACTGGGGGATAAAGCCAAAAACCCCCATGGAAGCGCAACCTATCGGCTCACAATCCTGACCGGTACCGCTTCCCCTCAAATGCTGGAGGTACCGGAGGTTTATTCCTCATGCCGTATCTGGATTAACGGACAGTTAGTCACTTCATTGGGAAGCGTAGATCCTGATCATTTTCAAAGGGGTATTGCAAACACCCTGATTACTATACCGGCATCTGATAAAATTGAAATCGTGATTCAGGCAACCGATTTGGACAGTCTATACAGCGGACTTACCTATCCCCCTGCCTTCGGCAGTCCATCCGTGGTTACAAGTCTTTCTATTCTGCGTCTGGTGGTTTATACCATGGCATTTACGGTTACGCTTCTCATTGGGTTCTTTTATCTGTTTACACAGATGAAAAGCAGGCAGAAAAAGACTGCTGTCCTGTTCTTCCTGTTATGCATTTTTTATGCGGGATATATCAGCTATCCACTGGTTCATACTCTGGGCATGAACGGCCATTTCTGGTACCGTTTAGAGTCCTTCAGCCTGTATGCCATGCTGTCGATACTGATTATACAACAGGGCTCTATCTGCCGGATTCCAGTCAGATACCGTTTTCCAATGACTGCTCTCAGCCTGACGATATGCCTGGCTGTTCTTATTATGCCAATGCTATGGCAGGACAATATTAATGCCATGCTGCTCTACAGCAAGCTGTTAATGTATTATAAATGGATAGCCGCAAGTTACCTTATACTCAGTACCATGACTGCTATCCTGGATAAAGCCAGATATTCCAGGCGGTTGCTGGTGGGGTTTGGTTTCATGGGCTCCGCATTGGCAATCGACCGGATCTTCCCGTTATATGAGCCAATTATCGCCGGATGGCCCTTAGAAATAGCCGGATTTATAATCGTGCTTTTGCTCTTCAGTATCCTGTTTTCCGAAACCATCACCATGTACCGCAGTATGGTGATTTTGAAAGAACAGGAAAAGTATGATAAGCGCCAGTTAGAAATGCAGCAGGAACAATATCAGCGCCTGATCTCATCCATAGAAGGTGCCGCCAAAAACCGCCACGACCTACGCCATCACATCCTGGCAATCCGCTCTCTGGCTGAAAATCAGGAACAGGACAGCCTTTTGCAATATCTGGATCAGTTCGAAAATCATTTTAATTCCTCTGCAAATATCATAGTTTGCCAGAACCATGCCATCAATTCAATCCTGGTTCATTATCTGATCCAGGCAAAACAGGAAGGAATCCCTGCAGAAACAGATATCAGCCTGCCGGATGACCTGGGTGGTATTTCCGAAATCAATCTGTGTGTAATATTAGGAAACTGCCTGGAAAATGCATTGGAAGCATCCTTACGCATTCGAAAAGGAGATGCCCGTTTGCGGCTCTGTATTCAGCCAATGGGCTCAATGCTTTCCATTACCCTAGATAACAATTGTGAAGACATTGCCGTAGCGGATGCAAAAGGCGGCTTCTTATCCGATAAAAGAAACCGGAAAGAATCCGGACTGGGCATATTAAATATCCGGACAGCAGTTGAACAATGCAATGGGATCGTAAAATTTGAAACTCTGCAAAAGGAATTCCGAATATCTATCCTATTGCCGATGAAAAAGTAGAATAAAGAAAGGCGGAACAATGCATCTTACCAAATGCATTGTTCCGCCTTTCCATTGAATCTGCTTACCCGTTAATTGACGACCATTACACAATTGTCAGGATATCGCTGAATCCTGTCATATCGAAGACATCCTGTACTTCCTCACATACATGGTGCAGCTCCATGGACCCCTGACGGTTCATCTGCTTCTGCGCCCCCAATAATACACGTAATCCTGCCGAAGAAATATAGTCCAGCTTTTCCATATCCAGTACCAGTTCTGCCGTATCCGGAAGCGATGTCTCAAGCTCCTTCTCAAGCTGAGGTGCTGTCATCGTGTCCAGACGTCCTTCCAGATCCAATACTAATTTACTTCCATCTTTTTTCTTTGTAATATTCATAGTTATTCCCATGATGTATTGCGTATTATTTGCAATACAGCCACTTTCAGACAGGTTGAAAGAATTACAAGTGGCATCCTTCCTTCATCAATATTTTCTTTCAGCCTTATGATAAAAATGCAATAACAGAAATCTGCATAACTGCGGCAATTCAATGACTATGTATTTTCATGTTCCTTTTCATTATAAATAAATTTCAGGCTGACCGGCTTACCATTTACCACGAAACTCTGCCACTTACCACATCTTTTTCAAATTAATACTACTCAGACTTTAACTGCTGTCTCTTCACCAGCTCCGAGAAAAATCCGCCCTTTGCATTTAATTCCTCATAAGTTCCATCCTCAATAATACGGCCCTTATCCAATACGATGATCCTGTCACATGCTTTAATGGTAGAAAGTCTGTGTGCAATTACGATTCTGGTACTCTTTAATTCCGCCAGAGCATCTGACACCTGCCTCTGAGTAATATTGTCCAGTGCGGAAGTGGCTTCATCCAGCATCAGAATCTTGGGTTTCGGTGCTATGGCTCTGGCTATCATTAACCGCTGTCGCTGTCCCCCTGAAATGCCTCCGGCTCCTTCTCCTATCATCGTAAACATCCCCATGGGCATTTCCCGGATATCCTGGGCAATTCCTGCTTTTTCAGCAGCATCCCACGCATCCTGCAAAGCCAGCCACGGTGCTGAAATCGTAATATTTGCAAAGATGTCTCCACTAAAAAGCTTCCCATTCTGCATCACCACTCCGATTTGACGTCTGAGGGATTTCAAATCTACCTTCTGGATATCCCTGCCATCATAATAGACCGCCCCGGTATCCGGCTTCTCGAATCCCAGCATTAAGCGCATCAGTGTAGATTTACCGCACCCTGTCGTCCCTACAATAGCCACATACTGGCCCCGGTTTATTTTGAGGCTCAGGTCATCAATGATTAGAGGCGTATCTTCCTGATAGCGGAAGGAAACCTGGTTTAATTCAATGGTTCCCGAGACTGATTTAACGATTTCTTTGTTTTCGCTGATTTCCGGCGGGGTGTCCAGGATGGGCTGCGCCAGTTCCAGGATGGGTTTGATCATGGCTACCGTTGAAACCGTGGCTACCAGTGACAGAATCGCGGTGCTTACCATGCCGTATGCCACATTAAAAGCAACATAATTGGCTACTGTAATTGCATTTTTCACGGATACCCAATAGATTAGCAGCGTTCCGAACAATGCTACAGCCGGTGAAACTGCTTTTTGAATCTTAACCAGCATCGGCGGATTGTAATCTGCATCCGCTTCATTATGATACACACCCGCCCATTTTACAAATGCCCTCTTTTCACTTCCTGACATCTTAATTTTCTGGATACCGGAATAAAGAGCAAAAACTACCCCTTCCACTTTAGAGGACGCACGTATCTTTTTTCGAAGTACCCGAATCTGCCCCCATGCCCCCAGAAAAGCAATTATCAGCTGTATTAAGATAACAAGAAAAGCTGTTCCTGCCAACTGTGAAGAAATCTGAATAATCTGCAGAATATAGCTCAGTGAGAAGACTGCCATTAATCCCATACCCAGCACTCCATTTGCCAGAATACTGCAGATACTCTCAAGGGCGCGCACCCTGTTTGCCAGATCACCGGAATTATAATTTTTAAAAAACTGTACAGGCATATTAATTACCCGTCCCATTACGGCGCTTTCCAGAATAACACTCATTTTCGTCTCTATTTTGGTCTGAACCAGAGTTTTGGTAATGTTCATTAGAAATGTTGAAATCGCGGCACCGAAAAGTAAAAACGCCACAGATAATACCATGGACATCTGTCCTGCCGGAATAATATGACTGAAAATCAGGGTATTGGCAGCCGGTGTAATTAAGCCCAGCAGTGTTACCCCAAGTGCTGCAAATCCCAGGAGCAGTTTATCATCCATACCGATATTCCCCAGTAAAAAAAGGATCAGATCCTTACCGGTGAGTTCCTTTTGCGGAAGCGGTCTGTAAAAACAAATAGCATCTTCTTTCAGCATCTCATTAATCGTTGCATCCACTTTTAGCTCTTTCCCGCTCTCATAATCAAAATAGCGGTAGCCGCTGAAAGCTTTTGGAATCAAAGCCACCGGCCTGCCTTCCTTTGTCTCTCCCAGTATCGGTCCCATACTGTCTTTCCACCATTTTCCCCGAAGACGCATATGGCGCCACATTACGCCGGACGGTTCAAAGAGATATTGAATCTGTTCATGTATTTCAACTATATTTTCCGGAATTTCCGTTTTCTCTATCCGATAATATTTGCAGATTTTTGTGAGCGCATCTTTCGCCTGTCCCTCTTTTTCAAGCTGCCCATAGTCAATTTTTTCTTTCTTCCCAACGACTCCGGCAAGCTTTGCATAGGATTTCTGCATCTCGCCTGCATCGTATTGCAGCCGCTCTTTTACCTGACTGTCAAACCAACCCATAACCTGCCCTCCTATTCTGTGGTAATTAACCGTGTATAGTAACCGCCCAATTGATACAGCTCTTCATGTGTCCCCCGCTCCATAACCCTGCCGTGATCAAGAACTACAATTTCATCACAGTCACGAATCGTAGACAAACGGTGTGCAACAATGATACAGGTAATCCCGCGCTTTTGAATTGCTTTGACAACTTCATATTCCGTTTTCGCATCCAGGGCTGATGTAGCCTCATCTAATATGGCGATGGTGGGATCCTGGGCAAGAACACGTGCGATCTCAAACCGCTGGCGCTGCCCTCCGCTGAAATTTTTGCCTCCTTCGGAAACTGCATGTCCATATCCGCCTTTTCTCGTCATAATATCAGAATGAATCTGCGCATCTCTTGCTGCAATAATCATTTCAAAATCTTCGATGGATTTATCCCACATCTTAATATTATCTGCTATACTGTCTTCAAACATGGTTATGTCCTGGTCTACCACAGATAGTGATGAATTAAAAACCTCTTTGGGTATATCCTTCATCGGTTTACCCTGAAATAAAATCTCACCCGACCAAGGTTCATATAATCCGCAGGCAAGTTTGGCTATAGTGGATTTACCACATCCCGATGAACCCACCAGCGCTACTTTCGATCCACTCTTCACCGTTAGATTAAAATCCTTTAAAAGAGGCTCTTCTAACCTGGAATATCCAAATGTTACATTTCGAAACTCCACGCTTCCATCCAGCTTCTCAAATACATCCTCCGTATCTCTGATGGAAGAAAATACAACATCTTCTTTATATTTCATTACATCATCCACGCGTTCCATAGAAGTCCGCATTTCCTGCAATTTTTGTCCCGTTTCCAATAAGTCGTTCACCGGCATTAAAAACTGTGTCATATAAGACTGGAATGCCAGCAGCATACCAACGGTAAAATTCCCCTTTATAATCATCCATACGCCAAGCGCCAGGATTATAATCCCGGAAAGCTGCTGTACTAACGCAGGAATTCCTCCCAGGAACTGATTTGTCAATGCAAATTCTACTTTTGCTTTATTTACAGACGCCTGAAATCCGGACCACCGTTCAAAAAATCCACTTTCTGCCCCCGCTGCCTTGATCGTCTCTATCATTTCAATTCCGGATACCGTAGAAGCGTCCAGCTTGCCCTGGTCACGCATCTGCGTTCTGGTAATATGGATTCTCTTTTGGGAAATAATATTTGCCAGCACCAGATTCACACCTATCGCCGCGAAACCAACGAATGACAGTACCACGCTATACCGAAGCATAATGATCAGATAGAATATCAAGAGTACCATATTGATCAGCATCGGTGCAATTCGCCCAACCAGAGTTTCTGCTATATCATCATTTAAAAGCTGTCTGCTGGCAATGTCACCTGCCATTCTCTGTGAAAAAAACGTCATCGGCAGATGCAGGGTATGCCAGATAAAAGACGAATTAGAAACAATCGCCATTTTTCCTTTGATCTTATATATGTAAATTTCATTTATCATACCTACAACCAGCAGAAATATTGTAATAACTGCTAAAAATGCAAGAAAATTGGACAGCCATTGTGTATTTTGTCCGGTGAGAATATTATCGGTAAATATCCTTGAAAATACAGGAGTTAATAAACTTACAAAGGCGGTCAGCACCGTAGTCATCATTACAAAAACGATAGATGATTTACTCCCCTGCAGCCTTTTTTTAGCAAACTCCAATACACTCTCTTTTTTACCGTCAGCAACAAATTGTTCACCAGGTTCAAACTCCAGGCATACTCCGGTAAACGACTTATCAAATTCTTCGGGAGATATCTCTACCACTCCACGTGCCGGGTCATTGATAATCGCTTTCCCCCTCTTAAATCCGTCCAATACCACAAAATGATTGAAATTCCAATGGATGACAGCCGGATAAGTTACCTTTGTACGCACCGATTCCACACTGTAACGATGGGCTTTCACCTGCAAACCATATGCATCTGCAGCCTTTGCCATATTCGATGCCTTACTCCCATCTCTGGACACTCCGCAATCTACCCTTACCTGTTCCAGAGGCACCCATTTTTTATAATATGCCATAATCATTGTCAGACATGCTGCTCCGCATTCCAAAGCCTCCATCTGCATGATAACAGGCACTTTGACACATTTCTTTTGTTTATCTGCCACGGGCGCACCTCCTAATTTAATAAAAATACAATGGGCTTCACTTCCGCTGTTACCAGTGTCACATTAGCCAGAACGTCCTGCCGTACTTCTTCCGGAAGTTCAACATCCACCTGATAAGCATAATTTCCAACAGCTACATTTTCTACAACCCAATCACTTTTTAAGGATTGCGCTATTTCTTCCAGTGAATACGGATTATTGCTTACTGACTTTACAATTCCTTCCACACTGGCACCATCCGGTAACACAACATTTGCCTTACATCCCGTCAGATCTTCATTTAATTTTGATGCGTCAACATAACACTGTACCATATTGTTGGAAACCGTTACGCCCTTGGCTGTCAAAGTCTCCGGTAAAGATCCTACCAGACTCCACACAACAAGGGCGGCAGCCAGAATAATCAGCGCGGACAAAACAATCCATATACTGGGATTTGATACACGGATATACTCATCTAACTGCTCCGGAGACTCTACCGTATCGAGACTCCTTTGTCTGAAAATACTTTTTTTACTCATAACTTTTCTCCTTTCTCAAACAATGCTTTTTTTACATTTTTCTGGCTTCTCACACCTGCAGCCACCATATCAAGATCCTCCGAATCCAGTTCTTCCTGGTGCTGCTTTTCCTGCAGTTCTTTCTGACACATTCTTTCCTGCAATCCTTCCCAGTATTCTTCCTTAATTACTCTGTTCCTCAGTTCTTCCCATAGGCTTCTCTTAAATTCCTCTGAATGACTCGCAGGATTCTGGTCAGCCAATAATCCTATTAATATCTTTTCAAAATCTACCATCCGCTTTCCCTTCTCTCCCGTACTCACTATTTATATATACGCTTAAAGCGGGCTCTTCCCTACACGCAAAATAAAGTTTATTGAAACCTGAGGATGTTTCGTAAACACATCCTCAGGTCAATAAACTTTATTTTATTAATAACAGATTTTCATATATAAAAATTTATACGTATGCTCCAATGATAATACATCCGCCTTCGGGTGATAATTCTCCAAATAAGCTGCATCCTGCATTAGAAATGAAGCATCCGCCTGCACCACCTGCAACTGCTTTCAAATCATCTAAATTTAACTCGCCTTCTTCTGCATTAAAATCTTCTTCACATAATGAAAGATCATATTTCTTTGCAGTTTCAATTAATTTAGCTTTGATAGCAGCTTTATCAACTTCTTTACCTTCTACCTCTTTGTTTAATTTTACTAACTCTTCTTTTAACTCCGCATTTTTCTCTACTTCTTCATAAAACTTTTTTAAATTGTTCATTCTTAATTCTCCTTTTCTTCTTTTTCTTTTATTTTATTTTGATTTTTAAGAAAATCCATTATGTAACAGGTATAAACTAAAATTTTCTTCCCGTTTTAACACCATCTTTATAACCATCTCTGCTGGTATTGGTGTTATCCAGGACATCTCCTACCATCTTTTCAATAATTTTTTTACCAACTACTTTGCCAATGTCACCTGCAGTTCCGCCGCCGGCTACCTTGTCAAGTTCCTCATTTTTTAAGTTTTCATCTTTTTTTTCTTCGCACATTGTTTATTCCTCCTTACACTCTGATCTGATGATTTTCAGACACATTTTCATAATTTATATATAAATTTCTATTAGGGAATATCTGATATTGAATGATTAAATTATGAATTCTTCAATAAACTCAAACGAATATTTCCATATTCCATATAAAAATTTATTATCTTATAAAATTTCAACTACTTGCAAAAATCAGGCTTTTTATCTGCTCTGGATAATGCTCTTTAAAAAAAGTGCAAAGAATATCAGCTTTCCCCATAACACCATTGCCGGAAAACATGCTCATAGCCCTGCATCCGCCTCCGCAATCGAACCGATATGCACAATTTCTACAATCTTCATTTGCATCTATTACTTCTTTTAATTTTATCGATGCCAGACGAAAAAATGGATTTTCAATATTCCGATAAATATCGGCTACGGTTGTCTGTAATAAATTAGGCATATTTCCTTCAATCTCTGAATCCGTCATAGAGGGGCAGGGTAGAAAGGTACCGTCCGGCAAAAGATATGGATGAATTCTGCAATTTAAGCAGGAACTCACATTCTCGCATTCCTTATCCCCTCTATATCTTTGATACGGACTTCCATATCCCTTCAGATTTCCTTTTTCACATGCAAAAAATCCGTCCAGCTGTATTCCCATAGGTGCATGATCCGCCTTGTATAACCGCACAATTCTCAGGTATTCTTCATACAATTCTTCTGTTTGAAGTGACGTTCCCTGATTGTTTTCTTTCCATTTTCCGGCTTCAAAAACCAGCGAAGTTTTCCAAAAATCAACTTTCAGATCCCTAAGAAGCTCATAAGTAGCTTTCAGTCTGTCAATATTTTTTCTGCAGATTGCAGATTCAATCATGACACGGTATCCATTTTCTTTCAGTTTTTGTATGACCTCTATTGTCTTTACTTCCGTACCCTCAATACCACGCATCCAGTCATGCTGCCCTGCTCCGTCAAAGCTCAGGACAAATTCCGGCTTGAACGAGCGTTTTTCACACTCTTTTAAAATATCATCTGTTATTAAAATCCCATTTGTATAAATTTGTGATATGGCTATTCCGCTCTCCAGAATCCTGTCCACAATCTGAAAAAAATCTTTACGCAGAAATGGTTCCCCTCCGGTTATAGATACCACACTGACATTTGCTTCCCGGAACTGGTCAATCATTGAAAAACATTCTTCCGTATTCATATCGTGGTAACGGTAGTCCGGGGCACTCATGTAGCAATGCCTGCACTTCAGATTACATCTGCCTGTAACAGACCAGTGAATGGCTTTTATGTATGTATTATCCGCTTTCCTGTAGTTCTGTATAAAAGACAGCTCCATTGGATCCTGGGATATCCTGATAATGTCTTTATCCTTTAATTCACGAAAAAATTGTTTTTGCTTATTACTAAAAAAAACCGTATCAATATCTATTTTACCATTGCAAAATTCCAAAACCTGAAAACCATCCTGCTCCAGAAAATTGATCGTACCATTGTCAGTTCTAATAATTGCAAAGGGAAGATTCTTCCACCCTCTTAACGCATATGGTTCTGCTAATTTTGCATACATGCCATCACCTTCTTATGTTTTCTTCTCTGAATATATATACGTATCAATTATTGAATTCCCTACATTTATTTTCAGATTTTTCCAATTTATTTTTTATCTTTTTAAGTGTTCTGCTCGCTGTTACACTGGCACATTTTTCAGATATATCCAATTGCAACGCTATTTCCCCATAAGATAAGTTCATATAATAATGAAGAAGGAGAATCATTCGTTCTCTTTCAGAGAGAGTTCCCAGTATTCTTTGTATATCTACCTGATTCTCAACCTGACTGTAAGTTTCATTTTCCCAGGAAATATTCTGATCAATCAGATCATCTATAGAAATAACCCCTTTCCGATTCTTCCTCAAATAATCCACCCATACATTCTTCGCAATCGTCAAAAGCCAAGTTACAACTTTAGCCTTCTCATCATCATAGAGGTTCCCTTTTTCCAACACTTTCATGAAGGTGATACTGGTCAGGTCTTCCGTAACCTCTCTTTGGAAAGTGTGATAGTAAAAATAATTATATATATAGTCATAATAATGTTCATATACCATCTTAAAAGCCTTTTCCTTACGCAAGTCTATCATTTTTACACCTCTCTTTTGCTATTTTAAATGTTCTTCTTCAAGGTCAGAATGTTCCTTCCCCCTTCAAACCGGTAAGATATGTGATCCATCATTTTCTTCACCATCAGAATGCCAAGGCCGCCTATCTGCCGGTGGTCTGCATCCAGGGTAATGTCGGGATCCAGCTTCTCAAGGGGATTATAAATTGTCCCGGAATCCACGAACTGGATCTCTATATGTTTCGGATCATCTTGAATGTGGCAGCGGATCGTTGCGTTTCCTTCCCCTGGACGATATGCATAGTTGGCAATATTGACGTAAATTTCTTCCACTGCAATTTTAATCTGCATTTTCACTTTTGCCGTACATTCTGTATTGCTTAATTCTGCTTCAATAAATTCCAGTACCTGATCCAGCCGGTCCGTTTTTGCCGGAATGGTTAGCTCTTTCATTTCACACCTCCCGCTTTCTCTATTTGCTTTCATAGATTTCTAATGCCAGCATTGTTATATCATCAAATTGAGGAGCACCTTTTACAAAAAAATCTATACTCTGTTTGATATTTTTTAAAATCTCTTCTAATGGTAGACCGGCATTATGATCCAGAATTTGCTGCAGCCGCTCTTCACCGTAAAGTTCATTATAAATATCCGTAGCTTCCGTCACTCCGTCTGTGTACAGATATAACAGATCACCCTGATTTAATTGAATCTGGTTTTGCCGGTAGCGTATTCCTTCCATACCCGCCAATACAAATCCTGCACGGCTTTTCAGATATACAAAGCCTTCTCCTTTCCGCTTCAGAAGCGGCGGGTTGTGTCCTGCATTGACATAGGTAAACAAGCCGCTGTCTATTTCCAGAATGCCCATCCAGGCAGTAACAAACATGCCGGCCTGATTATTTTCACACAGCTGTTTGTTCACATTGGTAAATACATCGGAAGGTGCTTCCCCACTCTGGGTATGGTTTTTGATCAAAGTCTTGGCAATCACCATGAACAATGCAGCCGGAACTCCTTTGCCGGATACATCCGCCATCACTACCGCCAGATGATTATCATCCGTCAAAAAGAAATCATAGAAATCGCCTCCGACTTCTTTTGCCGGCTGCATCGTTGCATATACATTAAATTCTTTATGCTCCGGAAATGCGGGAAATATGCAGGGAAGCATACTTGCCTGGATCTGAGTTGCCACATTCAGTTCTGCACCAATCCGCTCCTTTTCTGCTGTCACTGCCGTCAGATTCTTGATATATTCTTTTAGTTTTGATGTCATTTCCTGAAATGCATTGGAAAGCTCTTCCGTCTCATCCCCTGTATGGATTTCCAGATTATATTCCAGATTGCCATCTCCCACCCCCTGTACTGCCTGGGTCACTCTCACAATGGGATCCGTTATTTTTTTGGAAACCGAAGTACTCAGGAAGAAGATTGCCAGCAATACAATCATGACTAATACGATTAAGATCACAAATACCATCCCGATATTCTGGTTAATCTGGCTGATCGCCCCATTCGTCAGCTTCATAATACCGTCCTGGCTCTCAATCGCCGGAGCAATAACCTCCTCCTGTTCAATTACGGTTGCAAAGCTCCAGCCCAGAGTCGTCAGCGGTTCATATGCCAGGTATACCTTTTTTTTATCTATGGTTACTTCTGCAATACCGCTTTCTCCTGCCACCATTTTCCCCACTGCATCTGCCAGTTCTTTATTTTCACTCTGACGAAGGTCTGTTACATGATCCGGGTCAGCACCTACCTCCCCGCTTTCCTTGGAAGAAATGTTAACCTTTCCACCGCTGTCGATTAAAAATGCATAACCGGATTTCCCTACTTCCGTATTCATTACCACATCATTGATATCCGTCAGGTAGGAGCCGACCCCGGCAACACCCATGAATTCATCGCCTTCATAAAAAGGCTTTGCACAGATAATTGCCGATCCTCCTCCGTGAATGTCCTTAATGATGTCGGTAAAAATAAGCTTCTGTTCATCTACCGCTTTTTGATACCAGGGACGTAAAAAAGCTTCATATGGATTCGGCACTTCCGAACCTTCATCAAACTTTGCCGAAGAAATATAATCCGCCATAATAACGATTCCTGATTTTGTGGCGACATAAGTTGAAGCTACTACCTCATCATGTCCGTTAATCTGCACCAGAATATCCTGGATGTTGGCTATTTTATGTATTTCAAACTGAATCGCCGGATCGTTTTTATCCTTTACGGTGGAAGAAAACATCAACTGGGCAGTAAGGTTTGTATTTCCCTTTACCGGCTCCTGCACTGACCGGTCCGGATATTCGTCCGGATTATCATAGATCGACGTCATGGTATCCGCTATGGTCTCCACATAAGTCTTCGTAAAATTGAATTTAGTCTCAATATATTTCGCTTTTTCCTTGGCAACATCCGCAATTTTTTGTTTCGCCTGGCTGATCAGTGCCACTTTGGCGTCATCCCCCGCCTGGTGTCCCAGTTCTTTACTCGTCTGTACGGTGTGGGATTTCATGGAAAGCATTCCATAAACCGTTACCCCGCTGATGATCACAATTGCTGTCATTGCCACCAAAATCGTTGCAACCGTAACCTTTTTCCTGATATTATGCTTCATACTTTCTGCCTCCCTTACCATAAAACTGCTGCCGTTCCTCATAAAATACTTCCACATACCGGCTCAGATCACGGAACTCTTCCGTTAATACATAATCTTCAAAAACAATCGAAACCTTCAGAGGATTATGCATAACCATAAATTCATTTTCACTGCAGAGGGGCTTAAATCCTGCAAAAAAGAAGCCGTACTCTTTCAGCAGGTAATACCCGGCAATCGCTCCCGGATCATTTACATTCAGAAAGGCATTCAACGTAAAATGCGGCAGACTTCCGTACTCTTCCAATATCATCTCCACATACTCCTGCAGCCCTCTGCCCGTTCTATAGATCGTGATTGCCGCGCTGCTCTGTATCCAGTCAATGGTCTTCATAACCTGGCAGGAAGCGTAACAGCTGTCCACCCAGTCTCCTTTATTTAACTTCCCCACATCAGGTACCTCTGCCAAACGGTAAGCCACCCCCAGCTTCTTATACAGCCAACCGGTAAAACCCTTTTGCTCCGAAGGAATATACAAAGTCCCCGCATTCGTTTTATCCTTTGCAAGAATCTGGATCCCCTGTGAATGCTTGAGATTCCTGCGCTTTTCATAGGATTGCTGTATCTTGCCCATATCGAATACTGAAAAAATAAAACCACAGCCAATCAGCCCCCTCATTCGCAATAACCGCTGGGATATTGCGTGAAAAGTGACTGGAAGTGAATACACTGCCGAACAGGGCATCCCCTGCAGCAAAGTCATCCCATAATCAAACATATGCTCAGCCAGCCCATACCCCCGGTATTCCTTTTTAAATATCTGCGTTGCGATCTCAATCATAAACTCATAGGGAAAAAACTTTTTCAAAATCATAATACCAGCCACTTCTTCCATATCCGTGACCGCCACCAGAAAAACAATACTTCCCTCTCTGTGTTTTTCCCGAATAAATTCAGGACTATAGAAGTCTCTTTTGAAATAGGTATCCCCATACTCATCCCGGATGCACGCAATAACGCCATCAGCATCCCTGTCCTCTAACGTTCGTAAGGTAACTGCCAAACGTTCACCGGTATCTTTATGATATAATTGCATCTTTTCATCTGCTCCTTTCCATATGTACTTTCAGGCTTCGCGTTGCCATGTGATACCATGTGGTGCCATGTGATCAAATCTATACCGTCTTAATTACAATCGTAAGATTATTGACGCCAAATGTTCGATTAAATGATACCTGTTCCGCCTTTTTCACAATAAGCCGTATTCCAAGACTGTCATCCGCCAATACTCCATTTCCAGCCTGTTCTTTCTTTTTCTCGTAATACAAAACAGGGTCAAAAATCTTTCCTCCATTTCGCATGCGGAGCACTACCGTTCCCGGCATTACAAAAATGCGAATATCCACATACTGCATTTCATTTTCTTCAAAACAATGGTCAAAAATAATAACCAGCATTTCTTCTAATGATAAACTGAGCATCATTGCCGTTTTCCCATCCAGCCGGTTTTCTTTACAAAAGGTATTGATTTTTACAGAAGCATTCACAGCCTCTTCCACTTCATTGGGCACTGAAAATGATAGATATTTTCCCTTGTCCTCATAGGTTTGGTCCAATAAGTACAACCCGGAAAATTTGTTGTTTTTGATACGCACAACCCCCACCCACATGAGCATCACAAGAAAAGCTGCTGCTTCCGCAAGAATAAAGCAAGACCACACTCCCATTAAATAACCTGCTCCCGAAAAGAGCATTGCAAAAACAGTAACAAAGCCAAACGCCCGGAAAAATGTAACCACATTAGCCAGCAGATTTCTTCCGGTTGTAAAGAAAAGAAAAATAAATATATTATTAATCATGGAAAAAACAAGGCTGACAGCATAGCCAACCAGAGCTGCTGCACAAATCCCAAGAACATCCCCCTCCTGAATACCAAACAACCGGCAGATTTGCTGTGGAAAAATCACCAGTACCATCGTTACAGCCAGAATCATACCGATACCGCTTTGAAACGCCATTTTCATCGTCGTTCGAATACTGGTGTTGTCTTTTTCTCCGTAAAACACCCCGATCAGGGGTGTTATCGTTTGTGAAACCCCTGAGATAACAGCTGTAATGAAGCTTCCCACCGTAGCTGTCATTGCAAAAGCAGTAATGGCATCATTTCCAAATGCCCGAAATAAAATCCAGTTTAAAACCATGGTCCGAATAATATTACAGAAGTTATTTAGAGCCATCGAACTGCCTGTAACCACAATTTCCTTTATGCTTTTCCACACCTGAAACGGCTTCTTCAGGGGAAAACAGCGGTTGGGAAACCTTAAAAACAGGAAACCCGCAATGTCCGCAATCGCCGTACTTAAAACAGAAGCAAATGCCATTCCACCCATCCCCAATTGAAACACCAATAGGAATACCAGATCCAGCACGACATTTAAGACCGCCATTAACATAAACATCACGACACCCATCCGGGGCCGCCCGCTCACCCTCAAAAAGTTAAACGGAAAATACATCAGAACAACCGACACTCCCCCAGACATCATAACGAAAGCATAGTCATAAGCCATCTGGTACAAGTCCTCCCGGGCACCCAGCCCATGAACAATTTCCGGCAGAAAAACCAATCCGGGAATTGTCACCAGCAGACCTGCCGCCAGAGACAAAATCAACGCCAGAGAAGCCATATTATCACAGCTCTTACGATCCTCTTTCCCAATATAAACCGATGCATTTGCCGCTGCCCCTACACTGATCAGAGATCCTAAAGTCATAAATGTAAAATATACCGGTTTTACCAGATTAAGTGCCGCCAATCCTTTCTCTCCTATAAAATTACCAATAATTATACTGTCAATTAAGACCGTAATCGTAGTTCCAAGAAGCGCCAGAATCGATGGAATCAGATAAGTCCGGAAAATGGATCGAATAAAAAAGTCATTATTTTTTTCCATATCAATATTTCCCCAAATTAAATTCAATCTAATAATATTATACAAGAAAGGACCTTCTGCCTAATTACCATTTACCACGAAAGTGCGCTATTTACCATGTAATAAACGGAAGGAAGCAATGCATAAAAAAAACCAGGCATATATGATAATTGGATATCATATATGCCTGGTTCTGAATTTTTTGTTTTTTAACTTGCTTAATCATAAAATTTTAGGTTGATGGATTATAATATGAATCTTTTTACCAGCAACCGCATTTTCGTAAGTATTTATAAATGCTTCTCTGTTTTTAATAATTTTTTCCTTATCATATTTAAAAAAATAAATATTGTCTGCATGATAATGTACCATGTCTGACGCAATTTCTTCCATAAGCTTTTTTTGATTCATACTGGTATTGGAACATTTAATTTCAACTACTGTATCTAATTCCTGTATCCAGATGTCACTCCTTACCATAGCATAGCCCGTGTCTTCACAAACTTCAGTTCTGGCAGTCACAAAGAATAATCTTATGATAGAAAATAAAATGTGCTGCACGTCATATTCATTTCCTATTCTTAATATATTCAACTGTTCTCTTTTTATTGTGGCTCTTTTATCTGGATCTTTTTCATAAAACGATTCTATAAATAAATAAAACTGATTTAAAATTCTTTGTAACAATTCATGTTCTGCTGTATTATCAATAATATGACTGTTTTTCTTCTCCATACTACTTTTTGATATATCCTTTAAATATTCTATGACTCTGAATTTTGCTTCCTTCATATTTTTTTCGGTATCGTTTTTAGAAAAATCATTTATCATAAATTCCGCTTTTTCCTTAATACTCTTTCGTATTTCCATTGACACATTTCATCCTGCCATATTACCATCATCTTCTCCCCCATCTTAAATAGAATAAAAATAAAGGATCTAAAATATAGACCTTGCCATCTTTCCATTCTAATACCCGGTAAATATCTTCCCTTTCAGCCAGTATACTTTGAAGTTTGCCGAGATGGTCTTTCACCGCCTGTTTATCTGGTTTCTCTCCGCCATTTTGGATTAAACCGTCTATTCTTTCTTTGATTAAATCAAAATCCAATTCCATTATAGGTGGATTATTAGCCAGGGATTCAACGATTAAAGCATACAAATCCATTTCCTCTCCATCTGCCGTTCTGAAAATCTTACGTTTTTTACCTCTTGGATTAGGCCCTTTACACATTACATCTACCACATTTTTATATTCAAAGTTAACAGTAGTAAAACGATATGCCGTTTCCAGTATATCTTCTTCCACACAATAGACCATTTCTTCTCTGTCTTCCAATAAAGTACAGATACTAAGGCATATATATTGCATAAGCTGTGGTGATGTAAGACTTTCAATAGCAATTTTGTTGGCAATATCTTCTGTAATTTCCATATGGAGTTCTTTAAATCCTTTTATAGCGATCTCCTTTAATTCATCCCTTTTCCAGGTATCAATATTTATCAGACTTAGTCGGCCTGATAAATCAGCATTTTGTCTGATTGCATCGTCTGCACGGTGAGTTAAAGAAACTACAACTGCTTTAAATTCCCTTCTAATGGCATCTTTTAATTGCTGGGCTATCTTAAGCTGCATATCTTTGTTTGCATAATGAAAGTTATCCAGTACAAGGACCTTTCCCTTCTCTCTATAAAATTCAATTACTTTATCTTTTGTAAGTGTATATTTTTCTAACTTTTTGTACTGCTCTTCACTACTGCCACCTAATAACTTTTTACCTTTTGTAAATTCCCCTGCATAGGGCAATTCAGCCTTAGCGGCAATAACTTCCCAGAAATTTCTATCGTCATAAAAATCTGCGCCGGATACTTCTACAATATTGTCAAATCCAATCACCTTTTCACATAAAATGGTTTTTCCCATTTTTGACGGACCCACAATGGATGTTAAACATCCCGAAATCTTTAATGCTTGTCTCAACCTTAATTCATAAGAAATATTAGGTGATTCAAATTCTCTGGACACATATGTATGATTTGGAAATGCTCCTGGTTTAAATACTTCTTCCGACTTTAAATTTTGTATCTTTAACATAAAAATACACCTCCAGCGTATATTATCCATTTTTTAATGATTATAACATAATTTTAACCATTTTTATATAATTTAAAGCAATTTAATCTTATTTACTCAAAAAAATCCCGTACCATGACCACTTCCCTCATGATACGGAATCCACAAACATCTCTTTATTCCTTTCAGCCAAATTCTTAACTTCTCTATTTTTTCAACACAATCGACCCAAACGGACTAATTTCCTGCGTCTCTTCCCAATCACCGGCGAACACCTTAAATTCATCCGGCAATTCCAGCTTCACCCTCTCAGGATTAAAGTTTTGCACAAACAAATACACAGATGTATCCGAGTTACGGGCAGTAACTTCAATTCCTTTTGGCACTTTCTTCATATACCTGGTAAGATGTACGTCTTCCCCTATGTGTCTGCATAATTCACTGCAGAAATCCTGTTCTGCGTCTGTGCATACATAGTAGGCTTTACCTTTACCGAAACGGTTGCAGGTCAATGCCGGATATCCTTTATAGAAGTCCTGTTCATATTTGGCCAGTACCTCCGCTGTTGATACCTTCACCAGGTCACATAGATGACGGCACTCATAAGTTCCTTCCCCTGAAGTTTCTATTTGCCCTGTTATCTTGACCTGATTCTTCTCATTGTCATACAATCCGTCGATCTCCATACTGCGCAGTCCCAGTACGTCCATTAAACCATAAGGAGTTCCGCCAAGATAGCAGCGGTCTGTTTCATCCACAATGCCGGACCAGAAAGTCATGATAAAATGTCCGCCATTTTCCACAAATCTGCGGATTTTATCGGCAAACGCTTCCCGGTACAGATAGAGCATTGGTGCCGCTACCACTTTATAACTATCCAGATTCTGCCCGCTGCCGATTACATCTACATTTATCCCCTGCTCCCGAAATGCACGGTAATATTTCTGAACAGTTTCTTTGTAATAAAGCCCCTGGTTCCTGGGACCCTGGGCATCTTCCATCGCCCATTTATTCTCCCAGTCATAGATAACCGCTGCTTCCGAAACCGTATCGGTACTGCAGATTTCACTGATTTCTTCCAGTGCGTTTCCCACATCTGTTACCTCACGGAAGACCCTGGTATCATTCCCGCCATAATGGTCGATCACTGCACCGTGGAATTTCTCGGATGCCCCGCGGCTCTGGCGGATCTGAAAATATAGCACGCTGTCCGAACCATGGGCAACCGCCTGGAGAGACGAGAGCTGATGCATCCCCGGTTTCTTCAGTTTGCTGACCTTCTGCCAGTTGGTTGCACTGGGGCAGGATTCCATCAATAAAAATGGTTTCTTTTGTACACAACGAAGCAAATCATGCATCATTGCTGTATCCGTAGCCGTCACCGCTTCCTCTTCCTTATGCCATGTGGGATAAGAATCCCAGGAAAGGACATCCACCACGTCGGAAAACTTAGCATAATCCAGTTCATTATAATAATACATACAGTTTACCGTTGTAGGAATCTGTGAACCGGTCTTACGGATAGCCGCTGCTTCCGCTTTTATAAAATCAATGGTCTGATGGGTAACAAACCGCTTCCAGTCCAGATTCAATCCATGGAGCTGCATCTCTCCTCTTGGTGAAGGGCTTTCGATCTGGTGGAAATCCTGATAAATATGACTCCAAAAGGTAGTGCTCCACCGACGGTTCAATTCATCGATTGTTTTATATTTTTCCAGGAGCCATTTTCTGAATGCTTCCTGGCAGAGCGGACAATGACAGTCCCCGCCATATTCATTCGATAGATGCCACAGTATCACGCCTGGATGGGCACCGAAGCGTTTCCCCAGCTCCTGATTCATGATGCTGACTTTTTCACGGTAAATGGGGGAAGTATAGCAGTGATTATGGCGTCCTCCAAAGAGATTGCGCTGACGGTTTTCATCCACCCGAAGCACCTCCGGATATTGATCCGCCATCCATTTAGGTCTTGCACCGGAAGGCGTTGCCAGAATGACATTAATTCCATTCTGATACAACCGGTCAATGATTTCTTCCATCCACTGAAACCGAAAGACACCTTCTTCCGGCTCCAGAACCGCCCAGGAAAATACGCCCAGGGTTACAGTATTTATTTTCGCTTTTTTCATATACTGAATATCTTTTGCCAGAATCTCCGGAGCGTCCAGCCATTGTTCCGGGTTGTAGTCTCCACCATGCAAAAGTCCTTCTATGTTAAAATTCATCAATTTTATTCCCCTTCCTTTGTATGCATTGTCTTAACACAATATTAACCTTAGATACAGGGGAGCGTCAATACATTTTTTTATCGTTTCATTTATACATTTTTGTAATATTCCATTACCATTATTACTGTAATCGGTAAATATAACCGGGCACCACATTGTGTTCCCCCGGAACAATGGCATTTGATACATACTGCACTTTTCCACCGCCCAATTCCCGCAGCGTCAGTTCATGGGTAAACGCCCGGTCGTTATTTTTCTCCAGGCAGATCACATCTATGGTGAGCGTTACCGTACCATCTGCATTCTTTTTCACCGCAGTTACATCCGGATCCATATAAGGCATTGCAACGCAATTATCATTGGAGCGCATTTCCTGCCAGGGATAAGCTTCTTTCTTTTGTTCAAACATAGCTGCTTCACGCAGATTTTCCTTGGTAATGGAAAAGTAACTCTGCATGACGGTTTCAAATAAATCAGCAGGAATATAACGGTTTTCATTGGATGAATCGATGGGAAACTGGTCTTTTTCCAGCCGTTTGCCTTCTTTTAATTGATAGAAGTTCTCAAACAGGTCATTAAAGCTCAACTCTGAATAATCCGTCTCTGACCAATTACTGATCATCAGATTATTGCCTCCATAATTAATGGGTTCCACGTATTTTTTCTGATAGGCCAGACAAATTTCATCCACCGGTTTTATACGGATCATACGGTATCCATTCCCACTGGCCCAGACTGCATAATCATCCCGGAAAATAAAATTTTCTTTCTCCGTAAATTTCCATTCGGACAGAGGTGTTATTTTCATCTCATATACATCCGGGCTCCCTTCTAAATCCAGATTGACAGAAGCCGACAGAAGATATTTTCCGGTATGGTCCATATAGAATTCATAGCGGTAGAATCCTCCATTGGGACGTATACGGTAAATAGTAACCGATGCCGTTTCCCCCTTTTGGACATTTTCCCAGAAGCTGTAAAACGCTTCCGAATTTTCCAGGCTGCACCTGCCGGCGGTATCACTTACAGTAATACCCTCTTTCCCAATTTTTCTTACGATCTCTCCAACAGCCTCATCTGAAATCAGCGTATCCGCCTGAATGATATCAGAAGGCTTCTTTTGAAACTCAAGATAAATATCCTTATAAACTCCGGCAACCGCCAGGCACTCTTCCTGCACACGGTCTGATAATTCCGTAGAAATGCTTCCCTTCATATTTTGTGCCAGTAGATATTTTCCTTTCTGATTAGATGCATAGAAAGCCCCTATAAGAACGATACAGCACAAAATTCCAGTTATCACTACCATCTTTTTCATCCAATAATTCTCCTTCCATCATATCTACAAAATCCATTTTTATTCCCCTGAAAAATAATTATCTAAAACAATCTTATCCTTCTCCACAACATAAGTACTCCCACCGGTTTCTTTTACGTCTTCCACCATGCTGATTAATAGTACCGGTTTACTGGAAGCCGGATCCGGAGTCAATACCCCAAACCATCCCAGTTCCGTACCTGTAGTATCTGATACATCTGCTTTGATTTCCGCAGTTCCTGTCTTCCCTGCTAAAATAGTGGCTTCCATTTTTGCTGCCCTGCCTGTCCCTTCCGGCGAGGATATTACTTTTTCCATTGCGGTTTCCACCCTGTCAGCAACTTCCTTTGAAAATGCCTGGGGAAGCCACACCTGAGGCTCCCGGGAATCCTTATACTGAAGATATGGCTTTATAACATTCCCATCATTGCAAAATGCCGTATACAATGCCGCAAGATGAAGCGGGTTTATTAAAATCTGCCCCTGGCCATAACCACTGTCGGCAAGGAGTACCTCTGACTCTATTTTCTCCGTATTGGAATACTGGGACTGCGCCATGGTAATCTCAAAAGGCATTTCCTGGTTAAATCCCAGTTTGTCCAGCTGGCCCTCCAACTGGTCTGCCCCCATCTTCAATGCTGCTTTTGCAAAATAAATATTATCGGAATAGATCATGGCATTTTCTAATATGACAGGTTCATACGCATGTAACGTAGTTACATAATAGCCTCCCCAGCTTTCGTCCTTCTGCCAGCTCAGTCCTTCATTTCCAAAATCCTCATCGGGGTCAATTGCCCCCGTTTCCAGTCCTATACCTGCAATAACCGGTTTAAAAGATGAACCAGGGCAAATTGCCTGTCGAAACCTGTTATACAAAGGGTTTCTTTTATCCTCGTTTAACGCCTTCCATTTTGCATCAGTCATTCCTTTGATAAAATCATTGCTGTCATAAGACGGCGTACTGACAAGGGCAAGTACCTCACCGGTAAAGGGATTCATTGCAACCGAACAGCTCTTGTCATCTTTAAATTGCTGATACAGACTTTCCTGCAGCCCGGCATCAATGGTCAGCCTTATATCCTGCCCATCTTTTTTCGGTATAGCTGCAATCACAGCTTTTGTATTCCCATTCTCATTTTCTATAACAATCTCATATCTGTCCTGTCCTTTTAACTCTTTTTCATACAGTCCTTCCATTCCGCTTTTTCCAATTACACTGTTCTCACTATACCCTTCATTTGGATGTTGTTCCAGATCTTCTGCCGTTACATTCTGTACATATCCCGTCAAATGGGATGCCCCCGCACCAAGAGGATAGCTTCTCACAACGGTATCGGATATCATAACACCGGGAATCGTAATCAGTTCGTCCTGAACAGCCTTATTCTGCAGAACGGTATCCGACGGGTTGCCTGACATCAGGTCTGTTTCCTGCACCTTATCCAGCACGGCAATGGGTACCAGCGAATCTCCTTTTACCCAGGTTGCATCCAGTTTTGTTTTAATGGATTCCACAGAAGTATCCAGCAGTTTTGCCAGCCTGACCAGATCATTTTCCCCATCTTCACTCATCTTACCGGGTACCAGACCTACGGATGCAGCTGTTCCTTCCCCGGCAAGCATAGATCCGTTTCTGTCCGTAATCTCACCCCGCCTGCTTTCCACCACAGACACCCTTACCTTATCTTTTGCTGTCAGCTCAGGATGAATCAGGCTGTCGCTCCACTCCAGCACATATCCCCTGTCCTGCTCCCTGGTAAAAACCGCCTGGTTCTCAAACTGCACCTCTCCGGCAGCGCTGTTCATGGTTTGCTGAAAATTCACCGTCACTTGTCCCTTCTCTGCCGTCAAATCCAGTATGCTGACCCTGATATCCTCTGCTTCCATCCCCTGATAAATTTTTTGGTTCCTGTCCGTAAAATATTTTTCGGAATAATTCCCTTTACTCTGTTCGCTGATCATACTATACATGGTTTGATATTCTGATTTCTCAATACATGACATATATTTCTGCAGGAGTTTATCCGGCTCTTCCTCCTTGCTGGTTAATTGCTTTAAAATAGATCCTGATTGGTCCGTTTTCTGTAATTTCAGATACAGAAATCCCGCTGTGATAATCAGTCCAACCAAAACAACTGCTAACAATGCTATGATTACAATATTCTTTTTCTTCATTTCATATCCTCCTGAGGTATGTTATAAAATTGTTTTCTGACACGCTCTAGAAAACCAGAATTCTGGGCAAATATGTGCAAAGTGGGCATGCAGATGGCTGGGAATAAATATTCAAGTACTCTCTTGTGTTCCATCCGCACGTAACTTAAAAACGCTTTTTCATTAGACATTTATTACAAATGTAATATTTAACTATAAAATTTTTTATTTCTATATATTACATCTGTAGTATTTTAAAGTCAAGTACTTTTCCATTTTCCCATAAATTTCATAGCCAAAAATAATCCGCAAATGTCGTCATGACTCTCTGAATACTCCAAGTTTCCTTTTTCCAATTAAAAAGCAGATTTAGCTTAACCGCCAAACCTGCCATATTCATATCTGCATCATAATCGAAAATACCAATGCCCCCTATTTTCATTCAGGGCTTCTCTTTTCATCTCCAGATTTTTTTCGCCCCGGGATCTTCCGCCATGCATCTTTCCCGCAGCGCCTCAAGTTCAGCCGTATGATCTTCACCCGTGTCTTCATATTTCAGAATTTTAAGAACTGAACATTCAAAACCATCCATGCCATATTTATTCCACAGACCCTGCAGCACCTTGTTGGGGTGTCCATCTGATGACAGCTTAAAGCAGGCACTGTTCAAGTCCGCTTTCGTATCTTTAGAAATCCCTAAAAAAGCTTCACCCGTGGCTTTGCAGCAAAGAGATATTACACCCATTTCGGGCAGCCGGTTTTTATACTCCTCCAGAAGCTGCTTTTTTCTTATCATATCCACAATTAATCACCTCTTTTTTTCATTGTACAGCAATACAATTGAAAAGGCAATCTACGGTCCGTAGACCCCTTAAGCCCGTTTGAAAATCCTTCCCACCATCTGCACATCTGTGAAGAGTGTGCTTACCGTCTATCCAAAACCCGTTCAAAACAAGTATAAAAACTGCATTTCAGTACACGGATGATCCATATTAATAAAAATGATCTATAATATGGTCATGTTCTTATAATGAAGCATAATTAGAACAAAAAAATTGCGTGTTAGCTCTGGAAACTGTTGTAAAACACGCTCTAAATCAAAGGAGAGATAATGAAAAAGAACTTATGGAAATACGGCTGTGCATTCATAACTGGGAGTATCCTCATTCTAAACACTGCAGGATGCAGCAAGGTAACTGCAGAATCACTGATGACATCTATATCGGAAAACATGGCAGAAGAAACTGATTATAAAATTGATATGTCCGGTAATCTAAAAGGCAGCGGTTCAATGAGCGGGATTACGCTGGATGTCCAGGCAGGTATGGATATGGAGATCCAACTCAATACAGAACCACAGAAAATTTATGCAGATGGTACTGTTTTTTTTAAAGCAATGGGCGTAGAACAAAAATTAGATATTGGGGCATACTTTATGAAAGAAGGTACCGATGAAACCATTCATTTTAAAATCGGCGATACAGACTGGAAAAAATTTTCCACAGCTGATCTGGGAAATCGCCCCCAGCCTCTTATCTACAAAGAATTTGATGAACTGACAAGTAATTTAGAACTGGAAGACCAGACAACAGAGCAGGAAGGTGTCGAATGCTATAAACTAAATGGTAAACTGAATAGTAACGCGCTGGAAGAAATGATGAATTCCGTATCTGATACTCCCGATGCTCCGTTTAATATTTATAAAGATATTAACTGGGAGGAAATCGATATTCCCATCGTCTATTATATCTCTAAAAAAGAGAAACTTCCTGTAAAAATAAGTTTTGAACTTAAATCTTTACTTTTGGGATTGACAAAGACTTTTGATACAAAGGGAGAAATGAACATTAACTGCGATAACTTTACATTAGATTTCGTATATAGTTCATTCGGGGAAGTTGGAGAAATTCCCCTTCCTCAGGATATAGATTCATCCACCGAAAAAAACACAGAGGAAATGGTCTCAGAATCAGAAACTGCTATACCAAAAGTATTTTAAAAATAATGCCATTGGCTCATTTTGTAACATAAAATATGCATTTCAATACATTCCCGGTCCGGTCACAAATAAATCATATATAATGGTTATCATGTGTTCTTTCTGTCTAAAGAATACAATCACCCATTTATAGGGAAAGACAAAGGAGAAAAGTATGAAAAAGAAATTAGTAACTTATAGCTGTGCTATATTGGGAAGCGGTATTTTGATTTTTAATATGACAGGATGTGGTAAAGTAACATCAGACTCACTTCTAAAATCCATGTCACAGAATATGTCAAAAGAAGAAAACTATAAAATGGATATGCTCATGGACTTGAAAGCCAGTGGCACTGTTCAGGGGATGTCAGTGGATATCAACATGAATATGGACATGGGCATGAAAATAAACACAAATCCTGAGATTGCTCATGCCGAAGGCAATATGACAATGGAAATGCTGGGTATGAACCAATCATCACCATTAGAAGTATACACGGTAAAAGAAGGTGACAACACCATTTCCTACTCAAAAACCGGTGAGGAAGGCTGGACAAAAGAAGTCCAGGCTGACCTGAATAAAAATCTCAACGCCTATGATTTTAAAGAGTTTGAGAAGCTGGCAGCAAATCTGGAACTGGAAAAAAATACAACTGACCTGGAAAGTGTTGAATGCTATGCCTTAAAAGGCGTTCTGGACGGTGAAGCTCTGAGTACCATACTGGATTCCACATTAAGTGCCATGAATGATTCTGCTGATATCATGGGTGATGTCAATTGGGCTGAAATTAAAATACCGGTAGAATTCTACATTGCTAAAGAAGATTCTATGCCGGTAAAAATGTCACTGGATCTGCAGTCCATGATGCTGGAAGTTATGAAATCAGCAGGTGCACAGGAGGAAGTAGAATTTGCTTGTGATAAATGTACCTTTGAGCTTAAGTTTGGCTCATTTGGAGAAGTAGAAACCATCACACTTCCGGATGACGTAAAAAATGCTGCTGTAGAAAAAGCAACAGACAGCGCAGCATAAAGTGTGATCGAAAATTGTTTTTTGACAAATAATAATCTATTGATTTAAAGTGTTCATTTTCTGTTATCAATGCCTGGAATACAGTTGCATCAGTCTGGATTCCAGGCGCTTTTCTTATTTTGTTACCGAAAAACAGCATTTTAGTACAAACATGCACTGGCTGTTTTTAATTCGTGTATAATAGTCTTTGCTTAGTATTACATGATTCCCATCCCGCAGCTCCCACAAGCTGCGGCGGGTACTCCCAAATATTCCATCTTTTCAAATTCTATCGGATTTTATTAACATAGAACCCAGGTCTACATCCAGAGAGAAAGGACTCCTCACACATCTATGGAACAAACAAATTCCTCCCCTACAGGCAGATTTACAAGTTATCTGATATTTATATTCTTTATTGCGATCCTAATAGTCGCCTTTAGCCATGATCTCGTCATACAAATATTTATCCGGCAGCAAATAGAGATCCCATATGTAGAAACGGATTATTACAACCGGAGCCGCATATCAAATCTGCATTTATACGAACATATATCATTCATCAGCCTGCTCCCGGCCGCTTTTATGCTTGAACGCAAAAATATGTTCCTGGAACTTCTGCTATATGGGATTTCCTTTTGCGTAATATTGCTATTGATTCAGAATCCCAGTCCGTATATCGATGAGCGGATCAGTGACGCAGTCCTGCGCATGCAGTGCTATAGCCAGTTGCAATTAACCATATTTATCGTTTTTGTATTGACTCTGTTCTTTTGGATCACCACCAGATTGTTTTTAAAGAATCCTCTTTTAGAAGAGGGTACCGTCAATATGACCAAACGAATCATCATTCTCGCTGTTATGTGCATGATGTGGATCTCCCCGCTTTTAGTTCCATTTTTTGTGATCCCATAAATATAAATGATCCCGCAAGTGTTGACATTTGTATCATCATTAGTATTATCATACATATTTTCAGAAGTGTTTTTATAAATTTTTTCAGAAATAATTTCAGAAGTATTTTCAGAAGTGTTTTGAGAAGATTACCAATGTTGCCAGAATAAATCAGGAAATGATTGCACTCATTTCCCAAAATGATAGATTTATGCGCTTTTTGTATCTCACTTACCATAAAATACCGCTATTCTCCCCGATTTTTAAAATTTATCACATAAATTCTTCATTTCAGTACAAGTCTGATCAAAACAAATACAATTACTGTATAATGAATTATGCTTAGTATTATACAGATCCCACCGCAGTAACCACACGCTGCAGTGGGATTCTCCCCTTAATCTATATCAATCTATAATATATGTAACTCACTTGTCTCTTTCCCACTAAAACAACTTGTAAATCAAAAAATAATAAACTATAATAATATTAATAAATTAGCACTATACAACAGACGCTAAAACATTCCATACCAAAAAACTTACCTTTTAATACAAACCTGCACAAAACACCCTGACAATCGTTTATAATGAACCCGAATTTCGTTATTCATAAATGTCTGCTCCGCAGCTTCCTCCAACTCTGCGGAGTAACTCCATTTTGCCTGGCTCCGGGGATTTACTCCGGAGCCGGTATTTCATAAAGCTTAAAATCTGCTTATAATTTCCAGGAGGTTCCCGTGAAATTTAATCCCCAAAAACTACTGACAAAAGAAAATTGTTCCCAAAATAGAATCCAGTATTTTGCTGCTGCATTTATAAAACAATATTCCTGTAAAGGAAATTTTGATTTTACTATCCAAAGCCTTACTGTTCTGGATCAAACGATCAAATCTATGCCGCCATACGCAAAATTCAATCCGGCTTCCCGTGAAACTACAAAGGTTTTATTTGGATGCTATATTCTGGAGACGGCCAGACGCTCTTTCGGCGGAAGATATAAGTGGTGGGAAATAAAAGAATTGCCTATACTCATTTCCGGTGAACCGGAAAATGCCATCGGAATTACACCATTTGATAAGGTATTGGAGCGAATGGTTTCTGAAAAAACCGAAACCATCCCCGAATACTTTCAGAAATATGTAAAAATGATGGAGAAAGCAAAGACTATGAGCCGGCTCACCTTCATTATCTACTAACTCTGTCTACTCACATCAATTGATAACACAAAAACTGCATTTCAATACATAGAGCAACAAAAACACCCATTCGTTATATATAATGAAAGAGCAATAAACTTCTTTATCATTTTAACTCTGTTTACAGAGAACTCTCTTTTCAAATACCCCGGAGCCAGCCAACCTCCGGGGTATTTCATTCTCTTATACCAGTACGTGTTTGAAAAATGCTTGAATTTTCAAACAGGCTCTAAATCACCCAGAAATTATCATGAAAAATAATTCTGCGGTAAGCTCCAAAATCCATCCAGCGATTTGAAAACTCTGCCAGGCTTACCTCTTTTTCCAATTCCCACGCTTTTAAAAATGCTGACATTTCATCACTGCTGTGCACCTGTATTTCGAATCCCCTGCCGTTTAAAACAGGCACACCGCTATATTGGAATTCTTTCAGCGGCTGTATTTGTACTACCCTGCCGCCGCGAATGTGTATTACAGTCTGATCACGGAGTACACATACGTCAAAATCTTCCGGGTATGAATAACTTTCCCCTTCTAATGGTATTTTGTCGCCAACGGTATATACCTGCTGTACCTCTCTGCTTTTCATAACTGACAGGCTTTCCAGATTGTAATAATACTCTTCAAATATATCACCTCTCGCCCGAAGAGTTCCATAGACAAAGGTACTGTCCCGCTCTCCTTCTTCTCCTGTTCCGCCCAGTTCTTCTACAACACCGCAGGCAGAAGTCATATTCGTTATCCGGTCTATCAGTATCAGTTCTCCAAGGGTTTTATGCCTGTGGAACAAATCAATTACGACTGGTTCTGTCAAAACAATTTTGCAGCGGGCGATTTCATTTTTTACCAAAGTCTCTGCCGCTAAATGTTCCCCGGTATTTACATCTATTTTATAGGAAACCTCTTTTATCACTCCCGGTATCAGCTTTGTTCCCGTCTTAACCAGAAATTCTTTGCCGGGGACCAGTCTGGTATCGTCCATCCACAGGAGGCTTGACGTAAATTGTTTAACCGGTTTTAAGTCGGTGCCTTTTGTCAGCACGCAGCCCCTGGAGACATCTACTTCCCGGTCCAGTTGAATGGTCACCGCCTGGCCTTGGAACGCCTTTAAAGTCTCCCGGTCTCCCACAAAGATACGCTTTACTACCGCACGCTGTGCACTGGGCAGCGTAACCAGTTCCTCTCCTGCTTCGATTACACCGGATTCAATCTGCCCCTGAAATCCCCGGAAGGTATGATCCGGGCGGCACACCCTTTGTACCGGAAGTACAAATCCCTGTTCCGACGATTCGGCTACATCCGTTTGTTCCAGGCAGGTAAGGAGATCCGGTCCTGTATACCATGGTGTATTTTTCGATTTTTGCGTTACGTTATCCCCTTCCGTTGCAGATACCGGGATAGAGATGATCTGTTCCAGACGGAGTTCTTTCTGCAGATCCTGTAATTCCCCTTCAATTTCCAGAAACCGCTTCTTGTCGTATCCCACGAGATCCATTTTATTTACCGCAAATACAAATGAGCGGATGCCCATCAGCGAGCAGATTCTGGCATGGCGCCTGGTCTGTACCAGCACTCCCTGTTTAGCATCCACCAGAATTACTGCCAGGTCGGCAAATGACGCACCTACTGCCATATTTCTGGTATACTCCTCATGCCCCGGAGTATCTGCCACAATAAAACTTCTATGATCCGTTGTAAAATAGCGGTATGCCGCATCAATAGTGATTCCCTGTTCCCGCTCCGCCATTAATCCATCCAGGAGCAGGGAATAATCAATTTCTCCCCCGCGGCTGCCTATTTTGCTGTCCAGTTCCAGCGCTTTTTCCTGATCTGCATATAACAGCTTCGCATCATATAAAATATGTCCGATCAAAGTTGATTTTCCATCATCCACGCTTCCGCAGGTAATAAATTTTAATAATCCTTTCATTAGAAATAGCCCTCCCTCTTTCTTCTCTCCATGCTGCCTGCCTCTTCTTTGTCAATCACACGGGTGGTACGTTCCGATGAAACTGCACTTAACGTTTCATCGATAATTTCATCCAGCGTTGCCGCTGTAGATTCACATCCGCCTGTAAGGGGATAGCATCCCAGGGTTCGGAACCGTACACTTTTATGCTGGACTTCTTCACCAGGAAACAATTTTAACCGGTCATCATCCACCATGATCAAATTCCCATCCCTTTCAATTACCGGACGTTCTGCTGCAAAATATAACGGTACAATGTCAATATTTTCTCTCTTGATATACTGCCAGATGTCCTTTTCCGTCCAGTTGGAAATGGGGAATACCCGCATACTTTCTCCCTTATGGATTTTCGTATTATACAATTTCCACATCTCCGGGCGCTGGTTCTTGGGGTCCCAGGCATGTGCTTCATTTCGAAATGAAAAGATTCTCTCTTTCGCTCTGGCTTTTTCCTCATCCCGGCGTCCGCCGCCAAACGCAGCTGTAAAACCAAATTTCGTAAGTGCCTGTTTTAAAGCCTGGGTCTTCATTATATCCGTATACGCCGCTCCGTGGTCAAAAGGGTTGATCCCCTGGCGGATTCCCTCTTCATTGCTGTATACCAGCATTTCAATGCCCAATTCCTTTGCTTTTCTGTCACGGAATGTAATCATTTCATGAAACTTCCATGTGGTATCAATATGTAAAAATGGGAACGGGGGTTTCTGTGGATAAAATGCCTTTAATGCCAGATGCAGCATTACGGAACTGTCCTTTCCTATGGAGTACAGCATTACCGGCTTCTCACACTCTGCCGCCACCTCCCTGATAATATAGATTGCCTCTGCTTCCAGTTCATCTAAATGAGATAATTCATTTCTTAATTCCTGCATATTTATACCCTTTGCATATTGCAGGCCTGCCTGCAATACTGCCACATTAATTAGGTTGAAAGAAGCTCATCGTGGCTTCCTTTCTATAACATAATTTTCTTTCAACCTTATACCCCTGCATACCGCTGACCAGTCTTATCAATATTGATTCGCATCCTTTTTATTGACTTCAATTCTTACCGTTGTACCATCTGTCTTTTCTACTTTCCAGCAAAGCAGATTTCCTTTTTCCTCCACCGAGAGGCGGCTTCCTTTTCCACCCATATCCGCCCCCAGATAAAGGGAAATTGCGTTTACGGGACACTCTTTTACGCAGGAGGCACAGCCCCAGCAGTCTTTTGGGTAAGCAATATACGCTTTCTCTTCCTGACCCTCCTTCAATAAACTGCCCGGACATACCTTACGGCATTTTCCGCATCCCACGCATAATTCCCTGTTAATCATGATGCTCATACTGCTCCCTCCTTCCTGTCAGACTCCGGTATATGATTTTGATTTTGCCATTCTCCATACGGGAATTTACAAACTTCAACCATTCCGGATCTCTGCCCGGATAATCCAGATTTTCGTTAAAACTGTTCCACCTGGTCTCTTTGCGGGCTCTAAGATGCGCAATCAGAGTGAGGCAGACCACCAGCCGCTCTTTCAGTTCATATATAAACATCACTTCATGCATATTATCGGCAGACAGATTTTCAGCCAATACCTGAAGTTCTTTTATTTTAATTTCAGCCAGGTCCAGTTGTCTTACATTGTACTGATAATGGCTGGAAATGCCCCCTGCGTAAGTATCCATAATCTTCTGCATGGCCTCTTCCAGCTGTTCGGTGGAATAAAGACCTGGTTTTTTCTCCAGTATTTTCCGGATTTCTTCTGATTTATCCCGGCATATCTGATCCAATAAAGAGTCATTGTTTTCCGGTAATACGTCTTCGGCTTTTCTTTTTTCCAAATCTTCCAGCATTGCATGAGCTGCGAGGAAGCCTTCCGCCAAAGCTCCGGTCACGTATTTTTGAGGGCATCCTCCGGCTGCATCTCCGGCTGCATATAACCCTTTGATGGTCGTTCTGCGTTTGGTATCCACCCAATATCCGCTTGCCGTGTGTCCACCTACAATATAGGGTTCCGTCCCTTCAATTTCCACATCCGCAGTACTTGGCGGTCTGCCGTCCTCCAGCCATTTCAGCGTTTGGGATGGTGCCATATTCAGATACGCCTTCATAAGATCCAAATCCTTATTTCTGGCAATCCCGGTAGTCCTGAGGTAACAGGGTCCCCTTCCGGCGAGATTTTCTTTTACGGTTCCATATACCCGCTGTGAAGTAGAGATCCCATATTTCTCCTCATATACTTCTCCCCTGGCATTCACCTGTTTTGCCCCTGCACCTTGGGCAATTGTCCCGGTAGGAGCGATTGTGTCTTTGCAGCGGAGTGCAATAAAACGCATCTCAAAAGTTGTCATCTCCGCTCCGGCGCGAATCCCACAGGCATATCCGCCTCCGGTATTAAATGGCGGATACCACATCTTATGTCTTGAGAATCCGGGATTATTGGGACGGTACAGCCCTGATGCTCCTCCGGTTGCACAGAGGACGGCTTTTGCCTCGATCACATAGATTACCGGTTCATCCACCCCGATCCCTACTGCCCCCACAATATTATGATCCTTCATGATATAGTCAATGACGGACACCTGGTTCAGCACCTGCACATCCTTTAATCCCTCCACCGCCTCAGCCAGAAGAGGCTTTATATTTTCTCCATTCATTTTAATATTGCGTTTTCCCCGGGTGACATACTCTCCATTTTCATCTTTCAGAATTACAAGTCCCAGTGACTCCATATGTGCGGTTACTGCGTTCAACTGCCCGGACATGGTGAGCAGCAGATCTTCCCTAACGATTCCATTTGCATCGTTCTTAGCATAATCAACGTAATCATCCGGTGTCATCCCCTTTGTAATATAGGCGTTGAGTGCATTCACTCCCGCTGCAAGGCATCCGCTTCTCTTAATATTAGCCTTTTCAGCTATCAGGACAGATGCATCACTCTCCTGCCGTATTGTTAATGCAGCGTAACATCCGGCTGTTCCGCCTCCAATAATCAAAATGTCACTTTTCTGTCTTCGTATCTGTAAATCTTCCATAATTATCCCCCCTGCCTGCTATACTGCCACAAAAAAACAGTTTGAAAGTATCACTCCGCGGCTTCCTTCTATAATCATAATTTTCTTTCAACCTGATACCTCCTGCATCCGCTATAAATAAATCAGATTACTTTCCTGAAGATTCTGATTTTCCACCAGCCTTGCGCTGTGTTCATCGAATTCATACAGCTTATAGATCAAAACACTTACCTCATCTCCCGGTTTAAGCATTTCCTTCTCCAGAGGCCAGTTTGCTGTGAGTGCCAGATCTCCCACCAGAACCCGTATCTCCTGATAACTGCCGCGAAAGGAACTTTCACACACAATGCCGTCTTCACAGGCATGAACAAACTGCTTCATCTTTCCCCGCTTAGCAATTTTGATAAATTCCGGACGTATGACTGCTTTATGGAACGCCCTGCCTGTATCAAAGCCTTTTAGCTTTCCGTAATTCTCCAAAACTGCAGATTCCCCCACAAACTGCGCCACAAAAGGCGTAGCCGGGTGCCGGTAAATTTCGTCCGGCGTTCCCATCTGCTCTACTCTGCCTCGATTAGTAATAATAATGTCGTCCGCGACCTCTACCGCCTCATCCTGATCATGGGTAACAAAAATACTGGTAATTCCCACTGTGTTAATCATCTCTTTTAACCAGCTCCGCAGTTCCTTGCGCACCTTTGCATCAATTGCAGCAAACGGTTCATCCAACAGCAGGAGCTGAGGATTGGGTGCAAGTGCTCTGGCAAATGCCACACGCTGCCTCTGGCCTCCTGATAATTGATGGGGATACCGTTTTTCCAGACCATCCAGGCCGATCAGATGCACCAGTTCCGTAACGCGGCTGTGTATCTTTTCTTTCTTCTGCTTTTTGATCCGCAGCCCGAATGCAATATTTTCAAAGACCGTCATGTAGCGGAACAACGCATAACTTTGAAATACAAATCCAATCCCCCGCTTACTGGGCTCCTGGTCATTTACCCGTATTCCGTCAATGAATATATCCCCTGCATCAGGCGTTTCCAGTCCTGCTATCATGCGCAGAATCGTTGTCTTCCCGCTTCCGCTGGGTCCAAGAAGGCCCGCCATCCTGCCTTTTTCAATGCCAAAACTTACCTGGTCGGATGCCGTATAAGCTCCAAACGCCTTTTGAATATTTTTTAATTCCACATACATCAGCGGCCACCTCCCTTTTTCCCTTTATATTCAACCAGATTTCTTAAAATCAGTATCACAACTGCAAGCAACACCAAAATGGTGGATACTGCAAACGCCTGTGTGAACTTAAATTCGTTGTATAAAATTTCCACATGCAGAGGCAATGTATTGGTTTTCCCTCTCAGATGTCCCGAGATAACGGACACTGCCCCAAACTCTCCTACTGCTCTGGCTGTACATAAGATGATTCCATACAGCAAAGCCCATTTAATATGTGGAAAGGTAATCTTCCGAAAAATCGTAAAACCGCCCGCCCCCATAAGTGCTGCCGCTTCTTCCTCATCGGTTCCCTGGGCATTCAGCACCGGTATCAACTCCCTGGAAATAAAGGGAAAGGTGACAAAAACCGTAGCCAGTATAATACCTGGAATGGCAAATACTATTTTAATGTCCGCCATCTGCAGCAGCGGATATGCCCACCCGATTCTGCCAAAAGTCATAGAAAGCACCAGTCCGGCGATAACCGGCGATATGGCAAATGGAATATCAATCAGAGTTGTTAAAAACTTTTTTCCCCGAAAATGGTACTTGGTCACTGCCCAGGCTGCAAAAATACCGAACAGGGTATTCACCACTACCGCAGCCCCCGTTGCCTTTAATGTAAGGAAAAAGGCTTTCATCGTATACGCATCCGTAACCGCCTTTGTATAAGCTTCCCATCCGCTTCGCAATGCTTCTTTTACAATGACCAGCAGCGGCAGGATCAGCAGTACGGTTAAAAAGACAAGGCTGATTCCGATCAGTACAATTTTTGTAACCCGGTTTTCCTGTTTTACTTTCATGTCTGCTCTCCTCCTATTCCCCTGAGAATTTTCCGGCATAAATCTGTACCGAGTTAATCAGTAATAAGATTAAAAATGATATTAGAAGCATTACCAGTGCAATAGCTGTGGCTCCATCATAATCAAATTGTTCCAGTTTCCCCATAATCAGTAATGGGGCAATTTCTGTTTTATATGGAATATTTCCGGCAATAAATACCACGCTGCCATACTCTCCAATCGCTCTGGCAAAAGCCAGACCAAAACCGGTGAGAAGTGCCGGTGTGATTTCCGGAAGGATGACCCGGAAGAAAGTCACCGCTCTTCCTGCTCCCAGCATCGCAGCCGCCTCTTCATATTGACCATCTAACTTTTCCAGCACCGGCTGAATTGACCTTACAATAAATGGTATCCCGATAAAAATCATAGCTATGGTAATTCCAATTCGGGTATATGCAATTTTAATGCCAATCTTTGCAAACAGTTCCCCAATCCAGCCATTGTCAGCATACAGTGTCGTTAATGCTATACCGGCTACTGCTGTGGGAATCGCAAATGGCAGTTCAATTAATCCGTCCACAATTCGTTTTAACGGAAATTCATATCTTACCAGAACCCAGGCAAGCACCACTCCGAAAAAACTATTGACCAGCGCTGCAATAAATGCACACAGAAAGCTCACTTTATAACCGTCTAATATTCTTCTGTCCGTGACAATGTTCACAAATTCGGTAAATCCCAGACCGGATGCACTCACCACGATGGAGGCCAATGGAATGATTACGATCAAACCAAGCAACGCCAATGTGATACCCATAGTAAGCCCGAATCCAGGTATTACTCTTTTTGGTCCTTGTTTCATTTTCATATATTTTCCTTTCTGCGATCTGCTGCTACGCTGTTTCCTGACTCATTCCTGCCCGGATAGGGAACCGGCTAATTTTCTTCATAGATCTGGTCAAAGATACCGCCGTCATCAAAATGCTTCTTCTGAACCGCTTCCCAGCCTCCAAAAATCTTATCATCTATGGTAACCAGATTCATTTTCAGATTAAACTGCTCACTATATTGTGACGCTACTTTTTCATCTACCGGACGATAATAGTTTTCGGCTGCAATCCGCTGGCCTTCTTCTGAATAGAGGTATTCCAGGTATGCACGGGCAGCCTTTTCCGTTCCTCTTTCCTTCACTGTCTGGTCTACCACCGCCACCGGAGGCTCTGCCTTAATACTGATATCCGGTGTAACTAATTCGTAATCATCCGGGTGCTCCTCCATTGCCAGAAATGCTTCATTCTCCCAGGCGATCAGGACATCTCCCTGCCCATTTTCCACAAATGTTGTAGTTGCGCCCCTGGCTCCCGAGTCTAAAACCAGTACATTCTTATATAGCTTTTTCATATAGGATATCACCTTTTCCTCATCTCCCTGGCTGGTTTGTTCAGCATAAGCCCATGCCGCCAGATAATTCCATCTGGCTCCACCTGAAGTCTTGGGATTTGGTGTAATGATCTTTATATCCGTTTTCACCAGATCCTGCCATCCGCTTATCTCCTTTGGATTTCCCTTTCTTACCAGGAACACAATCGTGGACGTATAAGGCGCGCTGTTATCCGGCAATTTGCTCTGCCAGCCTTCCTGAATCAGTCCCGCTTCCTGAATTGCCGTAATATCCGCTGCCAGGGCAAGCGTCACCACATCTGCCTCATTGCCTTCCATTACCGATCTTGCCTGCTTTCCGGAACCACCATGAGACTGGGTAATCTCTACTTCCTGCCCCGTTTTTTCTTTCCAATAATTTGCAAAAGCCTCATTGTAACTTTCATACAGTTCCCTGGTTGGATCATAGGATACATTTGTAAGCTCAATCTTTTGTGTTTTGGTTTCTTTAGCATCTGCGGTTACATCCTTTTGACATCCTGTCAACACCGCTGCTGCTAACACAAGCATTGTGAATGATACCGCCAGAACAAACTTTCTTCCTCTTACTGCTGCGACACTTTTCTTCACTTTTTTCATAATTAATCTCCTTTATATATCGCTCGTGGCAATATTGCCTTTTGGCGTTCTTCCTTTTCTAATTCAATATTTTATATTCCAACAACAAAAAATCGGAGACTCCGAAAAACAATCTTTTCGAAACCTCCAGTTGACTGGTCAGTTTATTTTAATGCTGCGCACAGTTTTGTGCTGAACAATTACAATCTTTCTTTTACATTTTTTTCAAGCTGTACGATCCTGCCATCCTGAATGATCACTGTAACAGCCCCATACTGCACCGACTGAATCGCCTGTATCACTTTTGATATATCATCCCTCTGTCCGTAAGAATCCACTTTCTTCTTTTCCATCATCCACCTCTTAACTTTCATATGCAAATACTACCGGTTACCTGACAGGAACAACATCGGCACATTCGTGCTCCTTCTATGTATATTTGATTTTGGTTTCTCTGAATATTCATGTGAATTCTCCTTTCATATTTTTCTTATCCTATATATCCTATTAACTATATCGAATAAGTATGATATATTATTAGCTATTATATCCTGAATTTTACATTTGTCAAGTGTTTTTTTTAATTTATGCATGTCCAAAGTACAAATAGGGTCCAGTCCCTCTGTGAGAGGGCTGACCGCCTATTCCGTTATAGCAGCACCTATTTGTATTCTATCAGACACACATTCAACTTATTTTTATATAAATGCATATCATCTTATTGCTTTTAGCATTTATATAATTTCTGTACCCTGTCACCCCATTTCCTTAACTTTTCTCAGATATTTCCCGCCTTTCACTCTATATACAAAGCAAACCGACCGGAAAAGCCAGTCTACAGCCATGGCTGCCCATACCCCAAAAAGCCCCATTTCAAAATACAATCCCAGCAGATAGCTGAACCCTACCCGGAAGATCCACATAGAACCAATGGATACCACCATTGTGTATGGGGCATCAAATGAAGCCCGCAGTACATTTGGAAGTGAAAATGCCACTGGCCAGAGAAGCGCCGCACAGACACTGTGAAATATGACAATCTGTTTTGCCATTCCAGAAGCTTCCGCTGATACCTGATACATCCCAACAATGGGACCAGCCATTAAAATGATGGCGGTATTCAGAAATGCCATAAACAGATAGGCATACTTAATCAGCTTAACGGTGTAACGCCTGGCTTCGTCATAAGCCCCGGCTCCCACAGACTGCCCCACCACAGTAATCAGCGCTGTTCCCACTGCAGATGCCGGAATAACTGCACATCCGGCAACCACGCCCACAATAGCGTTGGCAGCAATTGCCGCCGTGCCAAACCCGGCAACCAGACTTTGTACCAGAATCTTCCCGATCTGGAAAATGCAGTTATCAAGTCCGGTAGGGATGCCAATCCGCAGAATATCTTTGATAATTCCCGGTTGAAATCCCAGGCGAAAACGTCTTTCATAATGAATGTCTTTCTTCTGGTCATGAAGTATAACCAGCATAATCACAGCACCTGCAGCCCTTGACAATAACGTTGAAAATGCAACCCCAAATACCCCCATATGAAATACAAAGATCAGAATTGCATTTCCGGTTACATTCATGATGTTCATTAAAATAGAGGTATACATTGCCGTTTTGGAATTTCCCATAGACCGCAGCAGCGCTGTACTTGCACTGTATATACCCAGAAAAGGGAACGACAAAGCCGTCAGATAAAAATAAACAACAGCATTCTCCATTACCTCATGTTCAACATTTCCAAAAATAGTTGTAAGAATAAACCGGTTCCCTGCCAGGGAAATCACCATAATCAAAATTGCCATCCCGGTAATGGAAAGCAGAAGCTGATCTGCCGTTTTACAGGCTTTCTGCTTATTTTTCTCTCCCAGCCGGTGTGCAGCCACAACCGCACCTCCGGTTGACAGGCATACAAAAATATTAATCAGCAGGATATTAATGGAATCTACCAGGGAAACTCCGGACACCGCTGCTTCTCCTACGCCGGACACCATAACGGTATCTGCCATTCCCACCGTGACTCCCAGAATCTGTTCCAGAATTAAAGGAATAATCAATGCTTTTAATTGTTTGTTAGAAAATATCTCTTTTTCATTTCCCATTATTAATCACTATCTTTCCAGAGCGTGTTTGAAACATGCTCTAACGAATCCTTTATACGTTCAGTTTCTTACTCCGTTTTCCTCTTCCAGCATGGTACACTCCCGGAATCCGTCTGCTTTTAATTTTATTGTTTTTATTTCAAATGGCTGAAATTGCAGAACTGCTTCCTTCCCGGCTGCCTTTACAACTGCTTCTGCCCTGGTTCCGGCAGTTTCAAACAACCGGATTATCTCATCACCGCTCTCCCCGTGAGTCTTTAAAACAGAACAGGACACACTGTCTGACAATACCTGAAGGATCCCTGCCCTTTTTGTCCAGCTCTTGCCACTGTGACAGCTGTCTCCTAAATATTTTACGGGCATCATCAGGAAATCTGCCTCCTGAAATAACCTCTGATTGGAAATCGGTTTGGTATGAGGAATCAGCTCCATCTGAAAATCGTAACTGCCCTGATTCATATAGCGGTATTGAAAGGATTCTTCCAGCGGTCCGCCCTTCCCTCTGGCAAATACTACACTTCTGGACAAAATAAGCCGATATTCCCTGCCAGCCTGCCGGACACCGTAAGTACTGTTATTAAAGATCGCAATGCCGCTTCCATCCTGATTTTCCATATCCGCAAAACGGTGCTGGTAATATTCACTGTCATCTGGAGTGATTTTCTGCTCCACATAAAATGCCGTCTCCGATTTGACCTGCGGCTGTTCATCCAGTCCAGGAACGCAATAGCAGATCTGGCAATGCCGCTCCAGATTCGTCAGTGAGACTGCCAGCTTCAGCCGGTCACTTCCTTTTTCCAGGATATAGTCGATTGCCATTTCCGACTTGTTATAGTATAAAAGACTTCTTACAATCAGCCGCATCGGCGTTGTTTCTATGAGACGGATCTTACCTGGAGAAAACCTCCCTCGTAGTTCTTCTGTTAAATGTGTTTCACCCCAGGCTCCTCTGTCATCGTAGAATACCTTTATGTCAATCTCTTTCCCAAGGAGCTCCAGATCTCCCAATATAATGGAATCCGGGCAGCCCGTTGTTTCGCTGATATGTACTTTTAGAATTCCATTGTCCATAACATTATCCTGATACTTCAGAGAATTTCTATCCGGCACCTGTTCCGGTCCTTCCATCACGGTCCGGTACAGAGCATAGCCATATGCGGGCACATCTGCATCGAACAAAATTCCTTTTCTGGATTCCGGCGCACTTAACTGATAGCCGGTCTCGCAGTAAGATATCTCCCTTCCTTTCCAGTCCCGAAGCCGTAATTGTTTTTTCCCGGCTCTTGGCACATAGAGGTCCGCACAGAAAATTCCCTGATACCTGCATCCGGTAGGATTAAACAAGATCAACGGAAAGCCCTCTCCTCTGGTGTCTAATTGATTTGCCATTGCCTGAATGGCATTTCGAACCATTTTTCTGGCTGCTGCCACGGCACCCTTTAATTCTTCACAGGATTCATTTCTTGCCGACTGGATGCTTGTTCCAGCCAGTACGTCATGAAATTGGTTAAACAGCACTTCTTTCCAGGCAGCATCCAGCAGATTTTCGTCAGCCTCTTTTCTGACTCCGGTAAATGAAACCGCCATAGCATACATGGATTCTGCCTCCTGCAATGCCCACTCCGCCTTACGGTTTAACTGCTTCAGTTCACAATCCGAACTGTAACATCCCTGAAAAATACGCCCCAGCTCTCCTTCAAAAGTGTTTAACTTATCCGCATCCACCTGTGCAAAAAATTCATCAATCGTGGAAAAATCCAGTTCTAAGTCTGTCCGTTCTTCTTTCAGTTCATAGACAGAGCGGATATTTTCAATCGTGGGTCCGCCTCCATGGTTGCCTACCCCATAGAAAACTGCCATCCGTTCCACATCATGTTCTTCCATTGCAGCAAGGCTTTCTGATAAATTAAATTCAATCGCTGGTCTTGTCCATGCCATGTATTCCCCACCGGTCCGTTCCGCCACCACACTGCTTCCATCCGGCGCTTTCCACAGAAATACCGGCGGTGTGCGAAGCTTTTCTTTATCCGGTCTTGAAGTCACGTAATTCTCTATCCCGCAGCCCTTTAACACAGCCGGAAGATTTGCACCATGCCCAAAACTATCCACGTTATATGCAGTTTTCACATCTACTCCAAAGTTCTCCTTTACAAACCGCTTGCTGTATAAAAAGTGCCTGATTAAACTTTCTCCGGAGGGCAGGTTGCAATCCGGTTCCACCCACATACCACCTGCAATATTCCACCTTCCTTCTTCTACTCTTTTTTGTATTCTCTGAAATTGATCGGGACAATTTTCCTTCATCCATTCCAGATAAGAAATGCTGCTGTGGGTAAATTTAAAGTCATCAAATTCATCCATACGGTCTAATGCCGACATAAAAGATGACTTCACTTCCTGCATTCCCTCATACCGGTTCCAAAGCCAGACCGGATCTATATGGGTATTCCCGATCATGTGTATTTTTTTCCTGGAATGCTGCTTTGGCGTTTCCTGTTTATTCCGCTCCACTTTTTTCTTGTCCATAATTTTCTCCATTCCGCCGCATATGGCTGCGGCAAATCTATAGAACCTGTTTAGAGCGTGTTTGAAAAATGCTTTCTGACAGCTGTGCGTTCCAGTTTGTGGGAGATTTGTCCCGAATGAAGGGCGACAAGCGTACTATGTAACCTGAATTCGGGGCAAATTTACCGCAAAGTGGGGCGTGCAGATGGCAGGCATGATTTTACAAACACGCTCTAGTACTCCATCCAGCCAGAAACTCTACTGACAGTGCTGATTATTTTGTCAGTCTGCAAGGCGGAGGATGGAAGCGGAGTGGTTCCTCCGCTGACTGACGACAACGCGGCAGATGGCAAAATAGGCAGTGCTGTTAGTAGGGTTTCTAGCCGGATGGAGTACTAGTATCGAAAATCTTCCTTCATAACCTTAAACCATGGATTATAATACACACCAAACTGCCGCTTGGCATCCATTATTCTTCTGTCCGCATCGGCAATGACATTTGCCCCCACATGTCCGAAACTAAAGCCGTCAAAATGCATGGCTGTCAGCTTGTCCAGACTCTCCATCCACTGCTTTGCATCAGACCCAATCTGCTCACTAAAGCCACCCCAAATGGTATCCCCTGCAACTAAAAATTGATAGCCGTCACAATCCAGGGCAAAACAAACGCTTCCTCTGGTATGCCCTGGCGTATGTATCACAGACATTGATATCCGGTTGCCAAATTTAATCTGCTCACCATCCTTTAGATATCCAAACACATTACAAGCCGGAAATGGATTTCCGTAGAGTAATTCACCTGTGGTCCGCACAGGGTCACCTGATTCCACCTGCCAGGCATCTTCTTCATGGATCATCAGACAGCAGCTATATTTTTGCCGGAATAATGCAGCCGCTCCAACATGGTCATAATGTCCGTGAGTACCATAGATACACCGGATTTCTTCCGGTGCAAATCCCAGTGATCTGATATTTTCAACAATCTGGGTAAATCCATTTGGAGTGCCGCAGTCCAGCAGATAAAGACCCGTTTCTCCTTCAATCAGATATGCTGCGGCATCAAAGGGATGGGACAGGGATACACCTGCCACCATATAAAGATGATTCATTAGTTTCATTGGTTCGTCTCCTTATATAAAATATTTAAACTTAATATAATAATTTTTGTTCTGCCTTTTTTAGATTCAAATTATTATCATATTGGTTTCATATTATTATCATTTTATCCTTAATTTTATAATTTATCAAGCTAATTTTTCTATTTTTATCATTTTATTTCATTTTTATATCAATTTATTATCACTCATCGATGCTCTGTCTTTCTCTTCATCTTTTATTGTGAAATTATAATTCCTGGCATAAAAAAAGAAAGCATATTATATATTTCTCAATAAAATATGCTTTCTCTTATTACTACAGGTATTCGTTTTCATTCATTCCATTCTTGCTAAATAAAGTCTTAAATTATTGTATATATGTAGCCTGACATTATGCGTGAAGGGCGATCCTTACCTGCTCACATAATCATAAGTACTGTCATCACAGCAAATACTGAATTTCATTGTCTTCAGATCAGCATCCAGTACCGCTTTGCATCCATTACTTTCCCTTATAATCTTCAATCTGGAATCTTCCGTATCTTCTATCCGAAATGCATCGTCAAATGCCTTGTATTCATTTCGGATCCGCATAAGCCTGCACAGTTCTTTTACAACCGGCTTTTGCGCATCCCGCTCTACTTCTGAAACTGTATAGTTATGTCTGCTGATATTTCTTGGGAAATCCGTTTTTTTCATCAGCTCATAATCATTTGCTCCCGCCAGCAGTCCCATATAATAGACCTGTGGGATGCCGGGCGCAAAGAACTGAATCGCCCTCGCCAGCAGATAAGCATCATCTTTACAATCCAGTGCAGAATAATAAGTGCAGTTAATCTGGTATACAACAGGTTTCTCATTTGCTTTTGCAGAGAAATCCATCTTAAAATTTGCCCCGTACATTTCTGTCGTTTTGATAACATGTTCCAGCTCTTCGCTTGTCAATAAGTCCTCTACATCCACTGTCCCAATTCCATCGTGAGTGTCCAGCGTAGTATACTGGTTACGGGGACAGATATCAAACCAGTGTTTTAGCCGCTTTGCGCTGCCCGTATATAGGGTATGGAGCACCAGAACCGGCAGGGCAAAATCATACACTGCATAGCCTTTATCTGCGATTTTCATCTGCACTTTATAATGGTCATGAATTTCAGGGAGCATGGGAATCTGCTTTTCATCCAGAATCCTTTGCACCCGCTCCATATGTTCCCACATCTCAGGTTCAATAAAAAAACAGGAAGTTTTATATTTCTTCGTGGCAAATGCAAATGCATCCAGGCGGATTAAAGAACCGCCGTTATTCATGAGGAACCGAAGAGACCGCTCTACAAATTCCCAGGTAACCGATGATTCCATATTTAAATCCATTTGTTCTTCGCTGAAGGTACACCAGATGTTTTCATGGGTACCGTCAAGAAAAGTGATATCCTCACAGGGCGCATGATTTTTTCTTTTATTCAGCATTGCAACATCTTCGGGCGAAGGTTCGCCTTCTGGCCAAAATTCTTTGAAACGGATAAACATATCTCTGAATTCAGACTTCTCATGTTTTTCTATAAAATCCTGAAACTGGGTGGATTGTCTGGATAAATGGTTAATCATAAAATCAAACATTAACTCATAATTTTCTGACAATGCATGAATATCATCCCAATCGCCAAATGCCGGTTCCACCTCCTCATAGGTAACAGGGGCAAATCCTCTGTCTCCGGTGGAAGGAAAAAACGGAAGTATATGAACTGCGCCTATTTCTCTGGAAAAATATCTGTCCAGCAATTCTTTTAACTCTTTTAAATTCTTACCAAAGCTGTCTGCATAGGTAATCAGCATTATTTTATTATTCATTTTTATACCCATTGCATATAGCAGACAAACTGCTATACTGCCACGTAATCTGCAGACGGACTGCAAGTGGCTTCCTTTCTTCATTCTTCCAATCACAAATCGGAACGTAGATCCCTAAGAGTCCTGGGCGTTTTTTATCCGGGAATGACCTGGGATTCCCCCAGAATTTTAGACATGATGATAGTCTTTGCTATGCTTTCCAAAACTTCCATTTTATTATAAGCATCTGTCAGGTCTGTCCCATACGTTAAAGCTCCATGGTTTTTAAGCAGAATCGCATTAGATACAGGCACATGGGGCCTGATCGCCTCCGCCAAAGCCTGCGTACCGGGGGGTGCATATTCCGCCAGTGCAATGTCCGGCAGCATCATTGTGGTTTCAATCAGATAATTATCCGGTATATTTCTTCCCGCAAGGGCAAATGCAGTTGCGAATACCGGGTGTGTATGGACCACTGCTTTTACATCCGGTCTCATCTGATAGATTAATTGATGCATCGGATATTCTTTTGATGCACGTCCATTTCCCTCCACCGTGTTTCCGAACAGATCCAGTACTATTATATCTTCCGGAAGTAATAAGCCTTTATTCATTCCGGACGGTGTGAGCAATATATGGTCTTTGGATACCTTACTGCTGATATTACCATCACAGGCAGTTACTAAGTTACGCTGATAGAGCATATGGCAGATACCTGCCAATGCTTCTTTTTCTTCTGAATACACAAAATTCCTCCTCTGCGTCCAGAGCGCGTTTGACCATTCATTCCCGCCAACTGTCAGAATGTAATTTTAAACACACTCTTATGCATCTTTTGTTTGAACCATCAAGACAACACTTCCCGTTTCCTGCATACAATCAACCTGATACATATATCCCGTACCTGCCAGGTCAGTCGTTTTGTCTTTTCCATTTACGAACACTTTTTCTATTATCTTTTCCGAATAAAATGCTGCCATTCCACCCTGTTTGAGAATCGCCATTGCCATATGCGTTTCAAACTTTACTTCCATTATGGGGTGAAAGCTAATATATTTATCTAATAATCCGCAGAAAATAACATCCTCCTGATATGGCAGTATCAGATGACATGCTGCCCCATCCGTTTCCAGTGATATTTCAGTTTTTTGTGCTCTGTCCATTATCATGGCATCTCCCTGGAAGTAATCATATACCAGGAACCGTTCTCCTTCCAGATCATAAATATCTGCTGGTGATATTGTGCCTTTCTGCCTGCACGAGGTGATGTTAAATGAAGCAATTACCCCTGCTTTACGCCCTTCCCCACATCCTGCCACATTGGTAAGCTTACAAAAACCTTCTCTTACCGGATCTTTAAAGATACAATCCGGCGATGGTTTGGCACCCCGGTCCATTCGCAATATTCTGCCGTCCCGGTATACTAATGGCTCTATGGCTTTTCTGTCTGTTTCCCCAATGCGATCACTGATATATACAGGTCCTCCGCTGACTGCCCTTAATAAACCATGCTTCCCGGAATCTTTATGAGAAGTCCAGAACATATCCCAGTCCAGATAATATAATTCATCATGATACAACGCATTGTATGCATTCTGCAGCAGATGTTCCCTGAATCCATCTGCCTGATCCGGAACAAAATCATCACTGTTACGGGAAATTGCAGAGCCCTGGCGGCCTAAGATATTTTCCATTGCCATACCCATACAGTTAATCAGTCTTCCTCCCATGTAAGCGGCGGCGGCTCCTTCCAGCGCCATATGCGTCTGTGCTACTGCCTCAGGAACTGGCTTGCTGTTCTCATAATAATTCTTTATGGCACTTTGCCCGTCTACCTTAACAAAATCAATGCCATCCCTGCGAAGACGTTCATACCAGTCCCGGAAGAAACCATATCCCCGCTGTGCTTCCGGATAAGGCAGCAGTTTTCCATTAGCCGTAACAAACAGATTCTCTTTTTCTTCCTGCGCAGCTGGGCTTCCCGGCTCTATACCTCCCCAGTAACCGCCAAAGGCATGCCAGACACCAAACCATTTGATATCGGTGCTGCTTTTGATGTCAGACGTCATTTCTGAAAATCCACGGGGGAATTTCTCTATTTCCGGTGCCAGACTGTAAAGCCGCTGGTCATGGACAGACAGCCAGCCGTCATCCATCAGCATCCATCTTGCCGGAACATTTTTTTCTTTTAACTCTTTTGCCTTTTCCTTTACTTTCGCTTCGGAGATATCAGTATAGAAAGCATCCCAGCTGCACCATCCCAGGTACTCAAACATCTCCGGATAGTCCTTCTGGGCTTTTTCCAGTATCCCCTTTAATTTTGCTGCTTCGTGGAAAGCGCAGTTTATAGCAGAATAAAGTTCTTGCCCTTCCGTCATCAGAAATACCGGTTCACACAGCCGATTTATTCCCGCCATATAAGCTGTCATCGTCAATGTGAGTATCCCATTCTTTTCCCCCTTTGCGTAAGCTTTGTATTTATTTCCGGAGAGGGGGAGCAGATATCCTGCCCCATCTTCATATTCCATAAACAGGGATTGGGTTCTGTCTGGAATTTTACCAATATCATCTGTGAATTCCGGCCTGGTCCACCAGTCACGATGCAGATACATGGCTGTGACTGCCCGGGGATTCTGCTCTAATTCTATTTCCAATGCGACCGGCTCATGAAGATCCAGATTGTCATTTTCCCGGAAAGGCTGATTCACCAGTTCCAGACTCAGGCATCCGGATATCACTTTCCCTTTTTTTCCAATGGAAACCTCTGCCTTTCCTTTTTCTTCTTCAAATAAATAGATCTGTTCTCCATCCCGCTCACTTATACCGGTATGCTGCCATACATGTTCCCCGGATTTCTGACAACGAATTCTTAAGTTTATATTTTTGATACCCAGATTCATCCTTATACCTCCTGAATAGTGCAAGCTGGCTTATAACACTGTTACTCTGACATCCCAATTTTCCAGTGCCCCAGGTAAATCCGTCGATATATTGTGCCTGATATCTGTGCCAGATGTGCGTGTATGAATCGACGGCGTAGTGGGGCTGCGACGTTCGTTTTGGTTGTTATCAGACTCCTTTTTCCTATCCGTCACCCTATAATTTTCCACTTCCAAAAAGGTGCCGGCTTGTTTTGGAATCAATAAGAAATGCAATTTTTTTTCTTCCCCCGGAAACAGCATCACATCATTATCTGTTCCTAAGAGATAATAATCATCTCTCACCAATTCGATTCCAACCTCTGCTGCGGCTTCTTTTCCGGTATTTTTTATTACAATTGTCTTTTCCACCCTTGCCTCCGGAAATCTTTTATGTTCTTCATGCAGCACTTCCACGGTTCCACCACTGCAACGCAGAGGCTTTAAGATGTCTTTTTCCAGGCTGCTGAAGGTAAAGGTATTCTCCGATATGCACCTGCTGCCACTTTGCAGCTTTAGGGTCACAAAGAATATCCCTGGCTCTTTTGGCGCATGAAAAAGGGCTTTCCCCATAACAAAAGCACAGTTTTGGGGGATATTTCCGCTTAAAACAACCTTTGAAATCCTTTCCCCGGACAGATTTCGTACCAGCACTTCTGCCTGGGCCGGAAAGCTTTCACCGGAATTTGATACTACGATATCTTCTGAGATTTCTTCATCCGGAGCATAATTCAATTTCCCATATGTCATGGAAATATGCTGTCTTTCATAAGCTCTTTTTACCTGATAATATGCTGATTTGATTTCGCCGAAATAGTCTATCAGGTTCGTGCAGGAAGCATTGGGCCAGGGTTCATTCAACTGCCAAATAATGGTGCCGCTGTTCTGAAATGCGCGCCTTCTGTCTGCTTCAATCATAAAACGAAGTCCCTCAGACTGCATAAACTGGCTGCATTTTGTAAATAGCATCAGGTTCTGCTTCGTTTTTTCTATCTCACCAAACATCTCCACATCCCGCAGATACGTTCCCCACCATTCACCATGATGCTGCCAGTTCAGGTCTCCGGACATAAGCGTAGGTTTTCTGGACTCTTCCGGAAGAAACTTCTCCAGACTTTTTACACTGCTGGTTCCATCCATTCCGAATTCACTGTGAAACAGGTTATCGGACTGTCCATATAATTCATAATGCTCCGGATTTCCTTCGTATCTCCAGTTTCCATGCACATCATGGCTGACACCCTTTTCTCTGGTGATAAATTCTCTGGGCCCGGAAGCGGACGTTGGCAGAAAAAGACGGGTGCCATCATAAGTTTCCACAATGGATTTTAGCAGGGCTATATTTTTATTGGATCCCGAGACGGGCCTGTCTGCTTCTTCCATCAGCTCATTTCCGCCGCTGTATACCATCAGTGCAGTATGATTGCGTTTCTCCAGTACCGCAGCTTTTGCATTAGCTTCCAGGAGCTCCAGAAACGTGTCATCCTCACAGGGCTTGTTGTCAATCCCGGAACTGGACTGGATAAATTCCTGCCAGATCAGAATACCGTTTTCATCACAGAGATCATAGAACATTTCCTTCTCGATCAGTCCGCCGCCCCATACCCGTACCATATTGACTCCGGCATTTACCATTGCTGTAATCAAATATGCATACTGGCTTTTGGTTACATTGCCATAAATATGATCCAGGGGCGTTAAATTGACCCCTTTTATAAATGTTTTCTTTCCATTTACAACAAATGTATATGGCAGTGCACCGTCATGCTCCTTTTCGTTATGCGCATATGAAAAGGAACGGATTCCCACATGTTTTGTATTCGTATATAATACGCGGTCTCCATCCAGGATACTGCATGTAACCGGATAAAGGGGCTGTCCCCCGTCGCCATTCGGATACCATAACTGCGGATCAGAGACCAGAATTACCTCATCAAATCTTCCGTCTGCATTCAGGCAGATGGTTTCAGTCCTGACTGTTTCGCCCATAACTGTGGAATCTTCCTTTGGCAGACTACTTGCCGGCTCTGTTATTTTTGCATCCATTGCCCGCATCCATCTTACATCCTGACAGCTTAAGTCCTCCGGAGATCCAATACATACTTTCAGATAGAGCTTTTCTGCCGCTTCGCCCTTAGGCATGTGACTTACCCTTCCCGATATACGGATCCTTCCTTTATCGCTTTCGTCCGGCTCGTTGCTCGCGGAGATAAATAAATCTTCTATTACCGCCTCTTCCATAATTTCCAGCACCACATCCTGCCAAAAACCAATATTAACCAGATGGGTGGAAAAATCCCATTTATAGTTAAACCTGCTTTTCTGGGTGGAGGTAGCTGAGGTATATCCAATCTGTCCCATCTCAGAAGGTACCCCTTTAAAGATTACGACCAGTTTATTTTTTTCCTTTATTTTGCCGGTGAGATCTATTCTCTTGTGTTCATACATGCCTTTGTGAGTGCCCGCCAGTTCGTCATTGACATAGATCATCGCCTCATAATCCAGCCCTTTAAACACCAGAAATACGTTTTCCCCAGTCAGATCTCTGCCTATTGCATCTGGGTGAGAAGTAATTTCTGTCACTTGTCCCAAGAACTCCGTGCGGTACATCCACCAGCGGTTTTCCACCCATTCGCAATTCAGGCTGTTCCTGGCATAGTAAGGGTTATCGATGTATCCTGCTTTCCACAGGTCATAGTGTACGCCGCCCGGCACTTTTGCTTCTATCCATGGCGTAACACCGTGGAGTGTCTGGCCTGTTTCCATGCTTTTTTCTTTGATTGGCACATATGGCCAATATCCCTTGACCTGCCATTTAAGATTTGATAATGAAATTTCCATTTGTATCCCTCCTGAATAAAGCAAGCTGGCTAGTACCGCACCAATTCGCCTGTTTACACCGTTTTGACTACCGCGGGGCCTCTCACTGCACATTCATATGCCGTATCGAACATGGCAGCTATATTTGCAGGCGGAACATTTCCCATAATGTTATGTACCTGGTTAAAGACAAAGCCGCTTCCTTTGGCGAATATTTCAATATTCTTTTCCACATGCGCGGATACTTCTTCCGGAGTTCCCTGCCACAACATACTCTGGGTGTCACATCCTCCGCCCCAGAAACAAATAGAATCTCCATATGTCCTTTTTAAATGTCCTGGGTCCATATTATCCGCAGAGATCTGTACCGGATTGACTATGTCCACACCTGCTTCTATAATACCCGGCAGCAGTGCATCGATGGATCCACAGGAATGAAGGAAAATTTTAATATCACTGTTTTCGTGTACATGTTTGCAGAATGCTTTCAGATAAGGCAGACAGCATTCTTCATAACTTTCCGGCGAACACATAGGTGCATTCTGCATACCCAGGTCACTGTTTACTTCAATTGCCTGAATATACTTTCCAAACCTCTTGTTCATGCGGTCAAATTTAGCAATATTTTTACCCAGCTGTGTCTCATTCTGGTATTTACAGGATTCCGGGTCTAATAACATCTCGCAGGCAAATTCCAACCCATGAAAGAAAGCGCCATATCCCATGACCATGGTAAATTTATCAGTTTCTTTATATATCTCTTCTGCTCTCCTGCCGAACAGCTCCCACTTTTCTTCTTCGCTTTTAAAACCATAAAAATCAGGGCAAATCCCATCGAAAAAATATCCTCCCGCCGGCATATACATTTCTCCCTGACCGGAGCGCATCCGATATCCTCCGTCTGCCTGCCTGACCGGCCTAAAGCTATCCGGGACCAGGAATTCATACGTTCCCCGGGGATTCCACTTATACGTATTCTCCCATGGGGGATTTAACAACATGGTATCGATGTGAAACCTGTCCAGAATATCCTGATCCACTCTGGCCAACCCCTGTGAACAGTCAATCATCTCAATCTGATCCACAGACAGCCCTAAATATTTTCGCAGCTCATAATATGCGTATGCTGAAATACCCGTTGAAAAATGAACCCCCAGATCAATCGGCATCCGGTCCACCGGTTTGTGTTCAATGGCATTTCCCACCCTTTGGCGGCTGCTCATATATTCTTTATTCATGATGTCTTATCCTCTACTTTCTTTAAACAAATGCCTCCCCGCATAAATCCGTCTCTATATCGTGCCTGATATTTATGTATCACCATATGGTAAAATCTCGTAACAGTTCAGACAGGTCAGCGCATTTACTGCGCAGACCGTAAGAAAACCTGGGGCCTGCAGACATCCAGTCCTTCGCCGAAAGGCGAATTTTAATGGGCTGGATGTGTAACAGTTCATGCTGTCTGAACTGTTACGAAATCTCAGGTATTTGTTAAATATAGACCTTAAATGTTTTGATTTCAAAACACCCTATTTCAAATGTAATCCCGCTGCCGCTTAACATCAGTTCCTGCATCTCTTCCTCGCAGAGATTCGTTTCCACTACCCGTTTTACAGGGAAATGGAACTTCAGCCTCGCACCGGAGTCTTTTGCATTTTGAAATTCATATAACCGGACAATATAAGCATCTTCTGCTTCCGCCTTCTTTACCGTATCAATTACAATATGGCTGCAGTCTGTCTCTATCATAGAGTAGGAAATCTTGTCCGTCTGTCCATGCGGACAGCGGGTGCTATATACCGGCGTATTTACGCCGGGTGGCACTTGCTGCCCCTTCTTTTCTGCAAAGGAATACAGCAGAGGCATATTCAGCATCATGGCTTCCTTCTGTACCTGGCATTCGGTAACACCTCCGGCATGGGGATACAGTGAATATGTAAATTCATGAATCTTCCTGTCCGCAGTCTCATCAGGGCGCACAGCAGATTTAATCAGAGACAGCCCCAGGGTATTCTGTTGAATATCGTAGCCGTATTTGCAGTCATTTAGAAGAGATACGCCATAGTTACCTTCCGATAAATCAGCCCAACGATGTCCGCACACCTCAAATTTTGCAAAATCCCATTCATTATTCGTATGGGTCGGACGTTTTATATTTCCAAACTGAATCTCATACACCGCTTCTTCACAGTGTACATCCACAGGAAAATATACCTTTAAAAGTACCTGTTCTTCTTTCCAGTCAGCAGTAGTCTTAAAATCAATTCTTCTGCTATTATGATATAAGATCATATCCTGGGTAATTACCGAGCGGTTGAAGACCCAGACATGACGTAAAACGCCCCGTAACGCACCCTGCTCCATCACTTCTGATTTTACCAGTTGAAATGGTTGATATGGTTTTTCTTTGTAATACACATCGATATCCCATGCATCAAAGCGCTGGGGTTTGTCTTCGTATGCCTGCAGCATGTTCATGGGCGATTCGCAGCTGGCCTGACGGCCATTTTCTTTATCATACAGATAAGAAATCTCACCGTTCCCGTTCATTTCAATCTTGAAGAAGGCATTCTCCATAGAAGTTTCTGTAACCTTGACAAGAGATCTGTCCGTTATATCAGTATTTTCACAATATGGAATCCTCTTATGTAACACTTCCGGCAGATCTGCGCATTTACTGCGCTGATCGTACAAAAACCTGGGTCTGTCGGCATCCAGCCCTTCGCCGAAGGCGAATTTCAATGGGCTGGATGCGTAACAGTTCAGACTTGTCTGAACTGTTATCATTTTATATCCATAGGAAGGAATATCCTTTATGTATACCAGAATGCCATCCTCTGTTTTCTGGTCTGCAAGCTTTTCGGATCCCCATGAGAACTCCGTATGCAAAGTACAATGCTCTCCATAAGGAAGGAACAGGATATCATCTCTCGAAAAACCTGTGGTGTTATAGACTGCAATGGAATTCTCATTTACACAGATCTCATCCATAAGCGCAGTCTGTACCTGGCGGCAGAGTTCCCCGCCTTTTTGTGCAATTTCCAGATAATCTCTGGTTGTATCCTCATATACCTGACGAATGGATGACCCGGGAAGGATATCGTGGAACTGATTCAGCATTACCCGCTCCCAGATTCCATCCAGTGCTTCCCGTGGATAGCAATCCCCTCCGCCAAGTATATCCCGCATACTGTACAGGAATTCAATATTATGAAGCAGTACCTCTGACTGGCGGTTGAACTTCTTATTGGCAGCCTGCGAGGTATACGTACCCCGATGCAGTTCAAAATAAAGCTCACCATCCCAGGTTCCCAGCTTTTTATGGTCTGTATGGTTGTAAATACGCTCAAAATAGTGCTCCGCGGTATCCATTTCCACCCTTGGGATTCCTGGAATATTTTTCATAACACGGCTTTGTTCCAGCATTTCTCTGGTAGGTCCGCCGCCGCCGTCTCCCCATCCAAAGGCAATTAAAAGCTCATCATTTTTATCCTTATCTTTATAATTTTTCCATACTCCCGTCACTTCTTCCGGATCCATATGACCATTATAAGTATAGAACCAGGAGCCGTCTTCCGGCGTGGTAATAAAATGGGTAAAAATGCTCGTTCCGTCTATTCCCTTCCAGTTAAATGTATCATATGGAAAATGATTGTACTGGTTCCAGCTGATCTTCGTTGTCATGAAATATTTCATTCCTGCTTTTTTCATAATCTGCGGCAATGCACCGGAATATCCAAAGACGTCAGGCAGCCAGACCAGATTTGTTTCCAGTCCAAATTCTTCCTTAATGAATCGCTTTCCATAGATAAACTGACGTACCAATGACTCTCCGGACGGAACGTTGGTATCCGGTTCAACCCACATGCCACCGGTGATTTCCCACTGTCCCTGGGCAATTTTTTCTTTTACCCGGGCATAAATTTCCGGATAATCTTCTCTCAGGAATTTGTACAGCTGGGGTGACGTATGCATAAACCGGTATTCGGGATATTGTTTCATCAGATTCAGCACCGTGGAAAACGTTCTGGATGCTTTTTCCCGGGTGGCGCAAAGCCTCCATAACCATGCCATATCAATATGAGAATGGCCCACTCCGTATACCACAGGCTTTATTTCTTCCACCTTTGCATACTGATCCAGCTGTTCCTGTATATAAGCCAGTGCTTCCTGGATGGACTTATAGTATCCTTCTGATTGATACTCCAGAAAATTTACTCTTGCAAATGTATCATTCAGTACCCTTGTCAGCTTTATCCTGCGCAAATCATTCTCATCCAGCAGCTTTACACACCGCAGCAGTGTATCTGTTATATAATAAAAACGGTCTGTCTCCATATCCAGCTTTACCAGCTGGGCAATCTTAAAAGTCCGCACTCTGGGCACCACGAGAACGCCGCTCCAGGCCTTTATTGCAATATGCAGGGTGTTTCCATTTTCAAATACTTCCTGATCAAGAAGTGCTTCCTCATGCCAGATATCAATTCCCTGAACCGGTTTGCCATTTATATACAGCAATGCTTCAGCGGTAGATTCTCCCCCATCCCGTGGACCAACTGACAGCTTGAGTGCCGTCTGGCTGTCCATAAAGGCTTCCGGAACTTGTACACTGGTGCGGAACCAGGCAACCTTGTCGTATCCTCCCCAGGTATCCCATAACCGGAAATCCTGCCAGCCGCTGTCATCATAACCCAGATCAAAAGCATCATCAATGCGGTCATCCATTGGGTGCTCTATATATTTCCATTCATCCAGTTCCACAACTTCACGGTATCTGGCAGGCCAGATATCTTCATCGATATATTTACGGATTTTTTCTAATATAAAATGCGGATCTTTTACTTTCAATTAAATACCTCCTGTCACGCTCTAAACCGTCCGGCTCATTGTATAAGATTACCTGCCACTGATAAAGCTGCGTAATCCCCCAGTTGTTCTCCCAGTCCTGCCGGTACTACCTGACATACCTGCCGGTTCTGTAATAATGTTTCCCTGCGGATTACCTCCAGCATGGGTTCTCTGAGTATATCTTCCTGTCTCAGATAAATGCTTCCGATTACAATTCTTTCCGGGTTCAGAATATCGATCAGCATAGAAAGACCTTTTCCCAGATTCTCTCCAGCCTTTTTTAGGATATCAAGTGCCAGTTCATCTCCTGCGCCGGCTGCCGCACCGATATCTGCTGTGGTAATTTCATCCAGCGTTTTTCCCGGCTTTAAAATACTCGTCCGACTGCCTCTCTTAACCCAGCTTTCAATATATGGCACTGCGAACCTGGCAATGCCGCCTCCGCTGCAAAATCCCTCAAAAGATCCCTTCTTGCCATAGCCTTCCGGTCCATCCTCCGACAGACGTACATGTCCCACTTCCCCTGCCATATCACAGGTTCCGCAGTATAATTTGCCATCCAGTATCAGCCCGGCTCCAAGTCCGGTGCCAAAAGTCAGGAATATCATATTTTGTGTGCCTCTTCCCGCACCCCAAAGCCATTCTGCCAGTCCGCATGCATTTGCATCGTTCTGTACCTGGACCGGAACGCCAAATCTCCGGGCAAAGGGCGTCACTACATCTATATGATCCCAATCAGGCAGATTGGGCGGACACATAATCAATCCTTTTTTAGAATCCAGAGGGCTTCCGCAGCTGATTCCAATGGCTTCCAGCACAATCTCTTCGTGTGCATCAACCATTGCTGCAAGAGTTTCTGTCATCCTCTTCACTGCCTCCGAAGGTGAATCCGGAGTAGGAAATTTTTCTTTATAACAAATCTCTATCCCATCTGTACCCGTGGTTTTCCCGATACTAACCGCACACTTTGTACCGCCAATATCAATTCCAGCCAAATAACTCATCCGAAAAATTCCTCCTCCAGCATCATGCAGATTGTGTGGTAGACCGGCAGATGAAGTTCCTGGATATTGGGAGTTGCCACAGCCGGAACACAGATGCATACATCACACAGTTCCTTCAGCTCTCCGCCACTTTCCCCGGTCATTCCAACCGTCTTCATACCCAGTGCCTTTGCCGTCTCCACTGCATAAATTACATTTTTAGAATTTCCAGAGGTACTGATACCCATAAGGACACTTTTATCATCCCCATATCCGTATACTTGCTGTGCAAATACCAACTCAGGTACTGCATCATTGGCAAACGCGGTAGACAATGCAATGTTACTGGTAAGGGTCACTGCTGGAAGGCCACCCTGTAAATGCTCCGCCAGCAGTTCTCCGTTTTCCAGAGAAATATTTTTTAACTTTGCCTTCATTTCCACCGATAACGGGCGTTTGATGGCAAATTCTTTCATCAGTTCTCCTACAATATGCTCCGAATCTGCCCCGCTTCCACCATTTCCGCAAACGAGCAGCATACCGCCCTTTCGAAAAGAATCCCGGATATTTGCAAAGGCAGACCAGATATCGGATTCGCATCCCTCCAATATGGGATACCGCTTCCGTAATTCTGTAATATGATCATAAATTTCCATCTATTCACCCCCATGAAGAAGCAGCATATCCATTGCTTTTTCCACAAATTCCGGCGTACCAAAGCTCCCGGATTTCAACACCATTTTATAATAAGGGTGGTCTATACTCTGGCAGGTTGGCAATCCCGGCTCAATTTCTTTTAGAATCCGCATTCCCCGGATGTTCAGACTGGAACACAGCGATGCGCTGGTGTCTCCCCCGCAGACAATGATTCTGCGGATCTCATAATCCTCTATTACCTGCCGGGATATCCTGGCAAGTGTATCGGATACCAGCGTAGAGACCGCCGTATTATCGATTCCCTTATCTGCCGCAATCTGTTTTGTTTCCTCTACATCCTCCATTGAATTCATGGAGTGCAGCATTACAAAAGCTGCATTTTCATAGGCTTTTTTTACTTCTTCTGCTATCCGGCTGCATTCCTGCTGCTGTGACCTGTCATCGAATAAAAGCTTTGTATTCAGTTCAATTACCGGGTATCCCTTTTTTTCTATATAAGCTGTCTGTGCAATAGTCTGTGGTGTCAGGCTGCCTGCCATACATAAAATTCTCTGATCTGTCTCTTCTATTTTCGTTTCCGGGACAGGTATTCTGGACAGTCCGCTTACATAAATTTCAGCCAGATATTTTGATAATGCAGAGCTTCCGCAGATAATCTTTTCATCAAAAAGTGCCTCAGCCAGGACGGCAAGATCCTCGTTGTTCCGCACATCCATAATCACATAGTTATAACGGTTTCTGCAGTCATCCACCGCCCTTTTTACGGCATCGGCACCCTGGTCAGTCACTTCATAAGTAACTGCGCCCACTTTTCGTTTTGTCTGCTCCTGCAGAATATCAACCAGACTCGACTTTGTCATTGGATGCACCGGATCCAGCTTAAACTGGGAATCGGCAAGAAGTACCCCGTGAACATAATGCTCACTGTGAATCGTAGTTCTGCCGTTATCCGGGAATCCCAGAACCACCACCGCAAATTCCTCTCCCAGTGCATCCAGCATAGCATCAAATTCAGCTCCTATATTCCCCCGGAACACCGAACACTGCTTATCAATATACTGTTTCACCCCGGGGCTTTTCACCTGGCAGACTGCATCATAAACCTTTCTGTAAGCATCTTCATAAGTATCAAATCTGGAATCGGTATCAATAATGATTACCTCTCCTTCTTCATAACCGGTATGCTTACCGTCTCCATAGCTGTACACAATCGTTTCCAGATTGGAATTTCCGTACATGATTCCGATATCATTAGCTCCTGTAACATCATCTGCAATTACTACTGTATATGGCATTTTTGATCCCTTTCAAACACTCTCCAGCATATTTACTTCCATAATTTCTTTGGAAATATCATATGGTATTTTAACTGTCTTTATCTCACAGGGTGTAAAATCCAGTTCTGCTTCCCTGTTTAAAAACGGAATGGCAAGTACTGCTTTTCCCTTTTGTTTTTTCGTCTCATAAGCCCGGATTATCACGCCGTCGCGGTCTTCTGATTCCTTTATGACTACTGCTGCAATATGGTCACTCTTCAGTTCCAGAAAAGACTGTTTCTGGGGCTGGCTGCCCGCATGGTAAGTTTCAATAATGGTAACCGGCTTCTGGTTCAGCGCTGCGGCATGTTCTACAATTTTAGAATCTTTCCAGGTGCCTTCATGAGGCAGCAGCAGATAAGTAAATTCCTGAATGCCTTCATCCACAAACTGGTACTCCTGTCCCTCTTCCAGCTGTTTGGGATCGTGATGTGCAAATACTGAATTTTTCAGTATCGTCATACACATCTCATCCACATCAAAAGAATAACTGTATTTCGCATCATTTGCAATGGCTAATCCATACATTTTTCCTTTTTCAAAATGTTCTCCCGTAAAGTCAAACCAAGTCTGCCCCGGCTCTTCTTCGCCATTGGCACTTTTTTCAATATATCCATAGGGAATCTCGTAGGTAGGCTTACGGAAGTTAAACCTCACCGGATATTTCACCTTCAGCATTGTCTGCGGCTCTCTCCAGTCTGCTTTTGTCTTTACTTCCACATAATCCAGGTCTTTATAGAGCCGAAAATCGGAAACAACATAAGACTGGTTGTATTTATACTTAATACGCAGGGTGGAACGTACCGGCCCATCTTCAAGGATATGTATGTAAACGGCTTTCATATCTCCGATTTCCTTATCAAATTTAAACTTATTGTGAGACCAGGTATCGGATTTATCTTCAATCACTGCAAGTCTTGCGCCTTCTCTTCTCAGTACTTCAAGATCTGCTTTTTTATCAACCAGATGCTTCATACATCCGTTTACCGGATTGAATTCCAGAAAATACCGGTCATTTTCAAGGGTATGTTCCGTTACCTTTACATGTTCGAATACGGGTGCTTCCTCCACATTTAAATAAAGTTTAAATACTTCATAACCCATGCTCTGAAGGTTCGCTGTAAACAAAAGCCTGGACTGACCGTTCACCGCAGCCTCTGACTGTATTCTCTGGGCACGGATTACATTTCCTTCACTGTCCGTGAGCCTGAACTGGTCATTACTAAGCCCCCGTACTTCCAGGTCAATTACCATGCGTCCCTGAAAAGCATGTGTATTGAATACCACAATTGGTTTCATGGTCACATCTTCTTCAATCTGAATATCCCAGGATATTGCCTGAATTGCATAATTTAAATTCTTCTGTCCAATTGCCATCGCCTGTCCATAGAGATAGGATGCATCCTCATAAGCAGACGGAATGCTTGTCCCAGCCAGAATATCGTGGAACTGGTTAAACAGAACCCCTTTCCATGCCGTTTCGAAGTCATCCGGATAGACCTGTCCCGCCGCCTGACTGGCAATGGTGCTCCAGGCCTCTGCTGCCAGCAGCAGATTTTCAGCTCTGCGGTTTTCCCGTTTAATCCGGGACATTACACTGTAGCATCCGCTTGCATGGTGCTGAAGATCTCCGGTTACCTGATGGTATTCCTTTCCATTACTGCGGATTGTTTCAAAAAACTCCGAGGTGGTTCCCATCTCCATTACCGGCATATCTTCCCTTGCATTCAGGGCATAGATACTCTTTAAATTTTCCCTGGTAGGTCCGCCCCCATGATTCCCTACCCCATAGAACATCATCAGATCATCTTCCCCATCCTCAAGCTCGCATTTTAAGCGCTCCGTGTATTTCTCCAGATCTTTACCCCAGGTGCAGTATTCATACGGAATCCGATAAGCCAGTACCTTAGAACCATCTTCCGACTTCCACCAGAAGACACGTCCGGGCAGCCCTTTTTCCAGGGGCATGGGCCTCATAAATACATAGTTGTCAAGTCCGCTCTTTTTCAGAATCTGGGGCAGGTTTCCGTTATGTCCAAAGCTGTCCACATTATAGCCGGTGACAGCCATTTTCCCAAATTTCTCATTGAAATAACGCTGCCCATACAGCCCCTGCCTTACATAAGATTCACCGGAAGGAATATTGCAGTCCGGCTGGATGTACCACCCGCCAACGATTTCCCAACGTCCTTCTTCCACTCTTTTTTTAATCTCTGCAAACATCCCTGGGTTATTCTTTTCCACCCATTCAAAAAATACGGCAGAGCTGCATGTAAAAATAAAATTCTCATCTTCCTTCATGCGGTCCAGCGCAGAGCGGAAAGTTGCTTTAACCTCCTGAAATCCTTCCTGCCAGTTCCAGAGCCATACCGGATCCAAATGGGCATTCCCAATCATATGTAGTTTTTTATCCTTCATTCCCATTATTAACCTGCCTTTCCATTCCTATATTATGCGTTCAGCGCATTCCTGGCCGTGAATAGTAACTTTATATTCACTGCAATTTTTCTCTCAAACTTATACTTTCCCGCTGCTGAAAAGATAATGGTTCATTTTTTCTTCTACTAACAGACGTACTGCTTCTCTTGATTTTTCTATCACATCATCGGGATAACTGTTCAGTTCCGCTTCGGTCATATGGCCTTCCCGTCCCACTACTGCCAGCATCTCCAGCTCCAGATCGGTTGCAATATTTACTTTGCTTACACCACCGCCAGGCATCCGGGCTGCCTTTGCCACCATATCACTTGGTACGCCGGAACCTCCGTGCAGTACCAGCGGTGTATCCGTTAACTCATTTATTCTTGCTATTCTTAAGTAGTCAACACTGGGCTGTTTTACGGTATATACGCCATGTGCCGTTCCAACCGATACTGCCAGACAGTCCACCTGTGTCAGTTTACAGAATTCCTGTGCTTCTTTTGGGTCTGTAAACATCTCTTCATCCGTATCTGTCTCTACAAAATCCGTTGTTCCGATCTTACCAAGTTCTGCCTCTACGGTAACTCCAACCGGATGAGCGATCTCCGTTACTTTTTTCGTTACCGCTGCATTCTCATCAAATTCCAGCTCAGATGCATCAATCATTACCGAGGAAAAACCATGGTCAATTGCTTCCTGAATGACTGCTATGGTTTTCGTATGATCCAAATGCAGTGCCACCGGAACTTCCGGCTTCAGCTCATCCATAACACGGTAAAACTCCTCTGCAAACTCCGGAATCCCTACCTTATGGCGTATAATCTCCTTTTCGGAAAGCTGCACAATCACAGGGGATTTCCGGTTGATTGCCGCCTCAATAATCGGTCTGATCAGTTTTGTATAACGGGCGGAAAAGGATCCCACCGCATACTGATTTTCGGTTGCATCTTTTAAAATATCTGTCAAATTCTCAACTCTTTTTCTCATAATGATACCCGCTGTTTATTGCAGATTTCCTGCAATACCCTTTCTCTCCAACTTACATAACCTGTTGTTTAAAAATCAATTCTGCCAATGGCATATATTTTTCACGCCATAACCTGTTATATTTCATTTCTCTGTCCGCATCCGGATCGTAACAGTCTCCTGTCTTAAGCGGTGCTTCCAGAAACTGTCTGCAGGCTTCGGCTCCTTCATTCCTTTTTATATATAAAGCTGCGGCTCCCAGTACCGTTGCTTCCGATACTGAGGGAACCTGTATCCTCTTCCCCAGTACATCCGCCTTAATCTGCATCCAGGCACGGCTGTTTGCCGCTCCTCCGGCACACCGGACAACCTCTGGCTTTATTCCATGCTTCTGGTACAGAAGCTCCATGATCCAGGCCGCCTGATACTGAATGCCTTCCATAATCCCTTTTAAAAGATGCCCGTATGTGTGTTCCATCTTAAGTCCAAAGAAATCAGCCCCTGTATCCGCCTTAAATACAGGTGTCCCCACACCGGTCAGATATGGAAAATATAACATCCCGGTGGGATCCTTCGATATAGATTCCAGTAAATCATTCATTTCTTTATATGTTATTTCTTCTTTCTGGGCGGTTTTCCGAAACCATTCTACCGACTGCCCGGCGGAAGGTATATTCCCCATCCAGAAATATCCCCCGTCTACAAAAGGTCCGTAGATAAATCCACTGTCCCGCTTAAACAACTGCTCAATTTCCGCCCCCTGGACACGGTCACTCTTTAATATCCCAATATAAGTTTCAGCCGTTCCCAGACTGTTGCAAATGTCCTCATCCCGGTTCTGCAATAGCGCAAATGCCGCACACACATGATCGTGGCCTGCCACTGCCGCCCTGACCGTATCCTCCTTACCGCACCCAAGCATCTGTTTGATTTCCGGATCACCTATTGGAACCGCTTCCCCGCTTGGCATTACTCTGGGAAAATTATTTGTTTTCAGATGATAGCCCCCGATACGATTGTCATCCCAGCATCTCCTTCTGATATCATAAACGTAAGTTCTTGCTGCAAAGCTTGGATCCGTAAAGAATTCACCGGTCAGTTTCCATGCGATATAATCACACATAGACAGCCAGACTGCCTCTTCCCGGTTGATATTCCCATTCTCCAGCAGCCATATAAATTTATAAATTCCATATTTAAAGCTTCCACGTAAACCTGTAGCCATGAAATTCCGGTATTCCTCTTCTTTCGTCAATTGCCCGGCAAGTGTCACCGTCCGTTTGTCATACCAGGGTAACATATCCGTCTCTTCCATCCCGGTCCTGCGGTTTATAACCAAACCCGCTTCCGCCATACCGGTAATGCTGACTCCCTGTACCTGCCCTTTTACAGATGCGGCGAGTCCGGCAATCTGCTTCTTTACAATTCTCCAGATCACATCAGGCTTATAAACATCACCCCACTGATCCTTGGACAAAGGCGTCTCTTCCTTCTCCATGCCAATTATACTGCCTGCGTTGTCAAATAGTACCGATTTAATATGGGTCGTTCCCATATCTATTCCTATTATCATAGTCTCATCTTTCCTGGTTTTTTAATATGATTTTAAGTAAGCTTTCTTTTAACTTCTCCACTCCAAGTTCCGGACTGGTGAGAATCTGATTCTGATCCATTCCTTCCACCGCTGTTACAGCCGATGCCATAGACGCCTGAGCCAGCACGATTACATCCGCTTCACCTACACATGCTTCTACTGCCTCAGCAATTTTTCTGTCGTGGCGTTCTTTTTCTTGCGACATCAGCGCATCATATGCCCCTTCCACCAGAACACCATTGACACAAACGGTCTTTCCTGCTTTTGCAGCTTTTCGTTTAATCAGATTGACGGTTGGTTTCAGCGTAGAATTAAGGGTGGCAAATACACATATTTTTTCCCCTTGTATTACGGCTTTTTCCGCCATCGCCTCATCAATGCGGAGTACCGGAACCACAAGTTCACGGTCTGCTTCTTCTGCAAATTCTCCCACCGTAGAGCAGGCGCTTAAAATGATATCCATGCCCATCTTCTCAAAAATCTTTGCATATTCCATCCAACGCCAGCGCACCAGCCCGGTATCCCTTTCATCCACCATATCCCTTAGAATTGAATCATCTAAAATGTTGTAAACTTCCACATCCTGGATCTTACTTTTGATCAGTGACGTCAGACTGTCTACGGTAGCTTTTGTTGTATGTATTACACCAATTTTATTCATCTTTACACCCAATGCATATTCCAGGCTTGCCTGCAATACTGCCACAATAAAACAGGTTGAAAGAATCACATTGTGGCTTCCTTTCTATATCATAATCTTCTTTCAACCGTACACCTCCTGCATATTGCGCTCCTGTCTGCAATTCTGGCACAATAATACCCGTTGATTGAGTCACATCCCAGCTTCTTTTCCAAATCTATTTTCTTTCATTCATTTTCCACACAGGCTTTCTATGCGGAGTAAATCCTCCACGATGTTAAGCCTGCCCCGGCTATTTAACAGCTCCGCCCACATTCATACCTTCAATAAAGTAATTCTGGAAACAGAAGAACAGTAGCAGAATTGGTATCATAGAAAGGAACGAGACTGCCATCAGATAATTCCATTCTGTATAACCCTGTCCTTTAAATACCTGAAGCCCCAACTGTAACGTGTAAAGTTTTTGATCATTTATGTAGAGCAGGGGGCCCTGGAAATCGCTCCACGCTCCTTTGAAAGATACCAGTGCAATAGTTGCCAGTATTGGCTTGATCAATGGCATCATGAGTTTTCCCCAGATATAGAAGTGCCCGGCTCCGTCTACTTTGGCTGCTTCCATCAGTTCATTTGGTATGGTACGGTAAAACTGCCTCATCATGAAGATATGAAAAGCATTACCTGTAAATGCAGGAATGATCAGGGGCAGATAAGTACCAACCCATCCGATCTTTGAAAATATAACATAAGTTGGAACCAGGGTAACAAAACCCGGAATCATCATGGTTGCCAATACTATTTTAAACAATGGCTTTCTGCCTTTAAACTCAATTTTTGCAAATCCATATGCAACAAATGAATTCACTAAAACATTTCCAATAATGGTAAATACGACAATCACAAGGGTATTTATAGTGTATTTTGTAAATGGCGCTTTTGTCCATGCAATCGCAAAGTTTTCAAACATAGGTACCTGGGGGATCAGTGTGGGCGGATACTGAGCGACCTCCTGGGGCGATTTCAGCGCCGTACACACCATCCAAAGAATGGGAAATAAAATGATAACTGCGCCCAGACACAAAATGACGAACATAAACAAATCCGTAACCCGGTCCCTTTTAAACCTCTGTTTGGAATTCCCTCCATTTTTCTCTTTCCGTCTAGTCATCATTATCACCTTCCTCGTAATAAACCCACTTTTTAGAACCCTTCTGATTAAACAGGGTTAATATCATGATAATCGCAAATAAGAACCAGCACATAGCATTGGCGTAACCGGTTTTAAAATTCTTAAATGCCTGATTCCACAGATGAACATTATAGAACAAAAGAGAACCTGCCGGATTCCCGGTTCCGTCTCCCGAGAAAATATATCCCTCCTGGAATATCTGGAACGCACCGATAATACCAATAGTTAAATTGTAAAAAATAATCGGTGACAACAGGGGTACCGTAATTTTTGTAAATCGTTTAAAACCGCTGGCACCATCGATACTTGCCGCCTCGTAATACTCCGCAGGAATACTCTGAAGCCTCGCCAGGTACAGGAGCATCTGTCCACCCAGCCCCCAAAGATGCATGAGAATAATTGCCGGTTTGGTCCAGTTGGGATCTGTAAGCCAGCCGGGACCTGTAATTCCTACAAACTTTAAAATGGTATTTACCAGTCCATTTGCAGGGTCCAGCAAAAGCATCCAGAGGAAATAGGTACCAACGCCTACCATAATTGAAGGCAGATAATAAATGGTTCGAAACGTTCGAAGTCCGAATATGGACCGGTTCAATATACAAGCTACCACTACACCGCCGATTGTAACAAGGGGTATATTAATCAGCGCATAAACTACCGTATTTTGCAGACTCTTCCAGAAAAGCTGATCTTCAAAAAACATTTTTTTATAATTCGTCAGCCCGGTAAAGTCCATCTTCATCATATTATAATCTGTAAAACTGGTGATAAAAGAAAAGATCAGAGGCCCCATTACAAAGCAAAGAATCCCTATCAGCCAGGGAAGTATAAAGATGTAACCATAAACGCTTTCCCTTGCTTTCATATTCTTAACACCAAGCTTACTCAGTAATTTCCCAAACATAAAGCTACCTTCTTTCTTTTTCTAAAAATGGCTCTTTTCAATCAAAGAGCCATTTTAATGTGCTGCTATAGTCTTACTTCAGGAAATCCTGAAAAGCCTTTTGTGCATTTGCCAAAGCATCGTCCGTACTCTTCACCCCAAGTGTTCCCTCTTCAATTAACGGATTGATGATATCTGTATAACCCTTCATATTATTAGGGGTTATCGCCGCCTTTGTATCCGATAATGCTTCTGAAATCTTAGCGGTTATAGGATCACTTAAAAATGCTCCGTCTTTATCAAAATCTGTTCTGGCAGAGAAATCTCCCAGTCTTTCGCATAAAAATTCCTGCATGTCCTTGCTTGTCATAAACTTAATAAATTCATAGGAACCTTCCGGATTTTTTGCTCCTTTTGGTATTTCCAGTACAAAACCGCTTCCATTTACTGTGTGTCCGTTTCCTTCTTTATATTCAGGCATCAGCATAACACCATAATTTAAGTCCGGATTTGTCTGCTTCAGAGAAGAAACATATGCACTTGTCTGTAACAGCATGGAAAGTTTTCCGGAAGAGAACGGATCCTGCATACCTGATTTAAATGCTGCGCTCATCTCATTATAAGTATTTCTGCCATAATGCTGTGTAAATTCGTCCACCCACCTGAAGACATCTTTGTTAATATCAGTATCTACAGCCGGTACTTCACTATCATCATACCAGATCTGTCCTTTATTGGCATTACATACCCAGCTGTCCAATCCTCCATTTCCAAGCAATGGTAAAAATCCTATTCTTTCATAGGTATCCCCGTTCTTCTTCTCCAGCTTGTAAGCTGCTTCTTTTAATTCATCCCAAGTCTTAGGAGGATTCTCCGGATCTAATCCGGCTTCCGTAAAATGATCTTTATTATAGTAAATGACTCTGGTATCAACAGAAAACGGTAATGCATATACACTTCCGTCTTCTCCTGTACATGCATTTAAATCCTGCTCGATAAAGCTGTCTACCCCTGTCCCTTCATCTTTTTTCAAGAAATCATCCAGGCTCTCCACCTGCCCCTGTTCTGCACGAAAGCGAACTTCTTCCAATGTGTTTGCCATAATGTCGGCAGGATTGCCGGCTGCAATCTGTGCTATGTTCTTCGTGAAAACATCTCCCCATGGAAGATTTACATAGGTAACTTCATATTTGTCCTGTGATTCATTAAACATTTTTACAGCTTCTTCTAAAACAGGCTTTCTGGCTTCTGAACCCCACCAGCCCCAGAACTCTAATTTTTCTCTTTCACCGCTGCCAGCAGTTTTATTTTCGCTTCCTTGATTTTCACTCCCAGCTTCGGTTTTTACTCCGCTGCTGTCTGTTCCCCCTGTATTTTTGTCCCCCGAGCTGCATCCCGCAAGTGTTGACCCCAAAAGTGTTACTGCTAATGCTGCTGCAATTATTTTTTTCATTGCCATAAGAACCTTCCTCCTATTTTTATTGTTTTTAGTTACTTCTCTTTTCATTCATTATATTATCATATATATGTCATATTTGCAAGTTATTTTTGATCATATTTTGAATATTAATGATATTTTTGTGACTAACACTGAACTTTTTCACAAACCCTGCTTACTTCAGCTGTATTTTATAACATATAGTACCAAATAAGCACCAAATAATTTTCTACTGTCACGATTTCCATTCTATTTTCTTAGCTTTATTTTCATAATATAATCATATTTTTTCATTTATTTTCATTTTTTTAATAAAATTATTCACATTTTTTCCATATTATGATATAATTAATAAACCTTAACTTAATCATAGTAAGCAAAATTAAAGGAGACGAAGCAATGATTCCAGAATTGCGCCAGAAAAAAATAATTGATATGATCTCAGATACCGATATCATCACAACCGAGACATTAACTAAGCTTTTGAATATATCACCCTCTACCCTCAGAAGAGATCTGCTAAAATTATCAAAACAGGAAAAGATCGTGCTCCTTCATGGCGGAGGTATCCGGCTTCTTCCAAAGATAACAGAATTGAGTATGACCGCAAAAATGGGGCTGCATAAGGATGCCAAAGACAAAATAGCACAGAAAGCTGTTTCTCTGATCGAAGATGGAGATGTAATTTATCTGGACCCATCCAGTACTACTTACCAGATGATTCCTTATTTAAAAGAACACCGGGTGACGGTTATCACGAACAGTGTTTCCCATATCGATGAATTGATTTATTATAAAATTCCCTGTATTATGGTGGGCGGTTCCATTAAGGCCGCCACAAATTCCTGCATTGGACTGATAGCAGAAAATATCCTCAAAGGCTTTAACTTTAACAAATGTTTTATTGGAGCAAATGGCTTTAGCATAACTTCTGGTATTACCAACCATGATATCAATGAAAATGTGATTAAAACATTGGCCGTCCGACAAAGCTGTGATCCTTATTTCCTCATGGATTCCAGTAAATTTAATGTAGTTGCCATGGTAAAACTGGCGAATATCAGTGACTATCCCATCATAACCGAGAAGATAATACCAGAATTGAGCAGCTATCCAAACATCATTTATTCAAATAACTGATATACTAATCAAAATAAGTGCATTAAATAATCAACTCCGCATCAATATTTGACCGAAAACAATCTTTTTTACGGCTAAGTTTTAAAAAAAGTTCATTCATGGAACAGCAAATGTGATATAATGAAAGAAAGATTTAATCAAGGAGGCTCACGATTTATGATTCCTGCAATGCGCCAAGAAAAGATACTGAATATTCTCTCAAATGACGAGATTGTATCTGTTGAAGACTTAATGGATGTATTGAATATTTCCATCTCCACCATCCGACGTGACTTATCTAAATTAGAAAAAGAAAGCAAAATAGTTCTGCTCCACGGCGGAGGCGTAAAATTAGCCCAAAAGCCTACAGAACTCAGCATTACCACAAAGCTGGATTTAAACAGAGAATCGAAATGTCTGATAGCGAAAAAAGCAGTTTCCCTGATTGAGGATGGCGATGTAATCTTCGTTGATCCCTCCAGTACTACCTATCAGATGATTCCGTTGTTAACGGATAAAAATATAACCGTAATTACCAACAGCATTTCTCACATCAACCAGCTCATACATTATGGTGTACCATCCATTATGGTTGGCGGAAATATTAAAGCCACCACCAACTCGTGTATTGGTCCAATCGCAGAATCAACCCTAAAGGACCTTAACTTCAATAAATGCTTCCTGGGTGCTAACGGCTTTACCATTCAGGCCGGCATAACCAATCACGATATCAATGAAAAAGTAATTAAATCCCTGGCTCTGCAAAACTCAGCGAAACCCTACTTTCTCATAGATTCCAGTAAATACGGCTGTATCACAATGGTAAAGATCGCTGACCTGGATGCTTACCCGGTAATAACGGAATCCATTTCCGGGGACTTAAAAGACTATAAAAATATGATTCTTGCAGAATAATACTGAATACAAAACAGCAACGGCTCGCAAAAGTTTTACCGTAAGCGCAGGGGACTTCTCTACACAGAAAAAGAGCTGCTCACCGCCCACTGCTGCTTCAAACGAACAAAAGTATACATCAGTTCACATAAGTCAAAAAGCCCGCATGTCATCTTTTCAAACGACATGCGGGCTTAGACTCTGTTTCCAGACTTTATGAAATATTTTATGCAAAGCAAACAAAATTCTTTTTAAACTTCTTTTATTTCAAAATTAAAACTCTGATAATCTCCATTGACCAATGGAATATTTATTCCTGCATTCATCAGTGCACTTCCTTCGTAGATACGGTCTTCCTCATTCACTTTATAGAAACTGTCCGGTTTTAATCCTTTTACTCTTACCCTGTTTAATGCCGGGTTTGCATAAGAATGAAGTATTACAATACTAAACAGGGAACGGCTTCTATCTTCATTTACAAACTGCCATGCGGCATAATCGTGATTTTCTTCCGGATTGCTCAGCCGGTAGTATGTCCCGTATTGAATCAGATCATAATTATCTTTGAAGAAATGAATCTGCTGTCTTACTGCATCCCGTTCTTCTTCGTCCAAAGTGCGGACATCCAATTCATAGCCGAAGGTCCCTGCCATCGCCACCGTACCTCTTGTCTGTAGCGGTGTGATCCTTCCGGTCTGCTGATTAGGGCTGACAGATACATGGGCTCCCACACAGCTGATCGGATATCCAAATGAAGTTCCATACTGAATCCGAATCCGTTCGATGGCATCTGTGTCATCACTGCACCAGATCTGCGGCATATAATACAGCATACCCGCATCAAATCTTCCACCCCCTCCGGAGCAGCCTTCAAATAGAATATCCGGGTATTTTGTAACAAATTTCTCCATCATGTCATAGAGTCCCAGAACATAGCGGTGACAAACTTCTCCCTGTCTGTCCCTTGGGAGTAATCCGGACCAGACATCTGCGAAATTACGGTTCATATCCCATTTTACATATTCCACATTTGCTTCATCCAGGATGTTTCCTATAGTTTCAAATAAATAATCTCTGACATCCTGCCTGGAAATGTCCAGAACCAGCTGGAAGCGTTCCAGATTCGGTTTTCTGCCCGGGATCCGCATACACCATTCCGGATGGTTCCGGTACAATTCACTGTCTTCATTCACCATCTCCGGCTCAATCCAGATACCGAATTTCATGCCCAGGTCATTAATCTTTTTAGCTAATCCGGTAACTCCGGAAGGCAGCTTTGTTTTATTTACAAACCAGTCCCCCAGTCCGCTGAGATCATGATTTCTGGTGCCAAACCAGCCATCATCCATAACAAATAATTCAATTCCAAGATCTCTGGCACTATCTGCAATAGACACCAGGGTATCTTCCTCAAATTCAAATTCCGTCGCTTCCCAGTTATTGATAAGTACCGGTCTGCGCTGCTTTTTGAATTTGCTTCGAATCAGATGATCCATATATAATTTATGAAAATTACCGGACAGGGTGCCAAGACCGCTTGCACTGAAAGACAGAATCACTTCCGGTGTGGCAAACACATCTCCAGGCTCCAGCTTATACCGGAACCCATCCCCATTAATTCCCATGACAAACCGTGTCTGGTTAATCTGGTCTACTTCCACCTGTGCCATAAAATTACCGCTGTATACAAAGGAAGCACCATAGCATTCTCCATATTCTTCCCCTGCATCCCGGTCACAGATAATCATAAATGGATTCTCATGATGGCTGGAAGTTCCCCTGGCACTGTCAATCAGCACCTTGCCATGGCAGACGTTTCTTCTCTGCATCATCCGTTCCATGTTGTGTTTTCCATAGAAAGAAATTACATCAAAATGATCTGTAGTAAAATCAAGACATGCCGTAAGAGCTCTGTTCAGGTAAATTGAATCTTTATTTCCATTTTTAATTCTGCATGCTCTGGTAATCACATCATAGTCTTCCAGCACTCCATATAGCAAGGTTACTTCCAGATCAGTTGCCTGATCTTTTAAAACGATTTCCAGGGTCTGGGCTTCGGATTCCTCTGCCCATACTGCCGGAAGGCCTTTCAGGCTGTATTTGCCGTTATATATTTTATGGGATACATATAACAGTTCCGTTACCTGGCTTCCATCCGGGTTCTCTGCCTGAAGGCAGCTGGAACGGTAATCTCCCATGCCGAAAGTAGAATATTCCTGGGGATAGGTATCAAGTGAATACCCACGGTCATTTCCACCCTCATAGGGATTTCCGGAAAACCCCCGGTTAATTCCACGGATCAGGTAGGATAATTCCATGCTTCCGATTTTTGCCCCATAATACACATGTATTAAATGCTGATAACTGCTCACCATCATCTGATAGGTAGCATTTTTAGTCTGTATGGTAAAGAGTTTATTCTCCTGGTCAAATGTAATTGCCATTCCATTGGCCTCCTTCTTTTCAATTCGTGTATTACGTTACTATTCACGTCCAGAAGGCCGCTCATAGTAACGATTCGGAGCGATATTTAAAGTTTTGCTGCGCAAAAATCGACCCTCACTCCTGAATCACGTTCTCACGGAATGCGCAGTTCAGCGCATTCCTGCCCGTGAATAGTAACTGTTTTACAGTTTACCGCCGGAAGTAGCAATTCCCTCTATAAACTGTTTTTGGAATATTACATAGATAACGATCATCGGGAGGCAGGCAATCAGGGATGCTGCCATCAGTTCCGGGAATTTCGTTACATACTGTCCCTGCATTTTCGCAAGTGCGGCAGAGAGTGTCAGCATGTTTTTATCTGTGTTTACGATCATAGGCCACATCAGATCTTTAAAAGCAAATACGGCGGTAAAGATTCCCAGTGCTACCATTGCAGATCTGGTTAACGGTGCCATGATAAATAAAAATGTCTGTCCGATATTACATCCGTCCAATCTGGCTGCCTCTTCCAGATCATTTGGCAGCCCCATGTATCCCTGTCTTAAGAGAAAGGTACCAAACGCCGTTACAAGTCCCGGAAACACCAGTGCAAAAATTGTATTCATCATGCCCATTTTACTGATCATCAGGTACTGTGGTATGATAAAGATCTGTGCCGGAATCATCATCTGGAACAAAACAAGAGAGAACATCAGGTTCTTGCCCTTAAAATTCAGGCGGCCAAACGCATAACCCGCCATTGTGGCTGTAATTACAGCACATAATACCCTGCCAATAATTAATAATAATGTGTTTTTATAAAGCAGCAGAAAATTCATATTATTCCACACCGCTTTAAAAGCGTCTGTTCTCCAAACCTTTGGAAATATTACAAAGGGATCTACCTGGGTAGCTTCCGTTACCGACTTAAACGCAGTTAAAATCATCCAGAGGAAAGGTACCAGCATGGTAATAGAAATTAATATCAAAATCACATGAATTACAACAGATACTACTTTTTTCTTCGATTCCATTACTTTCCCTCCTTCTAATTATAATGAACCCATTTTTTCTGTGCCAGCATCTGGAAAACAGTTATAATCATAATTACAACTAAGAGCAGCACAACGATTGTGGAACCATAACCCAGGTTCTTCTCCGTAAATGAGTACCGGTAAAACAGGTAAACAAGCGACTGTGTCTTTTCCAGCGCCGGATTGGACTTGTCCATCACCATGAATATCAAGTCAAATACCTGTAATGCACCGATTACCCTGGTTACTAAAACAAAGAAGATTGTTGGGGAAATCAGCGGGATGGTAATATGGAAAAACTGTTTGATCCCGGTTGCACCGTCTATTTCTGCTGCCTCATAATAATCATGTGGTACTTCCTGTAAACCTGATAAGAACAACACCATATTGTAACCGATAATGGACCAGACACCCACAACTGCGATAGCAAACACCGCAATCTTCGGGTTCGAGATCCAATTAGTGTCTGCCCCGGTCAGATTATTAATCAAACCAAAGTCAGAATTGTATAACCATCTCCATACCATAGCAATTGCAGCAGGCGCCGCAACCATTGGCAGGAAAAAAATTGTTCTGTAGACACTGCGCCCTTTCATCTTGCGATTGAGCAGAACAGCCAGTACAAGTGCAATGGCAATGGAAAAAGGAACTTCCACAATTGCATATTTAAAGGTATTCAGTAAAGCCTGCCACACCTGACCGTCACCAAAAAGTTTCAGATAATTATCTGCACCAACGAATATATTTCCCTTACCAAAATCCCCGGTCTTAAAAAAGCTCTGGTAAATAGTCTGTACGATTGGGATAATATTTAAAACAATTAACCCGATCATCGTTGGTAATATAAACGCCCAGCCCCAGAGAAATTCGTTGCGGGCGCGGGAAGTGCCTTTTACTTTTTTCTTTGACATCTATCCCTACTCCTTTCGTTTTTAATTCGATGGCGGTACAGCAGACCTGCCATACCGCCACACTTTACTCCATGAGTCACAATCTGCTTACATAATCCTGATGAAGCAGTGTAATTTATCCATTTTTACTCTTCTGCTAAGGATGCATTCATTTCTTCTGCGATCTTCTTGCAGGTTTCAGCCATATCGGCATTCCCTGCCCATACTTCTTTTAAAAGCTCATTTGTCTTGTTTTCCCAGATTACAGTCGATCTGGAATAAGGTCTGATTACCATATCATCACGTACGTCTAAATACGCCTGTAAATTAAATTCAGGTGCAGATTTAACCCAGTCTTCTGATGTTCCTTCATAAGCAGACATGGTAACACCTAATTCGGCCTGTTTTTTCTGTGCTGCTTCTGTTCCAAGGTATTCAATGAGTTTCCATGCATTATCTGTATTCTTGCCATTTGCAGATGCTGCCCATCCAAGTCCGTTGTATACAGAACATCTTCTTCCTGATTCTGCATCTTTTGGCATAATCGCTACATCCAGATTCTCTTTGGCGTAGTCGTCATCCTTGAAACTGGAGATCATCCAGGAACCCTGAAATGCCATTGCAAGCTGTCCGGATCTCAGCAATACGTCCGGTCCATTTTCTGAAAGAGTCTGGCTGCTTGGCATAGAACCGTCTTTGATCAGCTGTTCTACATACTGCATTGCTTTAATGGTATTGGGATCATCATATCCGGAAGCCTTTTTATCATCTGATATTACTTTGCCGCCCATATCGTAGATAATGTTGTAGTAACCTTCGTGGTTTGTATCACTCTTCATTCCCAGACCATATTGTGATCCGTCTGCTTTAGTCAGTTTCTTTGCTGCTTCCGCAAGGGTATCCCAGGTCCATGTATCATCCGGATATGCCACACCTGCTTCATCAAACATCGTTTTGTTATACCAAAGTGCAATGGTATCAATGTCTTTTGGAACTGCATAAACATGATCGTTATATGAATAAAGTTCTTTGATGTCTTCCGGGAATTTACTCATATCCAGTTTATCACTATCCTTGATTTTATCGGTCAGATCAAGGAGCATGTCATTTTCCATATATCTCTGTGCTTCGTTGGAATGCATCCAGAATACATCCGGCATAGATCCTCCCTGTGCGCCTGCTTCCAGCAGTGTCCAGTATTCATTCCAGGTAACAACCTGAATCTGTGTTGGGATGCCCGTCTCTTTTGTAAAATCATCCATAATCTGTTTTAGGCCCGGCTCCTGGTAAGTATCCCAGATCATAACGGAAAGCGCATCACCGGAAGCATTTTCTGTGGCTGATGCAGTATCTCCTGCTGTAGATTCTTTTGTGGTACTATCTGTAGCATTTCCGTCTCCTGTATTTCCTGAACTGCCGCAAGCAGTAAGGGATAATCCCATAATTCCCGCCATTACAAGTGCGTATGTTTTTTTCATTTTTATCATTTTCGAAATCTCCTTTTACCTTAATATTACTTCCTGTCATTTGTTTTTCATAAACTGTTTCTGTTCCTATTATCAAGTCTTTCAGCATATCAGCAAACTTATGATGGGAATTATAGAGTCTGCAGCCTTATATTTCCAGCAATTTGACCAATACGCCTTTTTCTATGTGACTTATATTAACACTTTATACAAACCTTGTACATGCTGTGGTATTATTTCATTCATACCTTTATGTGTCATTTATACTCTGTCATTGACGTTAGGACACATAATGGTATATAATACAAAAGATAATTTATGGAAGTGAGGTACTAAAACGTGCGCGATTATCTTTTTTTGAGCAATGATTTTTTTGACATTACCATATATCAATATGGCTACCAGCAATGTGAGCCGTTTCATACTTTTGGTCCGGCAATGCGAAACCATTACCTGATACACTATATTATTTCCGGAACAGGCGTTTATCGTGCGGGTACCGAAAAATCCGAGGCAGAGTACCATCTGCACGCCGGTCAGGCTTTCTTAATTGAGCCAAATAAAGTCATTCATTATACTGCAGATGAAAATGATCCATGGGAATATATGTGGATTGAATTTGATGGTTTAAAAGCAAAAGAATATGTCAATCATGCTGGACTGTCACATGAATCACCGATTTATAATTCCATAAATGAAGAGGGGAAAAAGAAAGTATATGCTTATCTCAGTTATATTATTGACCATCCGGACTCCCCTGCTCCGGAGATCATGGGATATACGTATCTGTTTTTCAGCGCCCTGATTGAAAGTTCTAAAACAGCGAGAGCCCTCCCGAAAAATGATATTAAGAAATTTTATATACAATCTACTGTGGATTTTATTGAGAATTATTATATGAAAGATATTTCCGTGGAGGATATGGCGGCTAATCTCAGCCTGAACCGCAGCTATTTCAGTAAACTTTTTAAAAAAATGACGCAAAAAAGCCCACAGGAATTTTTGATCACATACCGCATTCATAAATCCTGTGAGTTTCTTCGTTCCACTGATATGACCATCGCTCAGATCTCCCCTTTAGTGGGCTATGCTAATCAATTTCATTTTACACGTGCATTTAAAAACATCATGAATATATCTCCAAATGAATGGAGAAAACGCAATCGCTATTAAACATTTGCGCTCTGAACGTGTTTGAACTCATTCAGCTTAACCCACATTTATACTTCTGCTTATCCACATACATTTGTTTGTCCGCCTCCCGGAACAACGTTTCCGCATCTTTATTGCCCGTACCTCTGACAGCAGAACCACTGGCAATAGAGATATCGCGGCAGTGCACTTTATTATATTTTCTAATCCGTTCCTTCAGCGCCTGATCTAATTCATCCAGGTTCACATCATCCTTATGTATGACAACCAGGAATTCATCTCCCCCAATTCTATAGACATCCCCCGCGCCGCCGTATTCCTGCTTAATACATTCCGCCGCACCTTTAATCACCTCATCACCCGACTTGTGTCCATATAGGTCATTTGTCTGCTTCAGATTATTCAGATCCAGCATGACAAATGCCAGAGGGGCTTTGTGCTCCTGATTTTTATCCTTTTCTTTCTGCTGTTCCATAAATTCATCAAAGGAAATGCGGTTCAATGTCTGTGTCATCATATCCGAATAAGCCATTTTTTCATAGAGTTCAAACTGTGTCTTCTCCTTCAGATAGAGAAACAGTTCTTCATAATTTAAATAAATCAGTATAATCAGAAAAACAATCCATCCATATCTGAAAAATTTGCTGTTATCTTCCATTGGGTTTGTATAAAAACGAATCAGGGCAATAATGGAAAAAGCAGTCAGTCCCAAAATTGCATAAAGCATACCTTTCGCTTTTCTGGAATTCATCTTCACCGCTTCATATAACAAAAATGCTACCAAAATGATAATCACCAGAAACATCATCATATGGGTAACGATCAGCATTTGGGGAAAGTCAGCTATATTCCCCAGATATACTAGACTTTGTACAATCATATTGATCCATAATATCATTTGTATCAGCTCAATATATTTGCCTTTATTACTACATATATTTTTTACAAAGGACAGCATATAGACAGGCATTGCCATAAAACTGATAAAAGATAAGATACATAATGCTACGCTGTTCCCAATCATAAGCTGTGATAACTCCGAATCGGACCAGATCCACACCGAGGATATCACCATGAATAATCCCAGATATAAAAATGAATCAAAATTATAATTGAGCTTTTTGCTGTAAAGCCCGGCATATACAATGAGCAATACAATTCCAACTAGCAGGAGAAACAGGATACATCCTATCTTTCCAACATTATTGTAGATGACTTCTGTAACATACGCTCCCGCTGTTCCTATCCTGACCGAGGCGATTCCCCCTGACAGATTTTTATAGGGGCGCTCTAATTCTATTGAAATGTCCTTACCGCTGTCCTTAGCAGATACCGGTATCTGGCAGGAAATGTACCCCAGCATACTCCCCACAGGAGGCTTTGTATCAAAGCCATATTCGTATACACACTCCTGTCCGATATAAACCCGTACTTTCTGGTATCCATTGCTAAATATTATATTTTCTCCATCCCTCACCTGAGGAAGCTGATTTCTAAGGCTTATGTATCCCTCTTCATTTTTGATTTTAAATGGAAATGGTACTGCTTCTCCCTCTTTTCCATCCAGCTGCCAGCCATCCTGAAAAAGCCTGCATTCCTCTACCTGGGGACGGACATCCGGCAGCTCTGACGTATTAATTACATTTAATAACATTATAATCAACAGTATACCGGACAAACATGTTAATAATCTTATAACCGTTTTTACATTATTTTTGTTCATATATCCTGCTCCGTTGTTCCTGAATCTCACTGAAAAGTATTTCTTTCCGGTTTGAGATTCAACTTTGTGAAACATATCTTTTTTAGATATTTTATCACACTCAACAACAAAACACTATATTATTTAATTCTACAATTTCATATACCGAAACTTTACACATTTACTCTTGAGATATCTGCACACCATTTAAATTCTCTGCTCTACGCAGTCTTTGCTATTTTCTATTTGCACTTTCGGTCCGGATCTATATTAAATATCTTTTTAACAAGCGGGTCAATTCTATGACGTCAATAGGCTTTGCTGCATGGGCATTCATACCACACGCCAAGCAATGCTGGATGTCATCAGAAAAAGCATCTGCACTCATAGCTATGATTGGAATAGATAGCGCATCAGAACGATTCAGTCCCCGAATTGCTTTTGCAGCCTCATAGCCTGTCATATACGGCATTCGTATATCCATTAGAATAGCATCATAATATCCCTCCGGTGATTTTTGGAACTTGTCCAGACATATCCGGCCATCTTCTGCCCAATCCAGTTCTACCCCCAGATCTGACAACAATTCACTTGCCACCTCCCAGTTAAGTTCATTATCCTCGGCAAGCAGAATTCTGCGTCCTGATAGATCAATATTTTGCTCCGATATCTGATCTTGGAGTTCTTCAACGCCCATGAATTGTCGTAAACTATAAAATAAAGTTGACTTAAACAGCGGTTTAGAAATAAAACCACTAATACCTGCTTCGCGTGCCTCTGTTTCAAATTCACTCCAGTCGTAAGCAGAAATCAGCAGAATCGGTACCTCTTCTCCTAAATTGCTGCGAATCTCTTTTGCAACTTGAATTCCATTCATCCCAGGCAATTTCCAATCTAATAGAATTATTTGATAATCATCTCTCTTTTTGTGGTGTTGGTTTACCAATTCTATTGCCTTTTCTCCACTAAGTGTCCATTCAGCTTTTATACCGATAGATGTTAATGCGTTCATGGCTGTTCTGCACAATAATTCATCATCGTCAACTACCAGCATATTCCAGGAAGGGAGAACCATATCCACTTCCAGTGTATCAGCTTTTTCAAAATCAAACGTAATATGGAATTCTGTACCTTTATCCGTTTCGCTTTGTACCTCAATTGTTCCTTCCATAGCATCTACAATATATTTTGTAATTGCCATTCCCAGACCGGCACCCTCAGTTTTATGTATCCTGGCTCCATCTGCACGACTATAGGATTCGTATATTTTTTTCAGAAAATCCGGTGACATACCGATACCGTTGTCTTTGACATTGATATGAAATCGGACATAGTTATCTCCTTTTGGAGATTTTTCTTCAAAAAGAGATAATAGTATCAATCCTCCCTCCGGTGTATACTTCGTTGCATTCGATAAAAGATTCAGCAAAACCTGATTTAAGCGTACGCCATCACACCACACATTTTCTGTTAAGATATTCTCAACATGTATATCAAAAGTTTGTTTTTTTGACTTCACCTGCGGCTGCATAATGTTAACAATTCCTTCAACAACTTCCTTTAAGGAAATCTGTTCTGATGTTAAAGACAATCTACCACTTTCAATTTTAGACATATCCAATACATCATTAATCAACCCCAATAGATGTTTGCTGGAAAGTGTAATTTTTCTAAGGCAATTCTGTACCTGTTCCCGGTCATCCATATGAGCTGTGGCAATGGCGGTCATACCCACAATTGCATTCATGGGCGTACGGATATCATGGCTCATATTCGCTAAAAATTCACTTTTTGCTTTGCTTGCCTCAAGCGCCATCTGACGTGCCTTCTCCAGTTCATGCAGCTGAGAACGGGTCATGGAGAAATACCGGCTAAAAATAAATACCAGAATGATTAAAACAGAAACACATGCCAGCAATGTGGTGCTTATGCGGTGAACACCCAGATCACTTATTATCGTGTTCAATACATTGTAAGGCATAACCGCTACCAGATACCACTCAGAACAAGGTAATGGTATGCTATAAATTTGTCGTTCTTCGCCATTTACTTCAAGTGTTGCAGTATACGTCTTATGATTCCTCAGGGCAGTGCCAAAAGCATCAAGAGAATTTTCTACAGAATGTTTGTTTGCTGAGTCATTAAGTTGCTTTTGTAATTGTTTAAAAAATTCCCACAACTCAGTGTTGGAATTTTTTATTATAAAACTCCCGTCCGGCCGGATAATATGACAGTATATCAATTGCCCTTTACCCTTTAAAGAAAGAAAATTAGTGATATACTCCAAAGGAACGGCAGCTATTAAGCCCGTACTCGACATGCCATTGGACATTGGATACGCAGCATTGACTCCAAACAATATCACTTCATTCCCAGCCCGATCAACACCTATCGCAACTCTTTGTTTCCCCTTTATTAATGATTCTACAAAAGGTGTTGAATTTGACGGCTGTATTGGTTCTCCATGCAGAGTCTCAATGTATCCCTCCGCAGAACAAAGTGCTAAATAATCAAAATCCCTGACCTGTGCCCTGTAAATGAGCTCCTCATATATTTTCTCTTTGTTGTTATTCTCCGCTGATACGACGGAAACAATACCACTAACCTGTTGAAAACGCAGGTCGATTACAGTTTCAAAATGGTTGGACATTTGTTCCGTCATGCCAGCCATATAAACTTCCCCTATCTGATAAAAGGTTTGTTTACTCATACGATTCATATGTAATCCCAGCAAGCTGAAAACAACAATACTAAAAATTAAAAGCCCAATGAAACTATATATTAGAAATTGCGTTGTAGGATTCTTTTTTTTACTGAATTCCATTGATACTATTCCTCCCTGGATCTCTTATATTCTTCAATGAGATTCATTATTTGATAATAGTCATTTGATAATTGGGGTATCATAGCGGCAGCTTTGCTAAAATCGTTTTCTTTTAACGCTTTTGTCACTAGACTGCTGCTTTCATATAATTTGGTAAAAGAAAGATTTTGACAAATTCCTTTGAGTGTATGAATGGCTCGGAGAGCCTCAGCATAGTCCTTATTTCCCATAGACACTTCAAATAGGTTAAAGCTATTATCCTCCAGAAATTTATATACAAATTTCTGAACGGTTTGTTCACGCCGGAATCTGCCCAGCACCTCATCAAAATCTCCGTCAAAACTTATATAACATTCTCTCAAATTCATATTCACATTTCCTCCTTTTTCTTTGTTATCAACTTTTCATCCAGAAATAATATCGTCACCTGGTTTTTTATAGTCTTAGCCTGATACATCATGTTATCTGCAGCTTTAAAGAGTTCTTTTGTTTTTCCCATTCCGTATACCCCACCTATGCTTACAGAAATATGTATTTCGGGATGTCCATCCACTGCCAGAATATCTACAGAGTGTCTAATCTTCTCTAGTTTTTTCTCAAAGATATCTGCAGGTATACTGTAAAATATAATTACAAATTCATCACCGCCATAACGAATCACGGAATCTGTCTTTCTTACACATGACATTACCGTTTGGGCAATACATTGTAACACGATATCGCCTACATAGTGGCCATGCTTGTCATTAACATTCTTAAAGTTATCTACATCTATTACTGCCATAGCCTGGATAGCTTCTGTTCCTTGAAAATGCTCGTCGTAATAACGACGATTGTAGACACTGGTTAGGGAATCAATATATAATAATTTTAAATGCCACTGTTTACCAGACAGGAAGGTGTATTTTTCATAGGAAAACAACCTATCGTAGTCTATTTTATTTCTCATATCCTGATTATTATTTTTAGCCTCTTTTTCTGATGAGATATCCGTCAACTCCCTTTCAAGGATATCCCCGATTTCTTGCAGACACAATAAAAGTATAGGATTAAATGCACCACATTGTCCTTCTATAATCATTTTCAAAGCTTGTTGATGTGAATAAGCTCTCTTATAACATCGCTCACTGGTCAATGCGTCATATACATCAGCAAGAGCAACCACCTGGGCAGCAATGGGAATTTCTTCTCCCTTTAATCCATCCGGATAACCATTGCCATCATATCTTTCGTGATGCCACCTGCAGATTTCAGAAGCTACTTTGACAAGCAGTGCTTCTTGCTGCTCAATTGGCAAGTTCAGTAGTATCTTGGCACCGATTGCCGAATGAGTTTTTATCACTTCAAATTCCTCGGGTGTAAGGCGTCCAGGTTTATTCAAAACTGAATCTGAAATTGAAATTTTCCCAATATCATGCAGTGCAGAAGCTGTACTTATTAAAGAAATATCAGCGTTGGACAAAGGATATTGATCTGTCCGTTGAACCAGCTGCTTGAGCAGATATTTCGTAATCGTATTGACATGCAGTATATGTAAACCACTCTCTCCATTACGAAATTCCACAATGTGAGACAGTATTGAGATCATCAGCTTATTATTTTTTTCCTGTTCATAAAATTGTTCTGCAATAATCTTTTCCAACCGCTTTTGCCGTGCATATAAAAACATCGTATTAGAAATTCGGCGCTGGACAATTGTTGAATCAAAAGGTCGGCTGATATAGTCAAAAGCCCCCAAGTCGTAGGCGCGTTTTATATTCGAGGGAGAATCGTCAGCAGAAATCATTATAACAGCCAAAGTATCATTCCAATGGTATTTGTTTATGTAAGCTAATACTTCAAATCCATCCATTTCAGGCATCATAATATCAAGAAGCAGGAGTGAAAAATCCGTTCTTTGTTTTGAGAGAAGTTCGATTGCTTCTAAACCGTTATCAGCCTCCGCGACATCATATTGATCTTCCAGAATATTTACTAAGAAAGCGCGATTCATTTCTGAATCGTCTACTATTAAGATTTTTTGTTTATTCATAACTTATCTCTTTTCTAACAATTTTACGGTTCTATTATAAATGTTACCATTACAATTTTTCAATAACCATATTGGACAGGTGTACAAATAGGTTTGCAATTTTTGATGCTGACAACAAAGATTCTTTATGATATAATTCAAGCTTATAGGAGATGTGTTATGAAACCACAAGAAACTAAATTTACGTTTGTATATAAAGAAATTAGACAGTGTATTTTGGATGGTCATGTACTTCCTGGGAGTTCCTTGCAATCCTCAAGAATGTTATGCGATCAATTTCATGTAAGCAGATATACGATTAACCGTGTCTTCGATGCATTGCGTAAAGAAGGACTGATCGAGATTAAGCCTCGTCTTGCACCAATCGTTGTTTCAAGAAAAGATACGACAAAATCAACGGATTCTCTTTCTGACATTTTGAAGCAAAAAGATAGTATTTTGCAGGTATATCAGACTTTTGCCCTTATAATGCCTTCCATTCAGGTTTTTGCTTCACAAGACTGCGATATAGAGATAATGCCTCACTATAAGAAAGCTATGAAAGTATCACGTTTAGGTCTTTCTGCGGGCGGGTGGCGCCCTCCTGCTAATTTGGGTTACGATATAATAAAAGCAGGTGGTAATTCCCTATTAGGCGAACTCTACTCCACATTTGTTCTTTACAATAAGCTAACATTTTTTACAGAAGAGTGTCCCTATTTTTCTAAACAATTTTTACAGGGTCCTGTGTCTGTGACCGGAACTATTATAGATATATTAAAAGGCAAAGATCCATCCATTAAGTACAAAAAATTATCAAATATGTATCAAAAACTTACGGACTCCATTGAAAGCACATTAAAATATTTATCAGACACGACTCCCAAATGTCCTCCGCAAACCGGTATGTTGTTTACGTGGAATCCAATGCGTGGTCACGATTACCATCACTCAAAAATTGTTGATGACTTGAATTTAAAAATTGGTCTTGGAGAATATTCTGTTGGAATGTATCTACCATACGAAAAGCAGTTAGCAAGCCAATACGGTGTCTCAGTCTCAACAATCAGAAAGGCATTATGTGAACTTAGTCAAAGAGGTTTTGTAAAAACATTAAATGGGAAAGGTACTATTGTTATAGAGCCAGATGATACCAGAATTCATCAACTTGCTCTTAATTCTGGATATGCAGAAAAGGCATATCGCTATCTTCATGCCCTGCAGTTAATGGTATTAATCATTCATCCGGCTGCTCTAGACGCAGCCCCACGGTTTACCAGAAGTGAATTGGACGAGTTAGCAGAAAAATTTACGTCTCCAGGTTCCATTTATTTAGCAGATATTATAAAATCCATATTAAAGCATACCACTTTAGAACCATTTTATGTTATTTTATCTGAAACCTGTCGACTTCTTGAATGGGGACATCATTTCACTTATTACAAGTCCAGGAGACATTCACTTTCACATCTTAATAAACAAGTCATTACAGCACTGCAGCAGTTAAGTGAAGGTAATAGGAGTTCCTTTGCAGATGGTATAGCAGATTGCTACCGTTACATTTTAGTCCGTGCAAAGAAAAATATGTTAGAAAAATATAAATTTAACACAGCTAATATTCGCGTTCCAGAGAAATACTAAGGTGTGTATACATACCTGCTCCAAACCATATGTGCAAACACACTCTATCAATTGTGAAAGGAAAAATCTTATTATGAAATGCCCAAACTGCGGGGCGGCACTGGATGATTCTGTGGCGAAATGCCCTTACTGCGGCTCCACTAACTTCCCCGGCGCCGAAAAAGAATATATGAAGGAGCTTCATGAACTCCATAAAGATCTAGAAAAATTAGAAGAAGTCCCCATGGACTGCTTTGAAGATTCTGTCAAAAAAGAATCTGCACGTGCAGGAAAACGCATTGGTATTTCTCTGCTGATAACCGTCCTGGTGGCACTTGGAATCTTTATACTCTTCCGGTTCAATGACTTCCAGCTGCAAAAGCAGGACGCCGCGCAGACTGCCTGGGAACGCACTGCATTTCCAAAAATGGATGCCTGGTATGAGAAAGAAGATTACGATGCCATACTGGACTACATTCTGACAGATCCTGAGACACAGAAATATTCTATTTACAACTGGAAGCATTCTGACTTTATCTGGGCATATGCGGATTATCTCATAATTATTAATCCGGAGCAGAACAGTGAAAAAGATATAATGACAGCTATGACTTCACTCCTGATCATGACCCGCCTGGATAATATGCGCCAGGAGGATTCAGCGAAAGTAAAAACATACCGGAAAGAAGCCGAGCAGATTTTAAACGAACGCTATAACATGACCTTAGACCAATTACAAAAAAACTATGAGGAGGCGGTAAAAAAATGAAATGTACATTCTGCGGAGGTCCATTAACCTTAAAGGATGAAAAATGTCCTTATTGCGGTGCCCCAAATCCTGATATTCTAAAGCACCGCTCTGATATGAAGCATTATCAGTCAGAATTTAAAAAAACACAGGATGACGTTTATACCACAACTCATAAATTTACGAGTTTCAGTGTCCGCACAAGCATCATCGCTTTTCTGGTCATCCTCAATGTTGCCGCTTTGGTCCTGATCGGGTCCGCGTGGCCCATCTACAAAAGCGTCACCAAAAGCACGTTACATAAAAATGAAGCTGTACATAAAAAAGCCATGGACGATCTAATCAAAGATGAAAAGTATATAGAACTAAATGCTTACTTTAATTCAAACAATTTGTACCTGGGTGACGAATTTGATACTTACACAGCAATTACAAGGGTGTCAGATAGTTATAACAGCATTTTCAACTCGATTAATTCCATGATCAATCCGGAGCTTTCCAGCAGCTGGTCTCCAAGATATCTGGTTTCCAGCCTCTCTTCCTACTATGAAACCATATCGGGAGAATATTTTTTATATGAGGGAAAATACCTGAATGAACATTTTGCTGCATTAGATGATATTGATCAGAAGATCCGGCTGCTGCTGACCTCTTTCTGTAAACTGACGAAGGAAGATCTGAGTACGCTCCCCAATCTTTCCGCAAATGGAATCCAAGACTTATTGGAAAGGAGATTAGACATCCATGAAGAAGAAACGAATTAGCATATCGGGTATCCTGATTATCATACTGACGATCCTGTTTGTCTTTTTGCTCCTTATGGGTATCACACGGCTTAAAGAAGAATTCCGGGGTTATACAAAATATGACGAGCAGTCTTTTGCGTCAGATCTCAAATACCAGGATTATGTATCCATACTGCGAAAAACAGCCCAAAATGAAGCCCAGGGTGCCAAATCAAATGAAATTCTTGAAGAATATTATGCGCTTGGGCACTACTATGAGGCTGCTGTTCATTACAAAATTTATAAAGACAGCAACTATACAGAAAAAGCTGCTGCATATAAAGCAGTCATGGATGAGGAAGAAAAGAAAATGGGACAGCTCCAGTCTGAAATACCAGATATGCTGGAAATACTTTTCAACCAATAAATACGTTGATTCAAAAAACGCCTGTAATGAGATAAAGCTCTCAAGTACAGGCGTTTTTAACAATTATCAATGAATATTCTATTACGCTTATACAATCTCATCCAGCGGGCTGATTTCCACGCCTTCCTCTATCAATGTTTTACGGATCTTCTCTACAAATGCCAGGGCTTTTTCCCCATCCCCGTGGACACATACAGAGTCCGCTTTAATCGGGATATCTTTTCCGGTAATCGCAGTGACCTTTCCTTCTTTTACCATACGGACAACTCTTGCAATCGCTTCTTCTTCATCCGTAATCATAGAGCCTTCTTTTCTCCGGTTAACCAAAGTTCCATCCTCTTCATAAGCACGGTCTGCAAATACTTCCAGTGCAGTACGAAGCCCGCAGTCTACAGCTGCCTTAGCCAGCTCTCCGCCGGACAATGCCAGGACAATCAGATTCTTGTCAAACTCATAAATTGCTTCGCAGATACCCTTTGCAAGCTCATAATCCTTTGCTGCCATATTATAAAGTGCTCCATGGGGTTTTACATGCTGCAGACTGATCCCCTGAGCTTTACAGATTCCAGCCAATGCTCCGATCTGATAAAGCGTATAAGCTTTTGCTTCCCCCGGCGTGATATCCATGACACGTCTGCCAAATCCCATTAGATCCGGCAGTCCCGGATGTGCACCAACCCGCACCCCTTCTTTTTTCGAGATCGCCGCTGTCTTCTCCATAACAACAGGATCAGAAGCATGATAACCACATGCCACATTTGCTGATGTAATAAATGGAATCACACGATCATCCATTCCAATTGTATAGTTCCCAAAGCTTTCGCCCAGATCACTGTTTAAATCAACTTTATACATAATTAACTCCTTTCTTTCTGGTACAGCATTGCTCAAATAATTGAGTCATACGCACCGGATTAATACTTTACTAGTGAAGACTGGCACTAGTGCCTCCCGGCGCAAGTTTCACGATCCCAGTTTCATCAACTGTTCAATAAAACCGGTATCCGCTTTTCCTTCGCAAAATGTAGGATGCTTCAGAATCTGATACTGAAAATCAATGTTTGTCTCGATTCCCATGATCACCATTTCATCCAGCGCAGACCGCATCTTCTGCAATGCCGCTTCCCTGTCTGGTGCATGTACGATGACCTTGGCGATCATGGAATCATATTCTGACGGTATGCGGTATCCGGTATAAAGCCCGGTATCCACCCGTACTCCATTTCCCGCCGGAAGATGCATATGTTTAATCACACCCGGACTTGGCATAAAGTTCTTCTCCGGAATTTCTGCATTAATCCGGCACTCAATGGCATGGCCGCGAATAAGGATATCGCTTTGGCTAAAGCTCAATTTTTCTCCCATAGCAATACGGATCTGTTCTATAATTAAATCCGTACCGGTAACCATCTCAGTAACACCATGCTCTACCTGAATACGGGTATTCATTTCCATAAAGAAAAAGTTGCCTTTTGGATCTACAATAAACTCAATTGTTCCTGCATTTGTATAATTTACAGTTTTCGCCGCCAGAATCGCATAGCGGTTCATTTCCTCACGCATTTCCTCAGAAATAGCAGGTGATGGCGATTCTTCAATCAGCTTCTGATGGTTTCTCTGTACCGAGCAGTCACGTTCTCCCAGGGCTGCCACATTTTTATATGCATCCGCAATAATCTGTATTTCAACATGTCTCGGATTCTCAATAAAACGTTCAATATACATGGTATCGTCGCCAAATGCATTGGCGGATTCCCTCTGTGCCATATTAAATTGAAATTCAAATTCATCTTCATTCTTAGCAACGCGCATCCCTTTGCCGCCGCCGCCGGAAGATGCTTTAATCATAACCGGATAGCCGATTTCTTTTGCAATCTTTGTACCTGTCTCAGCATCATAAACAGGTTCCTTCGTACCGGGAACAACCGGTACTCCGGCATCCATCATGGTCTTTCTGGCATGGGATTTATTCCCCATACTGTCAATTACTTCAGCGGATGGTCCGATAAAAGTGATTCCATTGGCATCACACATCCGTACAAACTCACTGTTCTCAGATAAAAATCCAAATCCCGGGTGTATCGCATCAGCCTCCATATTATTCGCCGCGCTGATAATGCGTTCCATATTCAAATAACTGTTCTTTGCAGGACCTTCCCCAATACAGATACGCTGGTCAGCCAGCTGTACATGAAGGCTGTCTTTGTCCTCCTTAGAATAGATCGCTACACTGCGGATGCCCAGGTTACGGCATGCCCGGATAATTCGAACTGCTATCTCACCCCGATTGGCTATTAATATTTTTTTAAACACAGTCCAATCCTCCTTATATGCCTATAATTTTTTTACGCGGAACAGCGGCTGTCCATATTCTACCTTTTGTTCATTGCTTACTAATATCGCTTCAATCTCACAGTCAAAATCGCTCTCAATTTCATTCATCAGTTTCATTGCTTCCAGAATGCAGACTGTCTGTCCGCCTTTTACCACGTCGCCAACTTTGACAAATGCCGGTTCATCCGGTGATGCCGCCGCATAAAATGTTCCTACAATCGGAGAGGTGATAAAGCACTGCTCCTCTTCTTCTGCCTCTGCTCCGTTTTCTGCAGCTTCCACAGCCGCATAACTGACAGCCATTCCTTCCGGAACTCCAGGTCCATATTTGATCTTGCTCATGGAAATCTTAACGTCTCCTTCTTTGATCGAAAATGTTGTCAAAGATGACTTTTCAATAATTTTTATCAAACCCTCTATCTTTTCTAAATCCATCTAAATACCTCTCTCTCTTTTCCACTTATCTTATTTTACCTATCTGCTTTTATCTATGAGAAGAGTTTTTCCAGCCGCTTTGCAACCAGGCGGCAGTCTAAAACCTCTTTACATGGCTTGTGTATTTCTTTTCTTAAATCATCCATTTCCTTTATCTCATCCAGATAAAGGCTCTGCGCCTCAGAAACGGTAATTGCTTGAAACCGGATCTTATGATCTGTTTTTCTTTGTACCAGCTTCGGTATATCTACAGAAGCAACCGTTGCAATCTTCGCATAACCGCCAGTAGTCTGTCTGTCAGAAAGCATAATAATCGGCTTTCCATGGGATGGTACCTGTACAGATCCCATCGTGATCCCATCCGAGATAATATCTGCTGTATCTTTATATGCAATAAAAGGACCTTCCAAACGGCACCCCATGCGGTCAAAATCACTGGTCACTTCATATTCGCTTTCCAGAAAACTTTCCATTCCCTGCTTAGTGAAATGACTGTCCTGGGGTCCTAGTATAACTCTTAAAACAGCATCCTCCTGGTCAAATTCATCCAAATCTAATTTTCTGGATAAAAAGTATGGAAGATACCTCCTTTTAATTCGGAATCTCACATAATCTCCAGCCTGAAGTTTCCGTCCTTTATATCCGCCTACCTGGCTTCGGATATTGGTTGAACGGCTCCCCATAATAACCGGTATATCCAGATAACTGGAAAATGCAATATACGCCCTGCTTCCTGTTCTGGCACTCTGAAATTCCAGTATATCCCCTTTATTCATATATATAGCGGTATACATAGGAGCCTGCTTTTTATTAATCATTGGCTGGAAATCCCCTCCGGTTATGGCAATAATCGTAGCTGAGGTAAATTCCAATGTAGGACCAATCAGAGTAATCTCAAGCGCCGCCTCATTTTCCGGATTGTCCAGAAGCAGATTGGCAATTTTAAAAGACCGTACATCCATGACGCCTGAGACGCCAAATCCCTGGCTCTGATATCCGGTTCTTCCCAAGTCCTGAACAGTTGTCAGCATGCCTGCTTTTAATACACGAAATCCCATTTTACACACCTCCTTCATGAACGATACACTGATATTCGCCCCGCTTGACTAATTCTTTGATCCGGTAAAACTCAGTCTCATCAATCGGTACAAAACGGATATAATCACCTGCTTCGAACAGAATGGGAATTTCTCTGTCAGGATCATAAGTCTTCACCGGAGTAAGCCCGATCAACTGCCATCCTCCAGGAGAATCCAGTGGATAAATACCCGTCTGAGAACCTCCGATTCCAACACTTCCTGCACTGATTTTAATCCTTGGGTTCGCCAGACGCGGCGTATGAAGGCGCTCATCCAATCCTCCCAAATAAGAAAATCCGGGCAGGAATCCAAGCATATAGATCAGATAGTCTTTGGAGGAATGCAGACGGATTACTTCTTCCTGTGTCATTTTAGCATTTTCGGCAACTGTCTCTATATCGGGTCCAAATTCTCCGCCGTAGCACACAGGGATTTCTATAATCCGTTTTTCACCTACTTCCGCCATAACGTCCACTTTTACTAATTGACGCATCCGTTCTACAATCATTTCATATGAGATAATTCTGGGATCGTAATTGACCAACAAGGAACAAAAAGCCGGGATCGTATCCACGATTCCTTCGATCTGCTGCTCCTTAATCAGCTGTACAATAGCCGTGATTTTCCGATTGATTTCCGGGCTGATTTCTTTGCCAAACTCAATCAAAATCGCAGAATCACCTGCTGTTAGAATTTCAATTTTAAGCATATTGCTCTCTCCTATTTCAAAAAGGTGCAATCATATTGACTACACCTTTTGTATTTTCTATGCGAATAATTTGCCAAGACCTGAAAGGGAAGTAACTCCCAGATAAGCTGCAAGCAGAACTACCAGGATACCAAGGATCAGCAGCCACTTCGGATGATGGTAATCTTCTCCCATGATACTCTTTTTCTGGGATGCAACAAGGCATACACCTAAAGTAACCGGTAAGATCAGGCCATTTAAGGCACCAGCCAAAACCAGAAGTGTGGCAGGCTGTCCAAGAATTGCCATAACCAGCGTAGAAACCGCAATGAAAGCAATGGTAACCCATTTTTCATATTTTGCAACCGTCTTACTTAATGTCTTCATGAAGGAAACAGATGTATAAGCCGCACCTACGATTGAGGTAACAGCTGCACAAAGCAATACCAATCCAAAGAACCGATAACCCAGTTCTCCTGCACCCTGGCTGAACGCATCTGCTGCAGGGTTTGCGGGATCTAAAGTAAGGCCTTTTGCCACTACACCCAGAATTGCAAGGAATAAGAAAATACGCACAATCGTTGCAATTCCAATACCCATGATTGAACTCTTGTTAACTTCTTTTAAATTCTCTTTCTTCGTAATGCCGCCGTCAATCAGACGATGGGCACCAGCAAAGGTAATATAACCGCCAACGGTTCCCCCAAGAAGTGTTAAAATTGCAGGGAATAACGCTACAGCACCTGTGGATGGGATAAAGGTTTCTTTAATAGCCTGTCCTACAGGAGGCTTAACAATAATGATAACCACAAAAATTACAACAATCATAACTGCGCCAAGTACTTTAGTTAAAGTATCCATAGCTTTAGTGGCATTTTTAAGTAAAAATACGACAATTGCAATTGCTCCTGCTAAAATATAACCTGCTGTCAACGGCAATCCTAACAGGGTATTAAATCCCAGCGCGCCTCCGCCCACGTTACCGATATTAAATACAAGACCGCCCAATACAACCAGTAAGGCTACAAAATAACCCAATCCCGGGAGTAACTTATTCGCCACATCCTGTCCGCGCATTCCGGAAACACAAAGCACACGCCAGACATTCATCTGTACAACAATGGCCAATAAAATAGAAACTAGAATAACAAATCCAAAACTCGCCTGGAAATCACTTGTAAACTTAGCAGTCTGTGTCAAAAATCCAGGACCAATTGCTGATGTAGCCATGATAAATGCAGCTCCCAACAGTGCACCACCATTTGATTTCTTCTTTTTTTCCATACAATTCCCTCTCTCTTCTTTTATAATTACCAGAGTGTATTTAAAATTGCTTTCTGACAGCGCACGTCACACTTTCAAACACGCTCCTGAGTCACATAGTCGGTATCTACTGGATATAAATGCACAGCAGACTACAGTTATCGCAGCCGGACCGGCCTGCCATGGTCAGTCATCGCGGCAGTCGCCAAATGGACGCGACAGCGTGTCCGTTTGGCGACTGCTCGCGGGAGTAAACCAGTGTACCCGCAGAATGTGACTGTAATAGTAAAATTATACATTAAAATTTATTCCTAGACAAGTATATATTTTAAATTCACGGATATCTCATATTACATGAGGCTAAGGCAACCTGAATACGATCCGATGAATGGCTCATAAGGATTCCAACTCACTAAACGCTTTCATAAATTCTTTCACTCCGTAATTTTCAAACTCCACCTCAATTATGAGATCATCTTCTTTTAATATTTTTCCAATTCCATACTTTTTATGGCTCACCATATCCTGTGCTTTCTGTTCTTCTGGTTCCTCATTAGAAGAACTTGCCGGCATTCCCTCTTTTTTTGCCTGCTGGATCTGCCGCTTCAATTCCTGGAGATTCACTTCGGTTTTCTCTCCGGCATCCTGCCGTATCAAATGAGTTGGAATCATTTGGATATATCTGCTTGCACCAGGTATCACCCGATAGTAATCCGGATTGGTATAATAGGATAGTTCCAGATAATCTTTTGCCCTGGTAATCCCTACAAAAAACAGTCTTCGTTCTTCGTCCTCTTCTTCAAAATCTTTCGTGTGCAGTGGTATCAGTCCATAATTTACCCCTGTGATAAAAACATGGGAAAACTCCAGCCCCTTAGAGGCATGAAGTGTCATCAGCTTCACGGATTCTGTCTCACTTCTGATATCCTTCTGTAAAATATTAACACCATACAATGCTGATGAGTTGAGGTAATCCATTAACCCCTCCATGAACGGCATCTGCTTTTCCCGGATGTATGTAAATAAAATCTCTGCCAAATCAAGGACATACTTTTTGTCTTCTGAAAAAGATGAGGAAGTAGGCATGAGATACTCATCCATTTCAAAATACCGGTAAAGGTCTTCCGGATTATGTATTTTATTGATCTGATCTGCAAATCCCTTCATACTTGCATATAATTTTGATTTGCACAACAGATCGCTATCCTGATGTTTTATCACTTTCCATGCTTGTTTTTTAGACAGCCGCTCTCCATAATCCCGGTTATTCAGCACATAGAATGCCGACAGAATATCTTCCGGGTTTACACAGAAACGTAACAATTTTACCATCCATTTTAATACCGGTATATCCTGAATCGTCTTTTTCATAGAAACTTCATACGGTATACCATTTTCACCAAATACCTTCTCCATGACCTCCGACTGGCTCTGTAAACGGTAAAAGACCGCTATTTCTTTCAGCGGCACGCCTTCGGCCTGAAGTTCTCTTATTTTATCAGCCAGGTAACAGGCTTCGTTAAAAGGATTGTAGTGGTTTTTCAAAATAATTTTATTCCCGGTGTCCCGTATCCCCTGAAGGGGTGTCCCATTCTGTAAAAAACATTTAGCCACTTCTAAAATAGAACTGCTGGAACGGTAATTAATCGGGAGGGATAATTCCTTAGCCTGATATTTATCCTTTAAAACATAAAATACATTCCAGGTGCTCCCACGCCAGCTGTATATAATTTGGTTCGGATCTCCCACAGCAAACAGCCTGGTATCTCCCTTCATCATCCTTACCATAAAATCCAGCTGCATTTTATCGCAGTCCTGTACCTCGTCAATAATCATCCATTTGACATCCATGCCATCTGTTTCCAACAATTGATTTGTATTTTCCAGTAAGTCCGAAAAAGACATTTTATTCTGCTTCACTTTTTCTTCCCTCAGCAGCCTTACCAGTTTAAAGATGTCATCCTGGATGCGGGAATTATTTTCGGTAAGCTGTCCTGCCACCGCCTGCTCCAATCTCTTTTTTAACCTGTTTTTATATTTAATAACCAGCTTTTCTTCCTCAATCACCTGCATTGCAATATCCAGTTCTTCCTCTGGTTCTATTACAAGAAATCCTCTTGTATAACCCAGGTTCTCTATAGGAAGTCTATTTCTCAAAAGATAGAGTGCTACACTGTGAAACGTACCAAACGTTCCCAGTTCTTCCATATCCAGTCCCACTGCACTCCCGGACAGCCGTTCCTTAATTTCATTTGCTGCCTTGTTGGTAAATGTAAGCACCACCATATTTTGGTATGGAACCTTTTTCACATGATGCAGGTACATGATTTTAGAAATCAAGACCGTTGTCTTTCCGCTGCCAACATTTGCATTGACAATGCAGGCATTGCTATCATCCAGCACTGCTTCTTTCTGGTACTGGTTCAGCCGTTCCAAATCTTCTTCAAGCTGCATAGTAACCTCCTCGTGCCTCCTGCGTAAATACGTCGATATATAGTTTAAGATATTTCCACAAGCTCTAATCCATCAGATCTTCATATCTTCTCTGTAATTTATCCTTTACTTCCTTCCGGTTTCTTCCCTGATCCCTCTGCTTTATCTGCAAACGTATTCCCTGTGGAGCCTCCGTGTAAAAAGATATAATATTTAAGAGGCTCTTTCTATTGTTCTCTTCCAGAATCCAATCCTTATAAAAATTGCTGTCTGTGAAAAGTATCAGATTTTGGCCATCCGTTTCCACCTCCGGAATTGTACTGAGAAAGGCTGCGAAGGTATCCCCTCTTTCCTTTAAATATTTGCAGAATTCCTGCCATTTTTCAGGCAATTCTGCAAACTGAAACTGTTTTTTCATAAATGTGGACGGAGCATACTCCACAAGCTTTACCTCTCTTGGAACCGGTTCTTCCTCCAGAAGGTTCTTAAGTCCCCAGAGAACCATGTTTTTATCTAACCGGTAATCTCCGATACACACGGCACATCCTCTATCACATTTGCATCCGCTTACCATGGTAATGGCATTCTGAATGATCTGTTCCGCCAGATCATACACCTTCTCTGAATATCCCAGTCCTCCGATATATTTGTCGTAGACAAACATAAATACCTCGCCGGAAGCAAAATTTTCTCCCATGCCAATTGCATTTCCAGACGTGACAACTCCTATATCTTCCTGCTCCGTCATCGTTGCCATCATTGCTGCATTCTTAATTGCATAGCATAATCCCTCAAAGTGATTGTTTCGGATTAACTGGCCGCTTGGGCTTTCCTGGAGCAGGCGCCTGTAAGCCTTCACCACATTTTCAGGAATTTTAATCCAGGTACTCTCCGTATCATAATCCTTGGATAACGGCTGTTCCAGCTGCTCATATCCCAGATTCTGGTGATTGTGGAACTGGAGCTTTTTAAACATATAGACCATTTCATCCACATTTACGTCTCCAAATGCAATCGAAACCCGTTTATATTCCCGCTCTTTGCTGCCCTGAATAATCCGGATATTGGTGTTGCTGCCCGGCAGTGTATAATAGTTTCCCTGAAAAGGTACCGCATATGCCGTTTTACTTTCCAAATCTAATTTCAGAACCTGATACTGCACGCCGTCATGCATATAAACTGCGCCCTTATGAATTTCACGAAAAGCCTGCAGCTCATCCATTTCCGTAATCTCTTTCTGGTTATCCTGATTCATTAATTTATATCTGGATTTGTCAATATTCCTCAGGCTGAAGTCCCCCGCAGGAAAAGCATTTCCTGTCCAGGCAAATTTTCCGCTCTGACCGGTAAGTTCCTTTGCACGTATTAAAACCGGAATAGTCTCACCCAGGTCCGGAAACAGTGATATATCATCCAGAGTCAGCGGAATCTCAGCTGCCGCTGCACGAATATGAGACAGTTCAATAAGCAGGTTATTTTTATCAATAACTGCGTTCTCACTGCCCGATGCAAAAAGCCATTCCGGGTTAATGGCGATATACTGGTCAAAAGGAAGATTATCCAGAATCAGGTAATTCGTACATTTGTTATTGCTTCTTCCTGCCCTGCCTGTCTGCTGCCAGAAAGATGCCCTTGTGCCCGGATACCCGGAAAGAACCGTAGTATCTATTTTCCCAATATCAATTCCCAGTTCCAGAGCGTTCGTGGAAACTAATCCACACAATGCTCCTGAGATCATCTTACTTTCAATCTCTTTGCGTTCAAGCGGCGTATACCCACCACGATAACCCGATATTTTATCGGTGAGAGATAATCCAAAGAAGCTTTCCGCTTCCAGCTTATCTCTGGCTTCCTTTAGAATAATCTCCACATTTTTTCTGGACCTGGCAAATGCAATAAAGCTGCTGCCATTCTCCACTAACTCCGGTAGAAGTTCTGCTGCAACAGCAGCAGACTGTACCTGTCCATAATATTGCTTATCCTTCCCCATAATTTTGGGTGGCTGAACCAGTTTATAATTTCTTTCCGATGCCCCTGAACCATCTCGTTCAATCCTTACAAATGGCTGTCCGCAAATTCCTTCCGCCAGTTCCACCGGGTTGGCAATGGTTGCCGAACTGCAGAGAAATTGTGGTGATGAATGATAATACCTGCATACCCTTCCCAGCCTGCGGAATACATTTGCCAAATGCGATCCAAATGCGCCGCGGTATGTATGAAGCTCATCTATCACCACATATTTCAAATTTGTAAATATAAAATCAAAACCATATTTACTGTGATTCGGTAAAAACGCACTGTTTATCATTTCAGGATTTGTCAGAATAATATTGGCACTTTTTCGGATTCTGCTTCTTTCATTTACCGGTGTATCACCATCGTATACCCCGGCTGAGATTTTATTTTCTCCAAAATACTCCAGAACAGGCAGAAGTGCACGATACTGATCGCTTGCCAAAGCCTTCGTAGGATAAATAAATACTGCTCTGGCAAGAGGATCAGCCAGGATTTCCTGTATCACAGGTAGCAGGAAACTTAACGTTTTACCGCTGGCCGTAGAAGTAGTAATCACTATGTTCTTTTTCATTACAGCCTCCAGGAACATTTCAGCCTGATGGCTGTAAAGTTTTAAAATTCCCCTGGAGGATAAATATCCGCAGATTTCCTCTGATAATCCCTCAGGATAGTCAACATATTCCGCTACCCTCTTGGGAATTGTTTTATTGTAAATGGTATAATCCTGTATATTCACGAAAATGCTCCTATTCTATTTAAACTTATTGTTATATTATAGCCCATCGGTCATTGAATTACATCTTTTTTTTCAGTTTGGGTTTTACCTGCAGGAATTACAAACCGGATCTGCGTATTCTTTTCATTTGTCAACTACTAAATTTTATAATTAATCTACAATATTTACCTTGTATTACTATTGAGTCTTCATTTTCTAAAAAAAGAGAAGAGCAAGTATACACATTATATTTTTGTGCATACTCTTTCTTCTCAATTTGTTAGTCCTTAGGAAACGGGATTTGGATTATTTTTCAGATATTCTGATAGAACTTTTTTTATTTCTTCTTCTCTGCCGGCAGGTACGGTTATATTAATTCTTCTCATTATGATCGGATCATCCAAAGCTTCTGCTATATCTTCTTTCTTCCTCATACTTTTTTTTAAAGACATTATTTTATTATCTGTGAGATGGGTATTATACTTTTCATAGATCCATTCTTGCATCATTTCATCAAATAGGGCAAGCTTCAAAGCAGCTTTTCTTTGTATTTTTTTATCAAAATACATCTCTTGAAACTGAGGAATTAATTTTTCTCCAATTGTTTTCCATTCATAAACTGCTGATTTTTGAATACCCATTGACTTCGACAGTTCTTCAATGGTCTCACCCGCTTTATTTTTCAATTGTTTCGCCCTTTGAATGCGTCTTTTAACCATTTCAACAGTCATTTTCGTATTCTCTGGCCGCTGCAGATAATTTGTATCCTCAATTATATCTCTGGCTTGTTCATCCGTTAGCTCATTTTGTTGATATACAATAGAGGGAAGATATAAAAACCTTTTTTTCTCATCCTCTGACTGATCCTTATACTTTTCATACAGATCTTTGTTGCTGTCTCGTCTGTTATGACCTGCCAGAAGCATATATCTGCCGTTTTCTCTCTGCCATAATATCAAAGCATTCAAAGTACCATGCTGTTCAACTGACATCATAAGCTGCGCATACGTGGCGCGGTCACTGTCCTTAAGCCTTGGATACCTGTTCCAATCGGCAGGAGCGTCATCCATTAATTCCCAACTGATATATTCTAATATCTTACCTGTACTTTCTACCAGCTGTTTGTATTTAGTGTCTTCCTGCATCTGCTCAGCTTTTTGCATATCCTCTTTTGCAGTGCCGGCGAGTGCCTTCATAAAATCTGTAGAGCTAAAACCTGTCTTTTTGCCTTTTACCGCCATTTAATTCCCACCCTTCATATTCTCTTTCATTCTACTTAATATCTCATCGGTTAAACTTCTAATCTGTTTAGAGAATCTGGAGTTCCTTGTTTCCCCATATGCACCTGCCGGCATAAGCACACGCTGCGATTTTTCGACGGCTGCATCATTTGAAATAAATGTTTCAAATGCAGGCCAACTGAAAAATGAATTTGCATCATCTATTGCATTCTTAACTTCATTTTTTCTTAGATTTACTTTATTGAACACCAATCCAAGACAATCCAACTTTTCATTTGTCTTTTTTACTATTTCAATCATCTCTGTAATAGGTACCAACGCCTTAGTAGAGTAGAGGGCGCATTCAGCAACAACAATTACATAATTTGCACCATTTAAAAATGACTTATTTACAAGACCCATTGTCTTGTCCACATCTACAATCACAAAGTCGTAATAATTTTCCTCTTTAATTTGTACCAAGGTATCTTTAAACATAGAACTTACATGCTTTTCCTGCATTGTAGCAACCGTTCGTTCCAGTTCTTCCATAACACCCGATGCTGGAACCAGATCCAAATTCAAATAATCAGTTTCTATTGTAAAATCTTCCAACGACCTATGCAATATCATTGCATCATATATATTTTTATCTCTAAATTCCGTATATTTACATTGTAAAGTACTGGACATATCAGCCTGGCTGTCACCATCAACAGCTAGAACATTATATCCCCTGCTAGCCAGTTCATAAGCCACATTCTCTGCCAGAGTCGATTTTCCCGTACCACCTTTTCTGGCTCCAAAAACAAGAACCTGAGGTTCATTAAACCGCAGCATTTTTTTCTTTTTTGCTTTCTTTGTTTCTTCTAGCAGCCATTCAGCCTTTTCTTCATCCAGCATAATCTTTTCAGCCATAATATCAGAAAGAAGGCGTTGCTTAATACCAGTTGCTCTTGCCCATTCTTTCATATCCCAATCGCGTTGATTCAATAATCTTGTAATCTCGCTCATTAATTTTTCTTTTCTATCCAGCCTGTTCATTATATACCTCCGTCCAATGATGTTCCTACATTATAATACATCATTCCTATTAACAATTCAAGTTAATCTGCACATTTCTTCCCACAAACTAGAATTTATTTTGCACAGTAATTTCCGCGGGGCGGAAAATAAGTTATAGTTCGTAGAAAGAGCTGCTTAATTTGTCTTATTTATTTAATTGTTTAGTTTGAAGTTTTGCGAATCGCATTGATCTTTAGACATCTATATATTAATAGGTTAATTGAATTCTAAATAAGAATATATTATTATCTAACTTATTATATAAAGTGTATACTATATTTCGTCTGGCCTATCTAACCAAATAATAAAAAAAATATCTATGATAAAATTTATTTAAATATTTAATAGTAGACTAACTAGATAATTATAATTGTATAGTAATCATTGATTGTACTGTTGGTTTATATATTTTATATTTTCTGGTAAAATCGCAATTTATTTCAGTATTGCAGTATATTAAAGCAATTTTGGTTTTTCTAACTTTAAATATTTTATTATATATGAGTAGAAGTATAACAAGTAAAGAAGATGGTGATAATAGCTAATATAATTATAATAATATTATCATAGCAATTAATATTTGCACCTTTTTCCGCGGGGCGGAAATTTTTACATCAAATATATACTATTTATAGAAAGTAAAATAATGTAAATAAAAATTAAGATTTAAAATACAATCCAATACCTATTTAATATAGCCCTGTTTAAAATAGCTTTCTAGCAGATGTTCGCCTTCGTTTTTGGGCGATTTATCTCAGATGAAGGGGGCATACCGGCTACGCAACCTGAAATTGGGGCAGATATGGCGCTAAGTGGTACTCATCGTGCTGAAACAGAAAACTACTGCACACTTTACCAGGAATGAGTTTTAAAATAAGTATTTCATTCTCTTATATTATTTTCGATAAATAATAGCGTTTTCCGGAAGTAGGATATTTTTCCAGAGCGTGTTTTAAAATTGCTTTCTGGCAGTTATGCGTCACACTTTATGGGAGATTTGCCCCGGATGAAGGGCGCGTAGCGGGCTACGTAACCTAAATTCGGGGCAAATATGCCGCTGAGTGGGGCATGCAGCTGCCAGAAATAAATTTTTAAACACGCTCTAGTTTAAATACTTCTTTAAACCATGCTTTTTATAAAAATCTGGTGCTAGAAAACTAAAAGTATCTAAAAAAGCAAATTTACATCCCCTTGCCTTTGCTTTTTGTTCTGCTTGTTGTAATATGCGGCTTCCTAAATGTTGCCCTCTGTATTCTTATTTTACCCACAAGTACTTTATACACAGCCAATTACCATGTGTATTTCCTATCAACCCTCCAATTTTTTTCCTGATTCTTCTATAATAAATACCTAAGTCTTCTCGTTTTTTTCCTCCAGTTTGGAAAGATTAAATTCCAGTAGACCTTGGAAGATAAGTTCTTCATCCTGTATGAACTACATATCTACGTCGTACTAACCATTAATAATCACGATAGAAGTAATTTTCATATTTATTAGTGACTTTCTCTTAATAATCATCATATTTTAAATGCGCCAACTTTTTTTGAATACTTTTTTGTAACTCTTCAAGCTTTTTTATTACAATTGGGATTTCAGCAGTTTTATAGATTGCATCTCCATCCAATACCTCACATAATTCTTTTGCATTTTTTAAAATAGCCTTTGTACCATTTCTTCTTCTCACTCGCTGCGGTTTATTTTCATTTATTTCTTTTCTTTTTTTCTCTTGCTCTGGATAATGTGCAATATCATTTCTATCAAATTGATACCCTCGTTCTTCTCTGACATACTTTAACTCTGATATTTCTTTTTCCAACCAAGATCTTGTCACTCCATCTTTATTATATAGTTTTAATCTGCCATTAATTCGTCTATACAACATTTCTTGAGCATATGTTGTCATATTAGAAGCAGAAGATAAGGTAGACCAGGATATTCCATTATCGGCTAGTTTCTGTAGCTCTGGAATCAAATTAAGCAGTGCCTTGTATTTTGATACCTGCGATGTAGATATTTCTAAATCTTGAGCAACTAATTGAATAATAGAGTTTTCATATTCAACACCAGCTTCTTTTTTCGCTTTTTGCTCTTCTTCATGTGCGTTATACAAAAATTGCGTTTCTTTTGCAATAATCATTGGAGTTCTATTTCTGGAATGTAGATTTGCACGCCCTAATCTCAAGGCCCTTTCCCATTCAGCAGCTGGTGGATCTGTAATGAAAACAGGATACTCCTTTATTCCTGCCTTTCTTCCAGCATACCTTCTTCGATGTCCCGATTCAATTCTATATTTTCCTTGATATGGATAAGCTAAAATAACTCCCTGAAACCCATATTTTTTCATATCCTCTGCTAATTCATTGACTTCCAATTCTCCATATACTTCTGTATTTATAGGGTCATCTACCAGCATATCATCTGATAAATATTTAAGTTTATTGACGAGCGATTGATCAATATCCTGTACATTCATTTCTTCCGTTATTTGATTTCGATCACCTCGATCTGTTTCAATAACAGATGCTTTTACAATATCCTCCGACATCTTCCTCTTAGCTCCTTTGCATTGTATAATCTAAATTTGCGTTTTAATTTCGTTACAATCCGTAAGGATAAATTATTTTAATGATACACTGTGTTTTCACACCTACATTAATTAACTTTAATATCTATTACGTTAAAATTATATGTAGACATCGAGATATTTCTACAAAAATAGACATTAACAGTTTAATAGACAATTATCGACATCTTAAAATGAAAAACATCACGGTGATGTTTTTCATTTTATAATAATTATCACATATATATATGGATTATTCAAGGTATATTTTTTATAATAGTATTTTAATATATAATATAATATATATTATATATTATATATTTAAGGACATGACTTACTGCTGGCATTAATAGTCATTATCTGTAATTTATTATCATATTAACTGGTATTAAGTCGAATTACATTTTAGAAAGCATATATAAACAGCTAACCCACAAACTTACTCCATTGCGTGATCTCTCTGAGTTTATGGTTCATGGGAAAGTGTATACAGCTGTTTTCGCAGTGGGTTAATGTTGGCTTACTGGACAAATTTTTTTGTATTCTAAGTTTTGATGTCAAATCGGAAGATCATTCAGTAGATGCATTTATCATTTAGATTCACCAGCATAGAGGTACAAAACTGGAAGCCTCCCAGTGAAATAGTGCACAGCCAGGGCGAAGTCAAAACAAAAAGTCAGGCACTTGTGGATGCTTACTGAAACCCATAGTATCTCGTGCTCATTGACAGGCAGCGAAATGATATTAATTTTCGATCATCATTGAAATACGTGAATTTAGATGTAATTAAAATACTTCTAGTCGTGGATATGACAGTGATACACTTGCAGACTATATCTATGTACAATTGGGTAAACCAACAACTCCATCCAGAAAAGTCAAAATTTAAACATTATTGTTGGTGACTATATAAGTAACGTCATCTGATAGATTAACTCTTATTTCCGCCCCGCGGAAAAAGGTGTTCGTTTATTTTTTTATAAGTTTGAATATAAACTTGTATATAAATCCAACTTGTATAAAAATCCTAAAAAATCACTTATTTATAAGCTTAGATAAATTACATTGTTTTTTCTTACTTTTCCGCGGGGCGGAATTTTTAATGTAATAATGTTATATATTAATTGGAAAATTAGTACTACAGTGAAAGCTTTATATGTGTTCTATTAAATGCATTATATTGAGGTTCAGTTGATTCATTCACTTGTGTATGATAGCAGATATAAAAAAGATGAGTGAGGGCCCGCTTAGTATCCACTGGAAGCCCTCGAATACTATCCGCCAAAAATCACTCCGAAAAGTAAGCCCATCTTTCGGAGATTCACGTTATTACCACTAAGCTGTGTTTTCTTTGCCGGATGGGATCCTTGGGCAGTGGCTGGCTGTTCTTTATTGGATATCGCATAATGATGTATCGCATATATACTTTCTTACCTAATACTACAACTCACAACTCAGTTTCTTTTTACGATGTGACAAATACACACTATGATTCTTGCGTATATAATAACTTACGATCGTTCCCTTTGCACCTTCTGCGATCACAACATTCTCCCATGGAATCGTGCTGTCCAAGTCTATACTCTTTACAGACACAGGCTCCTGGGAAAGAACAGGACGTTTTTTGGGACGCCGATCCACTGTACCTGTAACAATCCGCTTTGCAGCACCTTGTTAATCAGCGTCAGAGCAATTTCATTTTTGGTAAAAAATACTTTTTCTTCCGGAAGGCGGCATTCCTTACGCAGTGTTTCAAAAGAATCACAAAACCAATCCTTTGGAACATACAGTTCATAGTCTAGGAGACCATAACCGTTATTTCCGGCATAAACAAGAAAAACTGCGAATCTTTCGTAAACAAAAGCAAATAAATATTTTATCAGTTTTCTGTTTTTCCAAGACGGCCGCAATACTGCCGTTTTACACCAACAGAATGGGTTCCCATCTTAATAAAAGTGGTGTCATCAACAGACAGCATACCGCCTTTTGCACTGAGCTGTTGTGAAAGCAGCTGCTGGTATTTCCCCAGAAGTTTGGAATCCTCCAACGGGGATTTGGAAAAAATTGTTATAAGAAGCGGATGGATTTTTCACCCAGAAAATGTAATGCAATCGGTTCAATGTATTTACGCTCTAAAGATATATTATATTATTTATCAAAATCACAAATTATTTTTAGTCTATATAATTCATTTTTTTAATTTTTCATCCTCTCTAGAACGCAATATTTCGACTAATTAAAGGACTTTAGTTTCCAGACAACTAACCTTTGCCATATGTCAAAAAAAGTTGTTTTAAGGCATTTTATGGCATCGTTTTACATGAGCAGTTTAACTTTCAGAATAATTAAATCAATTGCCCATGTGTATTAATTACTGGATTTACTTGATCACATTCTATAAATAGGTAAAATTTGAAGAAGTATAAAATTTCTTTGTCAGCGAGGACTGTCACTAAAAATAAATTTAATGCATTGTAGTGAAACTAGCCGATAGTGTAAATTAGATTATCATTAAATGGATATCATGTAATGATATTTTTATGTAGACACACGTAACAGGAGAGAGCTTCAATATGAAAATCATATTCATAGATTCATGAGATAAAGAACTAGATAACAAAATATGTTTTTGATATATCGATCACCTATTCTTTGCATATATATAACATACATAAACTTACATCATTATTTTGCTAAATATACTACAATATTATTAAATGAGTAATCATATGGACAATATTTAAAAGTTACTAATAAATAATATTTATAAAGCTGGCTGTAATGGCGGCTGTGGCTTACAACAATTCATTCTATTTATTTTCATGCTATAATATGGTATATTTAAAATTATATTTATTATAATTGAATTTTAATATATTTTATTATTTTTTCTATGCAATCTATTAAAATTGAAGTTACATCTTTATTATAAAAATGGCAGCATACGTATTTATCACGAACATATTTATTACATGATTAAATAAACATAATTATAATAACATAGTTATAAAAACATAATTGCTAAATTCAAATGCCAAATCCCCTTTGTTTATAAGCTTAGAAAGAAAAAGAAGAAGAAGAGAATTGAAAATTGTGGAATAGTTTTTCTAAAAGTGGAAGGAAAATGCATTTCGTGGATGTTTTATTTCTTATATGGAACGAAAAGATTCTATATGTAGATGAAAAATTCCATACAGGGGACGAAAAGTATTGGACTAAGGATTAAATATTTATTACTGTGGAAGAAAACTTTCCAATTGTGGATAAAAAATTTCTGCTGACAATCATGGATTTAACAAAAATAGGAAACCGATTTACAAAATAGTTGAAATTGAGGTTGAAAAAAGGGGCAGATAAACAAAAATTGCTTATTAAGAATAAAAAAAGGCATGACAAAGAAGCCCTCGGTCAGGAAGCTTTTGAAAAAAGGGCTTCTTTCTTTATAATTGATCTGGTTAATGCACCAAAACTTTCGATTGGACGCTTGGGTAGAATATATGTATTGTATATTTCTATTACAGTCTGTTTTACAACAGTCAGAGAATAGGTTGTGCTTAACAGGCCCAGATCCCGATAATCGTTGTCTTTTAGTATGACAGGAGGATATGTATTGGTTTTACGTTCTTTATATGTGTCCGGATATGTGTTGAATCCATATGTGCGCAGCTGCTCGGCCAGATTGCCTGGATCATCATCGGGATGTTCCTGTAATAGATTGTACTGATCCAGCATATCATTTAAAGCAGTAATATAGGACTGTATTTCACAGCGGTTCTCTTCTGTTAATTGTAGTTTGGCTTGTCGAGTGTTATAAACAGCGTTAAGATGGAGCACCACCTTGCTGTTTTCATATTCAACATGAAAAATATCGCTTTGTGAAACCAGAGCTTTTTTGATTACATTGGGTTTACAATAACCTGGAAGATATCTGCGCAGCTGTTCATATGAGCGTTCCAATTTTACCTGGGGAGCAGAAGATGCATCTGATTCCATAATAGAACGCAGATAGATCCGAAGTTGGTTGATATCCTTAATATTCATGATCTGCTGCAAAAGTTCTTTACTGATTGTTGCGTATCCCCTGCCGCCTTCGGAAGCTGTAAGGTGATAGGTGTTATACTCTGGAAGAAGTATTGAAATATGATTCTTCTCCCAACCGGAAGCGTGATAAGATATGTAACCATATCTTGCCAGAACTTCATTGGAATATTTGATTGTTTTAATATCACATTTAATAAATTCCGCCAGTTCTTTTTCTGAAACATCAGAAATAAATCCGCGCGGACTGGGCGAAAGAAAATGGTATGTGATTAAGAGTTTTAGTGCATTTCCTTTTAAGCGTGGCTGATAGCCGTACATATTTTTTTCATTAATATATTTGATATGTGTTTTGTAGGCAGTTTTGTAAACTGCTTTTGGACAACTGCCGCATTGATTGCAGATATTTTCCTTAATTTCCTGTGGCATGTATTCTAAAAATGATTTGTACTTAAAATGAGGGCACAAAAAGCAGCCGGATGCGGCTTCATCCAGCTGTTGATACTCTGTATAGTATTCCTTATAGTTTTTTTGAAGGCCAATAGCCCTCAAAGCAGGTCCTTTGCCAACACGGGCAAAATTATTCAGGTTCAGTAACATTTTCAGCACACCTCGTAAATTCAATTGTTAGTCACTAATTATCAAGTTGGAAAGCGAATGAGCTATTCGGGATAAGAAATCTATAAAAAAAGAATGTAAGAGATGACTACCCTTTGCCCATATTTGCCAAAAAAACTATACGATAGCGACAAAATTTACACAAGGGTCTTGAAAAAGGCGTACTTTAATAGTACAATGAAGCTATAAAGCCCATCGGTAAATATTATCGGTGTAAGCGCGTTAATATTGGAATCGCCAAACAACAATATTAACGGTAATGTTTTATCGAGTGGATAACCAAATGTAAAATCGCCAAAATTTTATAGGTTATCCACTTTTTTCTATAATATACAATATAAATCGGAGTTTGTAAAACAATAATTTCGTGCAGGAAATAGCGTACTAAATATCGAAAAGTCTTGATTTTACTTATCATCCTGTACTTTCATGGTAGAAATAATAAAAATGTCATTTTAGAGGAAAAGTAGCTGAAATCTTTGAAAATTAAGGGTTTCAGCTGTTTTTACAAGAAAATAAAAAAATTTAAAAAAATTTTCCAAAATAATAAGCATATTTCAGCGTACTAAATTCCATATGTTCAAAAAAGAGGATTTTCTATAATTGTAGACATGTATTTGCGGACTAAATTGTGAATTGATCCGGAATCATATGTCTTTTTTTATGGTTGGTAAAAAAATATGGTACGACCTGTTCCGGCAGGTTACTATTTCTATAAAAATGCGCAGGTTATAGCGAACTAAATAAAAGAGACCCATAAAAAAGTACACAGAATTGAGCACTAAATATATCAAATTAAAAAAACTTACAAGGTTTTCCGAACTAAATTAGGGGTATCGGGTAAATTTCAGCGGTAAAATGGTAATTATATGGAAATGATTTTTAGTAAATGCCGGAGGTTAGCGACTAAATTTAATTTCCGCCAGAAACGAGGCAAACGGATATGCTGGCGCGTCCATTTGGCGACTGCTGCGAGGGTTGCTGAACGTCTAGTGGATGTTCGTTTAGCAACGACCGAAAGGAAGCGGAGAACAACGACCTGGCTGCTCGCTTGTTGACTTCCTGTATTGAGATACCGACTAAATTAAAAAGCTGATGGTCAGACAGTGGTACATATAAATGATTAGTGATAAAAGATAGAATTATTTTTAAAGATAGCGACTAAATTATGTAAAGTATAATCAGACAGAATGAAATCATGTTTTGAGCTGTTATCCTGGTGTTGCCAGAATAGATAGCGACTAAATTTGAAAACGTGTAATTGTTATAGAGATAGCGACTAAATTCTAAATCTTGATGGAATGAAATTTTAACATGCATACGAGTTAGAGACTAAATACAAAATAGGAGTAACTTCTTCCAGGGACGGGTTATGACTGGATGAATAACGATTTTTTTGGAAAAATAAGGGAATTATCAGAGATAAATTGAGTCTTAACAGGAATTCCAGTTTATTTCAGGGACATCAAAGCCAAAAAAATGTGCAGGATTCAGCGAACTAAATATAGATTTTCCTTTAAAATGGCGAGTGATTTACATGACATTTTTGCAGCTATAAGATATAAATTGCAGGAAAAACGCTAAAAGCAGGAGTCTTGAAAGCTATAATTCTATAAAAATGTGCAGGTTTTAACGTACTAAATTTATCAGACCGTGAAAAAATTAAAAATAATATCATAAAAATATGCACAAAATACCGCACTAAAATAGATGAATCCAAATAAATATCTAGTTTTTATCTATTAAACATTCTGGGATAAATGTATTTCATAGGGGACAGCATATTGGAAAATGTTGTTAGTTGAAGACAAAATATTTGTATGGACTAAATCCACCCAAATAAAATGACACAAAATAGCGTACTAAATAATATGATTTCTATTTTACAAGCTTTGTAATGATACAGGAGTTTATGCACGATTTTTTTGTTAAAGAAACAAACTTTGCGACTAAATAGCAAGTCTGTACTTTATATAGGCCATAAAAACAAGCAGAAAATAGCGAACTAAATTAATTAGTATAAAAGAAAACCTCCGGACTAAGGGTAAAACGGGACTCATTTATGAAACATAAGTATTGTCTTTACTATAGATAGCGACTAAATTCCAGTGATTGAGAATTATTTTCTGACAGGCTGATGGGTTGATACTTTAGTGGGACAACAAATTGAATCCAAAAGATAGCGACTAAATTTTACAATAGTAATTTGGGTCAGAACGTATACAGCAATGTATGAACACGCTTTTTGTAAGGAGAAAATGATGATTTCAGTAATATACTGTGGTGCCGATTCCAGGCATCGTAATGGATTTGAAATGGAGAGAAGATTTGGAGCAGATCACTATGTATTACTGGTAGTGAAGACTCAAGCATGGGTAGAGCTGAACGGGCAGAGGGTGGAGACGAAACCCAACATGGTTCTTCTGTTTGATAAAAACAGTTATACGCACTACGGAAGTGTCGGGAATTTTTTCAATGATGACTGGATCCATTTTTCCGTTACCGGTGAAAAGCCTTTGGTAGAACTATTAGAGATACCATATGAGACTCCATTGTATCTGTCAAATCCAGAGGAGATTAGCAAGGTCATACAGCTGATAGCGGCAGCTTTTTACCGAAATGGATGCTGTAAGGAAAATGTGACAGATGCGTTAATGCGTTCTCTGTTCTATATGATTGATGAACAGATGGCGGGATCTGAGGATACCGGCAGGGAAAGTAAGTATTTTCAACTGATGAGTAAAGTTCGGTCGGAAATACAAAATGCGCCGTATCAAAAATGGTGTGTTGAAGAAATTGCAGTAGGGGTGCATATGAGTGCCTCTTATTTTCAGCATTTATATAAGGAGTTATTTGGAATATCCTGTATTCAGGATGTTATTGAAAATCGAATCAGTATGGCAAAATATTATCTGACTACGACGGATATGCCCATTCATGCTTTGGCAGGATATTGCGGATATGATAGCGATCTGCATTTCATGAGGCAATTTAAGAAGCATACGGGGATGACACCCTCTGCATACAGGGAAATGACACATGCACATCATTGAATGTAATTCAGCAGGAATAGTCAGTGAATGAATACTTTTGGCAATGGTTCTTATCTCTGTATGAGTTATAATGGGGATGATATTGAGAAAATATTGAGATGATATTGAGATAATTCTTATTTAAAGGAGAAGAGCTATGCTGAAAATGAAAGATCAGGTTTGGGTAAGTGAAGTAGTGGATAAGATTTTGAAAAAGTTGGATTGGGTTAGTGATAAATCCAAGGATAAAATCCCCTATACAACGGTAGATGGTGTGCATGATGACCGTTCCGATGCCAGTCAGGAATGGACTTTGGATAACGGACTGAATTGGTGGACCAATGGATTCTGGGGTGGGATGATGTGGCAGATGTATCATTTGACGAAAAATGAGAAGTATGCTGCCATTGCAAAGCGGTCGGAAGTGCTGCTGGACCAGACACTTGCGGATTTTTATGGACTTCATCATGATGTCGGGTTCATGTGGCTTCCAACAGCGGTTGCCAATTACCGCCTCACAGGCAGCCAGGAATCCAGGAAGCGGGGAATGCATGTGGCAAATCTGTTGGCGGGTCGTTTTAATCCGGCTGGGAATTTTATACGTGCATGGAATGATTTTGAAGAGGACAGGGACAGAGCAGGGTGGGCGATTATCGATTGTCTGTTTAACATTCCTTTGCTGTACTGGGCTTCCGAAGAGGAAGGTGATCCAAGGTTTCTAAACATCGCTATGCGTCATGCGGATACTGTAATGGCGAATTTTGTACGCCCGGATGGATCAGTGGAACATATCGTGGAATTTGATCCTGAGACAGGCAGCTGTGTGAGGACCCACGGAGGGCAGGGATTTGCAAATGGCTCTTCCTGGACCAGGGGACAGGCATGGGCGCTGTATGGGTTTGCGATCAGCTATAAACACACCGGGGAAAAAAGGTATCTGGATACTGCGAAAAGGGCAGCGCATTATTTTATTTCCAATATACCGGAGAATAATCTGATTCCGGTTGATTTCCGCCAGCCGCCGCTCCCTGACTGGGAAGATTCTTCTGCAGCGGCTATTGCGGCAAGCGGTTTCATTGAAATTGCTAAGCTTGTATCGGAGTGTGAGAAGAATATGTATTTAAATGCGGCTGTAAAACTCCTTAAAGCTTTAGACGAAAAACGGTGTAACTGGGGAACCGGAAATGACTGTATACTGGAGAAATGTACAGCTGCTTATCATGACCAGAGCCATGAATTTAATATAATCTACGGGGATTACTTCTTTATAGAGGCAATGTTAAAATTAAATGGCAGTGATTTGTCTATCTGGTAGGAAGGTCCCACCAGATCTAAAGTATCCTTCTTCTCTTGTTTTAGATTTGAACGCTTTGTAATACTTTATTTACTGCTTTTGGCGAAAATCACTGGGTGAAACGCCGGTATATTTTTTAAACTCTTTGGAAAAATGTACATAGTTGGTAAAGCCGGATTTTTCGCAGACGTCTGTCATTTTGTAGTCGGTTGTGGAAAGCAGCCTGATGGCGTTTTCCATGCGCAATTTCCGGATGTATTTATTTATTCCGGTTCCTGTTATTTTTTTGAATGCTACGCTGATATAGGAAGCGTTCAGATGAAACAGGTTTTCCAGATTTTTTAATGTGATTTGTTCTGCAAAATGCTGCTCTATATATTTTTGTATTTCCAGCACGGAGGTATCAATATTTGTACGGCGGCTGATGACTTCGGCGGTTATGGAAGCGCAGTATTTATATAGAGTTTCGATTAATGGGCCGGTAGAATCAAAATTGAGCAGGTTTTCCAGGTTGTGCAGGGAGCTGATCTCCTGCTGTAATTCACATACGCGGACGGTTCCAGTTTTTGACAGGGTGCAATAGAATTCTGTGAGCAGCATACAGAATTCATCCAGGTTCATATCCGTACTGCTTAGATGTTTATTAATGATCTCACCGCAGAGGGCAATGGCATTGGTGCTGTTGCCCGCCAGTAAAAAGTTCAGCAGTGGGAGTTCTGCGTGAAAGACATCTTCCAGATGATATGCCTTATGGCTGAAATCCCGGTATAGTAATAAGAACCGGGAGGGATGCAGCATTTTGTTGCACAGGGCTTTATGCGCCTCGTAATAGGCTTTTGTTATGATGTAGTCAGAGGCGTGTATATCGCTTATTCCAATATAGAGCAGATTCTTCAGCAGGGTATCGGCAAGCAGATAGATCCGCTGCATCAGATCTGTGACGGTGGTATAATCATTCCTGGAAGGGGAATAAAAAATGATATCCATACGGTCCGGATGTTCGTGAAATAAGGTATGAATGGAGGCGGGGATCAGCGTCTGGATTCTGTCTTTGAAAAAACCATAATCATTGTATTTATTTTTTACGGATGCCACCCAGAAAAAGGTCTGAGGCGGTAATGTATCAAATATATCCCCAAAGGTACAGTAAATATTATCTTCCAGCTGAGAGAGCAGGTGATCTGAAGTATTTTCAGGCACTGTACCGCAGCCGGAGCTGTTTAACTGTCCCACTGCCCTGGCAATTGCCTGGTTCAGTTCCTCTTCATGTATAGGCTTTAGTATATAGTCAACCGTATTGGAACGGAGGGCATGCTTTACATATTCGAAATTACTATAGCCGCTGATCATGATGACTTTTACGTTTATCTGGCTTTCTGTGATATAATCCAGGACTTTGATTCCGTCTATATAGGGCATTTTTACGTCCAGTAAGATGAGGTCCGGGGATAATGTATCCAGCATTTTGATAGCGTCTTTTCCATTCTCTGCCTCACCCGCAAGAATACAGTTATGCTGTTCCCAATGAACCATACTGATGATGCCCCGGCGGATCAGAGAGGTATCTTCTGCAATTAAAACTTTATACATCTGAAATCTCCTTTTCAATTAGTTTAAGAAGGATAGTCGTTCCTTCACCGGCATTGCTGAAAATTTCCAGACCGCTGTCAGGATGGTAAAGCATCTTCAGGCGTTTGTTAATATTCTGTAGTCCGATAGAAGTACCCTGGTCACAGCAGAGGTCTTCCTGCTGTAGTTTTTTCTGTATTTCTTTTAACTTTTCAATCGCAAACCCTTTTCCATTGTCAACAATTCTGATCAGCAGGGTCTGGTCGTCTAAATCTGCACTTAATACAATCTGCAGATTTTGAGAGTCAAACGCATGGTTAAAACAGTTTTCAATAATGGGCTGAAGTATCATTTTCGGAACGGTATAATCCAGCAGGCGGTCAGGAATTTTGTATTGCAGTGAAACTTTATTGTCGCAGCTTATGCTTTGCAGCTGAAAGTAATTTTTAACGTGCTGAATTTCCAGTTTCAGCGGAATCCGTTTTTCCGTTTGCTGCGTAGTGTACCGGAACATATCGGCAAGGCAGCAGGTCATCCGGGAAATCTCGGGCTGGTGCTTGATTTGCGCCATACTGTTGATACTCTCCAGTGCATTATAGAGAAAATGAGGATTAATCTGGGACTGCAGAGCACGAAATTCTGCGTGCAAATGCTGTATCTCCTGGTTGTAGGACTTTTTAATAAATAATCTTAGCTGGCTGAGCATGTGGTTATAACTGCTTCCCAGCTCTTCAAATTCATCTCTTGTCTTAATATGAACATAGCTGCTCAGTCCGTCCGGCTGAATGTCCGACATGGCAGACTGGAGAACCTTTATGGGAAAAATCAGTTTATTCGCCATTAATATGGCCACAATAATAAAAACAATGGTGCAGGCGAAAAACATCCAGATTACAGGGACGGTCTCCATGAAAAAGTTGATGTTGCTGGTTTCATAATCTTTTAACTGGATCAGATAACAGCCATTATCCAGCAGCATGTAGGTGGGCAGCATAGTCTCATTCTCATAGAGAACGGGCTGTTCCAGTCCATTGGGAAACAGATCGTTTAATGTATGATTCAGATTTTGATCGGAGGAATCGTAGATGATATTCTGGCTGGGGTCGGTAATGAACGTAGTGTCTGTGTTATAATCCAGAAGCTTGTCCAGTATATTGGCATGAAACTGCAGCACAGCCATGCCCAGATATTCACGGGTGTCTAAATTAAAGACAGGCTGCATAATTACGGTTATGTAAACGGGTACATTGCCAGTCAGATAACTGGAAGTGGAGAAGCCGGTCTGAAGTGGAAAATCATAACTTTTCATATCTGAAAGTTCTTCGCACTTTTTCCGGATATCTGCGATATAACGGTTTCCGCCGGAGAAATACTCCGCACCATCTGCAGCCATTAAATAAACACTCTCTATATCGTAGTTATTAATGGTGATATTCTGTATGGTCTCATCGTAATTCCGGTCGGCTAACAGCTTCTCATAAGGAGTGGTGGGCTTTGTAAGCAGTAGATTCTGAAGGCTGTCGGATACAAAAACGGAGTCTGTAATATGAGTAAAACCGTTGAAGTAGACATTTAAACTGCTGGATATAGATTCCAGGCTGCTTTGGTTCATCCGGGCATCATTCTGTACCGCAGTGTGGTAAAGCTTATATGAAATATAGGTACTTAAAATTGCCATAGGCATAAATATGACAAATATAAGCAGCACGATCAATTTAGCGGAAAAAGTTCTTTTCATTCGTTTCCCCATTTTACAATCCTCTTTTCCTGAATTTGAACCTAATTATATCAGAAAAAGAAGTACATGTAAGCAGGAAATATAGGGCATTAGACAGTTCTAAAAAAAACACAACATTACTTTAGAAAAAACACAAGACAGTGTGTCAATATGATGTAAATGTATTGCGTATGATAATAAACAACAAGATAATGCAAGTATGGCATCATGGAAAACGAACCTCTGTAATGATAGTATAAGAGCATCTTAAAAAACAAATAGAAAAACAAATTTTGAAGGAGGATTTAACATGAAAAAAAGGATTGCGGCTTTATTAATGGTTTCCCTGACAGCTTCTGTGCTGGCAGGATGCCAAGACAAGGAAACACAGACCGAGGCGTTAACTTCCGGTGCAGCCACCGAGGAAAGTACTTCAAAGGATGCGGCAAAGGAGGAGGGCTCCAGTGAAACGGTGGAGATCAACTACCTTACATACCGTTCTCAGGCGGACAGGCATCCCGAGAAGCTGATTGCGGAGTTTGAAAAGCAGAATCCCGGAATCAAAGTGAAGTATCAGGTGGTAAAGAATATTGATGAATATTTAAAAGCACAGCAGGTGAGAATGCTCTCAGGCACGGATATTGATGTTACTACCGTACGTCCGGAAAGTATTGAAGATTATGTAGAAGCCGGATATCTGATGGATCTTACCGGCAATGAATATCTGGAGAATTATAAAGAAGGCATGCTGGATAAGATTACAAAAGACGGTAAGGTCTATGGTATTGCGGATGCCATAAACCTGATCGGTGTCTATTACAATAAAACCATGTTTGAAGAGAATGGAATTAAAGTTCCGGAAACTTACCAGGAGTTCATAGATGCCTGTAATACGTTTAAAGAAAAAGGCATATACAGCATGGCGAACGGATGTAAAGACGGCTGGCCAATAAACTTTGATATCTATACGTATATGCATGATCTGATTGTCAAAGACCCGGAAATATTTGAAAAGGCAAACCGTGGAGAAATCTCCTATACGGATCCGGTGTTTACAGATGCATTTAAGAAAATAGATGATTTTTACAACGCGGGTTATATTCATCCTGATGCGATGAGTTTTACAGGGGATGATGCAGTGTCACTTTTTGTCAGCCAGCAGATCCCCATGCTTTGCCAGGGTGAGTGGCAGGCTACCGTTTTTGATGATGCTCAGTTAGAGTTTGATCTGGGGGTTTTTGCAATTCCCGTTGAAAGTACGGATGAGACCGTGATTCCGGTATCGGTGGGCTCCTATAATGTTGGAATATCCAGTACCAAACATCCGGAAGAAGTGAATAAATTCCTGGAATTCATGTCTTCCCAGGAAGGGGCGTCCATCATTGCAAATCAGATGAAATCATTCAGTCCTGTGAAAGGAGTAGAGCTGGAGGGGGATTCCGCTATGAACTTATTTAATTCTTTCCTGGATAATAAAAGTGCGGATTTCTTTTACTCCAGCCAGAATGCAGAGGATAACTCTGAATTTGACAAACTTCTGCAGGAAATGTTCCTGGATGTCATTACACCTGACGAGTTAGCACAGAGATTAGCTGATTCCAGGGAGCGTACCACATCATAAATGAGCAGTTCGAATCAATCATCAGAGCGAATGTAACAATGAATCATAACGGATCATCATAACAGAACAGATCATGCCTGGATGGAAAATCACAATCATTAAGAAATTAAAAGTGGTGATTTTCCATCTGTTTTCTTAAACAGGATACCTGTCTGGGTTTTCAGAAATGATGAATGAGAAAGGGTAAAATTATGAATCAAAAAGCAAAGAAGAAAGGAAAGAACTGGCTGCCGTATCTGTTTATGCTTCCCGCAATCGTAATATTTTTGTTTGTGTATGCCGGACCGATGATGGCAACGGCTGTTCTTGGATTTACGGATTGGAATGGAATTGCACCGGATTTTGAATTTATTGGTTTCAAGAATTTTATCAAAATTTTTACAGACAAGAGTCTTCAGGAACCACTGCTCAATACATTTGAGTTTACGATTTTAACCGTAGTGATCCAGGGCGTATTGGCACTTCTGCTGGCAGTTGCACTGAACAGGAGCTTCCGTGGCAGGAATCTGTTCAGAACGATATTTTTTCTGCCCTGTGTGGTATCTATGGTCGCGGTAGGGTATGCCTGGTCCCTGATTTTCAACCCGGTGATGGGGCCGCTGGGGATGCTTGCAGATCATTTTGGATGGGAATTTCTCTCCAATATTAAGTGGCTTTCTGATCCCAAGATTGTCATGTATTCCATTGTGCTGGTAAATGTGTGGCAGTGGACCGGTTACAATATGGTAATTTACCTTGCAGGACTTCAGTCCATACCCAACCAGTTATACGAAGCAGCGTCGATTGACGGTGCCGGTAAAGTACATCAGTTTTTTAAGATTACTCTGCCGCTGGTTGCACCATCCATCACGATTAATACTGTCATGGCGACTATGGGTGGATTAAAAGCCTTTGACCTGATGTACGTTATGACCAACGGAGGACCGGGACACTCCAGCCAGACTTTTGCCATGGCAAGTGTGGATGCATTTTTCAGGCAGAAGGATGCGGGACTTGGATCCGCCATGTCTCTTCTGATGTTCCTTATGATTCTGCTGGTTTCCTATGTACAGAACCGGCTTTTAAGTAGGAGAGAGGTGGGGGTTTTATGATTACATATAATAACCGATTGCAGAAGTTTTTGAAGATTCTTTTACTGGGAGTAATTGCGTGTTTTGTCATGGCGCCTATTTTAATTGTAGTTATTATTTCCTTTAAGACAGAACCGGAATTTATGAAGACAAATTTTATGCCTGGTTTTCCGCTGCGTCTGGATAACTACGTAAAAGTCTGGAAAGATGCGGATATTCCAGGGGTCACGTTTACCAGCCTGACCATTACCGTGTTTGCTGTGCTGGGACAGGTTTTTATAGGTTCTCTGGCAGCTTATGCACTGACCAGCATGAAATTCAGGCATGCAAAATTATTCTCTGCTCTGTTTTTAATTCCGCTGGTGTTTGCAATTCAAACCGTTATTTTTCCGCTGTTTATGATCTATAAAGAATTACATTTACTGAATACGAGATTCGGATTAATTATTATTTACATAGCAACAGGTCTGGCTACCTGCATTTTTATATTTACGAAGTTTATGCAGACGGTTTCCAAAGAAATTCTGGAATCCGCACAGATTGACGGAGCCGGACATTTCCGGTCTTATTTCCAGATTATGCTTCCACTGACGAAGGCGCAGATCTCAACCATTGGAATTATCAATGGTCTTGGGGTATGGAACGACTTTTTCCTACCCCTGATGATGTTCACGGACGGTTCCATAAAAACGCTGCCGCTGAGCATGTATACCTTCACTACGGAATATGGTCTGAAATGGACGCTGGTAAGTGCGGATATTGTCTTCATGATGCTGCCGATGGTTATCATCTATCTGCTGCTTCAGAAATATATCATTGAAGGTGTGGCTGCCGGGGCAGTCAAGGGGTAATCTGGCATCAGGAAAGTTGAGGGAAAGCATATGATTTACAGCTTATCGAATTGTGAATGGAAAGTAAAAGGATATTATCCATGGGTTCCGCTGAAAGACCGCAGTATGGAAACCGGAAAGGAACTGCTTGGAATTACAGACTGGCTCAAAGCTACGGTTCCTGGTGGAATCCATTATGATTTATACAAGGCAGGACTGATCTCGGATCCATATAAGGATATGGACAGTTTCAAATGCGAATGGGTGGAAAACAGATGGTGGCTTTATAAAACAGTGGTACATAGCAAGGTGATTCAAGGGAAATACCAGTCCCTGATTTTTAAAGGCATTGACTATCAGGCAATTATTTATGTAAATGGAAGGGAAAAGTGCCGGCATGAAGGAATGTTTGAGCCAATTATCCTGGATATATCAAAGGAAGCAGCATCCGGAGAAGATCTGGAAATAAAAGTATTGATTATGCATGCACCGGATGAGATGGGGCAGATTGGAAAAACATCTCAGACTTTTACACAAAAAAGCCGCTTTAACTATAAATGGGATTTTTCAACCAGGCTGGTGAATCTGGGGATCTGGGACGATTGTTATATCCGTTTTGAGGAGGATGCCTGTCTGGAGGAGCACTTTATTTCTTCGGACTATCAGGATCAGAAGGGATATATCAGCTTTCAGGCGAGGATACAGGAGAAGTCTTCCGGGGCGGGTAAATATGAAGTGGAAGCAGTTCTGGAAAAGGATGGCGTAAACATACAGCAGGCATTGCCGGTATCGGCGAAAAGAGTAACCGGGTGTTTTGTGGTGAAGAACCCGAAACTCTGGTATCCAAACGGATATGGAAGCCAGGAATTATATCATTTTAAGTTGACATTAAAAAAGAATGGCAGGATTCTGGATGATTATGAGGAAGAAATTGGTATCCGAAGCATACAGTACCGAAACAATGACGGAAGTCCGGAAGAAGCACTGCCATATACGTTTTGCATAAATGATATACCTGTTTATATCAAAGGTGTAAATATGACACCCCTGGATCATATCTACGGAAATGTCTCGAACAGCCATTATGAACATCTCGTTAAAATGATGAAGAATATGAATGTAAATATGGTACGGGTATGGGGCGGCGGGGTCATTGAAAAGGACGTTTTCTACCGGCTTTGTGATCAGTACGGCATCTTAGTATGGCAGGAATTTATACAGTCCAGTTCGGGGATTGATAATACACCTTCCAAACGCCCGGTTTTCCTGAACCTGCTGAAAAGAACAGCGGAATCGGCACTGCGCAGGCTCCGAAGCCACACCGCTCTGACCGTGTGGAGCGGGGGAAATGAATTGACGGATGATGATTTTGTGCCGGCGGGATATGAGGATGAAAATATTGCAATGTTAAAAGAATTGGTGGATTCAATGGATCCCCAAAGGCTTTTCCTGCCCACATCAGCGTCCGGGCCTAATGAATTTATCAACAAAGAGGAAGGCGCGAGCCATGACATACACGGAAACTGGAATTATATGGGGAATCCCAGACATTACGAATTATACGCAGGTTCTGACAGTCTGTTCCACAGTGAATTCGGAACAGAAGGAATGTGTTCCGTAAGAAGCCTGGAAAAATTTCTTTCGGTAGAGCACCGGACGCTCCTGCCGGCAGAGGAAAATATGGCGTACCGGCATCATGGAGAATGGTGGTGTACATATAAACGGGATCAGGAAATATTTGGTGACCGGGCAAACATGGATCAGATGTCCAAATGCAGCCAGTGGATGCAGGCTGAGGGACTCAGATTCATCCTGGAAGCCAACCGGAGAAGAAAATTCCACAACAGCGGAAGCATTATCTGGCAGATCAATGAACCCTGGCCCAATGTGTACTGCACCAGCCTGATGGATTATTATCTGGAACCGAAAATGGCATACTACTGGAGCAAAACAGCTTTTTCCGATCTGGCAGTATCCCTGGATTACCGCAAACTGGATTATCAGCCGGGAGAATTGTTTCAGGGGACGGTCTGTGTGGGAAAAGAGCAGCCGGAGGCTGAGATGGAATATCGGCTGACCTGTGAAGTGCTGGATTTGAAGGGGAGCAGGATTCTTTTAAAAGAGCAGGCAGGAAAAGCGGAATGTACAAAAACGTTAAAGGCGATGGAACTCCAATTTATGATACCCCAGACGTTGAATGATATGTTTGTAGTCAGGTTACAGGTGAAAATGAATGAGCAAACCAGTGAAAATCTATATTTCTTTGGCTGCGGGGATGGGCTGCCCTATGAACGGGCAATGAAGATGGATAAGGGAGAGCTGACGGTAAAGCAGGAAAAAGATGAAGCTGGGGTAATAAAAGCAGTAATCAGAAATGCAGGGAATACTCCGGTGCTGCATATCCATCCGTATTGTGAGGAAGCCTATGATCTGATCTGTGACCGGAGTTACATTACTCTTTTTCCAAATGAAACGGCAGAAATAAGGATAGCATATACGCCGAAATTTGAATCCGGATTTTTGAACCTTCAACAGGAAGAGAACAGTGGAATACCCAATATAAAAATGGATTATTTTAACCGATAGGGTTACTGGAGGTATGACATGGACAAATATATGATAGAAAAGCTTGGGCATCGCATCCGGGAGCTGGAAGGGTATATCCATATGGAGTCTGAGCCGGTAAGGGAGTTATGTTATCTGAAGAAGGATGACAGCCGATACGCCAGTCCGGGAATGGATGATTCGGGATGGCAGGATTTAAGCAGCGGACAGGAATGGGGCGGCAGAGATCAGGTCATTTGGATCAGGGGGAAGATAAGGATACCACAGGCTTTCAGGGAGCAGACACTGGATTTAAGAGTGGAGGCAGGGCCACGGGAATCGATGGAAATAAAAGCGGAAGCAATGCTCTTTATAAATGGCAGAGAAGCCTGTGCCTTTGATCAGTGGCATTCCAGAATGCGCCTGAACGCTGAGACCGCAAGCGGCACAGATTTTGACATTGCACTGCGGGTCTGGTCTGGGATGAACCGGCCGGAGCAAATGCGGCATTTTCAGGGAATCTGGCTGGAGACCGTTCATAAGGATACGGAGAAGTATTATTATCTGGGGAAGATCCTGTTTGAAACTATTCAGGAGCTGGATCAGGAGGATTATCGCCGAATTGAGCTGTTGAAAAACCTGGATCACAGTTTTCACTGCGTTGATTACCGAAACCCAGGCAGTGAAGAATTTTATAAGAGCATCAGCAGTGCCTATAGATATCTGAAGGAAAAATATAAGGCGGGGAACCTGGCTGGAGGCGGGAAACCAACGGTCGCAGTATGCGGGCATACCCATATTGATATGGCGTGGCTGTGGCGGCTCTGCCATACTAAAGAAAAAGGCGCCAGGAGCTTTTCTACCGTGCTCCATTTGATGGACCGGTATCCGGAATATAAGTTTTCACAGAGTTCCCCATTGCTGTATGAGATGATTCGCAGTCATTATCCCGGGCTGTATGAGAGAATTAAGGAAAAGATTGGTGAGGGGAGATGGGAAATAACAGGCGGAATGTGGGTGGAACCGGATACGAATATTCCCGGAGGAGAATCATTGGTGCGCCAGATTTTATACGGAAAGAAGTATATCAAAGTACAGTTTGGCAAAGATACAACGGTTTTATGGCTGCCGGATGTCTTTGGATATTCCTGGGTGTTACCCCAGATCTTAAGAAAAAGCGGAATTCGCCTGTTCTGGACAAACAAGATGAGCTGGAACCAATACAATAAGATTCCATATGATACATTTCTGTGGAAGGGAATGGATGGGTCTGAGATTCTGACCCAGCTTGGAACCTGCCCGGAAAAAGATGTGACCTGGGGGAGTACCTACAATGGTGTCATTGCCCCTTGGGAAATTAAGGGGACCTGGGACAGATATCAGCAGAAGGATATCAATCAGGAAGTGCTTATGCCATTTGGATGGGGGGACGGAGGCGGAGGACCCACCAGAGAAATGCTGGAAGCTTACGAGGTAATGGAAGACCTGCCAGGCATTCCCAAAGTGAAAATGAAGCACGTAGAAGAATTTGCAAAGGATCTGGAAGCACGACTGGAGCAGGAGAAAGTACCTGTCTGGGACGGTGAGCTATATTTTGAATATCACAGAGGCACCTATACTTCCCAGGCTTTTGTGAAGCGGGAAAACAGAAAAGCGGAGGTGCTGTATCACGATATAGAATTATTTGCCTCCATCCGAGATATGTTGTCCGGATCAAAGACATATCCTGCAGAAGACCTGGAAAGAAATTGGAAACAAATCTGTACCAACCAGTTCCATGACATTATTCCGGGTTCCGCAATCAGAGAAGTCTATGAGGACGCAGCCAAATCCTACCATTCAATCCGTCAAGAGGGTGAAGAATTAAGAAATCGAGCACTGGATGATATTACAGGCGGTGTAAGAACACTTAGCGGCGGCATAATGGTATTTAATTCTCTGCCATGGGAGAGAAGCGGGTATATCAAAATAGCAGATGTTCCTCTGGACCGGGTATTGATGGATGGGGAAGAGATTGTGCCGGCTCAGTATCATTTGGAGGAAGGGAGAATTTCGGCAGAATATCTCTTGTATGAAGTTCCGTCCTGTGGTTATAAATTTTACCGGTGGGAACAGGGTAATAATAATTTCCTACAGGAAACAATACAGGAAACAAAGGTGTGGGACGGAAAACTGGAAACCCCATACTATCGAATCGGCTTTAATCAATCTGGGCAGATCATAGAGATTTATGATAAGGAATTCAGGAGAAATGTATTAAAAAGCGGAGGGCTTGGGAATGAGCTGTGTGTATTTGAAGACAAGCCGCATCAGTTTGATGCCTGGAATACAGAAATCTATGCCTATGAGAAATCTTACAGTATTACAGAGCTGGAAGAGGCGGTCATAGAAGAGAGCGGACCGATTAAGACTGTGGTAAGGCTTATTTATCGGTATAACCGGTCCAGAATCTGTCAGAGAGTTACGGTATATCAGCATAGCCGGGAAATTCGCTTTGATACTCAGTGCGACTGGCATGAGAGCAATGTTTTGCTGAAAACGGGATTTGAACTGGAGATCCGCTCTAATCATGCAACTTATGATATTCAGTTTGGAAATCTGCAGAGACCGACCCACTCCAATACCAGCTGGGATTATGCCCAGTTTGAAGTCTGTGCCCATAAATGGGCGGATTTGTCGGAGGGAAACTATGGGGTGACACTGATTAATGACTGCAAATACGGCTGGGACATCAAGGACAGTAAAATGCGTCTGACCTTAATTAAAACATCCTCCTATCCGGATGAACATGCAGATCAGGGCGGACATCTGTTTTCCTATGCACTGTTCCCCCATGGTTTATCCTGGAAAGAGGCAGGCGCGGACCGGAAAGCATATGAATTTAATTATCCGTTTTATACCAGGGAAAAATGTCAGGACAAAGAAGGGTATCTGCCGGAGAGATTTTCAGCAGCGGGAACCGATAGCAAGAATGTTGTTTTGGAGACGATAAAAAAGGCGGAGGACGGAAATGGCTGGATCTTCCGCGCTTACGAGTGTATGCAGTACCGGGGACAGGTGAAGTTTTATTTTGGAAAAGTGCCGGTGAGAGTGGCTGAGTGCAATCTCATGGAAGAGGAACTGGCGGGGATTAAGACTGAAGGCAGCGGTTTTTCCTGTGAGATGACGCCATATGAAATAAAGACATTTAAAATTCTATTTGAAGAAGAGAAAAAGATATAGGATAACGGATATCGGAACAGGAGGCAGATATGTTTACAATTATGAATGAAAGCATGCTTTCTACCAGTGAAAAAATCCGTGTAATGAAAGAGTTTACGGATACTTATCGGAAGTATGAAGGGGCACCGGCGGCAATCCGGGAGGCTATGTGCCTGAAAGTACAGTTCCCGGCTGTGATGGGACAGATGAGGGAAGAAGATCTGTTTGCCGGAAGGCTGGGTGCCCTTCCAATCGGATTTAACCCTCAGGAAGAGTGCCAGCAGCTGGGATACTATTTTGACGAATATCATTTTCAGAAAATCATGGAAGAGGATATTACTGCGGAACAGAAAATAGTTATGGAAGAGCTGCAGATGTTCTGGGAGGACAACGATACTACAGGCAAAATAAAAAAAGCATATGGGCGGAAGCTGAGCAAAGCAATTCCGGATAAATTTTATCCCTATGAAAGAGCAGCGGCATATGCCCTCTACCGTATTTCGGGAACCCAGTTGAACTATGGGTACCTGTTAGATCATGAGATCGAAGAATTACGACATATGGTGGCAGCTAAACAGAAAAATTGTGATGAGAAGGCAGCGGCATTCTACAAAGGATTGGAAATTGCCCTGGAAGCCCTGTCAGATACCTGTCTGTATTACCGAAAGATGGTACTGAAGATGCTGGAAGCGCCAATGGAGGAACAGCGTGCCCTTCATCTGAAGGAACTGGCAGAGGCTCTGCTCCATATCAGTAAAAGGAAACCGGATAGTTTTCTGGAAGCCATTCAATTGGTGATCTTGTACTGGCTGCAGTCGGGAAGCCTGAATCTGGGCAGAATGGATACGTATCTGGCATCCTACTACACCGCTGATGTGGATCATGGCAGAATCACGGAAGCAAGAGCGCTGGAGCTTTTGAAAGGGATGTGGAAAGCCCTCTCTGTGCGGAACAAACCTTATGACACCCGGGTGGTAATCGGTGGAAAGGGAAGAGAAGATACCCAATCGGCTGACCGGTTCTGCGGGCTTGCAATTCAGGCTACGATGGAACGAATGGATGTGGTTCCGCAGCTGACTCTGAGATTTTCCCATGATACCCCCGAGTGGATTATGAAGAAAGCTTTTGACTCCATAGAAAAAGGCGCTACGTTCCCCATGCTCTATAGCGATGACGTCAATATACCCGCTGTACAGAAAGCATTTGGGGTCAGCCTTCAGACGGCACAGGACTACTGCCCTTACGGATGCGGGGAATATGTGATTGCCCATCAGAGCATCGGAACACCCAGCGGTCTGATTAATCTGTTAAAGGTACTGGAAGTGACGTTAAACAATGGGCATGATATCCATACCGGAGAACAACTGGCACCGGAATGGGGCGGGATCGAAGATTTTCAGACTTTTGATGAACTGTTTGATGTCTATAAAAAGCAATGTGCGTATTTTCTGAAATTTCTTGCCATACAGGAAGAGACAGAATATAAAATAGCAAATCAGGATTGCGCTTTTCTTTATTTCAGCCTGCTTTACGATGACTGTATAGAACGGGGAAGGGCATTGCTGGATGGAGGAATACGGTACCTGGGAGGAACCTTGGAATCCTACGGGAATATCAATACGGCTGACAGTCTGACGGCTGTCAAAAAGCTGGTATACCAGGAGAAATCTATTGATGCGGGCACTCTGCTGAAGGCATTGAAGAGTAATTTTACTGGTTATGAAGAAGTAAGGAGGAAGCTGCTGGATGCGCCAAAGTATGGAAATGATCATGATGAGGCTGATGCCATGGCACAGATGGTACATGAACACATTTGTACGGAAACCGCAAAAGCAGGAAAGAAGTATACGGATCTTCACAGTTATCTGACAGTCACAATCAATAATAATGCCAATACCGTTCTGGGAAAACATACCGGGGCATCTCCGGATGGACGCCTGGCACATACCTTTATGGCGAATGCCAATAATCCTTTTCATGGAAATGACAAAAATGGACTTACAGCCATGTTGAATTCACTGGTAAAGCTGGACCCGTCTATTCATGCGGGGTGTGTTCAGAATATCAAATTTTCAAAGCAGATGTTCTCTGACTACCGGGACAAAGTACGTGCCATGTTAAATGTCTATTTCCAGTCTGGAGGAAGTCAGGCGATGATCAGTGTAATTGGCCGTGAAGATCTGGAACGTGCCGTGCGGGAGCCGGAGAAGTATAAAAATCTGTTGGTCAGGGTAGGCGGTTTCAGTGCAAGGTTTGTAGAATTGCAGGAAGAGGAGCAGCGGGAAATCATTGCAAGAACATTATATTAAATCAAAAAGGAAAGGATGCATTTTTGATATTCAGAGATGCTGTGTGGATGACGGTCCGGGGATCAGAACGACTGTGTTTCTGAAAGGATGCAATCTCAGGTGCAGCTGGTGTCATAATCCGGAGTCATTTGTCCGGGAACCCCAGCTTGGATATGAGGATTTCAAATGCAGCGGATGCCGGAAATGTGAAATGGTGTGCCGTCAAAATGTACATAGATTTGTGGGAAAAAGGCATGAGGTTGATTTTAAAAAATGTAACCTGTGCGGGGAATGTATGAAAACCTGCGAAGCAGGGGCAGTCACCAGGATTGGTACATGGATGGACCATGAGGAAATTTTGGAAATAGCAGCAAGAGATAAAAAATATTTTGACGAAAGCGGCGGCGGTGTCACATTTTCCGGCGGGGAACCTGCTATTTGGAAGGATTTCTTGATTACCCTGCTAAAGGGTTGCAAGGAACGGGGGATTTCTACGGCAATTGAAACAAATGGCATTGGTGCCGGAGATTCTCTGTCAGAGATCATGAAAGTGACAGATTTGTTTCTGCTGGATTTTAAACATTCGGACAGCCATAAGCATATGAAGTATACCGGCAGAGGAAATGAAGACGTTTACCGGACGTTAGAGCTGCTTAATCAAGGGAAAAAGGATGTGATTCTCAGATGCCCCATCATACCGGGGGTGAATGATGACGAAGCACATCTGGTGACGGTGCAAAAGCTTAAGAAAAGATTCGGGTGCATCCGTAAAGTTGAAATAATGCCCTATCACAGTGCCGGAGCAGGAAAATGGAAAAAGATTGGACTGGAGTACACTTTGAGCCAATTAAAATCCATGGATACAGAAGAAAAAATAAAACTGGAGAGAACCTATTTTGGATCTGGGGGAAGCGGAATATGAAAAAATTACTGGGAGTTGATATCGGTGGTACGAAATGTGCGGTTCTGGACGGAGAAGCCAGCGAAGAACAGATACTTATCAGAAGAAAAGAAGTTTTTGAGACAAAGCAATATCCGAAGCCGGAACATGCACTGGAGAAAATAGCAGAACTGATTCATAAAATTGCTGGGAATGAGATACACCTTTACAGCGGTATTGGTATCAGTTGCGGCGGTCCTCTTGACACGAAATCGGGATGCATCCTCTCTCCGCCCAATCTGCCGGGCTGGGATCATGTAGAGATTACAGCCTTTTTGAAAGACAGGTTTGGCTTACCGGTGTATCTGCAGAATGATGCAAATGCCGGGGCACTGGCGGAATGGAGGTACGGTGCGGGTAAGGGGCTGTCGGATCTGGTGTTTCTGACTTGTGGCACGGGCCTTGGAGCGGGGCTGGTCTTAAATGGAAAATTATATGCAGGTTGCAGGGATATGGCTGGGGAAGTGGGGCATGTGAGACTGTCGGAATTCGGTCCCGTGGGATTCGGAAAGTGCGGAGCCTTTGAGGGATTTGGAAGCGGCGGTGGAATTGCCAACTTGGCGGAATTAAAAGTAATGGAGCTAACCCAGAGGGGCAAAAAACATCCGCTGACAGAACTTGGAATTACAGCAAAAAATGTGTTTGGACTTGCAAAAGAAGGGGATGAGCTGTGCAGGGAAATATGCGATACGGCAGGGGAATATCTGGGAAGAGGCATTGCGATTTTAATTGATATCTTAAACCCGCAGGCGGTCATAGGAGGAAGCATATTCGCCAGGAACTATGATTTGCTTATGCCGGCGGTAACCAGAGCTGTGGAAAGGGAATGCCTCCCGGAATCGGCTGAAAACTGCAAAATCCTCCCGGCAAAGCTGGCAGAGTCCATTGGGGATATGGCGGCACTGACTACGGCTTTGGGGGACGAGGCAGGTATTGGAATGGGATTAGATATGAATGTGGAGTTGGATAGAGGTCTGGAATTAGATATAGATGTGGAATCAGATAAAGGAATTGTATCAGATAAAGGAATTGAATTAGATATACATGTAGAATCAGATAAGGGAACAAGTATAAGAATTGGACAGGATCAGGGGGGTGCAGTATGAAAGATAAAACAGAAGATATTTTTACTTCCCTTTACAAAAATTTCCCGGCATTAAAAGAATTTGCAGAGGAAATTGAATCTGCTTTTTCCATTTTATCGGAGTGTTACCGTATGGGTAATAAGGTGCTGGTCTGTGGCAATGGCGGCAGTGCAGCAGATTCAGAGCATATCGTTGGTGAGCTTATGAAGGGATTCCGGCTGCAGCGGCCATTATCTGCCAGCCTGAGAGAAAAAATAGACCGGGAATTTCAGGGAGAGAACTTGGCGGATTATTTGCAGGGAGCACTTCCCGCTATTTCTTTAACATCTCAAGCGGCTTTGATGACTGCGTTTAACAATGATGTATCCCCGGATACTGTTTTTGCACAGCAGGTACTGGGGTACGGGAAATGCGGGGATGTGCTGATTGGAATCACAACTTCCGGAAACTCCAGGAATGTAGTAAACGCTGTAAAAGTGGCAAAAGTGCTGGGCATGAAAACAATTGGCGTTACGGGAGCAGGAGGAGGTATCCTGGGCGGACTTTGTGATGTAACCATTGCGGTGCCGGAAAGGGAAACTTACCGGATCCAGGAACTGCATCTTCCGGTATACCATGCACTCTGTGCGGCAGTGGAGAATGAACAATTTGGATTTTAGAGGCAAGAGAAAATGAACAATTCGGCTTTTAGGGGCAAAAGAGAATGAATAATTCGACTTTTACAGGTATAAGAGAATGAATAATTCGGCTTTATAGAGGCAGAAGAGAATGAATAATTCGGCTTTTACAGGCAGAAAAAAATGAACTATTCGGCTCGCATCGGCGGAGAAAATGAGCCGCCAGGCTTATATCAGCAGTTGCAGATAATAATATGGAGGCATAATCATGAATGCTAGAGAAAAAGTAATGAGTGTATTTAATAGAAAAGAAGTACCGGTGGGGGCAATGTGGACCGGGCATCCCAGTGATGAAATTATTCCGCTGCTTGCACATGCCTGGAAGATACAACCGGATCGTGAAGCTATTTTTAACTATTTAAACGATGATATCCGCTGGATTGGAGGCGTAAACTGTTACCATGCGCCGGACGGGAAACCAGCTTTTGATTATTTTTGGAACATGGAGAGAGGAATTTCTCTAAGCTGTCCCGGATGTTTTGCAGAATGTGAGGAAGTCAGTGAAATTGATGCATATCCCTGGCCGGATGTGAGTAATTTTGATTTTGCTGAGGTGATTGCCCAGATGGACAAGCATCAGGATAAAATGATTCTTGGTGGGATATGGAGCGGGTTTTTTCAGGATTTATGTAATTTTTTCGGAATGGAAAACTATTTTGTGAAAATGTATACGGATCCTGAAGTTGTCGAGGCGGCTACGGAGCACATTGTGGATTATTATGTGGCAGCTAACGATAAAATGCTAAAGGAGACAGGGCACCGCTCAGATGTTATGTTTATTGGAAATGACTTTGGTACCCAGAGGAATCTTATGATTTCACCGGAACTTTTCAGAAAATTTGTCATGCCATCCTTAAAGAGGCTGATTGATGTGGGAAAGAAGTATGGCAAAAAAGTGATGGTTCATTCCTGTGGATCCATTCATCAGATTATACCGGACCTGATCGACGCCGGAGTTGATATTCTCCATCCCCTTCAGGCACAGGCATATGGCATGAGTGCTATTGAATTGCAGCAATATAAAAATGATCTGGCATTTGTGGGCGGAATTGATGCTCAATCATTTTTTGTAAACGCAACGCCTCAGCAGATCCGGGATGAGGTGCACCGTGTGAAGGATATTCTAGGTCCCGGCTTGGTAGTCTCCCCCAGTCACGAGGAACTGTTGGGAAATGTTCCGCCGGAAAATGTGCTGGCAATGGCGGAGGCAGCGAGGGATTAGTAGTCTGCCCCGGCATGGCAGGCCAATTGCGATAAAATTTTCTTCCAAATCATAATATTGGGAGGCATAACTGGGCAAAAAATTAGATCTTGACAAGATGGAGCCATAGCATTACTATTAGTAATATACTAATAGTAATGATTGGAGGCGATTTTATGATTCCGAACACAAAAATTAACTATCGGACTGGCTTGGTCATCTTTATTGTAATTACAGTATGCAGTGGTTGGATAGGGTTGCTTATTGAGAAATTACAGCCAGAATTTCCGTCCGACGATTCGCTGGGAATGCTAGTTTGGCTCATCTTGCCTTTTCTGACAATTTTAGGGCTTATATTGGCAAAGCAATGCCGCTTTAGTGATCTGCATACGAAAATCCATCTGCGTGGGAACCTCCGCTGGTATTTATTTTCGATTTTATCTTACCCTGCTGTTGCTGTGGTGGTAATACTTTTGGGAGCTGCAACAAATTGGATTTACTTTGATTCTTTTCGAATTACAGGAATCATAAGCGCCTTTTTGATAGGAATTATTCCAAGTATTATTAAAAATATCTTTGAAGAGTTTGCGTGGCGAGGTTACTTATCCAGCGCAGTAGAAAAACAATTCAAAAATGAATGGATTATGTATCTAATTGTAGGAAGCGTTTGGGGTATATGGCATTTGCCATATTATTTGTATTTTTTTCCTACAGAACAGTTCTCGCTTATATGGTCTGGCAGCCGTTTGTCGTTAGCTTTCATGTCAATCATTGCGATGATCTGCTGGACAGTGCAGCTCATGGAATTCCGGCGGATTACCGATTCCGTCTGGCCCTGTGTTCTCACACATGCTGTACAAAATTCTTTACTCAATCCAATGCTATTGGAGGGGTTCATTCAGATGGAAACTGGCAGAGAGTATCTTATAGCTCCTACAATCGGTCTTGCATCCATTGCGCTGAATTTAGTGATTGCCTTCTATTTAAGAAGAAAAAGGCTTGAGAGAAAGGAAAAGCAGTATGGATAAAATTATTCTTGGACTTTTAATGATAAAAGACATGACGATATATGAATTGCATACGAATATCAAAAACAACTTCGGGCCTATGGCTAGTGATAGCATGGGGAGCATTCAGGCTGCCATCAAAAAAATGCTTTTCCATCAAGCGATCATCTACTGCGAAAAAGTAGATAAAGGGGTCAACAAAAAAATATATCAAATAACCGATATAGGTAAAAACAATTTGCAAAAATGGTTATTGTTACCGATGGAGACAGGCAAACATAAGAACATGGAATTGAGTAAACTGTTTTTTATGGGGATGATTCCCCGAAACAAAAGAGCTGAGCTTATCACCGAATATATTGTTTCTGTGAAAAAAGAGCTGAGGTATCTTACTGCTATTGCAGAAAGGTATTGTGATTTAGATGTAACCTCTCAGGGTCAGGAAGTAATCGACTTAGTGGAATTTCAGCTGTCGACACTCCAGTATTCCATTGATCAAGCAGAATTTGAAATTGCGTGGTATGAAAAATTGCTTGCAAAAATAAAGCAGTAAGCAGAAGTGCACAAAGAGGCGTGGATGAATGTGTGATCTGGGGAGATTACTTTTATATGGAGCTGCTGACGAGATTGTCGAAGGATTGGGAGATTTATTAGTAGGGGACTGTGAAATATTGGGTAGAGCAAAAAGAAGGTACTTGATTGAGGGCAGATAGGCATGCATTGCCGGTGCCTTCTTTTTTTATGTAGTTTTATACATACTAAGCAGTCTGATCTCAACTGTCATACTAATTTTATATATCAGAAATTCCCAAAATATCATGGTATTTGCCGAAAATATCATGGATTAGAGGAAAGGTTTTACTTATAATAATAAAAAAGGATAAACGTATGGCTATGTTAAGAATGGCATTCAATTCGGCAGAGGTAAAGTAAAAATCGTCAACATCTCAAAAATCAATTGGGATTGACAGAATAGAAAGGAACATATTCTATGGAGAGATTACGTTTTAGGCAGGTACATTTGGATTTCCACACATCAGAACACATTGCCCACATAGGAAAAGAGTTTGATAAAATGCAGTTTAGAGAGGCATTAATCAGAGGTCATGTGGATTCTGTTACCTTATTTTCAAAGTGTCATCATGGATGGTCTTATCACCCGACGAAAGTTAATGTAATGCATCCAAATCTGAACTTTGATTTACTGGGTGAACAGTTAAATGTTTGTGAGGAACTTGGTATAAAAGCTCCCATCTATTTATCGGCAGGCCTGGATGAGAAAGAAGCAGTACGGCACCCGGAGTGGCTGGTTCGCAGGAGCGATGACAGTGCGGATACACCGGCAGATTTTGTATCTAAGGCTGGCTATCATGCGCTGTGCTTTGGTTCAGGCTATTTAGAACTTCTATTAGAAGAAATTGAGGAAGTAATGCAACTTTATCATCCATGTGGGATTTTTCTGGATATTTCGGCAGTTAGGCCTTGTTATTGCCATAATTGCCGAAGAGATATCCTGGCAAGAGGGAAGGATCTCAGAGACATGGAAGCAGTAATGGAACAGGCGGAATTAGTGTATGAAAATTATGCAAAGAGGGTTATGGAAACTGTACGTAAGTATAGTAAGACATGTTCTGTATTCCATAATGGGGGACATATATCCAGAGGAAGGCGTGACATTGCTTCATATAATACGCATCTGGAACTGGAGAGCCTGCCTACGGGAGGATGGGGGTATGACCATTTTCCTATGTCTGCTTCTTACGCAGCGAATCTGGGAATGGAGTATCTAGGTATGACAGGAAAATTCCACAGCTCATGGGGAGAATTCGGTGGGTTTAAGCATCCGAATGCACTGAGATATGAGAGCGCCTTATCACTGGCAATGGGGGCAAAATGTTCAATTGGGGACCAGCTACATCCTTCCGGCCGTATGGATATGGCAACCTATGATTTAATCGGAACAGTTTACCAGGAAGTGGAAGAAAAAGAAAAATGGTGTAAAGATGCAGTGCACTGTGCTGATATCGCTGTGTTAAGCGAAGAGGCCGTGAATTGTAATGTTGCAGACAGGGATATGAAATTCTGGGGGGACATCGGGGCGAATCGCGTCCTTTTAGAAGGAAATTATCTTTACAGTTTCATAGATTGCGAGGAGGATTTTACTAAGTACCGGCTTTTAATTTTACCAGACACTATCCGACTGGATAAGGTACTTGTTGAAAAGCTGACAGCCTATCTGAATCAGGATGGAAAAATACTGGCTAGCGGGAGGAGCGGACTTTATCAGGATGCAGATGTATTTGCATTGGAGTTCGGTGCAGATTTTGCCGGAATTGTGGAATATAAGCCCAGCTACGTTCTATGGAATTCTTCAATGCCAGAGGTGGCAGCAAGGGTGATGTATGAACAGGGATATCTACTTACGAATGTAAAAGGAGAGGTTTTTGTGGAAAGGCAGAATTCATATTTCAATAGAGACATCCGGCATTTCTGCTCCCATCAGCATACACCAAATAACCCGGTAGAAAAGTTTCCGGCAGGTATTGTCACTGACAAGACAATCTATATTGGCTGGGACTTATTCCGTGATTATGGAAAACGGGGAAGCCTTCACAGTAAGCAGTTGATAAAGAAAGCCATAGATACTCTTTTGGGTGAAAACAGGACTATTGAGGTTTCCCTCCCAGACAGAGGGATTGTAACATTGTCAAAACAGATTTCAGACCGAAGATATATCTCACATTTATTATTTGCTTATACAAGCATCCGGGGAGAAGGTCATATCGGGGAGAGTGTTTATCCGATGGAAGTAATTGAAGATATAGTTCCACTTTATGACGTGGATATGACGGTAAAGCTCCCGGAAAAAGTAACAAATATCTATCTGGCTCTACAGGGGCAAAGCATCCCATTCCAGCAAGTGGATGGATGCATATCCTTTATTGTACCACAGGTAGATTGTCATCAGATGATAGTTTTGGAGTATTAGGGGGTTTAAAAAGGCAGATGCAGTATTTAACGCTGTACGTACATAAAACAGTTATGGAAATATCATAGTATTTACAAATATTATCATGGATTAGAGGTAAGAGTTTAACTATAATATGAAATAGAAAGAAGGGGTAATAAATGAGTCCATTACCAAAAAAGAAAAGAAAGGAACAAAGTGCCTTATCAAGAAGAGCATTATGGAAATCTATTAAAAGTAACAGAATGCTGTTGTTCATGATGATTCCCGGTGTCGTTTATTTTGTCGTGTTTTGTTATGGACCTATGTATGGGGTTGTACTGGCATTCAAAGAGTTCCGTATTACGGATGGAATCTTGGGTAGTCCATGGGCAGGCTTTCAGTATTTTGAACAGGCATTTAAGGATCCATATTTTTGGAAGACGGTGTTTAATACTTTGATCATTAGTTTTGCAAAACTGATAGTAGGATTCCCGGCACCTATTATTTTTGCAATACTTATAAATGAATTAATTCATCCCCGTTTTAAGAAAGTAGTACAAACCTTTGCATATCTGCCACATTTTATGTCGTGGGTAATTTTAGGAGGTATTTTCTTTTCACTACTTTCCATTAATGGTCCAATTAATAGTATTTTGGAATTCTTTGGTATGGAAAAGGTTATGTTTATGGGAAGTAAGGAGCACTTCCGGGGAATATTAGTTCTAAGTGAGGTATGGAAAAGCTTTGGCTGGGGATCGGTTTTATATTTCGCAGCCATTGCAGGTGTTGATCAGGAGATGTTCGAGGCTTCAAAAATGGATGGTGCAAACAAAATACAAAACATTTTTTACATTATCCTGCCGGCAATTTTTCCTGTAATTTGCATCAATTTAATATTAAGCTTATCAGGAATTTTAAATGGAGGCTTTGACCAGGTGTTTAATCTTTACAGTGAATCTGTATATGAGGTAGCAGATATCATTGATACATACGTATATAGATTGGGCTTAAAAAATATGCAATATAGCTTATCTACCGCAATTGGGCTTTTTAAATCCGTAATAGGTTTAATCATGATTGTTCTCGTGAATTTCATAGTGAAAAAAGTGGGTGGAAAGGAAAATGCATTATGGTAAAGAAGAAAAACAAAATTAGAAAGAGCAAAGGAGAAGGAGTTTTCAATTATTTTAATGTCATTATTATGGCACTGATTGTTGTGATTACCTTTTATCCATTTTGGTACATAGTGGTTATTTCACTTAGCAAGACTGCTGCCGGAGGTGGGTTCGCCTTATGGCCGGAAGAGGTTAGCTTTAATGCTTATAAAGTATTATTGGATTATGATGCTGTCTGGATTGGATATATGAATACCATAGTCCGTTGTCTTATCGGTACATTTTTAAGCGTCATTTTTACGGCAATGACTGCATATCCCCTTTCTAAGAGAAATTTACCCTTTCAAAATTTTTTTACGAATTTTATTTTATTCACAATGCTATTCAGTGGTGGGTTAATTCCAACGTATTTATTGGTAAAAGATTTACATTTGTTTAATAGTGTTTGGGCGCTTGTTTTACCAGGCATGCTGGGGGCTTACAATATATTTATTGTCCGTAACTTTTTTCGTTCGATTCCAGCAAGTCTTGAGGAGGCTGCCCTTATTGATGGGGCAAACTGGTTTTACATATGGTATAAAATAATTATTCCGTTGTCAAAGCCCATACTTGCAACCATTACACTATGGATTTTAGTTGGCCACTGGAATTCCTGGTATGATGCCATGTTGTATATTCAAGACAATGACAAGACTGTAGTTCAGATGATATTAAGGAAGATAGCAATTGAGAACAATGCGAGCAGTGTAAGCTCCATAAATGCACTAATGTCCAAAATACAGGCAGGTAGCGTGATGCCATCTACTAAAATGTTAGAAGCGGCAATTACTGTGGTTACCATATTGCCTATG
>JAGZJZ010000104.1 GCA_018365455.1 Clostridiales bacterium
CACTGAACCGAGAAATGCATCAGGATTTCTCGGTGAATGCCCGCGTGCCGCCAAAAAGGACTTCGGAAAGGTTAGAAAATACCAGTTCTGCGGCCAGCTAACGGAGTCCATACCAGTTTCCCACGCCCATCTTTCCGTACACAACCTATCATTTACAAAGCGTCCTTACTCAGCAAAACCCAAATTTAGTGTTTTATAACCGCATGGTCTCATTATATTGTTGCTAAGTAAACACCTAAATTGTTCGTTGTATATTTGTAACTTAAATTGTACGTTGTATTTTTAGATTATGTTTGAAAATTACTTCCTTACCTCAAGTATCTGCAAAAAAACACCTGACATGTATCATGCTTTTGCATTTACATGTCAAGTGCTTCTCTAATACATCATTGCTTAAATAATTGAGTAATACACACAGGATATTCGTATCAGGGGATCCAAACCATTCTGCAGGTGTAGCGGGCTGCATCAAAGAATGGTTCGGATTTCCTGGTGCGGATAGCCGAAGTGTATAACCTTTACCGGGTGACATTTTTGACCCACTTATAAGTACGATACCTCCACGTTGTAGCCGGAAGTTTTACAAGCTCGTCGCTGAGCAATATAATATAGACCACAATTACCGGTGCTTTGAAGACAAATGCGGCAATTGCTCCCAGGAAGATCGCAAAGCCCCACAGGGATATTAAATCCAGAATCAGCCCGAACCTGGTATCCCCGCCTGCACGGAAAACCCCCACAACCATGGTGGTATTATATGCCTGGGCTACGACAAAATAAGACATGACAAACATCATCGCCCGTAAATATCCCTGTGCCTGTTCACTCAGTGTCAGATTGGCTCTTACAATCGGTGATATGGTTAGAATAACACCTGCACCAACCACTCCCAATGCCAGTGACAGCTTCACAAAACGTTTTCCATAAAGCTTGGCAAGATCTTCCCGGCCTTCTCCTATGACCTTTCCTATCATGATCGCAGTTGCATTGGATAGCCCGAATGTTACCACCATTGCAAGCTGTTTTACTACCTGTGCCACGGAATTTGCTGCTACAGCAGGACTTCCCAGATGTCCGATAACTGCCGTTAACATAGAAACACCCAGTCCCCAGAACATCTCATTTAAGACAACCGGAACTGCATATACCAGGAAATCTTTCATCAAAAGCTTATCTTTCACAAAGAAATCCTTTATGCGGAAACGAATGGTATGATTCATCTTTTTCGAATAGAAAAGCACAATCACAAACTCGGTTATTCTGGCGATCAAGGTGGCAAGTGCCGCACCCTTTATTCCCATTGCCGGAAATCCCAGCAGTCCGAAAATGAAAACGGCATTCAGTGCAACATTGACCATCAGGGATACCAGATACACAATCGTAGAAATGATTACCCGCTCGATACTTCTCATAATGTTCAGATAAACCAGTGTGGTAGCCGCAAACAGATACGAAAATACAGTAATTCTTAAATATTCCACGCCTCCCTGGATTACATCCTGCTCGGACGTAAAAATGTGCATGATCTGATAAGGAAACAACAGTACCACAATCATAAACCCAGCCGCTACACAAAGTGCAATCCGCATAGAAATACCCAGAATCTTTTCAATAGACCTGGTGTCCTTCTTTCCCCAATACTGAGCCGTTAAAACCGCAGCACCGGATGTCAGTCCAAAAAATACCAAAGTCATAATAAAGTATACCTGGCCTGCCAGAGATGATGCCGAAAGTGCCGTCTCACCCACTTTTCCAAGCATGATTACATCGGCAGAGGTTACACCGACATTAATCAGATTCTGCAGCGCCATGGGTAAAACCAGTGTTGCAACTAATTTGTAGAACTGTTTTTTTTCTTCTTTGCTGTTAATTTGATACATAGCCCTTGCTACTCAAAATATGAACAAAACTATCCATATCGAGATATTGACTATTCTTACGAATGAGTCTTGCTGCATCACCGTGTATGCTTTCAATCTGCAGAACAGTATCTACTCACAGGTCCTTGTACACTCCACAGCCGTAAATTCCCGACTAAAAGCCATCGGTACATGCTTACAAGCCTTTGATTATGCGGTTTTGTAAGTTTTAGCATCTCTCAAATTAAGGCTTGCATTGCAGTCTCTATCAGCGTGATAACCGCATTCACAGGTGTATATTCGGTCTGAAAGTTTTAAATCCTTTCTAATACAGCCACACGCATGGCACATCCTGCTTGATGGATACCACCTGTCCACAATTCTTAATTCAATTCCATTCCCTCGGCATTTTGCTTCCAGTTTTGTCCTGAATTCGTAGAACTTTTGGGAAGCAATCGCTTTCGAAAGATGCCTGTTCTTCATCATTCCGGATACATTCAAATCTTCAATAGTTATATAGGATGGTTTGGTTTTTACCAGCTCACTAACACATTTATTGATATAATCTGAACGGATACATAAAATCCTGTGATAAAGTTTTTGTACCTTTAACTGTTGTTTCTGGATATTCTGTTTAGTAGTTACTCCTTTCCCTAAGCGCTTTTTATAGTCTTCGTATTTTCTCGACAGACAGCGCTGCTCCCGTTTTAACTTTCTTTCTAATCCTTTAAGTTTTACAGATTTATTGATGTTTTGGTAAATCTTTCCGTTACTTACAATGGCAAAATTCTTCACCCCTAAATCTATTCCCAATCCAAAATCACCTAATGCTGGCTTTACGGATTCTTTTTCATCCACAAGAACTGATACATAATACCTTCCTGCTTTATAGGAAACTGTTCCACTTTTGATCAGATGTGTATTTGGATTTGTGGGCAAATAATTCTTTTCCTTTAACCTTACCCATCCAAGCGTTGGAATCTTAATACGGTGTCTCTCGCATGGAATAACAACTTTGGCATCCGTTTTAACAAAGTACATTTTGAGTTCCGATTTCCCTTTCTTTTTAAAGTGCGGAAATCCTGCCTGACCTCTAAAGAATCTTTTATAAGACCTGTCTGCATGCATAATACTTTGCTTTACAGACTTGCTGCTTACTTCTTTTATCCAGATATATTCTGGATTTTCTTTTAACCATACATTATTCAACCATTTTGAAAAATCCATACCAGATATAAATTTTTCTTCTTTCTCATAAGCATCCCTATTACAGGTAAGATAGAAGTTATAGACAAATCGGCAGACCCCAATCGTTTTAAGAATCATCTGCATCTGCTCCGGAGTTGGATTTATTTCAGTCTTGTAACTCTTTAGCAATATCCTCCCCCCTCTCGTAAACATTGGATAGTAAAGTTAAGCATTTTTTCCTTATTATAAATCCCCTATTTATCTCTGCATCAATAACTATTAAGTAACACGCTCAAGGCTATTATATCAATGTTCTGACAAATTACAAGCTTTTTTTAAAGTGTACCGCCGCTTAATAGCTCTCTTAAAATACGGTTCACCGTCCCTGGATCTGCCTTTCCTTTCATGGCTTTCATCGTCTGCCCTACCAGGAATCCGATTGCTTTTTCTTTTCCATTTTTATAATCGGTTACCGACTGGGGATTTTGGGCTGCAACCTGTGCAATGACGCCCCTTAATTCCCCTTCATCATTTACCGTCTTCAATCCATGTTCTTCTACATATAACACAGGATCAGCATCTTCATGGAAAATATGCTCAAATACCTCTTTGGCAACACTGCTGTTAATGGTGCCTGCCTCGGTAAGTTCTACCAGCTTCGCCAGGTTTTCCGGTGAAAACGTGATGTCTTCCGGTTCCCTGTTCTTTTCTTTCAGAAGTCTGAGTGTCTCTACCATGAGCCAGTTTGAAACCTTCTTGGGTTTCTTGCAGATAGCTGCTGCCGCTTCAAAAATATCAGCCATTTTTTTAGACGATGTTAAAATGCCAGCGTCATAATCCGGTATATCGAACTCTTTTTTATAACGAAGCAGTTTTTCCGCGCGAAGCTCAGGCTGAGTTTCTTTTATTTTTTGAATCCACTCATCACTGATCAGGATTGGCGGCAGATCCGGGTCCGGAAAATAGCGGTAATCTTTTGCATCTTCTTTGGATCGCATAGGATAAGAAGACTCTTTATTGTCATCCCAGCGCCTGGTTTCCTGAATGACACTTTTGCCTTCCTCCAGCAATTCGATCTGTCTGGCACGTTCTCCTTCAATTGCCCTGGCAATAGCCTTAAAGGAATTCAGGTTTTTCATTTCTGTACGTGTGCCCAGTTTTTCTGTTCCGGCTTCTCTTACAGACAAGTTGACATCCGCCCTCATGGACCCCTCCTGCAGCTTACAATCCGAGGCTCCAAGATATTGAATCATCAACCTCAGTTTTTCCAGATAAGCTATTACTTCCCTGGCAGTTCTCATATCCGGCTCGGAAACGATTTCTATCAGAGGTACCCCGCTTCTGTTATAATCCACTAATGAACAGTCTTCCCATTCATCATGAATCAGTTTTCCCGCATCCTCTTCCATATGGATTTCATGGATTCCAATGGTTTTCTTTCCGCTCTCCGTTTCAATCTCTATCCCACCATCATAGCAGATTGGCAGATACAGTTGTGAAATCTGGTAGTTCTGTGGATTATCGGGATAAAAATAGTTTTTACGGTCGAATTTACAATACTGGTTAATCTTACAGTTTGCAGCAAGCCCCACCGCCAGTGCATACTCCACTACCTGTTTATTCAGAACCGGCAGACTTCCAGGCATTCCTGCACAAACGGGGCAGGTATGAGTATTGGGTGCACCCCCAAATGCTGTCTGGCAGGAACAGAAAATTTTCGTTTTTGCAGCCAATTCCACATGGACTTCCAGTCCGATTACGGTTTCATACTTTTTACTCATGGGCATTTCTCCTCAATTCGTACCATCTGAGGCGCTTCATAAGTTCTGCTTTGTTCAAAACTGTAAGCTGCCCGGATGATTTTTTTCTCTTCAAAACAATCTCCTATAAACTGAACTCCAATAGGCATCCCCTGCGTATTCTTGCCGCAAGGTACTGAAATTCCGGGAAGCCCTGCCAAGTTTACTGAAATTGTATAGATATCCCCCAGATACATTTTCAGCGGATCCCCAAGGTTTTCCCCAAGCTTTGGTGCTGCAGATGGAGCCGTGGGTCCCAGGATAACGTCATACTTCTGAAATGCCCCATCAAATGCCTGTTTTATCAAAGCCTTGGTGCGAAGTGCCTTCAGATAATATGCATCGTAATATCCGGAGCTTAATACAAAGGAACCCAGCATAATACGCCTTTTCACCTCAGTTCCAAAGCCCTGGGATCGGCTTTTCTTATACATATCATGCAGCCCCTGATATTCCGGCGCACGGTAGCCGTATTTCACTCCGTCGAACCTGGAGAGGTTGGAACTAGCCTCTGCCGAAGCAATGACATAATACGCCGGCACAGCGTATTCCACCAGCTTTAAGTCAAATTCCTCCACGATTGCTCCCTTTTCCCGAAGTACATCTGCCGCCTTAAGGACAGCCTCTTTCACCTGGTTATCCAGTCCTTTCCCCAGATAGTCTGCCGGTATTCCAATGCGCATGCCCTTTACATCCTCTCGTAATGCCGATGTAAAATCATAACTTTCCCTGAGGACGGACGTACTGTCTTTTTTGTCATAGGAGGCCACGGTCTCCAGAATGGCTGCACAGTCAGATACATCCTTTGCTACCGGACCGATTTGATCCAGTGAGGAACCATAGGCGATCAATCCATATCTGGAAACAGTTCCGTAAGTGGGTTTTAGCCCCGTAACTCCGCAGTACGAACTTGGCTGGCGTATAGATCCCCCCGTATCCGAACCAAGTGCGAAGAAACATTCCTCTGCTGACACTGCTGCACAGGACCCACCCGAGGAACCTCCCGGAACATGCCGGATATTCCAGGGATTTCTGGTAACGCCAAATGCTGATGTCTCTGTGGTGCTTCCCATAGCAAACTCATCCATATTTGTTTTTCCCAAAACGATCACGCCTGCTTCTTCCAGGTTATAAATTGCCTGGGCAGAATATCCTGGAACAAAATTCTCCAACATCTTAGAACTGCATGTTGTGGGAATCCCTTTTGTGCAGATATTATCCTTTATGGCTGCCGGCACGCCCGCCAGAGGACCCTGCAGCCTTCCTGTACTAATCTCTTTTTGTACCTCATCTGCCCTTCGCAGTGCCCCTTCTCTATCCACAGATACATAGGCATGCACCTTATCTTCTATTTCTCTGATCTGCGCCAGCGATGCACAAACGGCTTCTTTTACAGATATTTCTTTTTTCTTAATCCTCTTTCCCAGTTCCAGGGCTGTCAGACTTTTTATACTCACCATAAAAATCTCCTCTCACTATAACGGACTTATCTTATTCCCGCGAGCAACGAGCCAAACGGACACGCTGGCGCGTCCATTTGGCGACTGCCGCGAGGGTTGCTGAACGTCCAGCGGACGTTCGTTTAGCAACGACCGGAGCGGAAGCGGAGAACAAAAACCCCGTTGCTTGCAGCGGGGTTTTTGACTCCGCCGTTTACACGGTCTTCGGAACTTTAAACATGCTATCCTTCTGCTCCGGTGCATTCTCCAGTATTTGTTCTCTTTTATCTCCGTTTTCCACCTGATCCTCACGGAATACATTGTGAATGGAAAATACATGAGACATAGGCTCTACATTAGCCGTGTCCAGTTCATTTAATTTATCTATATAATCCAGCATATTATTCATATCCTTTTTCGCCTGCTCTTTTTCTTCCGGGGACAATTCCAGTTTCGCCAGAATCCCAACATATTCAATTGTTTCGTCATTGATCTGATTTGCCATATTAATTCCCTTCTTTCTCTGAAATACGATTTAGTTTTATCTGTGGTACATAAACCAGATGATTTTTCAGACATGCTCTATGGCTCAAGTCTCGACAAATCTCTGGGGAAAAGAGTTGTTTCCCTTATATTATCCTCATCCAGAAGCTTCATGGTAAGTCTCTCCAGTCCGATTCCCAGTCCGCCATGTGGCGGCATGCCATGTTTAAAAGTGTCCAGATATAGTTCCAGGCCTTCCTCCGACATTCCTTTTGCAGCGATTTTATCTTTCAGCATCTGATAATCATGGATGCGCTGTCCACCCGTTGTTATTTCCATCCCCTTAAACAATAAATCAAAGCTTAAGGTAAATCTGGTATCCGCCGGATCATCCATTGCATAAAAGGGACGCTTTTTGGAAGGATAATGGGTTACAAATACAAAGTCAGCGTCAAACTCTTCTTTAAAATATCTTCCAATCAAAATCTCCTCTTCCGGTTCCAGGTCAAATGGATTCCTGATTTTCCGCTGGTATTTTTCTGAAACCAGTTTCTTTGCTTCCTCAAACCGCACTGCCGGGATTTGTTCCACATTAGGAAGTGTGATGCCCAGGATTTGAATTTCCCTGGCATAATCCTTTTTTAAAAGCCTCATGGTATACTGTAAAAATCCGGTTTCCATTTCCATAATATCTTCAAAACTGTCGATATAACCCATTTCAAAATCCAGACTTGTGTATTCGTTCAAATGGCGTTTTGTGTTATGTTTTTCGGCACGGAACACCGGTGCTGTCTCAAAAACCCGGTCAAATACCCCGACCATCATCTGCTTATACAACTGGGGGCTTTGTGCCAGGACGGCAGGCCTGTGGAAGTAGTCCAGTTTAAAAATATTGGAGCCTCCCTCCGCACCTTTTGCCCCAATCTTAGGCGTTCTGATTTCGGTAAATCCCTCATCATACAGGAAATCCCGGAATCCCCTTACAAGTCCTTCCTGAATTTTAAATTTTGCTCTTTCTCTGATATTTCGTAGTGAAATGGGGCGCATGTTCAGCTTAGCTTCCAGAGAAGTATTCATTTTCCATTTGGAAATAGGCAGCGGGAGTGCCTCTGCAGGTTCACTTAAAATCCGAAAACTGCTGATCCTGATCTCAAATCCCCATGGTGCCCGTTCTTCTGATCTGACAACACCTGTCAATTCCATGGCTGCTGCTTCTCTCAAGTCCTTAAGATTTCCAGCCGTCAGACCTTTTTCAAATACACATTGCAGCAGGCCTTCTCTTTTTCTCAATACCACAAAGGCTACCTCTCCCATATCACGAATGGTATGCACGGTACCATTTACCACAACTTGCCTGCCCTCATATTCTTTTGCCGACAGGCTGCTGATCTCCAATGCTTCTTTTTTCATGACTCCAGTTAAAAATTCCATAATATACCCCTTTCTTTACATATACGGTCGAACAGCCAATTATGGAAAAAACTGCCGCAGGGGGTCAGAGAACGCAGACTTAGCCTGTAATTCCCATTCGCACCTTTGCGACAGTTTTTTTTCAATTGTTATTCGACGTCAGTTATAGGGCGTGTTTGAAAAATGCTTTTTGACCGCTGTGCATCACAGTTTGAAGTGTGACGCGCAGATGGCGGGTTTGATTTTTCAAATGCGCTCTGGTTCGAAAGTTTTCCCGGAACTGCTTTTTTGCAGCCACGCAAAAAGTCCCGGAATACTTTCGTATTCCGGGACGGGATTATTATATTCCCGCGGTACCACCCGCGTTACAGATACAGCTGCTGCAATATCTGTCTCTCTAATACACTTAACGCGTGCTACGTACTGACCTACTGCGATAAGCGAAATAAAACTTATCCTTCAACCAGTCTGCTCCAGAGTGTTCCCTATTTGTTCTTTCCCTTAAACAGCGCTCTCAGTCGGTGACGCCGTATTCCTGTCAAGTTTCAGTAACAAGAGTCTCTTTCTATGCATTTGCTTTATTAATGACCGATTTTAACACAGAATATTTAATAATGCAAGGGGTTTTTTATATTTTTTAAATATATTTTTATAATCATGAAAAAACAAGCGCTTTTCCAGGCAACCTGGAAAACCTATTTACAAACCACACCGTTTTATGGTAACATAAAGCCATTGTTTTAAAGCTTGTTAACTTGCTTTGGTCTTTCTAACAGTTCATCCTTCTTTCGTCCTTCGGAATATCAGTGCTGTGTTACATAAGTACGTTGTACTGTACCTGTCCGTCTTCGGAAGAAACACAATATTATCTTTAAAGGAGATGTCATAATGGAACAATTAATGATACCAGTAGGCTACAAATCCCAGTTGAACCTGCACGATACACAAATCGGGATCAAGACAGTTAAAGATTTCTTTCAGCAGTCCCTTGCCCAGCGCCTGAATCTGCTGCGTGTGTCCGCACCCCTGTTTGTTACTCCGGATTCCGGTCTGAATGACAATTTAAACGGTGTAGAACGCCCCGTCAGCTTTGGCATCAAAGAACAGGATGATGCCCCCGCTGAGATCGTACACTCTCTTGCAAAATGGAAACGCTATGCACTGAAGAAATACGGCTTCTCCCACGGTGAAGGTCTGTACACGGATATGAGTGCCATCCGCCGTGATGAAGATACGGATAATATTCACTCCATCTATGTTGATCAGTGGGATTGGGAGAAAATCATAACCAGAGAAGAACGAAACGAAGAGACATTAAAAGAAGTGGTCCGCACGGTTTATAAGTCTCTGAAAAAAACGGAAAAATACATGGCAATACAGTATGATTACATCGAAGAAATCCTTCCCAAAGAGATTTTCTTTGTCACCTCCCAGGAGTTAGAAGATATGTATCCGGACTGTACGCCAAAGGAACGGGAATACAACATTGCAAAATTAAAGGGTGCCGTATTTATTATGCAGATCGGCGGTATCCTTGCTTCCGGTGAAAAACACGACGGACGTGCACCGGATTATGATGACTGGTCCTTAAACGGTGATATTATCGTTTATTATCCGGTTCTTGACATCGCCCTGGAATTGTCTTCCATGGGTATCCGCGTAGATGAAGATGCTTTACAAAAACAGCTGGAAATTGCCGGATGTCCGGAGCGTGCAGAAATGCCTTTCCAGAAAGCTATTATGAATCAGGAACTTCCCTACACCATAGGCGGTGGTATCGGACAGTCCAGAATCTGTATGTTCTATCTCAGAAAAGCGCATATTGGTGAAGTACAGGCTTCCCTATGGCCTGACAGTGTCATGGAAAAAGCCAGGGACAACGATATCGAACTGCTGTAAAACTGTAATCAAAAAAGAACGCCAGCATTTACTTCACTCTGCTGACGTTCTTTTTCTATTTCATTCTATTTTCTCTTTAAAACTTCCACCAGATACTCCCATACTCTCTTGGTAGAGGAGATGCTGAGTTTTTCATCCGTAGTATGGACATGGAACATGTCAGGTCCTATAGAAACACAATCCAGACCTTCGATCTTGCCGGATAACAATCCGCATTCCAGCCCCGCATGAATTGCCTGGGGAATCATATCTTTGCCATACATATCCTTGTAAACAGAAAGCATCTTATCTCTTAACGGAGATTCTAATTTATATTCCCATGCCGGATAATCACCTTCCTGGGAGTAAGCTCCTCCTGCCATTGCACACAATCCTGTTATTCTGTCGATCAGATAGTCTTTGGATGTTTGCACGGAACTTCTCACTGCTCCTGCAGTCTTAAATTCATTTTCTTCCAGTTTCATAACACCCAAGTTAACTGAGGTTTCTACCAGCCCCTGAATAGATGCACTCATAGCCTGTACACCATTTGGAAATGCAATCAGGTACGTAGTAATCCGGTCAAAAGCTTCTTTCGTCAGGCAATTGTCTACTGCTGCACCTTTCTTTTCTAATTTCACTTTGGCACCCGGATCTTTTACTGCCAGTTCATGCTGCATTGCCCCTTCAAACTTTTGAACTGCTGCTTCAAAGTCTGCTGTATCAGATTCACTGATCAGCACTGCTGCTTTCGCTGCCTTCGGTATTGCATTATCCTTTTCTCCGCCTTCCAGAGAAATCAGTGAAACTGGCACCGCTTTTGCTGCCTGGTATAAGAGTCTTCCCAGCAGACAATTAGCATTACCTCTTTCCTTATGGATTTCAATTCCGGAATGTCCTCCAAGAAGTCCCGTCATTGATATTTCATAAAGGACTCCTTCCCGCTTTTCTCTAACAAACGGTATCCCGCATTTTAAGCTGCAACCGCCTGCACAGCTGGTTAATAGAAAACCTTCCTCCTCAGAATCAATATTGATCAGTTGTTTTCCTTTCAGCATGGACAAATCAATGCCTTTGGCACCATCCAGTCCAACTTCTTCATCCACAGTGAGAATCGCCTCTAATCTGGGATGCTGGAGGGAATCAGAATCCAGCAGCGCCAGGGCATATGCAACTGCAATTCCGTCATCACCGCCAAGAGATGTATGCTCTGCATAAATATAATCTCCATCTACTCCCAGGGACAAACCGTCTTTTTCCAGATCAATTCCGCTATCCGGTGTTTTAACGGCAACCATATCCATGTGCCCCTGGATAATTACAGGTTTTTCCTGCTCATAGCCTTTCGCAGCCTCTTTGATAATAATCACATTCTTAAGTTCATCCTGATAATATTCCAGACTTCTGTCCTTTGCAAACTTCACAAGATAATCGCTGATTTTATCTACATTTCCCGATCCATGGGGAATGCTGCATATCTCCTCAAAAAATTTAAAAACTGCATTTGGTTCCAGATTACTCAATACGCCCATTGTTTTGCTCCTTTTCTCACTATATATTTTTAAATTATCCACCATTAAATTAAAATCATCCATTGGCTTTTAAAAAAGTCACATTTGTTTGCCAATAATATGATTATAACTTTTTACTGTGATATTTTCAAGAATAAATATCTTCCACGTTAAATGAATCCTTCTCTGGGATTTACGCAGTTACTTGCACAGAAATAATTTGCATAAAAAACTGGTTGACATCACAGACAAAATATTTTATTATAGACTCACACAAAGTAATTGTGTCCATAGGATGCACAAACCCCCACGGAGCGTAACTCCGTGGGGGTCAATGGCATCAACCAGTTTTTAAACGATGCGTAATAGGATCTGATACAATGCGTATTAGATCCTATTTTTTGTTCAAATTGTAGTATGGTAAAAA
>JAGZJZ010000031.1 GCA_018365455.1 Clostridiales bacterium
CTGTAAGGTTTACGATATACTTTTGATTCATTGCTTTTACCTCCTACCTTTTCTATATGTAGATTGTAAAAGCAACAACTAACTTTGTCAAGGTACTAGTACTCCATCCGGCTAGAAAGCCTACTGACAGCACTGCCTATTTTGCCATCTGCAGCGTTGTCGTCAGTCAGCGGAGGAACCACTCCGCTTCCATCCTCCGCCTTGCAGACTGACAAAATATTCAGCACTGTCAGTAGGCTTTGTGGCTGGATGGAGTACTAGCTGTGTGATACTTCAAGATAAAAAAATTAGGGATATAATTTGACGCTCTCGAAATCCTATGATAAACTAATTAAATATGGTAACAAATCAAACCTTGATACGAAATGAAAATGACAGGGAGCTTGTTTGACAGGCTGAGAGGAAGTTGTGAACTTCAATCTGTGACCTGATTTTAAGAAACAGTATCAGGGACAAGTCTTGCAACTTCCTGCAGGACTTCTTTTATTTTGCAGGTTTATTTGAATGTGCGTTATGAATTCCATGATGAATGTGACAAAAAAGAACAAAGGAGATAGGAATCATGAAAGTTAGTGGTAAAGATCTGAAACTGTATGCAGTAACAGACCGAAAATGGGTGGGAGAACAGTCACTGGAAGAACAGGTGGAAGAAGCACTTGCAGCAGGGGTTACTTTTTTGCAGCTACGGGAAAAACATATGGAAAAAGGTGAGCTGTTGGAAGAAGCGAAGCGCATAGGAGAAATTGCAAAGCGCTATCAGGTGCCGTTTTTAATCGACGATGACGTTGAAATGGCAATTGCCAGTCAGGCAGACGGCGTACATATTGGGCAAAAAGACATGCTTCCCAAGATAGCCAGGGAACTATTAGGAGAAGATAAAATACTGGGAGTAACTGCCAGAACGGTAGAACAGGCAAAAAGTGCGTGGGAACAGGGGGCGGATTATCTTGGGGTAGGGGCTGCATTTCCCACCTCCACCAAGGACGATACGGTTGTAATTACCAAAGAAACCATTCGTGAAATCTGTGAAGCAGTGCCTATTCCGGTGGTGGTGATTGGCGGAATTACAAAAGAAAACATAAAACAGCTGAAGAACTGCAAGGCATCCGGTGTAGCTGTGGTTTCCGCAATATTTGCAAGTGATCATATTACCGGGGCAGTGAAAAGCCTGAAAAACGAGGTGGAAGAAAACTTATGGTCAGATTAGGTGAAATAGAAGGTGCTATTTTCGATATGGATGGAACGATTCTGGATTCTATGGCTATGTGGGAAAACATAGGAAGCAGTTATGTGAAAATGAAGGGGAAAATACCGGCGCCGGATCTGGATGAGGTTATTAAGTCCATGAGCTTTGAGGAATCAGCCCGATATATTAAGAAGCATTATCAGTTTGATGAAGCCATAGATTTCATGATGGACGAAGTGAATCAAATGGTAAAAGAGAATTATCAGGGGAAAATTAAGGGAAAGCCATTTGTAAAAGAATTTTTAGAGAGCCTGAGAAATAAGGGGGTTCCCATGTGTGTGGCAACAGCTACCGATGAATCGCTGGTAAGGATCTGCCTGAAACGGCTGGAACTTCTGCACTATTTTCAGGAGATCTTTACCTGCAGGAAAGTAGGGGCGGGGAAGGAACAGCCTGATATCTATGAAGCGGCATTACAAAGACTGGGAACGGACAAAGAGAAGACCTTTGTATTTGAAGACGTTCTTCATGCGGTGAAGACAGCGAAGCGGGCAGGCTTTCCGGTAGCGGCGCTCTATGATGAAAGTTCCGTAAGGGATTGGGAAGAAATTAAGGGACTGGCAGATATTTCAGCTGTAACGATGGGAGAATTTATTTCCTGAGAGGGTAATTTAGAGCGTGTTTGGAAATTCATTCCCGCCGGCTGGAAGAATGTAATTTTCAGACATGTTCCAGACAATGGAGCAACGAAAATATATAATGACAGAGGATAACTGGATGAAGAAAATACTTACAATTGCAGGTTCAGACTGCAGCGGAGGAGCGGGAATACAGGCAGATATTAAAACGATCACCGTACATAGGATGTATGCCATGAGCGCAGTTACAGCCTTGACTGCACAAAACACAATGGGTGTATTTGGCATAGAAAAATGTACGCCGGAATTTTTAGAGCAGCAGCTGGACTGCATTTTTCGGGATATTTTCCCGGACGCAGTTAAAATCGGGATGATCCCGGATGCCGGGTTGATTGAGTCGGCAGCAGGAAAGCTGGCAGAATATGGGGCTTTTCGCATTGTGCTGGATCCGGTTATGGTTTCCACCAGCGGCAGGACATTATTGGAAAAGGAAGCCAGGGAAGTTTTTATGAAAAAACTACTGCCTTTGGCGTCACTGGTTACACCGAATATACCGGAAGCGGAAGTGATGAGCCAGATGAAAATAGAAAGTCCAAAAGATATGGAGACGGCTGCCAGGGTGATCTCCGGTTTTTACGATGGAGCCATACTGATAAAAGGCGGGCATCAAAAAGAGACTGCCAATGACCTGTTATATGAAAAAGGGAAGGCAACCTGGTTTTACGAAAAACATATGGAGAATCCCAACACCCACGGAACGGGCTGCACTCTGTCATCTGCAATAGCCTGCCAGCTGGCAAAAGGCTATAGTATGGAAGGCAGCCTTAGGCGTGCAAAGGATTATCTGTCCGGTGCGATCCGGGCAAATCTGGATCTGGGGCAGGGCGCGGGTCCTTTGAACCACTGTTATCGTATATGAGATGAAACGCAGCCTGTGGAATCACGCTCAACAAAAGCAGGGCGCATCTCAATGCGGCTGATAGGGACCCCTTTGATCAGACTGTCCACAAGAATAAATGCACTTTTACCGAGGTCTACCCGGTTTTGGCGTACCGTTGTCAATGCCGGGATCAGATACCGGGCAAGGGGGAGGTCATCATATCCGGTAACGCTTAAGTCCTCCGGTACCTTCTTGCCCATATTATAGAGTTGCTTGATAACGCCGGATGCAATAAAGTCGCTGGCGCAGATAATCGCAGTCGCTCCTTTTTCCAGAAAATGAGGAACATATAAGGGAGCACAGTCCACATGGTAATCACCATACGCAATCAGATCTAAATCCAGATCTATTTTATTTACCCACAAAAAATGCTTGTACGCATTCAGGCGGCGCTCAGTAATCATGGAATCCTGGTTTCCGCAGAGCATGGCAATTCGTCTGTGCCCTTTGGCGGCGAGATGGTTTACCACACCTTTCATACCTTCAAAATTATCAGTTCCCACATATCCCACAAAGGGGTTGTCTTCAATGTAATTATCTAAAAGAGCCGTTGGTACCTTCGTATGGTTCAGTTGTTTTAAATAGTCATCGTGAAGCCGGAAGCCCAGAAGAAATGCTCCTGAGTATCCATTTTTTAACATATAAGTGTCATATTTTTCCCTGGAGCCTGTTTGAGTTTTCAAACCGGCTCTTGTCTGCATAGAGAGGTTGGTGGGAACAATTGTGACCTCGTAATTATTTCGTACTGCAGCCTGTTCAAATCCGGAAATAATTTCATAACCGAACTGGTCTACATTTTCATAGTTCATATCATCAACCATAATACAGATCCTGCGCATTACTTTGCCCTGCAGGGATTTTGGCTTATAACCCAGTTCCACCGCCGCATCCAGGACGGACTGCCGCATTTTTTCGCTGATATCGCTTGCTCCATTCAGTCCTTTGGAAACGGTGGCGGGAGAAATGCCTAATTTTTTTGCTATGTCTTTAATTGTCGCCATAAGATTTCCTCCAAGTAAGCGGGCTGGCTGAAAGCTGTCACGGTACGCTCCTGCAGTCCGAAAATTATATTGACAATATACCATAAAAATGATAATATGGCAATGAAAAAGTTTCGAAAAGTTTCGAAATATAAGTTGAAATATTTTATGAGCCATTAGTCAATCGAGGAGGTAATAGAATGTTAGAAAATGAATTAAACGGATACCTGGAAGAAAAATTTAAAAAGACAATTGGAGAATGCTCGGATGAAGAAATTTATCTTGGACTCTTACAGCTTACGAAAAATCACATAAAAGAATCCGGTAAAAACAGAGGAGAAAAGAAACTTTACTATATATCCGCAGAATTTTTGATTGGAAAGCTTTTATCTAATAATCTGATTAATCTGGGGTTACATGATGAAGTAAAAGAGATTCTGGGCAAAAATAAAAAAGACCTGACACAGATTGAAGAAGTAGAATTAGAGCCATCTCTTGGAAATGGCGGACTGGGAAGACTGGCTGCCTGCTTTTTAGATTCCATTGCAACCCTTGGCTTAAATGGAGATGGAATCGGGCTGAATTATCATTACGGGCTGTTCCGTCAGATTTTTGAAAATAATAAACAGAAAGAGCTGACAAATCCCTGGATTACAAACGAAAGCTGGCTGACAAAGACCGATATTCATTTTGAGGTACCATTTAAAGGATTTAAATTAATCTCCAGCCTGTATGATATTGATGTAACCGGATATCATAATCATGCAAATAAGCTGCATTTATTTGACATCGACATTGTGGATGAATCCATTGTGGAAGAGGGAATAAAGTTTGATAAGAATGATATTCTGCACAACCTGACATTGTTTTTGTATCCGGATGACAGTGATGAAAAGGGACAGCTGCTTCGCATTTACCAGCAGTACTTTATGGTGAGCAATGGAGCACAGCTTATTATCCGGGAATGCAAAGAAAATGGATACAGCCTTCATGATTTGCACAAGCATGCAGTGGTGCAGATCAATGACACCCACCCGTCTATGGTAATCCCCGAATTAATCCGCCTGTTAACGGAAGAAGGAATCTCAATGGAGGAAGCTATCGCCATTGTCAGCAAGACTTGTGCATATACCAATCACACGATTCTAGCGGAGGCGTTGGAAAAATGGCCGAGATACTATCTGGAAAAAGCAGTGCCCCATCTGCTGCCGATTATCGACGAACTGGACAGAAGAGTCAAAGAAAAATATAAGGATGAAAAAGTTGCGATTATTGACAAAGACAACCGCATTCATATGGCACACATGGACATTCACTATGGCTTCAGCGTGAACGGGGTTGCCGCTCTCCACACACAGATCCTGAAAGAATCCGAGCTTAAGCCATTTTATGATATATATCCTGAAAAATTCAATAATAAGACCAACGGCATTACCTTCCGCCGGTGGCTGATGCACTGTAATCCCGATCTGACGGAGCTGATAAGCGGACTGATCGGAAATGGATTTAAAGAAGATGCAGACTGCCTGAAGGAACTGCGCAAATTTGCAGATGATGAAAAAGTTTTAAAAAGCCTTCTGGACATCAAAAATAAAGATAAAGCAGCATTAAAAGAGTATCTGAAAGAAACCCAGGGGATTGAAATTGATGAAAATTCAATCTATGATATTCAGATAAAACGTCTCCACGAATATAAAAGACAGCAGATGAATGCGCTTTATATTATCCATAAATATCTGGAAATAAAAGGCGGTAAACTTCCAAGGAGACCGATTACCATGATTTTTGGTGCGAAAGCTGCTCCGGCTTATGTCATTGCGAAGGACATTATACATCTGATCTTATGCCTGCAGGAAATGATTTCCAGGGATGCCAGCGTTCGACCATACTTAAACGTGGTAATGGTGGAAAACTATAATGTATCCAAAGCGTCAAAACTGATTCCGGCATGTGATGTATCCGAGCAGATATCTCTGGCATCTAAAGAAGCAAGCGGAACCGGAAATATGAAATTCATGCTGAACGGAGCCGTAACCCTTGGTACCGAGGACGGGGCGAATGTTGAGATTCACCAGCTGGTCGGTGATGAGAATATTTATATTTTTGGAAAATCCAGTGAGGAAGTAATTGCTCATTATGAGAAAGCCGATTATGTTTCCAAGGATATCTATGAGTCCGATGCTGCCATCAAAGAAATGGTGGACTTTATTGTGGGCAAAGAGATGCTTCAGATTGGCTGTAAGGAAAATTTAAGCAGGCTTCATCAGGAACTCATCGGCAAAGATTGGTTCATGACACTTCTGGATATCAAGGATTATATTGAGACTAAGGATAAGGCGTTCGCAGATTATGAAGACAGAATGGCATGGGCTAAAAAGATGCTGGTCAATATCAGCGAGGCTGGCTATTTTTCATCTGACAGGACGATCAGACAGTATAACGAGGAAATCTGGAAATTGTAAAAGGGCGTGAACTGTAACCGTAACGGACATCACAAATGTTCATACTTTTTTTACAAAAATAGATACCATAATTTTGAAATATGTGGTATTATAGGAATTATGATGAAGAAAAAAAGAAAATTTACCAAAAAGCTTACTAAGATTGCCCTTGTCATTGGAGCAGAGGTTTTACTGTTCAGTGGCTGCCTGGTGATGATATACGCTCGTGGGACAGGAGAGAGTGAGAATCGCGGAAAATATCAGGAAAATGTCACATTAGGAACAACGGAAACGAATGCAGGAGCAGAAAAACAAAGCAGTCTCCAGGCAGGAACAAATCAGGATAAGGATATTACTTCTGCGGCAAATGAACAGCAGACAACAGGAACCGCACCGGTTTCCAGTAATTATAATTCGATTGCTACGGAAAAGAATATGGAATTGGAAAGTGAGTCCGAGTCGGAAAACAGCAGTTCAGATTTAGCAATCCAGAAGACAGAATCAGAAATGCTTTATGTTGAACCAGTTAGCCAGCTGCCGGAATTGCCAACGGGGTGCGAGATTACATCCCTGACGATGGCGCTTAACTATGAAGGCTATGGCGTAGATAAAGAGGATCTTGCGGACAACTATCTCACGAAAGGCAGACCGGGTGTCAACAGCTATGAGGATGCTTTTCTTGGTAATCCCAGAGATGAGGATTCCTATGGATGTTTTGCACCGGTAATTGTCAGAACGGCTAATAAATATCTGACAGAGCAGAACAGTGCAAAGCGGGCATATGATGTCAGCGGAACGGATCTGGAAGATTTATTTGATGAGATACGTGCCGGAAATCCGGTTATTATCTGGGGATCTATGAACATTGATGTGGATATCGAATATACAGATGAGTGGGAAATTGACGGTAAGCTGCTTCGCTGGCCGGGAAATGAACACTGTATGGTATTGAGCGGATTTGATTTAAATAATGAAACAGTTACCGTATGTGATCCGTTACGGGAAGTAGAAACGTATGATATCAGTTCATTTGAAAGACATTTCAAACAGATGGACAAGATGGCAGTAGTGATAAAATAACAAATTTGGTAAGTAAGGACTATCGTATATTAAAAAGCCTGTCTTTTTAAATGCGATAGTCCTTTTTCGATTGTTACATGATGCGATACATGATAAAATGGAGGCAGATGCTGGCGCTTGCCAGAATAATTCAGGTCGGGAGATGACAGTCCTTGGAAGTACAATTATTGATCGTGGATGATGAAATACAAATACGAAGAGGGATTGAATTAGGGATACCATGGAAAGATTACGGGATAACCGGAGTGTTTACGGCAGAAGATTCTCCAGGTGCAATAAGGGTTTTGGAAAGAGAGCAGATACAGATTCTGATTACCGATATACGCATGCCTGGAATGACGGGGCTTGAACTGGCTGAATTAGCCAAAAAAAGAAATCCGGATATCCATGTAGTCATATTGAGCGGATATTCGGAGTTTGAATACGCAAAGAAAGCAATTAATATCGGCGTAGTGGAATATCTGCTAAAGCCAATCAAAATCGGTGAGCTTACGGCGCTGATACAAAAGATCATGGGAGAGATAGATACCCGGGAGCTTGAGGACGCGCAGCAGAGAAAAGAAAAACTGGAGAAGAGTCTGGAGGCTTATTTTGATGGGGAAGAGCCCGGAAACGGGGAGTATGAAAGGCTCCTGGAAGCATATACGGAACACAAAGGGAGTCAGAATATCCTGTGTATGGTTTTCGACTTTGACAGCAGAGGGACCAAAGCAGCTAATGGCTGTGTCAATTATGTGAGAAAGCAGCTTTTGAATAAAGATACAGGAAGAGAAGATAACTTTTTGCTGCGCTGGGGAAAGAAAATGGTGTGGTTTACTTTTATGGATATCTGCAGATCCAGGGATCAGGTGATTTTTATGATGGGCAATTTATTACGCAGTATGAATCGTGAACTGAGGAAGGCCGTGGGTCCTGGATTATCCGCAGGTGTTTCTGAAATCACACCTTTAAAGAACCTTCCTTTTGCTGCAAAAGCCGGGGCGGAGCTTTTAGACCACCGATTGTATCTGGGAGGCTGTGTGTTAATTGACCAGGCTGATGAAAGCTGCAAGAATAAGACCATGTTCTCCCTGGAGCAGACAGCGCACTTACGTCTGTGTATTGCAGGTTTTCGTTATGGGGAGGCTGAAAAAGAGATTAAAAATCAGTTTTGTACCATGAGGGATTTAAAAATAGCTTCCTATGACTTTGTGAAAGGAACGTGCATGAATCTGGTGCAGTTATTATTTCAAACCTTAAAAAGCAGCGGAATGGACGTGGAGGCAGTATTGGAAAAAAACAGGCAGAGTATCCTGGCGCTCCCCGATTTATTGACTATAGAGCAGTACCGGGAATGGGTATTAAATGTTTACTATCTGATTCTGACAGGCGTTTCCGGCAATCAGGGACAAACCCCAAACCAGATGGTAATTACAGCCTTATCCTACATCAGCATGCATTACCGGGATGAGATAACGGTGGAATCTATATCTTCTTATGTGAAGAAATCCAAGAATTACTTCAGTTATCTGTTCAAAAAGGAAATGGGTATTTCGTTTACGGAGTATCTGAATAAATACCGCATAGAAGAAGCAAAAAAGAGGATGGAAACCACAGCAGATCTAAATGCGGAAATAGCCAGGGAAGTGGGATTCCGGGATGAAAAATATTTTTCGGCAGTATTTCGGAAACTGGAAGGCTGTTCCGCTACCGAATACCGAAAGAAAAAAGGGAGATTATGAACAGCTTAAAAAATAAGTTGAAGAATTTGGGAATCAGCCAGAAATTTCTATGCAGCCTTATGATTTTTCAGGTAATTCCATTGCTGCTGCTGTTTATGATTGTGACTTTTCAGCTGCGCAGCAGTCTGAATACCAAGGCATGTGATATCAATCTGGAAATCCTGAAGCAGACGAAAGCAGGACTGGAAAACTTTATCAGTGATGTGGAGAACGTATCCCTGAATATTGCGGCGGACGAAAACATCCAGGAGATCATCCGCATGTATGGGTCAAAAGGGCGGACAGAGGAACTGGAAAAACGCAAGGTTGATGTATCTTACCGGATGCGCATTGAGATGGAGTCCCACAGAAATCTTAAAAGCATGTCTATATTTAAGCCCGGGGCAGTGATACTGCAGATTGGGGATTATGTTCTGCGGGAAGATGAACAGATGATCCCAAGGTTAAATGAACTGGGGGGATTACCCATATGGACAACGTTGCATACAGGAGAAACGGTCAGTTATAGTGCACCTTATGATAAACTGTATCTGCTAAGAGCGATTAATGATATGAAGACGATGGAGATCATAGCCTATGAACGGATAACTGTTGATGAAGCAAGGCTCCAGGAGCAATACACCGGAATCTTGTCGGAAAAAAGCAGGCTGTTTATTGCTGACCAGGATGGCAGAATACTTTCATCCTCGGTAAATGGATGTATGGGCCTGGCATTTACAGAACTTGGATATGGTGAACTGCCGGGAGGAAATGCCGGGTATTCTAAAACAGGAGATGTGATTGTCTCATATTATAATATCAATACTGCTGGATGGAGAATTGTAAAAGTAGATGATTCCCGTGATATCCTGCAAAGCACCAATGCAGTATATTATACGGTATTGGTGTGTATGCTGCTGACGTTGATTTTTGGAGTAGTTTTTTACACCGTCCAGAAAAAAACGATGATTCAGCCAATTCAGCAGCTTTCCAGGGAAACAGAAACATTTACCGAAGAACGGTTTCAAATTGGAATATACGATGACAGTGATGGTGAGATTGGAGTACTGAACCGGAATCTTGCGAAAATGGTTGCCTATATCCACAACCTGATTCAGACACAGTATAAAAATGAAATTAAGCGCAAAGAAATCGAGCTGAAATATATGCAGAGCCAGATCAACCCTCATTTCTTGTACAATACCCTGGATTCCATACGGTGGATGGCAGTTGTGGAACGCAATGATGAAATTGCCGCCCAGGTGGAAGCATTGTCGGATGTCTTCCGGCATGCACTAAACCGCGGAAATGAAATGGTGACGGTAAAACAGGAAGTGGAACATTTGAAAAGCTATCTTCTGATTCAGAAAAACCGTTTTGGAGAAAGAATCCGGGTATCCATTCTGGTGGATCAGGAACTGGAGGATTGCCTGGTACAAAAACTGATCTTGCAGCCATTGGTGGAAAATGCTTTTGTACACGGGTTGGAAAAGAAAGTGGGCGGGGGAAGTATCTGGGTAAAGGTTCAAAAAGAAGGACAGATGCTTATGTATTCTGTGGAGGATGACGGTGTTGGAACTGACGGTGGAGAGATTAACCGGTATCTAAAAGATGAAAAAGAGAGTCAAAATGTATTTGCACTGAAGAATATTGACGAGAGACTGAAAATGAAATTTGGGAATGACTGCGGTATCCGTTTTTATTCCAGGGAGAATGTGGGAACCCGGGTGGAGGTTAGAATGCTTCCGGAGCAATTTTCTGACAGGCTCTGATGTCCGGGAGAATGTACGCGTTTGTGTGGTAATAATGGATTCGGAGTGATGTTATCATGAAAAAGAGCAAAGTAGTGGTACTGGCATTATCAGCATTTGCTGCTGCCATGATTCTTGGAAACTGCGGAATCATGAAGCGGGAGGAAACTTCAGAAAGCGAAAAATCACAGAATAAAAAGATACGGTTTTACGGCAGAGTTCTGGAATATACATCCAGTGAACTTATGATGGAAAAACTGCAGGAAAAATTCCGGAATAAGTATACCATAGAAACACTGCCGGTGGATTGGCAGAATCAGGAGAAAATTGTCCGAAGAGAAATTATTTCAGGAAAGCCATGTGATATCTACAATTTTGAAATGAACAGAATTGTTTTGCTGGAGGATATGGCATTGGATTTAAAGCCATATCTGGATGCAGACCCGGATTGGAAGGCTCAGTTTCGGCCCAGTGCCCTGGAGCAGGCATGTGTTAACGGTAAAATTCTGGCAGTGCCCTGGGAGTCAAACTTTCCGGTCGTCCTGGCAAATAAGGAGCTTTTAAACAGGGCGGATGTAACCGTCCCGGACTCATGGACCTATGAAGAATTTGAAAGTGTCTGCAAAAAGATAAAAAATCTGGGAGTGTACCCATTTTCCAATGCCGGGGACATGGGGCATGGGGGATGGCTTTATCGAAATGGAATGCTTTCAGCCAGTTTGAGCAATGGAACCTATGAGCGGTACACAAAAGGCAGTCTGCACCTTGATGGAAAAGAATCTAAGGAAACATTACAGGCAATTCAATCCTTATATGACAAAGGATATATGTATCCCGGAGAGCAGGCGGTAACGACCCGGGTGGATGAAATAAAAGCCGGATTTATGAAGGGTGAAACCGCAATGATCACCGAGATCGGAACAGGTGCACAGGCAACTGCCAGGGAAGCGAAAAAACGTGGAATAGATGCAGTGGTTGTGCCATGGCCCGGGATTGGAGATATGGATGCCAACCATTCCGGAGATAATGCATTATTTATTCCGAAAAACAGTAAAAACATTGAGGCTGCAATTGCGATCATCAGGGAATATACAAGTGTAGAGATCCAGTCTATCCATTTAGCAGACGGTTATATTCCGGCAAACCGGAACGTAGTGGTAACTGACCCGTTTGTGCAGTCGGTTATTGCACAGGCGGAACATCTTTATGCAGAAGACCCACCGTCCGTGGATATGACGGAATACAGAGGGTACCACTTAATACCGGATCTGATTCTGGGACAGGGGGCAGAAGAAGTGATGGAAAAATTAGAGCAGTACCGGATCAGCAGCCAGCACACAGAGCAGGAGACAGAAATATGTTTAAGATAGGCGAGTTTTCAAAATTGACCCAGGTTTCAATTCGTATGTTGAGATACTATGACGAGACGGGATTGTTAAAACCTGCAGTAACCGATCATTTTACAAATTATCGATTGTATTCTGCCGATCAGATCGCAGTGTTGAATAAAATCATATTTTTGCGGGATTTGGGATTCCATGTTCAGGATATCGCGGCGGCCCTCCATCAGTGGGATGATGCATATATCGTAAAGCAGCTGGACAGAAAACACATTGAAATTGAACAGGCGATTAAAGCAGAACAGGATAAATTGTCTAAAATAGACCAGGCAAAAGAGGATATCCGCCAGGAAAAAATAGAGATTCATTACAATGTGTCCATTAAATCCGTTCCGGGTGCCCAGGTGCTTTCCCTGAGGCGTGTTGTGCCCTCTTATTATTCGGAAGGACAGTTGTGGAAGGAAATGACCGCATTTGCAGTAAAAAACAAAATTTTGGTTTCAAGCAACACCTTTGCTATCTATCATGATTCTGATTACCGGGAAAAAAATGTAGATATTGAAATCTGTGCGCCGGTTCAGCGCATGGGAAAGGATCAGGATGGCTTCAAATTTCGGAATATCGCCCCGGTACCCATTATGGCAAGTACCATGGTCTACGGTACTTTTGAAAATATTTCCGGTGTGTTTCGTTCCTTTGCAGGCTGGCTGGAAGAACACAGCCAGTATAAAATGCTGGGTCAAAGCAGACAGATTGTCCATCGGGGTCCCTGGAATGAAACAGATATTGATAATTACCTTACAGAAATACAAATCCCATTGGAAAAAATAGAATGCTAGCATCAAATACCTGTACGGTTATCGGCCGTACCGGTATTTTTTTGTCCCAAAATGCATTTGGGGAAAATCGTAGAATTACAGGAAGATTCGTAGAATATCAGGTTCAACGAAGGGACAGGAATTGATAAAATGAATCCAATCAAAGTGCGTAAGATTTCAAACCTTTTAAAGAAGATCTGAAACGAAAAATAAGATTTATTAAGTTATGATGGACTTGTAAATAACAAATAAAAGGAGTTACAGAACGGGTTTGAAAACCAATGGGAAGGGAGGAAACATGTATAAGGTACTGTTAGTAGATGATGAAGTATTGATCAGAGAAGCGGTACGGGACAATGTGCACTGGTCGGATCTGGGATTCCGGCTGATTGGAACCTGCAGAAATGGAAAGGAGGCTGTGGAAGCCATTCGGAAAGCACCGCCGGATTTGCTGCTCACGGATATACGGATGCCCCATATGGATGGAATTGAACTTACAAAGTATGTATACCAGAATTATCCAGAAATTAAAGTAGTGATCATCAGCGGATACGATGAGTTTGAATATGCAAAACAGGCGATCCGATATAAGGTAATCGAATATATCTTAAAACCCATCAGTGCATTTGAACTGTCCGATACGTTAACCAAGATCCGCCAGAATCTGGATTATGAAAATCAATGGCTGACCAGTATGAAGAAGATCAGAGGGGCTTACTACAACAGCCGCCAAATATTAAAAAGAGAATTTTTAAACCATCTGCTCTTGGGACAGATGGAGCAGCAGGGGATTGCACAAAAGATGAAGGAAATGGATATCCGCCTTGCAGGGAATTATTTCACGGTGATTCTCATTGAACCAAAAGACGATATGGTATTTAGCAGGAGTTCCTTTCAGGATAACAAAGACCTTGCACTGTTTGCCATACTAAATGTGGCAGAAGAAGTATTATCACAGTCGGGAAATGGTGTGGTATTTCAGGACAAAGAATCCAGGACAGTTGTGATATTAGGAGCAGACGGACCAAGGGAACTGGATTTTAAAAGTTTGGAATACTGCAGGCATATAAAACAGAATATTGAAACTTTTCTGAAGCTGGATGTGGTACTGGGTGTGGGAGAGTTTACAGAGGTAATCACCGCTTTGGACAAAGCATACCAAAGTGCGGGAGATGTGCTGGAATACCGGTTCTTATCAAAAGCCAGAGAAATATACTTTGCCAAAGATTTCCGAAATGTCCGGGGCGAAAAAAACATTGATATGAAAGAATGGATTTCCAGAATCACCCTGGCGGTAAAGAAGAATGACCAGGACTTCATCGGCAGGGAACTGACGGCATTCATCAATGATCTGCAGACATCCTGGGTATCCAAAAAAGTTTGTACCATCAATGTACAGAATATTATGATGGCACTGATGAATCTGATGGAAGAAATCCAGGTCAGGGACGGAGAAATTCGTTATGAGATGAAGCGTCTGCAGGTTGCCATATATGAAGATGAAAATCTGGAATGTGTGGCACGCCATCTGGAAGAGGCGTGTATCAAAACAGGAAATGCGCTGGCTACGAAAAAAGACGGTTATTACCAGAGACAGGTCATGCTTGCCCACGACTACATAGACAAACATTACCAGAATGCAGATATTTCCTTAAATTCCATCTGCGGATATCTGGCAGTCAGCGTCAGCCATTTCAGCTACCTGTTTAAACATTATACAGGAGTCACTTTTGTAGAGGCGCTGACGAAAAAGAGAATAGAGAAAGCAAAAGGAATGATGGAGAATACCTCAATGAAAATATATGAGGTATCGGAGTTGGTAGGATATGAGAATCCGCAGTATTTCAGCAGTATCTTCAAAAAGTATACGGGGAAGACGCCAAGGGAGTATATGAGGATGGTGCGATAGCGTGAACCGTATATATGTGGTGTCTGGAAGAATTAACGCAGAACGGTAGACGTGTAAGTGTGGAAGATAGTTGTACTTTTGTGGAAGATAATTTATTAAACAGCAGATAGAAGCAGGATATAATAAACCTGTATCCGGAACAAACAATTATGTGAAAACAGGAAGAAGAGAGGATAAGATATGAAAAGGAGAAGTAAAAAAGGAGTGGCAGTACTGCTTGCGTCGGCGATGCTGACAACAACCGGAATGGGGATTCCGGGAATGGAAGGAAGTGTGGCATATGCCCGGGAGAATACGGGCAATGCCTTGTATGTGGCAGTGAACGGCAATGATCTTACGGGAAACGGTACACTGGAGAGTCCATTTGCAACCTTTGAAAAAGCCAGAGATGCTGCCAGAGAACAGAATCAGGAGAATACCACGGTATTTGTAAGGGGAGGTACGTACTTCTTTGAGCATACATTGGAACTGACCGGGCAGGACTCGGGTATTACTTTCCGCAATTATGATGGAGAGGCCGTGGAATTAAGCGGTGCAGTCACTTTTGACCAGTTGACTTGGAGTGACTATGAAGGCAATCCCAATATCAAGGTCACAAAAGTTGATCCCAATCTTGGAATTGATAAATTATTTTTGAATAAGGAAGAACAGGTGCTGGCAAGATATCCAAATGCTGTATCGGGAGTGCTTCCCCTGGAGGGGGCAACTACAAGAGCAGATATCAAATCCCGGGTTAAAAATTACAATGATCCCACCGGAGGGTATATCCGTGCGATTCACAGCAATGGATGGGGCGGAAACGATTATATCATTACAGGCAAAAATACGTCTAATGCATTAGGCCTGGATTACCAGTGGGTTGGTGATAACAACCGTGGAAATGGAATGAAAGACAATGCGGTGATGATTGAAAATGTGTTTGAGGAACTGGATGCATCCAAAGAATGGTATTACGATAATAAAGAAGGAAATCTTTATGTTTATCCCGAAGAGGGGGTAGATTTAAACGATGTATCTGTGGAAGCAGCAGTAACTACAGATATCATCCGTATAGAAGGAGCGGACAGCGCACATCCCGCAGAGGATATTACACTGGATGGATTCACCTATTTTGGAACGAAGAGAACCATGTTCACCGTAAATGAAGAAGGCAAAGAATACATTCCTCTGATGAGAGGGGACTGGTGTGTGGTAAGGGCAGGCGCTGTCTACATGGAAAATGCCAGGAATATTCAGGTGGTGAATTCTAACTTTAACCACATGGGAGGAAATGGAATCTTCATGTATGGCTATAACGACAGTCATATCGTGGATAACAATGAATTCATAGATATCGGCGCCACAGCTGTTCAGGTAGTGGGAGATCCCAAGTCCGCTTATGAAGCTTCATTCTGGGAACATGCCCTGTATCCGGAGCTGCAGGTGCATAAGACCAGCGTAGATTTCCCGGAAAAAGTGGGACCGGCAACGGAGGACTATCCCAGAGATATCGAGATTACCAATAACCATATGGAAAATCTGGGGATTTTTGAGAAGCAGTCCTGCGGCGTGAATCTGTCGGTGAGCAGTAGAATCAAAATTCTGCACAATACCATCCACAAAAGTGCCCGTTCCTGTATCAACGTCAATGACGGAACATTCGGCGGACATGAGATTGCTTATAATGATGTATATAATGCCCAGTTAGAGACTACCGATCACGGTCCCTTTAACTCCTGGGGAAGAGACCGTTTCTGGTCTGTACCGAAATACAATGCAAGCGGTGAAAGCGGGGATCTGATCAGAAATTACGAAAAGGATGCAAAAGTATATGACCTTGCCCTGATCGATGCATACCAGACCAATAAGATTCATGATAACCGGTTCCAGCATGATTCTGACGCGCCCCATACCTGGGGCATCGACTTAGATGACGGTTCATCCAACTATGAAATTTACAACAACCTCTGTCTGGGGCTGGGAATTAAATTAAGGGAAGGCTTTGACCGGAAAGTATATAACAATATTATTCTGGACGGACAATTTCAGATTCATGTTTCCTATAAAGAAGCAGGAGATGAAATCTACAGCAATATCGTGGCGAATACCACACCCTACGGGTTTGCAGTAGTAGATGAAAACAGATTTAAACAGGCTGAATATGCCGTAGATAAAAACTGGTACTATGATTTTGGTGCGAAGATCAATCTTCCTTCCTGGTACCATGTAAATAAGGCACAGAATGATTACGATAAAAATGCACTGATCGATGTAAATCCCGAATTTAAAAATGCCAGAAGTAATGACTATACGGTATTAAATGAGGAGGGCATGAAACAGGTAGGATTTGAAAACTTCGCTATGGATCAGTTTGGAAAGCCGGGATGCCCCTGCAAGGCTCCGATTTATGCAAAAATTGATTCCGGTTCAGGCGGTTCTGATATTCTCCAGAGAGAAGAGTGGAAGGGTGCAACGGTGACGGGGATTGATGACAACATAATTTCTTCTACCGCATCCAATGATTATAAAGGCATTTATTTTGAAGAAGTGCCGGAGGGCAGTGAGGCTTATGCACTGGGCTACCGGAAGCGGGACATTGTTAAATCCGTAAACGGAGCCGCCTTAAGTGATAAGAAATCCTTCTTTTCAGAGTTAAAGAAAATAGAGTCCAATGCGCTGGTAATACTGGATATACACCGAACAAACAGTATGCAGACCTTAAGCTACCACAAGGCAGACGGAACATCCCGCTATATTGACTGCAATGACCCGGAGATCACATACAGTACTCAGGTTTCCACAGACTTATATACCCAAGACGCCTGGTATTTTGATTCCAGAAAAAGCGATGACCAGGGATCTACGGTGTGTGCATTCCCGGATATCAAACAGGCACAGTCCGCATGGTTTGAAGTAGCTTTTCAGGGGACGAAGATTGAGTACATCACCAGAAAATACTCGGATCAGGGCGATATAGAAATGATTCTGACCAATGCAGATACGGGTGAAGAGGTTGACAGGAAGACAATCAGCTGTAAAGATAACAGCCGTCTCTACCAGCAGACCGTATATACATCACCGATATTGCCACAGGGGAATTATAAACTGCGGGGTGAGAAGAAATCCGGCGTATATATGATTGTGGATGCATTTCAGGTGTACCAGGAAGAACAGGATATCTTAAACGTGCTTACAGATCCGGCACAGATGAAATATGCCAATAACACAGTAGTATCCGAACCCCGCGGGGGAGAGACTTTCCAGACCGTGATGGATCTTAAAAATAAAAGTGCATCGGATATAGAAGGCAAAGTTTCTTATCTGTTATATGATATTGAAAAAGGATGGAAGCTGCTTGGTGTACAGGATGATCCCATTGTTATTAAGGGCGCAGAAACTCTCCATTATACGGGAAGCTATACGTTCCCCGAGGATGTAAGCAACAAAGTACTTCAGATTCTGGTGACAAATGCTGCAGATGAAGCAATTGCCTATAATACCTGGATCAAAGCAGAAGGAACCGAAATGCAATCGGCTCCGGTTAATCCAGATACGAAGGAAAATACCATCGGAATCAGCTATGATAAAAATACCAGAATGGTAAATGCCACTGCAGCGGGAGTGACTTCCAATTCACAGGCGGTCATCCGTGTAAAACTGGAGGGGAAAGATCTCTATGTAACTCAAGTAAAGGCACAGGGAAAACGGGCAGGCTTTCAATTTGTACTGCCGGATTCCATGAAAGAAGCAGGCAGCGTAGATTTCTTTGTTCACAGCGAATTAGGAAAAGCGCTGGAGTTCAGTCTGAATCTGGATCCGCAGGAAAATGTGGTAAATAAAGACACACTGAATCAGGCGATAGCCGCAGCAGAAGCAATTACCAATGAAAATTATACAAAGGACAGCTGGTATCTGTTCCAAAAGGCATTGAAGAATGCAAAGGACGCCGTGGTATCAAAAGAATTAACGCAGGATATGGCGGACCAGCTGGCAAAAACATTAAAAGAAGCACAGATGTTATTGGAAAAAGCGGAATATACCGAGATTACAAAGGGAAACAGTGATGAAGTGAAACGCACCGGAGAATGGACAGTCCGGGCAAATTCTGAATCCTGTGATACAACGGTTAAGGACAGCTCTGCTGAGTTCGAGTTTAAAGGAAATGCAATTGAATGGTATGGCGTAACAGCAAGTGACCATGGAATTGCAGAGGTAAGTATTGAAGATCAGAACGGTACATTGGTAGAGGGGTCCCGGAAATTAGTGGATTGTTATACGGCAAACCGGGGAACGGATGTATTATTATATCAATTCAAAGGATTAGATCCTAAGGGTAATTATAAGATTATCGTGAAGCAGAATGGGAAAAATGCAAGCGCAGGTTCCACCTATGTAGAAATCTATTCCTTCCGGGTACAGAAAATAGAAAGTGAATCCGTAGATAAAACGGTTTTGCAGGCATTGTACGACACCCTTGCTTCTTATAAAGAAAGTGACTACACAGCAGAAAGTTATGCAAAGTTAACAATAGCAGCAGAGCTTGCGCTTAAGGTATTAGAAGGAGAGGAAGCCGGAAATGCTGAGGTAGCCGATACCATCAGCCAGCTTTCGGATGCCATTGACAATTTAGTACGGATCGTAAAAGCCGAAGGCGTTGCCATCAGCCAGGCACAGGCTAGGTTAGAACCGGGAGAAACCCTGCAGCTTGCGGCAAATGTGAAGCCGGAAAATGCGACCAATAAAAATATTACCTGGGTATCGTCAAACGAACAGGCAGCGGAGGTAGACCAAAGCGGAGTGGTATCGGCAGTTGCTGACGGAGTATCCGTCATAAGTGCAATTACACAGGACGGAGGATTCGAGGCAGCGTGTACCGTGACCGTGAAGGAAAACGTGAAAGTAACCAGTGTGAGCCTGGACTGTAATGCAGCCAGATTTACGCATATGGATGATACGCTGCAGCTGACCGCCGTTATTACGCCGGAAAATGTGGATAACAGGAAAGTGACCTGGGAATCATCGGATTCTGCAATTGCAGATGTAGATGAAAACGGACTGGTTACACCGGTGGCTAATGGTGTTGCTGTAATCACGGTAACAACAGAAGACGGAGGATTTACAGACCAATGTAAGATAACGCTAGACATACCCAATGAACCGGTAAAGGTAACCGGAATCCAGCTGGATACCCAGTCCGCTACCCTGACGGAAGAAGGTGAAACCTTAAAACTGAATGGGAAAGTGGAACCGGAAAATGCATATAATCAGGAAGTGATGTGGAAATCTTTTAACGAAGCAGCAGCGATTGTGGATGAAAATGGACTGGTAACAGCAGTAGCAAATGGAACAGCTATCATCGCAGTTACAACACGGGAAGGAGGCTATGCTGCCCTTTGTGAAGTAACCGTTGCAATACCGGAACCTGTAATCCCGGTAACCGGAATATCTCTGGAACCGGATACGGCACTTCTGAAAGGACTGGGAGCCAAGCTGTCCCTGAATCCGGTAGTTATGCCGGAAAATGCCACAGACAAGACCGTAACCTATCGTTCATCCAATCCGGATGCGGCAACGGTAGAGAAAGATGGTGTAGTTACTGCAGCAGGAGAAGGAGAGACTGTAATTACAGCAGTCACATTGGACGGAGGATTTGAAGCAGTATGTAAAGTGAAAGTAGAAATTCCGGTTGAAACTGTGAATGTGACAGAAGTTACTTTGAGCCAGACGAATGCACTTCTCACAAAAGAAAATGAAACACTGCATCTGGTTCCACAAATTCTGCCTGAAAATGCAACCAATAAAAAGGTACTGTGGAATTCTTCCAATACGGAGACCGCAGATGTGGACGGCAACGGAGTTGTTACGGCAAAGGCAAATGGAGAGTCCGTCATAACGGTTACCACAGAAGACGGAGGATTCACGGCGCAGTGCAGGGTGAAAGTAGAGGTCCCGGTAAGAGTAGAAAGCATTCAATTAAGCCATGACTATGTCCGTTTGGATAAAGAAGGAGCCACACTTCAGCTTCAGGCTATCATAAATCCGGATAATGCCGAAAATAAAAATGTGACCTTTACAACCACAGCGCCAGAGGTAGCCCAGGTAAGCGGGGAAGGCTTGATCACAGCCCGCAGTAATGGACAGGCTGCAGTGATTGCCACTACCGAAGACGGCAGATTTACAGCGGTATGTATCGTAACCGTTGATATCAAAGCTCCCCATGTGGCGGTAACAGGAGTAAAGCTGGATAAAACAGAAGTAAACTTAACTGCAAAAGGAGAAACTGTAAATCTGAAAGCGGTTGTAGAACCCGAAGAGGCAGCGAACAAAGGGGTATTATGGACTTCCTCCAATACGGGAATTGCCCTAGTAAGCCAGTCAGGGGTTGTGACAGCAGTGGGGAATGGTACGGTAACCGTAACGGCTGTAACGGCAGACGGAGAAAAGACGGCGTCCTGTAAAGTAAATGTTAAAATTCCGGTACCGGTACAAAAGCCTGCAAAGGTTACGGGATTAAAGGTAAGCAGTGCAGTATATTCCATGAAAATAAGCTGGAATAGAGCAGCAGATGCCAAGAGCTACCGGATCTATATTTATCGGGACGGAAAGTGGAGAACAGCAGGAAGTACGGCAAGTAACAGTTATACTATTAAAAAATTAAAAGCTGGAAACAGGTACAGTGTAAAAGTGGCAGCAGTTAATCAGGCTGGAACAGGTCCCGATTCCGCAGCGTTAAAGACAGCGGCAAGACCTCAGAAAGCCGTAATGAAAAGCATTGTAAAAACCGGCTCATCAAAAGTAAAAATTACTTATAAAAAAGTGACATGCAGCGGATACCAGATTCTGATGAAGTCAGGAAAAGGCAGCTACAAGCAGATTAAGACAACAGGCAAGACCAGCTATACCATCAATAAACTGAAAAAGGGTACAAAATACAGCTTCAAAGTTCGTGCATACCGCAAAGTGGGTTCTAAGATTTACTACGGTAAATATTCAAATCCAAAAACATATACCCTGAAATAAGTGAAAAAGAGGAGTGCCAAAGCGGCACTCCTCGAAGTATGTGGATATAAAAAGATGCTTGTGTGCTCAACATTGTTAAACAATGCTAAATCCAGCCTCCGTCCAACTTAATTACCTGACCCGTCAGGTAGGAATGGCTCCGGCAGAGGTCATACACCAGATCCGCAACTTCCTCTGTTTTTCCAAAGCGGTCAGACGGGATCTCGGCGATCAGGGCAGCACGTTCTTCCGGACTTAGAAACTGATTCATTTCCGTATCAATTGCCCCGCAGGCAATGGCATTTACCTGGATATTACTGGGTGCCAGCTCTTTAGCCAACGCCATGGTAAGGGCATTCATACCGCCCTTTACGGATGAGTAAGCGACTTCACAGGAAGCACCAACACAGCCCCAGACAGATGATATATTGATGATTTTTCCACTCATTTTAGAAAGCATCAAAGGAATGGCATGCTGGCTGCAGTAGACAGCGGAAGACAGATTGGTCTGCAGAATACGGTTCCACTGCGTAGGGGTCATATCGGTAAAAAGCCCAACATAGGAGATCCCGGCATTGTTCACAACCACATCCAGCGTTTGAAAACGGGCTGCAATCTCCCGGAACAGTTTATCTACCGTTTCCGGGTCCCCCATATCCCCCACGAAGGGGAAACAGGTGACGCCGCATGTTTTTTCAATAATATTTTTTGTCTCCTGTAGAAGACCGCCGTTTTTTAAGCAGGTGATCACTACCTGATATCCTTCCCGGGCAAGCTTCAGGGCAATGGCGCGTCCAATGCCCCGGGATGCTCCGGTGATTAGTGCCGTTTTTTGCATTACAGAGTACCGATAAAACGCATAAAGCCTTCCCGGCCCTCTGCAGTACATTTGTAAACTCCGGCATGTTCCAGAACTTTCATGAATACCAGTCCGATTTCATCGTTCAGAATCTGTCTTACATTACTTTCATCAATTTTTTCATATTTTGCAGAAAACTCATCTACCCAGTCGGCATGTTTTTCCAGATCCTCATTGGAACGGATGTCTTTGCCGGAAGTAATATAGTCAGCCAGCTGTTCCATTTCTGATTTTAACCGTGCAGGAAGAACAGCAAGTCCCATAACTTCAATCAGGCCGATGTTTTCTTTTTTGATATGATGAAGTTCCCCATGGGGATGATATACACCCAGCGGATGTTCTTCTGTGGTAATGTTGTTGCGCAGTACCAGATCCAATTCATAAGCATCACCGCGTTTTCTGGCAATGGGGGTAATGGTATTATGTGGTTCCCCGTCCGTATTTGCAAAGATAAAGGATGCTTCATCCGTGTATCCTCTCCAGGTATTTAAGATATGGTCAGCCAGTTCAATAATACGTCCGGTGTCGGTGCAACTGATACGGATCACGGACATCGGCCATTTTACGATTCCCGCTGTAACATCTTCAAATCCTTTGATCGTAAAGGAAGATTCAATAGGAGCCTTAGCCATGGCAAATTCATAATTGCCGCCCTGGAAATGGTCATGGCTTAAGATGGAACCGCCAACGATTGGAAGATCTGCATTAGAACCTACAAAATAGTGTGGGAACTGCTTAACGAAATCCAAAAGCTTGCCAAAGGTATCTCTTTCTATTTTCATAGGGATATGCTGGGTGTTGAATACGATACAGTGCTCATTGTAATAAACGTAAGGAGAGTACTGGAATCCCCACTGGCTGTTGTTAATCGTAACCGGAATAATGCGGTGGTTCTGTCTTGCAGGATGATTCACTCTGCCGGCATAACCTACATTTTCAGGACAGAGAAGACATTTGGGATAACCGCTCTGCTTTGCAAGTTTTGCGGCAGCAATTGCCTTTGGATCTTTTTCCGGTTTGGAAAGGTTAATTGTAATATCCAGATCACCGTAAGGAGTGGGGGTTTCCCATTTCATATCCTTTTTGATGCGGTATCTTCTGATATAATCCGTATCCTGGCTTAATTTATAGAAGTAATCGGTTGCTTCTTTTGGATCGCGCACATACAGATCCAGGAATTTTTTTACTACTTCAGAAGGTCTTGGAACCAGACGTCCCATGATTTTCGTATCAAATAAATCACGGTAGACAATGCTGTTTTCTTTCATAATACCATGCTCATATGCATAATCCATGATATTTGACAGCACCTCTTCCAGATCAATGTCTGTATTCTCTTCCTGGGGCTCATCATATTCTTCTATCTCCAGCAATTCCAAAAGGGCATTGGTGGTGTAGATGCGGTCTGTCTCCTCGATCAGTCCCGTTTGAAGTCCATAGGTAACCAGTTTTTTAATGTCATTGTAGATCATTTTCTTTCCTCCGCTTATTATTATTTAGAATAAATTCTATAGGCAGGCAAAATCAGTATATATCACACCTGTTATGGCGAAACAGGCGGAAAAAATACAATACATAAATATTAACATAAATTTTTATGATTTGAAATAGGAAATTGTTTAGACTCAGGACAAAAAATTACACATTCATTAATTACATGTTAACAAAATAGGTATTGCTTGAAATTAAAAGTAAAGTCTGTTATCATTGTTTTACGATGCAGGATTATGCAATTTGCCAGGGAGTGTTTAAAAATTGCTTTCTCAGTTGTGAGGAATTGATTTTCAAATACGCCTAAATCGGATTTAAGGTAGTAGGTGATAAGATGAATAAGAGTATAGAAATACTGGGCGTTAAGATCGATAATGACAGTGTAGAAGAAGCAGTGGGCAAGGTGGCAGGATTTCTGGAGACAGATTCTCTTAGCACAGTAGGAATGATATTTGCAAATGTTCTGGTGGAAGCGGTAAAAGAGCCGGGGTGGACAGACAAGATGGGGATGATGGATTTAAATATCATCGGGGATAAGGAAGTCTGGAAAGTCTGCGGCGAGGATTTGAAACAGTCATTGGAAGAGGTTGAGGATAACAGCTTTTTAAAGGGCATATGCAGCTACGCAATGGAACATGAGAAAACCGTTGCATTGCTGACGGAGAAAGACTCCGAGCGCCTGGTTTTTCAGAAGCATATGAAAAAGCAGCACAGAGGACTGAATATCGTAGGTACTTTTTCTCTGGATGATGCAACAGAAGATGAAGACAGCATCGTGAATCTGCTGAATGCTTCAGCGGAAGACATTATTATAGCAGCCATTCCAAGCCCTTATGAAGAAGAATTTCTAATGGGCTGCCGGCAGAAGCTGGGCGCCAGGGTATGGATTGGAATGGGACAAACTGCAACATCATTAATGAATGTGGAATCAAAAGCGAACTTTTTGGGTAAACTGATAGAAAAGAGGATATTTAAGAGAAAAGTATCAAAATATCAGAGCGAAAAGGGGGAGTAATCCCATGGAATTTCACAGGAAAAGACCGAAATATCTCGATTATTTAATGATGTTTGCGGGTACTGCACTTATGGCATTGGCCATTAACTCAATCTATGAGCCGGCGAATATGGTAACCGGAGGATTTACAGGTGCGGCAATTGTATTAAAAGCCGTAACAGATCCGTTTTTAAAGGGGGGCATACCGCTCTGGCTCACAAACATTGCATTAAATATTCCGGTTTTTATCCTGGGAATGAAAATTAAAGGGGGCCGTTTTTTAAAACGGACATTCTTTGCGACGTTCAGTCTGTCTTTCTGGTTATATATCATGCCGGTTTTCCCGTTAATGAATGAAGATTTAATTCTCTCTGCCCTTTTTGGAGGCGGGATTATGGGCCTGGGAATCGGACTGGTTTTCATGGCCAGGGGGACTACAGGCGGGACCGATATGGTTGCATCCCTGATACAGCACTATCTCCGCCATTATTCCATCGTTCAGATTATGCAGGTGATTGACGCGTTTATTGTGCTCATTGGGGCTTATATTTTCGGGATCAGTCTTGCCCTGTATGCAATCATTGGAATATTGGTGACTTCATGGATTTCTGACCATATGGTTGAAGGTATTAATTATTCAAAGATTGCATTTATTATTACCAGTCTAAGGGATGAAGTGGCGCATGAGATCATGAATGAGCTGCAGCGGGGACTGACGGGACTGGATGCCAAAGGTATGTATTCCGGTGAGCATCGGGATATGCTTTTCTGTGTGGTTTCTAAAAAAGAAATCATTCTGTTAAAAGAGAGAGTTGCATCCGTAGATCCGGGGGCTTTTGTGGTAGTCAGCGATGCAAAAGAGGTGCTCGGATTGGGTTTTTTAGAGCGTCATTTTGAAAAATGATACTTTTTTACAAAAAAGTATCATTTTTCTCTTTCTTTTTTGGTAGTTTTATATTAGAATACAAGTAGTATTAGCGTTTACAGGGAGAAGAGTGGGAGCGTAATCGTTATCAGGTTTCTTAAATTATGGGAAGAAGGAGTGACATTAGTGATATCAAATCAAATTTTACAAAATACTCTCGATGGTCTGAAGGCGATCGCAAGAGTAGATCTGTGTATTGTAGACACAGAAGGAAGCATGCTTGCAACTACATTTCCGGAGGCAGATGAATACAGGGAGTCGGCCATGGCGTTTGTATCCTCTCCGGCAGACAGTCAGGTACTGGCGGGACATCAGTTCTTTAAAGTATTTGATGAACATCAGCTTGAGTATGTACTGATCGCAGATGGCAGCAGCGAAGATGTGTACATGATCGGAAAGCTGGCAGTTTTCCAGATCCAGAATCTATTAATTGCTTATAAAGAAAGGTTCGACAAAGATAACTTTATCAAGAACCTGCTTTTAGACAACCTTTTATTGGTGGATATATACAACCGTGCCAAGAAGCTACATATTGAAACGGATGTAAGGCGTGTGGTATTTATCCTGGAGACCAGTTATGAGAAAGACAATACTTCTTTAGAGAATGTACGTACTTTCCTGGGAGGCAAATCAGGTGATTTTATTACTGCAGTGGATGAGAAGAGCATCATCGTAGTAAAAGAACTGGTGAATACCGAAGGCTATCCGGAAATGGATAAAGTAGCCAAAAGTATCATAGACTGTCTGGGATTGGAAAAAAGGGAAAAGGCACATATTGCCTATGGAACAATTGTAGGAGAAATCAAGGAAGTGTCCAGATCTTATAAAGAAGCCAGAATGGCATTGGACGTAGGCAAGATTTTCTTCAGCGAACGCAATGTGATTGCGTATAGTTCCCTTGGAATCGGACGACTCATCTATCAGCTGCCGATTCCGCTGTGTAAAATGTTTATCCGGGAGATCTTTGATGGTAAATCACCGGATGATTTTGATGAAGAGACATTAACGACGATTAATAAATTCTTTGAAAACAGCCTGAATGTTTCAGAAACTTCAAGACAGCTCTATATTCATAGAAATACGCTTGTTTACCGTTTGGATAAGCTGCAGAAGAGCACCGGACTGGATCTTAGAGTATTTGAAGATGCAATTACCTTTAAGATCGCTTTGATGGTAGTAAAATATATGAAATATATGGAGACACAGGATTATTAAGAAAAGGGTATTTATGGAACTCTCTGCTATGGAGCGTGTTGCAAACACGTTTTGGAATTTCAGAGGGTTCTTCCTTTGCCCGGAGAGTACAATACGCGCTTGGTACCGATTCTGTAAAAGAACTGCTGTGAATAATTTACAGAATTTGGAATAAGATAGGAGTGTAAAAGAAATACGCTTTTACAGGATTATCCGGCACTTGCGGTAGAGCGTGTTTTAAAATTGCTTTCTGGCAGCTGTGCGACCCAGTTTGTGGGAGATTTGTCCCGGATGAAGGGCGCGTAGCGGGCTGCGTAACCTGAATTCGGGGCAAATATACCGCAAAGTGGGGCGTGCAGATGGCGGGAATGAATTTTCAAACACGCTCTATGCAGGAATCAAGTATGCAGAGGATTTTGAAGCAGGGGAATTGCTGTTTCAGGATCTTTCTTTTAAAGGAGACATATAATGGAAGATGACAAGCGGTTTTTTAAGGGGTTTTTGTGTGGGCTGTGTGTAACTGCCGTGTTAGGGCTGGCAGCGTATTTTATTTCCGGCCAGATTGTGAACAGTAATTTGTTTAACGCCGGGCAGGAATCCCAGAAAGAGACACTGCCAAATGAAAAACAGACAGAAGAACTTTTGAAACTGGATGATGGAAAAGTCCAAAAGAAAATCGATGAAATAGAGGATGTAATTAATCAGTATTATCTAAATGATGCCGATGTTGAACGGGTTGAAACACAGCTGTATAAAGGGTTGGTGAAGGGCCTGGAAGATCCTTATTCTAATTATTATACAAAAGAAGAGATGGAACAGCTGCAGGAATCAAATGCAGGTACATACAGCGGAATTGGTGCTGTTATGATGCAGGATAAAGTGACAAAACTGATCACCATAGCCAGGTGTTATGACGGATTTGGAGCCGCTGAGGCAGGGTTGCTGCCGGGAGATATCTTATACAAAGTAGAGAATCAGGATGTAAGCGGACTGGATTTGAATCAGGTCGTAGCGCTGATCAAAGAAAAAAAAGACGGTTCTGTTCAAATGGAAGTAAAACGAGAAGGAAGCGAAGAACCGGTCAAAGCAGAGGTTCAGGTAGGAGCTGTAGAGATGCCTACCGTAAGCAGCGAAATGCTGGATCATAAAATTGGATATATTGCCATTTCGGAGTTTGACGGCGTTACAGAGAAGCAGTTTGAGGATGCATTGATAAAACTGGAAGGTGAATCAATGGAAAAACTCATTATTGACCTTCGCAATAACCCGGGCGGTGTTCTGCAGGTGGCTTGTAAGATGCTGGATCAGATTCTGCCGGAAGGCTTAATTGTATATACAGAGGATAAGTATGGAAATAAAAAAGAATATAAATCAGACGCGGAACATCAGTTTACCAAGCCAATGGTAATCCTGGTAAATGGAAACAGCGCCAGCGCATCAGAAGTATTTGCGGGAGCCGTGAAAGATTATGGAATCGGAACGCTGGTAGGAACAACTACCTTTGGAAAAGGAATTGTGCAGGGGTACAAAACCCTAAGCGATGGTACGACATTGAAATTGACCATTGAAAAATATTATACACCAAAAGGAAATAATATCCACGGAGTTGGAATAGACCCGGATGTAGAAGTAAAACTGGATGAGTCACTGGAAAAAAAGGTGGCATTAAACCATGAAGAAGATAATCAGCTGCAAAAAGCAATTTCCGTTTTGGAGGAAAAGTAAGCAGGATAAAGGAGTGAAAATATGCAGGAAAAAATTATATTTCGTGAGATGTTAAGTGAATTAAAGGCATATGCAGATACAAAGAACAACATGTTAAGCCAAGAGGAGATCAAAGAGTTTTTTAAAAATGCACATCTCACCGATGCGCAGTACGGATTTATTTATGAGTATCTTGGAAGCCAGAAAATAACGGTAGAAGGTTACCAAAGTGGAGTTACTGAAGCGGAGGAGGACACTGTTAATGATGATCAGGCAGAAACACCCATTCAGGATTCCGGGGAAGAAGATACTTTTTTGAACATGTATCTGGAAGATCTGGCGGCTAGCGAAATCCCGGAACTGTCAGAAGAAGAGGAACTCGCACTTTTTAATCAGGCAGCAGGTGGGGACGCCATGGCAAAAAGCCGGCTTATTGAACAGAACCTGAAACGAGTTTATGATCTGGTAATGGAATACAACAATACCCAGCTTCCCAAGAGTGATCTGATCCAGGAAGGGAATGTAGGTTTGATTCTGGTCATGGATGCGCTGAAGCAGCAGAAAACACTTTCGGAGTATCAGGAATATATGAAAAAAGAAATCCTGCAGGTATTGGATGACGCAGAGCAGGAACAAAAAGATTTCAAGCATGATGACCAGCAGATTGTGGAGCAGGTCAATTATTTGAATGAAGCGATTAAGAATCTGGAAGAGGATCTGGAGAGAAAGGTAAGCCTGGAAGAATTATCCGCATATATTGAAATGCCGGCAGAAGAAATAGAAGGGATTTTAAAAATGGCAGGAGATGAGATTGAATTAAAGGATCAGGGGCATCCGCACCAGGGCGGACACCATCATCATGACGGTTGTCATCATGAGGATGACCAGTAGATAGAAAGATATTAAGAAATTCAAATAAAATGGTAAGAAAATCATATGAGTTTTTCTGACACTTTTTGGTAAGATAGATTTACATCTGAATATTTTTTGTTCGAATATTCAGTGAATAATCAAAAAGATGGAGGGAAAACATGAAAAAACGATTAGTGGCATTGGGGTTAACATTGTGTATGGTTTGTTCCAGCATAAGCATGACAGCTTTTGCCAGGGAAGAGCCGGCGGTATCCTTGCTTTCCAGTGAGAATGAGGCCGACAGAAGCATGTTGTTCAATGATGGCTGGAAGTTCTTATTGGGAGATCCAGGCGGTGCGGAAAGTAAAGATTTTGACGATACTTCCTGGCGCAGTCTGGATCTTCCTCACGATTGGAGTATTGAATTTGATTTTAATTACAATTCTCCTGCGACATCGGAATGCGGATATCTGGATGGGGGTACCGGCTGGTACCGTAAAACGTTCGTACTGCCCGAATCTATGAAGGACAAAGAGATTTCCATTGATTTTGGCGGCATTTATATGAACAGCACCACCTATGTGAATGGGAAATCCGTAGGCAACTATCCATATGGCTATATGCCATTTACATATAATATTACGGATGAACTGGTCTGCGACGGCAAAACCAAAAACGTAATTGCCGTTAAGGTCGTAAACCAGCTGCAGTCCAGCAGATGGTATTCCGGAAGCGGTATTTACCGGGATGTGCATCTCACCGTGACAGATAAAGTCCATGTGGATCACTGGGGCACACAGATTACCACACCGGATATAGAAAATGGATCCGGTAAAGTAGACGTTACCACCAAGGTAAAAAATGATACGGATAAGGAACAGACCGTTCAGGTTCGCCAAACTGTAATGGATGGAAACGGACAAGCGGTGACAGAACCGGTGACATCTGAAGACGTAACACTTCCATCCGGTGAGACTCAGCCGGTCTCCCAGACCACCACGGTAGCAGATCCTGCACTCTGGTCAACAAAAGATCCGAACCTCTACTATCTGAAGACGGATATTGTAAAAGGGGATAAGGTTCTGGATTCCAGCGAAAGCAGATTTGGTTTCCGTTACTTTGAATTCACCACCGACAACGGATTTTACTTAAATGGTGAGTGGATGAAATTACACGGTGTCTGCATGCATCATGACCAGGGATCACTGGGGGCAGTTGCCAACTACACGGCGATAGAGCGGCAGATGCGCATCATGAAGGATATGGGCGTAAATGCGATCCGTGTTACCCATAATCCGGCCGATGATAAGCTGATTGAAATTTGTGACAAGATGGGGCTTATGGTAATCGATGAAGCCTTTGATACCTGGCAGGGAGGTAAGAAAACCTATGATTATGGCAGGTTTTTTACCAAAGCGGCAACTCATCCGGATGCAGCACCGGGACAGACCTGGGCAGAATTTGATATTAAGAATATGGTAGAACGGGGTAAGAACTACCCATCCATTATTATGTGGTCTATCGGGAATGAGATATGGACAACGAACAGTTCCGAGGGTGTACAGACTGCCAAAAATCTGGTGAAGTGGGTAAAAGAAATAGATACTACCAGACCTACAACTATCGGAGAAGATAAATTCCGCGGAAACATGAGCGATACAAGCTCTAATCTGGGCAATGCCAATATGGTGGCGGTATTTGATGCCGTAGATGTTCCGGGACTTAACTACAGTGAGAACCGATATGATGCGCAGCACCGGGAAAAACCCGATTGGGCACTGTATGGTTCGGAAATCGCTTCAGCAACCAGCAGCCGAGGTGTTTATGCTCACCCGGATACCGTGAACAGCGGTGCATCGATTCCTTTTCAGCAGTCCTCTTATGATACGGATTGCGTAGGCTGGGGAAGAACGGCACAGGATTCACTGGTCAGAGACCGGGACAGAAAGTTTGTTGCAGGAGAATTTGTGTGGACAGGCTTTGATTATATCGGAGAACCTACACCATGGAATCAGTCTACCACCACACCGCCTAAGAGCTCTTACTTTGGCATCGTGGATACTGCAGGACTTCCAAAGGATTCTTATTATCTATACCAAAGCCAGTGGACTGACGTAAAAGATAATCCGATGGTTCATATCCTGCCTCACTGGAATTGGGAAGACAGTAACCTGAAATCCAAAGTAACAGACCGGAACGGTAAAATTCCGGTACGTGTCTATACCAACGCTCGTTCCGTAGAACTGTATTTTAAGGCGGCAGACGACACCAGTGAAGGTATCGGAACCTTGGTTGACCAGAAGAAGACATTTGAAACCGTTACACCATATAAAAATGTTGCAGAAGTAAAAGACAATAAAGATCAGGAATACCAGCAGACAGCAGACGGCAAACTCTATCTGGAGTGGCGTATGGACTATAAACCAGGTACCTTAACTGCAGTTGCTTATGACAAAGACGGTCAGAAAATTGCCGAGGACGTAGTTGCCAGTGCAGCCGATCCTGCAGCAGTAAGCCTGAAGCCCGAAAAAAATGTACTTACAGCAGACGGAAGAGACATTTCTTATGTTGAAGTGGATATCACAGATGCAGATGGAACGGTAGTTCCCACCGCAGATAATGAAGTGATCTTCAACGTATCCGGCAATGGTAAAATCGTAGGCGTGGATAATGGAGATGCTTCCAGTCATGAACGGTATAAGGATACCAATGGCATATGGAAGAGAAAAGCATTTAATGGGAAAGCAGTCGTATTAGTGCAATCCACAAAGGATGGAGGAAGCTTTACCCTGACTGCATCATCAGAAGGATTAAGAGGCGATTCTGTCAATGTATTTACCACTGAGACACCGGTTGCGGCAGATCAGATTCTGGGATACAATGCAAAAGCAGTTACTGCAATTCTGGGAGAAAAAGTGAATCTTCCTGAAAAAGTGGAAGCTGTATACGGTGATGGCTCCAAACGGAAACTGAGTGTCAAATGGGATGATATTCCGAAAGAATTGCTGGAAAAAGAAGGCGTATTCCAGGCAGCTGGTACGGTTGAGACCGGTGACCGGATTGAAATCAAAGTTACGATAATCGGTATTCTTGGCATTAAAGATGTGAGAGTGGTTACCGGAGTGAACGAAATACCACAGCTTCCGGATACTGCAGAGCTGGTTTACACAGATGGCAGCCAGAAGAAAGTAAATGTGACCTGGGGAGCAATTACACCGGAACAGGTTGCCCAGACTGGTGAGTTTGAAGTTAAGGGAACACTGGAAGGAATCGAAAAATACAGCGCCAAAGCGATTGTAAGGGTAACAGAAGAGCTTGTTTATGCGAAAAATATTGCTACCAGAGTGGGCAGTGCGTTATATCCCAAGCCTTCCGCTTCCTACAACAATGTAGATGACTATGTAAACAACCATGACAATAATATGTCTTCCAATATTAATGACGGCAATATCTCCAGAACACCATCCTGGAATAACTGGGTAAATGGTAACGGTGATAAGAAGGAATCCTGGGTTCAGCTGGAATTTGAAGAAGCAGCCCAGATCGGAAAAGCAGGCATACATTTCTATACGGACGGACAGACCAGGAAACCTGCAAAGGTAACGATTCAGACCAGTATGGACGGAACGACCTGGACAAACGCAGCAAACCAGGATCATGTAGATGATTTTGGCGATGCAGCAGAGGATTGGGCAAAAGAATATCCGGTTAATTTTGATCCGGTAACAGCCAAGTTTGTACGTATCCTGATGGAAGGCCAGCCAAAGGACGGCGGATTTAAACCGGTGGGCATATCCGAGTTAAAAGTATACACCGGAGTTACAGCTGCCTCCGAAACAGCAGCATTAGAAGACCTGCAGGTAAACGGAGAAACCATCGAAGGATTTGCAGCAGAGCAGTTTAACTATACGGTAACTTCTGCATATCCCTATGAAATCCCTGCTGTTACTGCAAAAGCGAAAGATCATGGAAGTGTCTTCGTCATACCGGCTCAGACCATTGATGAACAGACGAAAGTATTCGTAAAGAGTGAATCAGGAGAAGCAGAGGCAGTGTACACGGTCAGCTTTGAAAAAATGCCGCTGAAGCTGAATCAGGCTGAAATATCCATGGCAAATACAACGATTCCGGAAAATTCCTCAGAAGTAATTACAACCAAAGCAATCTTAGAGGACGGAACGGTTCTTGACAGCAGCCTTGCAGGCGTGGAATATAAGTTATCTTCCAGAGATGGGGCAAAAGCAGAGATCAGCAAGGGAAAATTAAATGCAATCAGAGAAGGAACTCTAACGATTCAGTCAGAAGTGACTTATAACGGAGTTGTAATCAAAGCAGATCCGGTGAAAGTTACGATTGAGAAAAATAAAGAAGAAATACAGATTACTTCCTATGAAGAAGTTCGTATATCCACTAAACCGGGAGTTGCACCCGAACTGCCGGGTACCGTAAAAGCTTCTGTGGATGGCAGCTTTGACAGGGATGTGGAAGTAACCTGGGACAGCATTTCAGAAGCGGATTACGCAGAGTTTGGCAGTATCAAAATCCGTGGATTTGTAGTGGGGCAGAATCTTCGTCCTACGGCAGTAATTGAAGTAAAAGACGTGGCAGCGGCTATGCAGTACGCCCTTGCTACACCGGTAAATGTAATACCAGCCTTGCCTGAGACAACTACCGTGTACTACAGCGATGGAACGGCAGTTTCAGAAGTTCCCGTAACATGGGAAGAAATGAGCCAGGAGCAGTTTAATGTGGCAAATGATACTATGGTAACCGTACAGGGAACAGCAGAAAAAGATGGCACCACAGTTCCCGTAACCGCACAGGTTCGCGTAACCTCCACCAATGTGGAAACCTCAGAAAATTATTACCAGCTGCGGAACGGATATGAACTGCCATTTGCAGTTGCATCCTTTACCAATGACGGGGCAGATTCTACAGACCGAGTTTATAAATTAAATGACGGCAACATCAGTTTTGCACAACAGGATGCACAGGGCAAAAATATCTGGTGCAACTGGCAGCGTGTAGGAAGGCAGAGCGACTGGGTTGGCGTAATCATGGCAAAAGAGGGAGATGTGGTAGAGCGGTTTGCGGACAGCCTGAAAGTAGGATTTTTCAAGGAGTCTGGTACATCCGGAATACAGTATCCCACAACATATAAAGTGGAGTATTACACCGGTCCTCTGGACTTTGCAGTTCCCGGATTTTCAGAGGTGAAAAACCCAAGAGGACATATTGAAGAAATTGCAGATCATCCATTCAATGATGATGCAAACTGGACAGAAGTTACGTATCTGAATGATGCCGGAGAGACAGTGGATACACCGCCTGTAATCGTGTCGGAAGATATGACAAACATTCAATTCGTTCCTGTTAAAACATGTATTGTGCGTGTGAATATGGAGTCTTCGTCATCAAATGCGTTTGGTATTACCGAGATTCAGGCATTTGGAAAAAATGTACTGCCGCAGACGGACTACCAGGTAATTGATTTAAAGGCCGGGGAAACCTCAATTGAAGGATTTGACCAGGAGGTCAAAGATTATGTGGTAAACCTGAGCAACGATACCATTCCTCAGATATCAGCTGAATGGGAGAATAATGCTTCCGTAACAATATTACAGGCAACAAAAGCAAACCCAAAAGCAAAAGTAATCATGCTTGCGGAAAACGGAATGCCGGACACACAGAAAATATATACCGTTAAATTCAACATCCCCACAGACCGGACAAATCTGGATCAGGCGATAGCAGATGGGAAGGCTGTGGAAGAAGGAAAATATACAAAGGCATCTTACCGATACCTGGCGGATGCATTAAAAGAAGCCGGGGAATTAAAAGCAGATGCCCTGCAAGGCCAGATTAATGACGCAGTTCGGGCAATTTACTCTGCAATCGAAGGCTTGACCGAGAAAGCAGATGTAACAGAGCTGGTACAGGCACTTCAGACCGCAGATAAGATGATCGAAATGTCTGATGCCTATACACCGGATTCTTTAAGCGGTCTGCCGGCAGCAATCAGTAATGCCCAGAAAGTCAGGGATAAAGATACCGCTACACAAAAGCAGGTAAATGAAGCTGCGAAGGTATTAAATGAAGAAATACAAAAAGTGCTCAAAAAGGCAGATAAAAAGAATCTGACAGCACTGGTACAGGAAGTAGAGAAAAAAGACCTGAGCAAATATACGCCGGAAAGTGCAGCAGCATTTAAAAATGTACTGGCACAGGCACAGCATCTGCTGGTGGATGGAAATATTTCCATTCGCGACCAGAAGAAAGTGGATGATATGTATCAGTCATTAAAGTCTGCAGAAAGTCTGCTGGTAATGGCTAACACTTCAAAACCGGACGTGAAAGTACAGGTTCCGGGTGCCGTAAATGGCGTGAAAGTCACCGATACCTATACGGCATCTATGAACGTGACCTGGGAGAAGGCACCACGTGCAGAAAAATACCGCGTTTCCGTTTACCGTTACAGCACTAAGAAATGGAGCGTTGCAGGCGAGACTTCCGGTACCAGCATGAAGATTCGCAATCTGGCGCCGGGTGAGAGATACAGCGTTAAGATCGCACCGTTCAATGAAAGCGGATTAGGCGTGGAATCCTTATCGGTTAAGACTGCCACCCGTCCGTTAAAAGCAAAGATGAAATCCATCAAAAAATATGGAAAATCATCAGCTAAGATCACCGTTGTGAAGCAATCCTGCACCGGATACGCATTATACGAAAGAGTGCAACCGGGCAAATACACCAAAGTAACGGCAAAATCCAAAAATGCGCTGATTCGAAAAGGCATCAAAAAAGGAAAGACCTATACTTTTAAAGTACGGGCATATGTAAAGAACGGGGATAAGACCTATTGGGGTAAATATTCCAAGACTATGAAATTCAGATTGAAATAAGAAATAAGTAAAAGCAGCATCCTGTGAGATTCGCCATCGGCGGTCATCCACAGGATGCTGCTTTTTCAGGTAATGCATATATTCAGGTGCTGCAGATATCCGTATTTCTACTGCGGTGCCTATTCTTGATCTGCTTCCGGTTCGCCGGGAGGAAGTTCTGTTTCCGGGGCATCCGGATCCTTGTCCGTTTCCGGAAGATACATGTGTACTTTATCAATCCTGTTTTTATCCACGGCATCTACCACAAGGCGTATGCCGTTTTCAGCCACCACAAATTCTCCCTGCTGGGGAAGGTGGTCCAGACGTTCGATAATGTAGCCCCCGATGGAGTCATAATCTTCGGAATCAAAGTCCAGTCCTAAGGCATCGTTTACATCATCCAGCTTCATGGAACCTTCTATTACATATTCCAGGTCATTGATGGAGCGGATCAGATCCTCTTCATCCTGATCATATTCGTCCCGGATTTCACCAACGATTTCTTCCAGAAGATCTTCCAGGGTAATGAGTCCGGCAGTTGCGCCGTATTCATCCAGTACAATGGTAAAATTAATGGAATCCTGCCGCATTTCTACCATAAGTTCAGAAGTCTTCTTATATTCGTAGGTAAAATAAGGTTCACGCATGATATCGCGTATATGGAATTCTTCGGAAGGTTTGCAAAAGAGCAGATCCTTCACATTAATGATGCCGATTACGTTATCCGGACTTTCTTCGTAGACCGGAAGCCGCGTAAATTTTTCCTGCTCAAAGACATCAATAATCTCATCATAGGTGCTGTTGATATCAATGGAAACCATGTCCACACGGGGAACCATAATATCTTTTGCCTGGGAATCACCAAAATCGAATACATTGTAGATCATCTGGCGCTCCTCACTTTCGATTACCCCTTCCTCATGGCTTACATCCACAATTGTCCGCAATTCATGTTCTGTCATAGCGTTCATTTTCGCAGAAGGGTCTATCCGCAGTATGCGCAGGCATACATAAGACAGTTTGTTGATCAGAAAGATAACCGGCGTCAGAGCCCGCATCATAAACAGAATAATCCCGGCATAACCCATGGACAGCCGTTCCGCGTATAAGGTGGCAAGAGTCTTCGGTGTTATTTCTCCAAATAATAAGATTAACAGGGTTAAAACTCCGGTTGCTATTCCTACAGCAGCATTGCCCCAGATATTAAGGGCAAGTGTAGTTGCCAGGGCAGACGCGGACAGGTTGACGATATTATTGCCGATTAAAATTGCGCTCAGCATTTTACCGGAATCATCAATTACCTTGAGAAGGGTAACCGCCTTTTTATTTCCCTGGTCTGCAAGAGTTTTAATTCTGATTTTATTTACAGTTGTCAATGAAGTCTCCGCAGAAGAAAAAAATGCGGATAATCCAATCAGGGCGATCAGCACGCCCAATTGTATGGCATCACTTGAATCCAAATACATCATCTCCTTAAATCAATATAGTTATAGTGAATATACAATATTTCCGGTTCAAATGCAAGGATTCAAAAAAATTGAAAAATATTGTTAATAATTTTGTAATAAATACTTGATAAATGTGAAACAAATGTGTTATAATAATGCGGACTCAAACCTGCGGCAAAATTTTATGCTTATGCAACGCAGTAGTGGATAAATACAAAAGATCAGGAGGATGTGGTATGAAATCAGGGCGACAAAAGAAAAAACCGAAAATGCGTATATGGAGCATGGTTCTGGCATTCGCATTAGCAGCGGTGAATATACTGCCCATGCAGACGGCAGAAGCGGCAGAAATGCATACCGTTTATTTAAACGGAGAGGGCGGCTCAAATGAAAATTCCGGACAAAGCAGCGAAAGTGCGGTATCGTCCATTACAAAGGCAAAAGAACTGCTGGGTGAAAGCGGAGGAACGATTATGGTGACCGGGACTTTAAATGTGTCCTGGGAAACGACCTGGTCCATGCCGTCGGGAAGTGTTATAAAGGCAGCCCCAGGTCTGGAAGGACCGGTGATTGCGGTGGCAAAAGACGGAGCCCTTACGCTTAACAATATTGTAATAGATGGACAAAAAGGTAATATCATATCCAACAGCGGATATCTGTCGCTGAAAGACAATGTTACATTACAGGCATCCGGCAGCCGGGTCAGTGCAGAATCGGCGGTATACACGGCAAAAGAAGCAACGACGATGAAGGACGGCGTTCTTATTGCAGGTGTGAAAAAAAATGAAAAGGATACTGAGGCATCGGAAACAACGACAACAGAGACATCGGCAGCAGAGACAGCAACAGACCCCTCATCACCGGATACGGCAGCAACCGAAATCACAGAAACTACAGTTCAGAATCCATCCACGGAGTCTGAGTCCTGGCAGCAGGATACGCCGGGTCAGAGCGAATCCCAGGCAATTACCACAACGCCTGCAACCGAAGCACCGGTTCCGGGCACATCGGCGTCCCAGACGGAAGCAGCGATTACGGAGGCAGCCCCGGAAGATATGGAAACTGAAGCACCGGCTGGAAATAAGAGTAACACGCAGGCAACTACAAAACCGGAAACAGAACAGGCGGAATCTATAGAAACTACAGAACCTACAGAATCTATAGAAACTACAGAATCTGCAGAACCTGCAGAACCTACAGAACCTGCAACTTTCACAGATAAAAACTCTGGGAATAAAAATGAAGGGGCAAAGACGCCAGGGACTGAGAAAATGGATACGAAGCAAGACTCACATACTAGGATCCCCACGGAAGAACCAATAAGTAACTTTGACACCTTCATCGAAATGGTCTATTCACTGCAGGTAGAAAGCAGAGCGGATATCAGCAGCGTAGTAGAAGCTGCCAAAATATACGATGCATTGAGTGATAATGAAAGAGGCCAGGTGACAAAAGAGGCATACAATCTTTTGATTCAGGCACAGAATACGTCAGGCGTATGGAACCATGCCCACAACAGTGTCAGCGTATCCGGTAATCTGCCCTGGTATGTGCAGTTTACAGCTGAAATAAACAACTCCAGAGACAGCGGTGATAACAGCAAGATCATAGTGCCCTACGACCTGAAATTATGGGATATGTACCGGAATACGGAATATGTCCTGGGGCAGGGAGAAAAAGTGACGGTGACCATGCCGGTACCGGATACGGACCTTTCTAATGGTCTGACAATCTATCATTATAAGGCAGATGGAACAACAGAAGTATTGCATCCGGTTATAAATGGAGACACCATGAGCTTTGAAACAAGCTCGTTTAGTCCCTTTGATGTGGCAGGCGGTACCCTGCTTGCAGGTATGGGAGTGAACAACAGTAACAATTATACGGGCGGAAGTACCCCATCCTCTAACCAGACAAATAACAATTCAAACAGTACATCCAATCATACACCCGGCAATACATCAGGTAATTCAACCGGAAGCAGTACCACGAACCTGAAACCACAGCCGGCAGGAAATACACTGGCTGCAGCCCCAAATACCGGAGATGCCACCCCGATAGCAGTAATGGTAATAGGATTTGTGATTTCAGGAGGAGCTATTTTTATGATGCTCAGAGGGAAAAGAAAGATGCAATAGCTGCATAAAACCTTCTCTTTTCACATATATTACTCTAGAACATGATTTAAAATTCATTGGATCAATCTGGATGTCCAGCTTTTAGGGAGGTACCCCGGGAAATGCGGACTAAAGCTTGATACAGATAATTTTAAACACGCGCTAGGAGGAAGCGTTCTATGGATAACACTGCAACGAAAAAATCCGGAGTCATGCTGGTGATCAAGTCCCTGGTAGTATCTTACCTGACAACCGGGATCTTACTGCTGATTTTAGCTCTGTTGCTTTTTAAAATGGAATTAAATCAGAGTAAAGTATCCATTGGCATAATAGGGATATACATAATTGCCAGTTTCATTGGGGGATGGATTGCGGGAAAAGGAGCCGGAAAGCAGAAGTTCCTGTGGGGACTTCTCATAGGCAGTGCATATTTCTTAATGCTCACAGCAATTTCCCTGATTACAAATGGAAGCCTGCAATCTGAGCTTCCGCAGCTGTTTACCACGTTGCTGCTCTGTATGGGAGGCGGCATGCTGGGCGGTATGTTATCGTAAGAAATATGGAATTAGAGACGACGCTTAAAAAACATCGTCTCTAATTTGATTTTTGGTAATAATTGTGTTATAGTATATGAGAGTCTAATTAAGAATCAAAGTCATTTCAGACGCGAACCCCAAATCAACGCAGATTATGAATTTTAATTGTGAATCAAAAAATCGCATATGGAAAGGAGATATTTGTAACAAAGGTTATAAATAAGTACTTAAATGAGAGAAAAATATGAATCATTATCAGTAGCGGTATTGAAGGAATTGGCTAAATCCCGGGGACTTAAGAATATTTCAGCCCTGAAAAAAAGCCAGGTAATCGAACTCATGCTTGCAGAAGATGAAAAAAATGGTGCAGTGAATGATGCAGAACAGAATACTGAAGGTGCGTCTGCCACTATAGAAGAACCAAAGAAAACCGCGCCGTCTCAAAAGGCAGAGAATGTGCAGAAAGCGGATAATACCCAGAGAACAGAGCATACACAAAGAACGGACAATACCCAGAGAAGCGAAAGCATGCAGAGAACGGACAATACCCAGAGAACCGAAAATATGCAGCGTACAGACAATATACAAAGGTCTGAAGGTATGCAGAGAACAGACAATACCCAGAGAACAGAAACCGTGCAGAGAACAGACAATACCCAGAGAACGGAAAACATGCAGAGAACGGACAATATCCAGAGATCCGAAAACATGCAGCGCACAGACAGTGTACAGAGAACGGAAAACAATCCTGGATCAGAAGGCAAGAGTACGGATATGTCACAGCTTGACAGCGGCATTACGGCGAATGGAATTCTGGAGGTGCTGCCGGATGGATATGGATTTATCCGCTGTGCCAACTACCTCCCAGGGGAAAATGATGTCTATGTGTCACCTTCCCAGATCCGCAGATTTAACCTGAAAACAGGTGATATCATTACCGGAAATACAAGAGTCAAGACCCAGCAGGAAAAATTCAGCGCTCTGTTATATCTGAAGAGTATCAATGGTTTTCATCCCTCAGAAGCAACAAAAAGATTAAATTTTGAAGATATGACCCCTATTTTCCCAAATAAAAGAATGCGCATGGAACGCACCACCAAAGGTACCGCTATGCGAATCGTAGATCTAATTTCCCCCATCGGCAAGGGGCAGAGGGGAATGATCGTATCCCCGCCTAAAGCAGGTAAGACAACTTTATTAAAAGATGTTGCCAAATCCATCTTACAGAATAATCCGGACATGCATCTGATCATTCTTCTGATCGATGAACGTCCTGAGGAAGTAACGGATATCAAAGAAGCGATCTGCGGAAGCAATGTGGAAGTGATTTATTCTACCTTTGACGAACTGCCTGAACACCATAAAAGGGTTTCCGAGATGGTAATGGAACGTGCCAAAAGGCTGGTAGAGCACCGCAAAGAAGTTACAATTCTGCTGGACAGCATTACCAGGCTTGCAAGAGCTTATAACCTTACGGTTCCGCCAAGCGGAAGAACATTATCCGGTGGTCTTGATCCGGCTGCCCTGCATATGCCGAAGCGCTTCTTTGGAGCTGCACGAAATATGAGAGAGGGCGGAAGCCTTACCATATTGGCAACGGCGCTAGTGGATACCGGAAGTAAGATGGACGATGTTGTATATGAAGAGTTCAAAGGAACCGGTAATATGGAACTTGTTCTGGACCGTAAGCTTTCCGAACGACGGGTATTCCCTGCAATTGATATTCCAAAATCGGGAACAAGAAGAGAAGATCTTCTGCTGGACCCGGAAGAGCAGGAAGCAGTTTATATCATGCGTAAAGCATTAAATGGTATGAAATCCGATGATGCGGTAGAAAATATACTGAATATGTTCGTTCGTACACGAAATAATCAGGAATTTGTGCAGATGGTAAAAAAGCAAAAATTCATTTAGATACAGGCATAAATTAGCTAAAATATCTTGCATTTTGACAAGTGGTGTGATATAATTCAAACGTTGTTTTAAAACTGTAGGGACTTACAGGGCTAGCCCGGGTTACCTTGCTGTGGAAACATCAGGAGCAGCATTGACCGGGAATTGATCTGTGCAGACCACGACCGATAGGCGGCGTAGGGAGGTAAATGTGCATGGATATGCAGTTCACAAAATAAGAAGAAGAGGTGAAACCATCATGAAAAACGGAATACATCCAGATTACAATCAGGCAACAGTAACATGTAACTGTGGAAACACATTCGTAACAGGTTCTACAAAGAAAGATATCCACGTGGAAATCTGCTCTAAATGCCATTCATTCTACACAGGACAGCAGAAATCAGCAGCAGCTCGTGGACGTATTGATAAGTTCAATAAGAAATATGGTATTGATGCAGACAAATAGGTATGAATAAAGATAAGGTTGAGGTTGTGAAATCTCAACCTATTTTTAAATGTCGGAAGTTGTGAAGAAATAGTGCAGCATGGCATTTACATTGATGCAGTACCGAAGACTTTTCTGCGGTATGCAGGAGGTATAAATATGAAATCATCAAATATCGGCGGACAGGCGGTTATGGAAGGTGTTATGATGAAAAACGCCGACCGGTATGCAGTTGCTGTCAGAAAGCCAAATGACGAAATTGTAGTTAAGGTGGAAGACTATAAGAGTATTATCAAGAACAAGAAAATATTGTCTCTGCCCATCATTCGCGGAGTTTTCAATTTTGTGGACTCTATGGTGCTTGGCATGAAGACATTAACATATTCGGCCAGCTTTTTTGAAGAAGATGAAGAAGCGGAGCCTACGAAGTTTGATAAGGCTCTTGAGAAGGCGACAAAAGGAAAGGGAGATTCCCTGCTTATGGGAATTACGGTGACCCTGTCGATTATACTGGCAGTTGGGCTGTTTATGGTTCTTCCATATTTTATTTCCCTCTTTTTTCATAAGTTTACAGATTCTATGACGCTGATTGCAGTTGCAGAGGGTGTTGTACGAATATTACTCTTTCTGGGATATATTCTTCTGATCTCCAGAATGAAAGATATCCAGCGCGTATTTATGTACCACGGTGCAGAGCATAAATGCATCAACTGTATTGAACACGGTCTGGAATTAAACGTAGAGAATGTTTTAAAAAGTTCTAAGCAACACAAACGCTGCGGTACCAGTTTTCTGTTGATTGTTATGGTCATAAGTGTGATCTTCTTCATATTCATAAGAGTAGATTCTCCTATTTTGCGTGTAGTGGTCCGGATTCTGCTGGTTCCGGTAATCGCCGGTGTATCTTATGAGTTTATCAGACTTGCAGGAAGAAGTGAGAATGCTTTCGTAACCATGCTCAGTAAACCCGGTATGCTGCTGCAGAATCTCACTACCAGGGAGCCGGATGCAAAGATGGCGGAAGTTGCCATTGCATCAGTGGAAGCAGTATTTGACTGGAAGGCATATCTTTCGGAGAATTTCGGAATGTCCTTTGCAGAAGAAAAAACAGAGCAGGAACCTGATCATACCATGACAGGAACTTATACCAAGGAAGCGATATCATGACACTGCAGGAAGTTGTTAAAAAAGGGGAAGACTATCTGAGAGAGCGGGGCGTTGACAATCCTGGTCTGGACGCCTGGTATATATTGGAGAACGTCTGTAATATTGACAAGACCTATTTCCTGCTGAACCGTAATGAGGAAATTCAGCCGGCACAGTATGCCCGTTACCAGACAATGCTGGCAGCCCGGGGAAAACGTGTGCCGCTGCAGCACCTTACCGGAGAACAGGAATTCATGGGATTGTCTTTTTTGGTAAATAGCAAAGTACTGATTCCCAGACAGGATACGGAGATTCTGGCAGAGGAAGCATTAAAAGTTTTGAGGCCGGGGATGAAGGTACTGGATGTCTGTACCGGCTCCGGCTGTATTATTATCAGTCTGATGAAGCTGTCCGGTGCGAACAGAGGCATGGCAGTTGATATCTCCAGGGAGGCTCTGGAAGTAGCCGGGGAAAATGCAAGGCGTCATGGTGTCTGCATTGATTTTCGGGAAAGTGATCTGTTTGATCAGGTGGAAGGTAAATTCGATGTGATCGTTTCCAATCCGCCTTATATCGCAACTTCTGAAATCACGAAACTGATGGCAGAAGTAAGGCTGTTTGAGCCGATAACAGCACTTGACGGAAAAGAAGACGGTCTGTATTTCTACCGGAAGATTGTAACGAAAAGCAGATCCTTTTTAAATCATGGAGGATGGCTGCTCTTTGAAATCGGCTATGACCAGGCTTCGATGGTGACATCCATGATGCACAGCGCAGGATATAAGGATGTGAGAGTCGTAAAAGACCTTGCCGGACTGGACCGGGTAGTTTTAGGAAGAATAAATTAGGAGGAAACAACATGTTTGATAAATTGGAGGATTTGTTAATCCGCTTTGAAGAGATAATGGGCGAATTAAATGAGCCTTCTGTGGTAAATGACCAGACTCGTTTTCAGAAATTGATGAAAGAGCAGAGTGATTTACAGCCGATTGTAGATGCTTATAAAGAATATAAAGACAGTAAGCAGACCGTAGAAGACAGCCTCACCATGTTAGATGAAGAGTCTGACGAGGAAATGCGGGAAATGTTAAAAGAGGAATTAAATGACGCCAAAGCGCGTATAGAAGAATTAGAGCATAAATTAAAGATTTTATTATTGCCGAAAGACCCCAATGATGACAAGAACGTTATCGTGGAAATACGTGCGGGTGCAGGCGGTGATGAAGCAGCTCTGTTCGCAGCTGAGATCTATCGTATGTATGTAAAATTTGCGGAATCCCAGCGTTGGAAAACAGATATGATGAGCTTTAATGAAAATGGAATCGGCGGTTTTAAAGAAGTGACCTTTATGATCAACGGACAGGGTGCCTATTCCAAATTAAAATACGAAAGCGGTGTACATCGTGTACAGCGTGTACCGGAAACAGAATCCGGCGGACGTATCCACACATCTACGATTACAGTAGCAATTATGCCGGAAGCGGAAGAAATCGATTTCCATCTGGATATGAATGACTGTAAGTTCGATGTTTTCCGTGCATCCGGGAACGGCGGGCAGTGTGTCAATACAACAGACTCCGCAGTGCGTCTGACCCATATCCCTACCGGAATTGTAATTTCATGCCAGGATGAGAAATCACAGCTTAAGAATAAAGATAAGGCATTAAAAGTACTTCGTTCCAGACTTTACGAGATGGAATTGGAGAAACAGCATGATGCTGAAGCAGAAGCCAGAAGAAGCCAGGTTGGTACCGGTGACCGTTCTGAGAAAATCAGAACCTATAACTTCCCCCAGGGGCGTGTTACAGATCATCGTATCAAACTGACATTACACAGACTGGATGGAGTCATGAATGGAGATATCTCTGAGGTAATAGACAGTCTGATAGCAGCTGACCAGGCAGCAAAGCTTGCCAATCTGCAGGACCAGTAGAAGTGAAGCTTGCCAACTAGCAGGATCAGTAAGCAGTGTAGTAGTTTACCCTGAAAAATGAGGAGGATTAAGTATGGGAAAATATTTTGGAACAGATGGATTCAGAGGAGAAGCAAACATTGATTTAACAGTAGAGCATGCATTTAAAGTAGGCCGCTTTCTGGGATGGTACTACGGAAAAGAGCACAAAGCGAAGATTGTAATCGGTAAGGATACAAGAAGAAGCAGTTATATGTTCGAGTATTCCCTGGTAGCAGGTCTGACAGCTTCCGGTGCAGATGCATACTTACTCCATGTAACCACCACACCCAGCGTTTCGTATGTAGTCCGGACAGAAGGATTTGACTGCGGTATCATGATCTCGGCAAGCCACAATCCATTCTATGACAATGGAATCAAGATCATCAATGGTCTGGGACAGAAGATGGAAGCAGAGGTTGAAAATCAGATCGAAGAATACATTGATGGCAAATCAGAAGAGCTGCCATTAGCGGTAAAAGAAAACATCGGCCGCACCGTAGACTTTGTAGCAGGCAGAAACCGTTACATTGGATATCTGATTTCACTGGCAACCCGCTCCTTTAAGAATTACAAAGTGGGACTGGATTGTTCCAACGGAAGCTCCTCTGCAATTGCAAAAAGTGTATTTGATGCACTGGGCGCCAAAACCTATGTTATCAACAATGAACCGGACGGAACAAACATTAACACAAATTGCGGTTCCACCCATATCAATATTTTGCAGGACTATGTAAAAGAAAATAAGCTGGATATCGGTTTTGCTTTCGACGGGGATGCAGACCGCTGTATCGCAATTGATGAAAACGGAAACGTCATAGACGGAGACTTAATTCTCTATGTCTGTGGAAAATATTTAAAAGAAGAAGGCAAATTAAACAATGACACCATCGTTACAACCATTATGTCCAACTTAGGCCTGTACAAGGCATGTGACAAGATTGGCATCCGGTATGAAAAAACGGCGGTGGGAGATAAATATGTTTATGAAAATATGGTGAATAACAGCCATTGCCTGGGCGGAGAACAGTCCGGACATATTATTTTCAGCAAACATGCGACAACCGGTGACGGCATTCTGACAGCTCTTATGATCATGGAAGTGGTAACAGAGAAAAAGGCAAGCCTTGGAACCCTTGCAGGAGAAGTCCGGATCTATCCGCAGCTTCTTAAGAATGTCAGAGTAGCAGATAAGAAGGAAGCGAGGGAGAATCCTGCGGTTATAGCGGCAGTAGATGCAGTAGCAGAGGCACTTGGCGATGATGGAAGAATTCTGGTGCGTGAAAGCGGAACAGAGCCGGTCATCCGTGTTATGGTAGAGGCTGCAGAGGATGATTTATGTGAAAAGTATGTAAATCAGGTAATTGACGTGATGAATCAGCAGGGCTTGATAGTAGGATAAATGGATCACAAATTAAAAAAATTGTTTCATTATTATAAACCATATAAAGGACTGTTCTGGTCCGATATGTTGTTTGCAATCCTGGGTGCCGGCGTCACGCTGGCAATCCCCCTGATTGTACGATACATTACGAATGTAGTGGTATATCTTCCGGGAAATGAGCCGCTTCATATGATACTGAAGCTGGGAATCCTGATGTTAGGGCTGGTAGCCCTGGAGTTTTTCTGTAATTATTATATCGCATACTATGGACATATAATGGGAGCCAGTATAGAACATGATATGCGAAACGAGATATTTGCTCATTACCAGAAGCTGTCCTTTACCTTCTATGACAATCAGAAGGTAGGTCAGCTTTTGTCGCGCGTAACCAGCGATTTATTCGATATCAGTGAGCTGCTCCACCACGGACCGGAGGATCTTGTCATCTCAGCAATTAAGATTATCGGTTCCGTAATTATTCTGGTGAACATCAATGTAACCCTGACCGTAATCACATTTGCATTTATTCCGGTCATGGCGGCATATGCCTTTTATTTTAATTTCAAAATGAAACGGGCATTCAAAGAAAACCGTGCCAAAATTGCGGATATTAACAGTCAGATTGAAGACAGCCTGAATGGTATCCGGGTGGTAAAATCATTTGCCAATGAAGACGTGGAAATGGGCAAGTTCAAAAAGGGCAACAGTCGTTTTGTAGAGAGTAAAAAAACCAGTTACCGCTATATGGGCGGATACCATTCCGGCCTTGGCGCATTGACTACCATGGTGACTATCGTGGTACTGGTTGCAGGTGCCCTTTTGATAACGGGGCAGAAAATCGCCGTAACGGACTTGATCACATTCCTGCTCTATATCAATAATTTTACGGAACCGGTTAAGAAACTGGTGAATTTTACAGAGCAGTTCCAAAATGGCTATACGGGATATGAACGTTTTCTGGAAATTCTGGACGTGGACCCGGATATTGCAGATGCACCGGATGCGGTGGAGTTAAAGAATGTAAAGGGAAATATCCGATTTGAAGATGTTTCCTTTCAGTATGAAGAGAACCAGGAAAAGGTATTACATGACATTAACCTGGATATTAAGGCCGGCTCTTATATTGCACTGGTGGGAAGCTCAGGAGGAGGAAAATCAACCCTCTGCAGCCTGATTCCCAGATTTTATGATGTTGTAGAAGGAAGGATCCTTTTAGACGGAACGGACATCCGTAATATCAGGCTTCAGGATCTGAGAAACCAGATCGGGATTGTCCAGCAGGACGTTTATTTATTTGCAGAAAATGTAATGGAAAATATCCGTTACGGGAAACCGTCTGCAACGGATGAAGAAGTCATAATGGCAGCCGTCAGGGCAAATGCCCATGAATTTATTATGTCATTGCAGGATGGTTACGAAACGGACATCGGTCAAAGGGGAGTCAAACTTTCCGGAGGACAAAAACAAAGATTATCAATCGCGCGAGTATTTTTAAAGAACCCGCCCATACTAATCTTTGATGAGGCTACTTCAGCGCTTGACAATGAAAGCGAGAAGATCGTTCAGGATTCCCTGGAAGAACTAGCAAGAGACAGAACGACTTTTGTGATCGCCCACAGGCTTTCAACCATTCAAAATGCAGAGAAAATCCTGGTTCTGACAGAAAAAGGAATCGAGGAAGAAGGAACTCACAGAGAGCTTCTGGCGAAAAACGGTGTATATGCCAAGCTCTATAACAAATAAGAAAAGAGGATTTTATGGAAATAGAATTTAAACAGCCGACGTTAGAAAACAGAGATGAAATCAACAAATATCTCAGAAGGAAGAAGACAAGAAGCTGTGAATTAACATTTGCGAATGTTTACTTATGGTCCAGGCATTATCCGGTGGAATATGCCATCGTTTGTGATACACTGGTCTTTAAGAGCATGGAACACGACCCGACATATTGTTTTCCGGTAGGAGATCCGGAAAATGTAAAAGAAGCAATCGACAGCATTATGGCGCACAGTGCAGACCTGGGAAGGAATTTTCATATGCATTTGGTAACGCCGGAACAATTTGAAGTATTAGAGTCTCTCTATCCGGGAGAATTTGAAATTGAATACAACCGGGATGAGGCAGACTATGTGTATGAAAGCGAGAAGCTGGCAAATCTTTCCGGAAAGAAATATCATGGAAAGAAAAACCATGTGAATAAATTCAAGCGCCTCTATCCGGACTGGGTTTATGAAAGCATTACCAAGGACAATCTGGAGGATTGCTTCCAAATGGCTATTAAATGGAGAAATTTAAATGGCTGTGAAGCAGACCCCGAGAAACATGCGGAGATCTGTGTTACCCTGAATTCCCTGAGACTGTTTGAAGAACTGGAATTAAGGGGAGGACTTCTCAGAGTGCATGGAGAAGTGGTGGCATTTTGTCTTGCTGAACCAATCTGCGACGATACAATAGTTGTTCATATAGAAAAAGCGTATGCTGATATTGAAGGAGCATATCCCATGATTAACCAGCAGTTTGTACAGCATGAGGCAATGGATTTTAAATATGTAAACAGGGAAGACGATGTAGGCGAAGAAGGGCTGCGCCGGGCGAAGTTATCCTATCATCCCATTTTCCTCGTTGAAAAAGGATTTGTGAGAAGAAAGAAGGCATAACATGATAGCAGAGAAGATGAAGTCTTATGTAGAAAACAGTTCCGTTATCCGTGCAATGTTTGAGGAAGGTGCAAAGATGGCGGCTGTTTACGGAGCAGAAAACGTATACGATTTCAGCCTGGGGAACCCCAATGTTGCAGCGCCTGCACAAGTCAGACAGGCAATCGAAGAGATCATAACAGGCGAAGATCCTGTTATGGTACACGGGTATATGAGCAATGCAGGATTTGAAGATGTCAGGAGCGCAGTGGCAGATTCCTTAAACCGCCGCTTCCAAACCGCTTTTCATGAAGAAAATATTATCATGACCGTTGGCGCTGCCGGCGGCATGAATGTCATCTTCCGGACAATTCTGAATCCGGGGGATGAAGTACTTACCTTTGCGCCATATTTTGGCGAATACCGTGCATATGTTTCTAATTATGACGGAATATTAAAAGCAGTAGAACCAAATACCCAGTCATTCCAGCCGGATCTTGAAAAGTTTGAAAGGATGATCACGGTAAAAACCAAAGCAGTGATTGTAAATTCCCCCAACAACCCCACGGGTGTGGTCTATTCGGAAGACACTATCGTCAGGCTCGCGGATATCTTAAAAAGAAAGCAGGAAGAACTTCAGACTGTCATCTATCTGGTAACCGATGAGCCATACCGGGAGCTGGCATACGATGGCGTGACGGTTCCATTTGTAACCAAATACTATACGAACACCATTGTGGGCTATTCGTTCAGCAAATCCCTTTCCCTGCCGGGAGAACGGATCGGATATCTGGTTATTCCGGATCAGGTAACGGACAGTGACCAGGTGATCGCTGCCGCAAATGTGGCGAACCGCATTTTGGGCTATGTGAATGCACCTTCCCTGTTTCAACGGGTGATCGGAAAATGTATCGATGCAAAAGTAGATGTGCAGTTTTATGACAAAAACCGTCAGACGCTCTATAATGGCTTGAAAAAATGCGGTTTTTCCTGTATTAAGCCGGAAGGTGCATTTTATCTGTTTGTAAAATCTCCGGTGGAAGATGAAACCATCTTCGTGGAAGCAGCAAAGAAATACCATATCCTGGTTGTGCCGGGAAGCAGCTTTGCGTGTCCGGGATATGTGCGGATCGCATATTGTGTATCCCTGGAAACCATCGTAAATGCATTGCCTTACTTTGAAAAACTTGCACAGGAATTTTTCGGGAGGAACGAATGAAAGCTTGGGAAATGAACATCAGAAAAGTAATACCTTATACACCGGGGGAACAGCCAAACCAGCCGGATATGATCAAACTGAATACCAATGAGAATCCTTATCCCCCCGCGCCGGAAGCTGCTAAGATGATGGCGGCATTAAATCCGGAGGAACTGAGGCTCTATCCGGACCCCAGCGCAGGCATATTAGTTTCGGCACTGGCTGATTATTATCACTTAGACAAAGATCAGGTATTTGTGGGAGTCGGCTCAGACGATGTGCTGGCAATGGCATTTATGACCTTCTTTAATTCCAGACAGCCGATACTGTTTCCGGATATTACATATTCCTTTTACGATGTCTGGGCGGACCTGCTTCGCATTCCCTATAAATGCCAGCCTTTAAATGGTGATTTTGAGATCGAGAAAAAGGATTATGAGCAGCCAAACGGCGGAATTGTCATTCCTAATCCCAATGCCCCAACCGGTATTTTACAGGATCTTGCCGATATAGAAGATATTATCCGCAGGAATGCAGATGTAATTGTGATTATAGATGAAGCCTATATTGATTTTGGCGGTGCTTCGGCACTTTCCCTCATTGATAAATATGAAAATCTGCTGGTAGTACAGACTTATTCCAAATCCCGTTCCATGGCGGGAATTCGTATTGGTTATGCCATGGGAAACAAAACACTGATCAAATACTTAAATGATGTAAAATATTCCTTCAATTCTTATACTATGAACCGCCCGTCCCTGGAAATCGGGGCAAAAGTGTTAGAGAATGAGGCGTATTTCCGGGAAGTTACAGGCAAGATCATTGCCACAAGGGAACGTGTGAAGGTGCAGATGAAGGAACTGGGTTTTCATTTTGCAGATTCCCAGGCAAATTTCCTCTTTGTAACCCACGAAAAGTACTGGGCGAGAGACTTGTTCCAGGCATTGAAACTGAAACATATCTATGTAAGATATTTCAATCGTCCCCGTATCGACAATTATCTGCGTATTACAATCGGTACCGATGAGGAGATGGATGCTCTTATTGGATTTTTAAAAGAATACATGAAGGAGAATTAATATATGGAATCTTTAGTACAATGGTTTACCACCAATCTGTCCGGTGTCGTATCCAGAGAAGCAATTGTTTTTATTATTTCCATGATACCCATTCTGGAGCTGAGAGGCGGTTTATTGGCAGCATCCCTGTTAAAGCTGGATATGTGGAGATCCATCTGGCTGTGCGTAGCCGGTAATATCATTCCAATTCCATTTATTTTATTATTGATCACACCGATTTTTAACTGGATGAAGCAGACGAAGCTGTTTAAGCCTCTGGTGGACAAGCTGGAAGGAAAAGCTCTTGGCAAGAAAGATAAAATAGAAAAATACGAGTTCTGGGGTCTTGTCCTGTTTGTAGGAATCCCACTGCCCGGAACCGGCGCATGGACAGGTGCATTAATAGCTTCCTTACTGGGAATTAAATTCAAAAAAGCATTCCCGGCAATCTTACTAGGGATTGCCCTGGCAAGCGTTATCATGACGATTTTATCATTTGGAGTGTTAGGGAAAATTGTGAGCTAGATGTTTGAAATTGCTTATAATCGGGTAAGATGTGCAGGGCAGCCAATGCAGATTGCCCGGTTATTTTTATACATTTGGCAAGTGAGGATAATAAGAGGTGAAAGAAATGGATGCGTATACAAGTTTTGCATCGGTCTATGACCTGTTCATGGACAATGTGCCCTATGAGCAGTGGAGCGGTTATCTGGTCTCGCTGCTTCAGGAATACGGGATAGAAGATGGCCTGATACTGGATCTGGGCTGTGGCACAGGCAGCCTGACAGAACAGCTGGCTAAAAAAGGCTATGATATGATAGGTGTGGATAATTCTTCCGATATGCTGGAAATAGCAATGGATAAAAAAGCAGCTTCCGGGCTGGATATTCTTTATCTGATGCAGGATATGAGGGATTTTGAACTGTACGGAACCGTAAAGGCTGTGGTGAGTATCTGTGATTCTATGAACTATATCCTGTCGGAAGATGAACTAACTACGGTATTTCGGCTGGTGAATAATTATCTGGATCCCGGTGGGATTTTTATATTTGATTTAAATACTATTTATAAGTACAGTCTCATGGGAGATGCCACGATTGCTGAAAACAGGGAGGAAGGAAGCTTTATCTGGGAAAACAGCTATTATGAAGAAGACCGGATGAACGAATACGATCTGACTCTATTCATCAGACAGGAATCCGGACTGTACGAAAAATACGAAGAAACACATTACCAAAAGGCCTATGAGCTGGAAACCGTGAAGGAGTTACTGGCGGATGCGGGAATGGAGTACATATGCGCTTATGATGCATTTACAAGGGAACAGCCCCGTGACGACAGTGAGCGCATTTATGTGGCGGCCAGGGAGAAAGGGAAGCTGAAAGAACAGAAAAAAGGAGTATGAAAAATGACAGATTATATAGTAAGAGCTACAGCAGCAAATAACCAGATCAGGGCATTTGCAGCTACTACAAGGGATATGGTTGAAAAGGCAAGGAGTGTCCACAACACAAGTCCGGTAGCCACAGCAGCCCTGGGCAGACTGTTAACTGCAGGAGCGATGATGGGAACGATGATGAAAGGGGAAAAGGATATCCTGACTCTTCAGATCAAAGCGGGGGGACCGATAAACGGCATTACCGTTACGGCAGACAGCAAGGCAAATGTGAAAGGTTATGTGGGCAATCCGGAAGTGATGCTCCCACCAAATGCAAAAGGAAAATTAGATGTGGCAGGCGCCGTAGGCGTAGGCTTACTTCAGGTAATCAAGGATATGGGACTAAAAGAGCCATATGTAGGGCAGACTGTTTTGCAGACAAGCGAAATTGCAGAAGATTTAACTTATTATTTTGCTACATCTGAGCAGGTGCCGTCATCGGTTGGACTGGGCGTACTGATGGAACATGATAATACGGTAAAGCAGGCAGGAGGGTTTATTATCCAGTTGATGCCGTTTACAGAGGATGCAGTTATTGATGCATTAGAGAAAAAGCTCCAGGAAGTGACAAGCGTTACCTCCATGCTGGATGCCGGAGATACACCGGAGATGATATTGGATAAACTGCTGGGAGATTTCGGCGTTCAGATCACGGATAAAGTACCGGCGAATTTTTACTGCAACTGTACCAAGCACAGGGTGGAAAAAGCCATTATCAGTATCGGTAAGAAGGATATCCAGGAAATGATCGATGATGAGAAACCAATTGAAGTCAACTGTCATTTCTGCAATACAAAATACGAATTTTCGGTAGAGGAATTAAAGCAGATTCTTAAGAAAAGCAGATAATTTGTACGTACAACATGATAAGGTTTATCAGTAATGATGTATGAAATATAGTTTTATTGAAGCCCCGTTTGGCCAGAGCGTGTTTAAAAATGCTCTCATGACTGCAGGCGTAGATTCGTGCATATACGGTGGTGTATGCGGCCGGAGTGTCGGCGGGTATAAATCAGAAAAAGAGGAAGGGCGGGATCAGGGATGCATCATGGATTTATAAAAGCGGCTGCCGCTACGCCGGAGATAAAAGTAGCAGATTGTATCACAAACGCATCGGAAATATGCAGGCTGATGGATGAAGCGTGTGTTAATGGAGCTAAAATCATTGTATTTCCGGAGCTTTGTATTACCGGATATACCTGTGGAGATCTCTTCTGGCAGGAAACCCTGTTGGATGAGGCAAAACATGAATTACATCGGATTATTTTCCACTCATTAGACAAGGATGCCATTATATTTGTGGGGCTGCCCTGGGAAAAAGACAATAAACTCTATAACGTTGCAGCAGTGATCAGTCATGGAAAACTGCTTGGGCTGATACCCAAAAGGCATTTACCCAACTATGGGGAGTTCTATGAAATGCGACATTTTACATTGGGTAATGAGGCGGTAGAGTGGGTGGAATTTGAAGGAATGCCCATACCCTTTGGTACCAGGCAGATTTTTTGCTGTAAGGAAATGGAAGGACTGCAGATCGGTGCGGAAATATGCGAGGACTTATGGTCACCCAATCCTCCAAGTACGGGACATGCGCTGGCGGGAGCTACGGTGATTGTAAATCTGTCAGCAAGCGATGAGACTACGGGAAAAGACCAGTACCGCCTTTCCTTAATTGGCGGACAGTCTGCAAGGCTGATCTGCGGATATGTGTATGCAAGTGCCGGAGAAGGGGAATCCACAACCGATCTGGTATTCGGCGGACATAACCTGATTGCAGAAAACGGCTCCCTTTTAAGCCAGTCCAGGCGCTTTCAGAATGAAACCATATATGGAGAAATCGATATTCGCCGTCTGCGCAGTGAACGAAGGAAAAATACCACATTTATGGCTGAAAAAATGAATGAGTATGAAAAGATCGCATTTTCACTCCAGCCGGTGGAAGTCGTGCTTTCACGGCATTTTGATCCCAATCCATTTGTACCAAGTGACAAGTCAGACCGGGACAGACGTTGTGAAGAGATTCTGTGCATTCAGGCGATGGGGCTGAAAAAACGGTTAAAGCACACAAACTGTAAGTCAGCTGTAGTAGGAATCTCAGGCGGACTGGATTCTACGCTGGCACTTCTGGTAACCGTAAAAGCATTCGACATGCTGGGGCTGGACCGCAGCCAGATCATTTCCGTTACCATGCCCTGCTTTGGAACCACAGACAGGACTTACACCAATGCATGTGACCTTACCCGGAAGCTGGGTGCCACACTTCGGGAAGTAGATATCAAGGAAGCGGTAAGCCTGCATTTTGAAGATATCGGACACGATAAAGATTCCCATGATGTAACCTATGAAAACAGCCAGGCAAGAGAACGTACCCAGGTACTGATGGATATTGCCAACCAATGCGGCGGTCTTGTGATCGGTACCGGAGATATGTCCGAACTGGCGCTTGGATGGGCAACTTACAATGGGGATCATATGTCCATGTACGGAGTCAATGCTTCCGTTCCCAAGACCCTGGTAAGGCACCTGGTACGCTACTATGCGGATACCTGCGGCGATGAAGTATTAAGCCGGACACTTTTGGATGTACTGGATACCCCGGTAAGCCCGGAACTACTGCCGCCAAAGGATGGAGAAATTTCCCAGAAGACAGAAGATCTGGTGGGGCCTTATGAGCTGCATGATTTTTTCCTGTATTATATACTGCGGTTTGGATATGAACCGGCAAAAATATTTAGAATTGCGAAAAAAGCATTTGCAGGCAGTTACGATGAGGAAATGATATTAAAGTGGATGAAAACCTTTTACCGCAGATTCTTCTCACAGCAGTTTAAGCGCTCCTGTCTTCCGGACGGACCAAAAGTGGGTTCGGTTGCGGTGTCACCCAGAGGGGATCTGAGAATGCCAAGCGATGCCAGCGCCAGAATCTGGCTGGAAAATCTGGACCATCTTTCATAATTGGAACAGGGAAAGAATGATCCAAAACCGGATGTAAGCTGGTTTATTTTAGAAAGTATAAGAGGTAGACGGAGGGCGGATTTTGTCCCTCCGTTTATTTGTTTTTATCTGCGCAAGTAGTGTTGCACTGCATAAGGGGGATACGTAGTGTCCGCCATCAGCGGGCACCAATTTTACATAAGAATATAAAATTTTTATGATATCCGCCATTAGGGGTTGCGTTAATTATTTAACAATGCTATAATAGGAAACGAATCAAGTACATATTAAAGCCTGCTTGAAATTTCAGGCACACAGCTGTCAGAAATCAATTTTCAAACACGCTCTAATCTAATTTAAATATAATGGAGGACTATCGTATGAACAGATTTACATTACCAAGAGATTTATACTGGGGAAAAGGTTCCCTTGAATTTTTAAAACAATTGGACGGAAAGAAAGCAATCCTGGTTCTGGGCGGCGGTTCTATGAAGAAATTCGGATTCGTTGACAAAGTAACTTCTTACTTAAAAGAAGCAGGAATAGAAGTAAAATTATTTGAAAATGTTGAGCCGGACCCATCTGTTGAAACTGTAATGAAGGGCGCGGCAGCAATGAGAGAATTTGAGCCGGACTGGATTATTGCAATGGGCGGTGGTTCTCCAATCGACGCAGCAAAAGCAATGTGGGTATTCTACGAATATCCGGATACTACATTTGAAGCAATTATCCAGCCATTTTCTTTCCCGACTTTAAGACAGAAAGCAAAATTCCTGGCGATTCCTTCCACATCCGGAACAGCTACCGAAGTTACCGCATTCTCCGTTATTACAGATTATGCAAAAGGTATTAAATATCCGCTGGCTGATTTCAATATCACACCGGACGTAGCAATCGTGGATCCTGAATTAGCAGAAACAATGCCGGCACATTTAACAGCATATACAGGTATGGACGCTTTAACACATGCAATCGAAGCATATGTGTCCACCTTAAACGGACCTTTTACAGATCCCCTTGCATTAAAAGCAATTGCAATGGTAAATGAATATCTTCCGGAATCCTATAAAGGAGACATGGCTGCAAGAGAACAGATGCATTACGGACAATGTCTGGCTGGCATGGCATTCTCCAATGCGCTTCTTGGAATCGTGCATTCCATGGCACACAAGACAGGTGCTGCATTCAGTACAGGACATATTACCCATGGACTTGCAAATGCAATGTATCTGCCATACGTTATCCAGTATAATGCAAAAGATGCTGCAGCGTTAAAGAGGTATGCAGAGATTGCAAGATCAATCAGCCTGAAGGGTGATACAGACGAAGAATTAATGAAAGCACTGTGTGCAAAGATCGATGCATTAAATGTAGAATTCAGCATTCCGAAGACATTAAAAGAGTTTGGAATTAAAGAAGACGAATTTAATGAAAAGATCGCTGGAATTGCAGAACTGGCTGTAGGGGATGCTTGTACAGGTTCCAACCCAAGAGCAATTGATCCTAAGCAAATGGAACAATTATTCAGATGTATCTATGACGGAAAAGCAGTAGAATTTTAAGAATTTGTTATGAACCGGGAGGAAATGGCCTCCCGGTTTTTTTGTGTGGATAGAGACATATTCCGATAGGTTCTGATACTGCAGGGAAAAGTTTATATGTGGTTTGTTAAAGGCATTATATGGGGGTTTTGCTGATACAAAGCGTATTACTTAGTATCCCCATATTAATAACCTGAACTTATACATTGTAGTACTGGTAATTCACAGAAAAATATGTTATCATAATGCCATCACAAGTGATACGATAAAGTACAACGGAGGAAAATCAGTTATGAAAAAAATCAGACGTATTCTATGTATAGCGTTATGTCTGGCGCTTTGTTTTTCAAATGCAGCATTTGCCCATTCCGGCAGAACAGATGGCAGTGGCGGTCATCGTGACAACAACAACGTAAGCGGATTGGGATATTATCATTATCACTGCGGAGGGAATCCCCCACATCTGCATTCCAATGGTGTATGCCCTTATTCGGGCGGAGGCAGTGCAGAACCTTCGGTACCATCCACTGAGCCGGCACAAGAACCGACAACAGAACCAGCACCAAAGCCTACATCAAATATCAATATCAAGAGAAAAACTACGAAAATGGCGGTAGGAACCACATTCCAGTTTAAAGCATCCGGAGCACGCGGCTACACAGTCAAGTGGCTAAGCTCTAACTCAAAATTGGCAAAGGTTTATAAAAGCGGGAAAGTAGTAGCCCGCAGGGCAGGACAGGTTACCATTACTGCAAAAGCATACGGATCGAATGATAAATGCAATATAAAAATTGTGGATCCCAGGATGACACTAACCAAATTAAACTTAAAAGTTGGAGAGTCTAAGCAAATAAGAGTAAAAGGCAGTAATTCTAAAAAGAAATGGAATACTTCTAACAGAAAGGTAGCGGAGGTTACCAATAAGGGAGTTGTGACCGGAAAATCAGCCGGCAGTTCCCGAATTACTGTGAGAGTAGACGGAAAATTATTAAAGTGCAGTGTGACAGTCACAAAATAATAAAATCCATAATACATAACAAACTATAGTTACATATAAAAAAGAAAACCGGGTATCTCAAAGTAAAAGCAATCCTGCTTTTAGGAGAGATACCCGGTTTTCTCAAAATTACTCTTCCTCCGTTTTTACCTGCGCTGTTTCCAAAGCACTGTCAATGGCATCCAGCAATATCTGGGAAGTATATTTACTGTCCTGAGAATATGTAATGCCATCGGTAGACTGCGTATCATATATCTGAGTGGCGATTTCCTCCAGTGCCGGCTGCACAAGTGGAAACATCGTCGTTACTGTGTCGCTTAAATTCACCAGACGAATAGAATTGATATGATCCTGGTCTACCACGACTTCTACGTCGATGGCATTGTCATTCAGGGTGATTGGAGTGGTATAGACTCCGGCGACATATTTCATAGCTGCAGTCGTTTCTGTTGGTTGGTCATCTTTGGCTTTCTCCTTGTCCCTGGGCGTGAACATAAAAATGAAGAGTATGATCAGGATTATCCCCAGTGTCACAAAAATCCCTGTGTAAATCAGTTCCCGCATTTTAAAAACTACTATCTTTGTCTTTGAACCCATCCATAGTCCCCCTCGATGATTACTTTTCTACATTCTATTAACCAGTGGGACGCTTTATGCAATAAATTTTGTGTTTTCTTCCACGCTTGCATAAAACCTCAATTAGTGTTATGATGAAAAAAAGTTTTAACGGGAGGAAAGCAGATGAGAGATTACATTATTACGACGGATAATACCACGGATTTACCCGAGGAATATATCCAGAAGCATGGCTTAGGCATGCTTTCTTTGACTTATATGATAGATGGCGAAACTTATAACAGGAAGCACGAACTGCCTTACAAGGAATTTTACAAAAAGATGCGGGCAGGATCCATGCCGACCACATCCCAGGTCAATCCGGAGGAAGCAAAAGAAGAGCTTCGGGAATTTCTGGAAGATGGAAAAGATATTATTCATATCGCATTTTCAAGCGGTCTGAGCGGCAGCTATAACAGTGCCCGGATTGCAGCCGAGGAACTGCGTGAGGAAATGCCTGAAAGGAAAATTACAGTTATAGATTCCCTCTGTGCTTCTTTAGGAGAGGGGCTTTTGGTACATAAGGCGCTTCAGTTAAAGGCGCAGGGTATGGAGTATGAGGAACTGGTGAAATGGCTGGAGGATCATAAGCTTAACGTAGTCCATAATTTTACAGTGGATGATTTGTTCCATCTGTACAGAGGCGGCAGAGTATCAAAGGCAGCCGCAGTACTGGGAACTATGATTCATTTAAAACCGGTGCTTCACGTAGACAATGAAGGCCGCCTGATACCGGTTGCCAAGGTGAGGGGACGTAAGAAATCCCTTGCAGCCCTGGTGGAGAATATGGAAAAGCAAATCGGTAGTTACCAGGATAAAAATGATATTGTATTTATCAGCCATGGTGACTGCATCGAAGACGCGGAGTATGTAAAATCCCTGATTGAGGAAAAATTCGGTATCAAAGCATTTTTGATTAATCCGGTAGGTCCAACCATTGGTGCCCATTCCGGTCCGGGGACACTGGCACTGTTTTATATGGGAGATGTGCGGTAAGAAGTTTTGTTCTCCGTTTGGCTTGTTGCTCGCGGGAATAAATTTATAACCGTTTAGATGGAAAGTATTTCCTCTAAACGGTTATTTTTATTTCAATTTTTTATTTTTTCCCACCAAGAAATTTCACTCTCTGAAAAATAAAAGGATAGGCGGCAATTACCCAGAGAACTAGAATAAAGTACTGAAGCATCTCAGCCGGAATACTGCCGCCCAGAAGGGCCTTTAAGATGCCTTTTAGTAACAGGGCGGAAGCAATACCCAGAATGAACTTTGCAGCCTGTTTTGATACCGTTGTTTCTGTCTCAAAATTAATATAAGTCCGTTCCAGATACCAACCGATAGCAAAGCCAAGACCCGAGCCTGCGGCCTTGCAGCAATCAGCAGCATACACTGCGTTTATGGTGCCGTTTTTCAGCAGTGCCAGAGCATAGATCATAGACAAAAAAGAAAATCCAGCCAGTACAATACTGAGTATCAGATTAGACTTTGGAGTATTCTCCAGCTTGTCGAATAATTTATGAATTAAAATAGAAATAATAACTGCCATAGCCATTGCGGTCAACACATCTTTGGGCGTATGGACGCCTAAGTACATTCTGGAAAATCCCACTAGTAGAAAAATCACAACACAGATTATTTTTATCCATTTCTGTTTCAGGGAAAGAGCCAGCGTCATAAAGAGCGAAGTTGCACTTTGTGTGTGTCCGCTGGGAAAAGAATAACCCGTTGCGGCAGGTACGGCAGATGGAACTGCCTGAAAATCCGGATCCAGAACCCAGGGTCTTGGAATCCGGAATGTAATCTTTAGATTTTGCAGCAGCATGCCTGCAGCAAAAAACGAAAGTGCAATTTTATAAGCCAGCTTTTTATCCAGACACCAATATAAGATGCAGATAATTCCAAGAACCAGCATTTCCTGGCCAAAAAAGGTAAAAAATTGAAAAACGGTATTTAATACAGGCGACCGTATGCCTTCCAGTAAGTGTAAAAATTCCATATTCACCACTCCAATTTATATTTTTAAAAACAGTATAACATAATTTTGCTAATTTTGGGAAAGTCTATTCATAGAGAAGTTAAAAACCCGGCAAGTGCGTCAGTTTGATACATTTGCGGCGGGGAGTCGAAAACCTCGCGGCAAGCAACGGGGTTTTCGACCCTCGCGGCAGTCGCCAAATGGACGCGCCAGCGCGCCCGTTTGGTTCGTTGCTCGCGGGAATAAATGTTTATGGCAGTATTACAGGCAAGTTGTATTATGCAGGGGGTATAAATATGGAGAAAACGATATCAACAGATTTAATTGAGAATATGGAGTATTTCCACCAAAAACTAGAAGTAGATAAGAATTTTGATATTATCTACAAGATGACTGCAGTAGCAGACCGGGGAGCATGTATCTATTTTGTAGATGGTTTTATAAAAGATGAAATCATGGAAAAAATATTGGAATTTTTCCATTCTATTACACCAGAGGATTTACCAGAGGACAGTGAAGACCTGTCTCATGATTATATCCCTTATGTGGAAGTAGATATGCTGGATGACAGAGAAGAAATTACCAAAAATATTCTCTCGGGTGTTCTTTGCCTGTTTATCGATGGCTATTCCAAGTGTTTTGCCATTGACTGTCGTACTTACCCTATGAGAAGCGTGGGAGAACCCGATAAAGACAAGGTATTGAGAGGGTCCAGGGATGGTTTTGTGGAAACGGTGGTCTTTAACACCGCACTGATCAGGCGCCGTATCAGAAGCCCGAGATTGTCTATGGAAATGTTAAATGTGGGCTCTACTTCAAAATCGGATGTGGTCCTATGTTATATGGAAGACCGTGCAGATAAAAATTTTGTAAGAGAGTTAAAAGAACGGATTCAAAGCGTTAAGGTGGATGCTCTTTCCATGAATCAGGAAAGCCTTGCGGAATGCATCTACCCAAGAAAATGGTACAACCCGTTTCCAAAGTTCAAATATACGGAGCGTCCGGATACGACAGCAGCCAGTATTTTGGAAGGCCAGGTTGCAATCCTGGTGGACAATTCCCCGGCAGCCATCATTCTTCCCGTTTCCATTTTTGATATAATGGAAGAAGCGGATGATTTCTACTTCCCGCCCATAACCGGAACGTATCTCCGGGTAACCAGAGGCATGATTGCATTTTTAACCCTGATATTAACCCCCCTCTGGCTGCTGTTGATGCAGAATCCGGAATGGATACCAAAAGCATTTGAGTTTATTAAAGTAACGGATACAATGAATATCCCGCTCTTGGCTCAGCTTTTGATCCTGGAATTTGCAATTGACGGACTGCGGCTGGCAGCGATTAATACGCCCAATATGCTGACAACGCCGTTAAGTGTTATTGCAGCGCTGGTTGTAGGAGAATTTGCAGTAAAATCGGGATGGTTTAATTCAGAAACCATGCTGTATATGGCATTCGTGGCAATCGCCAACTATACTCAGGCAAGCTATGAACTGGGATATGCATTTAAATTTATGCGAATTATTATGCTGATACTCACGGCACTGCTCAATATTTATGGATTTATACTGGGTATTATAATTACGATTCTGGTTGTTGCTACCAATAAAACGGTAGCAGGCAGAAGTTACCTGTATCCCTTATTTCCTTTTAATGGAAAGCAGCTGTTTCGTAGATTGTTCCGAAAAAGAATTGATTTCCAGGATGAATAAAAATATAAAATCTACACATATTATTTCCGAAGAGAAATCTTATTCTATAATAAAGTGAAAAGGAGATATATTATGAATCAGTTAAAAAAATGTTTTGCAGGCGCTTTACTCGTACTCTGTATGTGCGCTATGACAGCATGTGGAAGCAGCAATGACAACAAGACAACAGAAAATACTCAGATGACTTCTGAAAGTACAACAACTGAGAAAAGAACAGAAGCCAACACGAATGCAGGTACAGATAATACAAGTGCCACAGAAAACGGTACGAATGACATGAACAATGATGTTACAGACGGTACGAATGGAACAGAAGGTGTAGTGGAAAAAATCGGTGAAGACGTGAAACAGGGCGTTGAAGATCTTGGAGATGATCTGACTGGAAATACAAATCATACAGAAACAAACGATACAAACCGTTAATCAGCGGACAATGAAAAAGGGAGCTGCATGCACACTGCATCAAAAGCTCCCTTTACTTTATTCCCGCGGGCAACGAGCCAAACAGACACGCTGGCGTGTCCATTTGGCGACTGCCGCAAACTTCATATTCAGTCGGTAGGCCGTTGGTAGAATCGCCCGTTAAGCTGATCCGTTTTAATAATATTAATAAATGCTTTCTCATCCACCTGATGGATTTTTTGCATTACTTCTTTTACTTCATCGCTGGACACTACGGAATAAACCATACTGCGCTGTTCCTGCTCATAACAGCCGGTTCCTGTAAAAATAGTCGCGCCATGATTGGTACATGACAGAATCTCATTATAGATCTCTCCAGGATGTGAGGTAACGATAAATAAAGTATGCTTCTTATAACGCAGATGAAGCTGGCTTACAATCTGAGTAGAGGCAAACTGGAAAATAATCGAGTACAAAGCCTGGTTCCATCCAAACAGATAGCCTGCCACCATCAGCATTATTACATTACTGATGAAAATATAGTTCCAGGTTTCCATATGGTATTTTTCAGACAGCATAATGGCTATAATATCAGTGCCTCCCCCGCTTCCGGCACCCATCAGGCAGAGACTCATGGCTAGTCCGTTGATAATTCCACCAAAGACTGCAATCAGCAGGATATCAGAAGTAATGGGGATACCGGGGATAATATCGGTGAGGATACCGGTCAGCCCTATCATCAGACAGGTATAAAAAGTAAATTTCTTTCCGAGAAAACGGTAACTGATCACAACTACAATTGCGTTTAAAGCAAAGTTGATAACGGAAAATGGAAGTCCAATAGAAAAATAAACCTGTCCGATTTTCTGTAATAAAAGTGTGAGACCGTTAAATCCGCCGGGATAAAGGCCGCCTGCACGGACGAACGTTTTAATATTGGCAGCCATTATAATAGAAGCGAGTATAATGAATGCGAAACGTTTAAGCTCTTGTTTTTTTGATGTTTTAACCATAAACTACCTCCCACTGCGCATGAAAAAGCCGATATACAGATTATGATCCATTTTTTATAATTATAACACACAAAATGGAAAAGATGTGCTAGAATTTAGGGTATATCAGGAATCTAAAGAAAAAGGAGCGTGGCAAAAATGAGATTCAGACCATGTATTGATATACATAATGGGAAAGTGAAGCAGATTGTCGGAGGGACCTTGAAAGATGAAATGGACCAGGCATCTGAGAACTTTGTATCGGAGCAGGATGGTGCTTATTATGCCAATTTCTATAAAAAGGACGGAATCAAAGGCGGGCATATCATATTATTAAATCCTTCTTCTTCACCCTATTATGAAGCAACCAGGGAACAGGCGTTATCTGCATTAAGGGCATATCCATTTGGACTTCAGGTGGGTGGGGGAATCCGGGATGACAATGCCGCATCTTACCTGGAAGCAGGAGCTTCCCATGTGATTGTCACCAGCTATGTTTTTAGAGACGGCAGGCTGGATTATGAAAATTTACACAAAATCGTTCAGGCAGTAGGCAGAAAGAATCTGGTTCTGGATTTAAGCTGCCGGAAAAAAGAGAATCAGTACTATATTGTGACGGACCGTTGGCAGAAATTTACGGATCTGGTACTATCACACCGTGTATTGGATGAATTGGCAGAATATTGTGATGAATTCCTGATTCATGCGGTTGATGTGGAAGGAAAAGCAAGCGGGATTGAAACTGCGCTTGCGGATATGCTGGGAACCTGGCAGGGAATTCCCATTACCTATGCCGGCGGAATAGGCAGTTTTACCGATTTGGAGAATCTCAGGATTCATGGAAAAGGCAGGCTGGATGCCACAATCGGAAGTGCCCTGGATCTTTTCGGCGGACCGATGCCTTATAAAGAAGTTATAAAATTGTGTGAAAAATAATTGAAATCGAATAAATTGGATTGTAAAAAACGTAAAATGTGGTATAATTGTTTCATAGGACAGGACAAGCATTAAAACCTGTTAAAGCCGGTAAATTTTTGAGCAGAGATGAACCGGGTTGCCAGGGAGCTTCGAAAGGAATTCCGGAGGGCAAAATATAAATGAAAAGGAGTTGGACATCATGCGTTATACGATTAGTGGAAAAAATATTGAGGTAACAGAAGGTCTTAGAAATGCTGTTACAGACAAACTTGGAAAGCTGGAAAGATATTTTACTCCTGAAACTGAGATTATCGTAACCTTAAGTGTAGAAAAAGAAAGACAGAAAATAGAGGTTACTATTCCGGTAAAAGGAAATATTATCCGCTCAGAACAGGTCAGCAATGATATGTATGTATCCATTGACCTTGTTGAAGAAGTCATTGAAAGACAATTAAGAAAATACAAAAATAAGATCGTAGAAAAGCATCAGGGCGGCGCTAATTTCCGCAAAGAGTTTATAGAAAAAGAAGTAGATGATGATGATGAAGTAAAGATCATCCGTACTAAACACTTCGGAATTAAACCAATGTATCCAGAAGATGCATGTGTGCAGATGGAACTTCTAGGACACAACTTCTTCGTATTCTGCAATGCAGAATCAGACGAAGTGAATGTAGTTTACAAAAGAAAAGGAAATACATACGGATTAATCGAACCGGAATTCTAGAGCATGTTGGATTTGTATGTATTTAGTAAAGTGTAGAGGAAAATACATCTGGGCAGAAAGCCCGGGTGTATTTTCATTTTGATGTATTTTAAGGAGTAGGAAAATTGAAAAAGTGGAAACGGATTGCGGTTTCGGTAATGGCATTTACCATAATGGCTGCCATACCGGGATGTACAAAAGAAGAAATCCCGCTGACACCGGTCAAAACGGAGCTTGTCATCTGGCATTACTGGGATGTAAAAGAGAATAAGAAGCAGCTGGATAATCTGGTGGGAGCCTTTAATGCCTCCCAGAATGAAATAGAGGCTGAACTTCAATTTGTACCAAGTGAAGACTTCAAAAAGCAGCTGGCACTGAGCATGGCGGACGATAAAATGCCGGATCTGGCGCTTGTGGATTCCTCTGACTTTCAATATTTCTATGCAATGCAGCCATTTGTAGATCTCACGGATCAGGTGCCGGAACTGGAGCATTATATACCGGCTGTTTTAGAGCCGTGCAAAGTGGGAGAGCGCATATACGGGCAGCCCTTTGGGGTGAATTGCCCTGCCTTGTTTTATAATAAAAAAATATTCCGGGAAGCAGGAGTGGACGTCCCAAAGAACTGGGATGATTTTTACCAGGCAGCGGTGAGAACAACCGGGAACAATAAATACGGGGTGGCTTTGTCCGCCCTTCAGAGTGAGCAGAGCTTATATGAATTCTTGCCCATACTCTGGGGAATGGGCGCGGATGTGGACAGCCTGGATTCACCAGCCGGAAAAAATGCATTTGACCTGCTGACCCGGCTTACTTCCTGCCGTGCCATGAGCAGGGACTGCATTAATCTGACGATGAATGATCTGATGAATCAATTCGCAGATGAGAATATTGCCATGGTATTCCAGTCGTCCAGTATTATTGACGATCTCAGGGAACGAAATCCAAAACTGGAATTTGACATTGCAAGACTTCCCTATGCCGGGGATCCGGTAACGGTGGCGGGCGGTGAGGTATTTGCCGTTACCAGAGGGGCGAAGCAGGATGCGGCAATTGCATTTTTAAATTATATAGCGGATAAAGACCGTATGACTGCATATATGGATGATTTCGGACTCCTGGCACCAAGGCAGGACGTTATGGACACTCAGTATAAAGATGACCCGATGAAACACAAATTCATTGAGCTTTTTAAAACAGCGAGATACCGGGAAGTATCTCCGGACTGGCCGCAGATATCAAGCGTAGTAGCCCGGGCAATGCGGCAGAGCATTATTGGGGAAAAGAGAAATGAAGAAATACTGCAGGAGGCGGCAGACGAAGTACGCAGGATCCGGGAGGGGGAAGGATGAAAAAGACAAAGAGCTTAAGAGAAAGGCTGATTCCGGCATTTTTACTGGCATCTCTGTTGTCCATTACCATGTTTGCCGTACTGTCCCAGATACGAATGAGAATCAATATGAAACAGAGCCTCCATGACCGGATTCAGGGCGGTATGGATAAGGCAGACCAATGTCTGGATATGGTTCTGGATAAATACGAAACCATCCTCTACGATTTGTGTACGGATGATGAGGTAGTAGCGTATGCAGAGAAAATTAATGAAGATCAGGATGACCTTACGGTAAACAGCAGTCAGCTGCGCCGATACTTAAGCCATATGAGCAACCGTAATATCGGGGTAGAGGGCGTGCTTCTGACTTTAAAAAACGGCAAGAAAATATTCTATGACCACAATTCTTCCTCTTCAGCCAACAGCAGCTGGATGAATACGTTAGAGATTCCGTCATTCACCGGAACGATGATGTATCAGGTTCCGGACGAGCCGGTAACCATAGGGGATAAAGAAGTGGCTATATTCCAGGTGATCAGAAAAATAGTGGATTACCGTGATATCCATAAGGAGATTGGGACGATTACCGTCAGCATAGATGAAAAAGTCCTGGAAGAGAGCATCTATAACGGAGAGGATAACAGAATCTATGTCTGTCAGGGCGATACGATCATCAGCTCACCGGTTAAAGCACAGATAGGCAGAAAGAAGACAGAGCTGAAGACAAATGGCTACCGTGTAATGGAAAAGGTCAATGAAAAAAGCGGATGGAGCATTTATTATTTCCAATCCATGAAGCGTTATAACAGGGCAGTGGTGGAGCAGGGCTGTTTCTGGATCGTTGTCACACTGGGGACCATTGGAATTCTGGCATTGCTGACGTATTATTTTACACGTCCCGTGATGAAGTCTGTGGACCGGATCGTAGAAGCGATGAATGAGGCAGAGACAGGGGATTTTATGGTCCGCATTCCCGTAGAGGAAGAGATGCCCCTGGAAATACGGCGGATTGCCCTTGGCTTCAACGAACTGATGGAGAAGATTGACCAGCTGATCAGCCAGGTGAAGCAGGCGGTTTTGGAACAGAAAAACGCTGAATTATATGCCCTGGAAGCACAGATAGACCCTCATTTTCTCTATAATACGCTGGATACTATTAACTGGAAGGCGATTGATCGGGAGGAATACGAAATCAGCGATATGGTAGGCGCTCTGGCGGACATTCTCCGGTATGCAGTGAAAAATGCCGGGGGTGAAACGAATATACAGCGTGAGCTGTACTGGCTGGAACAATATATGCTGCTCCAGAGTGCGAAACTTGGGAAGCCGCTACAAACCGTAACCCAGGTACCTGAGCGTATCATGCGCTGCAAGATACACAAGCTGCTGTTACAGCCGTTTGTGGAGAATGCAATCAAATATGCCTTTAAGAACAAAGAAGGAGAATGCATTCTGAAGATCAGGATGGAAGAGGCAGATGGCCAGCTTCATATTGTGATTGAAGATAATGGACGAGGGCTTTCCCTGGAGACAATGGCTCTTCTGAACAATGAATCAGCAGATATGGATGACCACCTGGGTATTATGAATGTCAGAAAACGTCTGCAGCTGTATTACCCCGGGCAAGCCAATATATATTTTGAAAGCAAGCAAAACAGATATACGAAAGTACATCTCTTTATACCAGCAGCAGAGGAGGATGAAGATGAGAATCGTAATCGTGGAAGATGAGGCACCCATCCGGGAAGGCCTGGGGAAAATCCTGAAAAAAATAAATCCCGGCTATGAACTTGCGGGATCGGCGGCAGATGGAATTGCCGGACTGGAGCTGGTGGAACAGGTACTGCCGGATTTGTTAATTATGGACATTCGAATGCCGGATATGGACGGCCTTACTATGCTTCGCAAGCTTCGAAATGAGAATGTAGACTGTAAGGTAATTGTACTTACGGCGTATTCGGATTTTAACTACGCGAAGCAGGCGATTGAGCTTGGAATCGAATACTATCTTTTAAAACCCATTAAAATTCCCGAATTAAAACATGCCCTAAAACAAGTGGAAGATTCACTGGCGGAACAGCGTCAAAAGGATCAGTCCATGACTCTGGATCATATATTTCGTTCCGGCATTATGGGCCAGTTCGAAACAGACGGGCAGTTGGATCATATTCTGTACGAAAAATACGGTTTCCATTGGACGGATACACTGTATCTCTTCGTAATACGGCTTGGCAAAGCCTATGATGACAAACTTGTTCTTCTGAGTGACCTGTTAAAAGATATTGGAAGCCACAGCAGTTATTTTTCCAGTCATGTCATGGAAAATGATTCCCGCCGGGCGGTTACGGTTGTGGTTTACCGCACCCTGGAAGAAAAACAGGTTGAATCCTATTTTGCAAAATCAGTGGTTCCAATGCTAATGGCGAATCTGGGAGATAAAGGGATCTACGGATGGGGAAAAAGTGATGGGCTTATGGGAATTGCAGAGGCATACCGGCAGATTTGGGTCCGAATGGAATGGAATCTGTCCGGGATGGATAAGGGCATGATCTGCAAAGAAGATACGGAGGGTATCCTGACCTATCCCTATAAATACCCAATGGACATAGACACACAGGTAAAAAATGCCCTTTTGCGCCATGACAAAAAGGAATTTGAACGGTGTCTGCGTGAATTCTGCAGGCTTTCCAGGGCGGAGATCTATCATCCTCTGGAAATTAAGGATGGATGTATCCGTTTTACCTGGGCGGTTTTAAATACGGCAAAAGAGTTTGCAGGCAAAGGAGAAGAGCTTTCGGTACAGAAGATCCTGCAGACAGTAATGGATGCAGTCAGCTGGGAGGAAATTATGGAAGCTCTTTGGCAGGTGTTTGAACAGATGCTCCCCCAGGACAGTCAGGAGGGACCGCCGGTTGGAATCATGGTACAAAGAACCCAAAATATGATTCAGGAGTACTACAATCAGGGGATCAGCCTGGAAATGATTGCACGGAAGCTGAATGTATCCGAAGAATATTTAAGCAGTCAGTTTAAAAAAGAGACAGGCAGTTCCTTTACAGAAACGCTGCGCAGGTACAAAATAGACAAAGTTAAAAAACTGCTGCTGGAATCCGGACTGAAATTAAACCAGATCGCTGTAATGGCAGGATATACAGACCCCAAATATATGAGCAAGGTATTTAAAGAAGAAGTTGGAATGCTTCCTGCAGAGTACCGTAAAACCTTTAAATAGTAAAATGATATTAAATATTTCCTCCTTTTTTAAAAACTTCCCCTATTTCTTTCCTGGAATATAAGATAGAATGATAAAAAGTTAACAAAAGACAAAATAACGCATAATTCGCGAAATCATAAGTTTGGAACAAAAGCCGTTCCATACTTTCTATTGAAGCAGTACCGCAGACCCGTCAGCGGTATGCAGAGGTATGTTTGCGCTGTTTAGGGGATAAATATCCAGGAAAAGGAGATCGATTTCATGAAAGAAATAAAGGTAAGTTTTGAAAATCCGGATGAAGTATTAGAATTTGTAAACCAGATCACAAATTATCCATATGACATGGATATGAAAAAAGGACATATTGTAATTGATGCGAAATCTATTTTAGGCGTTTTAGGACTTGCAGTCGGAAATGTTGTAGACTTGCAGATCCACGGGGAGCCTTGTGAAAAGCTTACCGGGGCGCTGGAAAAATACCGTGTTTCTTAATTTATCGGTTTCCGATAACAGTTAAGTGTGAAAGAAAATCGCTTTCTTACGTTCTATTGATGTACTAGTACAGCATTGCATAAATAATTGAGTAATACACTTCGGCTATCCGCACCAGGAAATCCGAACCATTCTTTGATGTAGCCCGCTACACCTGCAGAATGGTTCGAATCCCCTGATACGAATATCCTGTGTGTATTACTCAATTATTTAAGTAATGCTGTACTAGAGCGTGTTTTAAAATTACTACACATTGGTCATTTTAACCAAATTAATATTGAGGCGATACACAAAAACCCCAGATAGGTGAATGCAAGTTTGTCATAGCGGGTGGCAAT